>NZ_BAAHBP010000029.1:0-422889 GCF_054776615.1 Spirosoma pomorum
TGCTTTTGTTGCTTGGTCGCTACAAAGTTGACCTGACTACCAGCTTTTTAGATTCCCCAACACACTCTAAGCCGTTACGTAATCGACTGCTTCCAGAAGAATGACGCATGCTTCCCGAATCTGCTCGTCCGTAATAATCAGAGGAGGGGCAATACGCATGGAATTATCGCAAAATAAGAACCAGTCGGTGATGACACCGTTCTCGATGGCCCGGTCAATAACGGGTTTCAGTACGTCGAATGAGTCAAATTCGACCGCTAGCATCAATCCTTTGCCGCGTACTTCCTTTATCGCAGGATGCTGAAGTAGTTGTTTAAACAGCTGGCCTTTGGCTTCGGCCTGTTCGTGTAGGCCCTGTTCGCGGATGGTACGTAACGTAGCCAGCGAGGCCGCGCAGGAAACCGGATGCCCGCCAAACGTAGTGATATGCCCCAGAATGGGATTGTTGCGGAACACGCTCATAATCTCCGCTGAACTGATGAATGCGCCGATGGGCATACCGCCCCCCATGCCTTTCGCGCACAGCAGAATATCGGGTACGGTGTTGAATCCCTCAAAGGCCCAGAACGTCCCCGTTCGTCCGAATCCCGTTTGAATCTCGTCGAAGATCAATAGCGCACCTACCTCCGTGCACCGCTGGCGTACTGCCTGTAAATAGGCTGCACTAGGAACCCGTACGCCCGACTCGCCACCAACCACTTCCATAATGACAGCAGCTGTGCGGGTGGTAATCTGCGCTAAATCGTCCATGGCCCCGTGGCGGATGTGCCGAACGTCGGGGAGCAGAGGGCGGTAGTTTCGTTTGAAGTTTTCGTCGCCGGAGAGGGAGAGCGCCCCCTGCGTTGAGCCGTGGTAGGAATTGAAACAACTGATAAGTTCACTACGTCTCGTGTAGCGCTTGGCGACCTTCATCGCGCCTTCTACTGCTTCCGTGCCTGAGTTCGTGAAATAAACGGTGTCCAGGTTATCGGGGAGGGTTTGTGCCAGCGCGTGGGCTAGTTCCGTCTGCGGTGTCTGTACGTATTCGCCGTACACCATCAGGTGCAGGTATTTGTCCAGCTGGTTTTGAATGGCGGCCAATACGTTCGGGTGGCGGTGACCAACGTTGCTAACGCCAATACCCGAAATAAGGTCCATGTAGCGCGTGGTCTGGTCCGTAGAATAAAGATATACACCTTCGGCCCGGGCAATTTCCAACGCCAGCGGGAAATCTGAGGTCTGTGCTACATGCTGGAAAAATAATTGCCGGTGCGTTATCGCTTGTATGACGGAATTTTCAATCTTGCTCATCAGATTTCTAACACCCTTCCCGATGAAAACAGTTCTATTTTTATTGTTGATAAGCCCGACGCTGCTGTGGGCGCAGCGTGTTCAAATCAGCCCTGAGGATACCCAGCGAAAACAGTCGTACCTGATTATGCGCGACGGTACGGTAGTGCGGGGGAAAATCATCCGGCAGGACAGCAGCCTGATTACCGTGCAGCAGCGGGGTAATACCATGACGTTCATCGAATCGGATCAGGTCAGCCGGATCACCGCCGATCGCCCTCCGAAAATGGCCGGACCAGTTGGCTCGTCGTACACCGTTTTTTTCTTTCGCGACAGTTCGCGTATAGAAGGTACGTTTGTTCGACGGGATAGTACGATGATCACGGTGCGCAAACGGAACGGGCAGTTGACCTATTTCGAACCAGAACTGCTCCTCCGCACGGAGACGTTATCGCCAACGTCTACCGCCAGCTCCGGTCAGGTTTTTACGAATCATTTCTCGCCCTGGTTGCTATCAGGTCTGACGGCGTATAATGCTGAAAAAGGCCGCTTTTACTACCGCAATACCTGGCTGTTGCTGAACGAGTTCGATTACGGGATAACGCGGTTCTGGAGCGTGGGCGCGAGTTTTGTAGCACCAGTTCCGTACCTGATCAACCAGGATAATTACCTGGGTACGGGGACGTATTCTGACTTCAGTCCTCAGCTATTTACCAAACTCAGCGTACCCATTGGGCAATACGTCAGACTGGGATTGAATGCCCGTTATCAGGCCGATGATATAAAAGTATACCCGACCAGAAAAGGGGTTCTTACGCTTCATGGCCTGACGACGATTGGTAGCCGCCAGCACAACGTAACGCTGGGATTCGGCGTGGCCTTGCCGGGCAAGGAACGTATTATCGGTTACATGTACCCGTACCCGCAGCCCTGGCTGTCGTCCTATTATCCGTACGATCCTCGATTTGTCCCCGTTCGGCTGCCGACTCAGAAGTTTCTGACGGTGGGCATTATGCAGCAGCTGTCGCCGGGACTGACGCTCATCAGTGATAACCGGGTTAACCTGGGGGCATCCTATTATCATTACGATAACGAACGGGTGACGTCTTCTCTGGCCGTGCGCCTTGATCGTCGGCGTCATGCATTCGATATGGGCGTGTTCAGTTATATCTATGCCAAACCTTACCTCTACGAAAACAAAGCCGTACGAATCTTTCCGTATTTCAGGTATAATCTGTTGATTGGCAACAAATAGAACGCTTCCCCATCATCCACATGAAATACCTTCTCGTAGCCATCTGCGTTGTGTTGCCGTTACTGGTTCGTGCGCAGGACGACTATTACCAGCAGCGCCCGTCGACACCGACCGAAAAACAGACCTATTCAATTTTATTAAAAGACGGCACACAGTTACGGGGTGAGCTGATCCGGCAGGACAGTACGGAAGCCATTATTCGGACGAAGAATGTGGGGACAATCACGCTGAAATCGGATCAGATTGTTCGTATGGAGCGGGTAGGTGCTCAGGCTAAGAGCGAAACGTTTCCTAATAGTTTCCCGCAAACGATGCGGATACTGCCAACGGCTTACTCCGCCGAACGAAGTAAATTATACTTCCGCAATTACATGCTGTACGCGAGTCAGTTTGAATATGGCATCACCGACAACTGGAGCGTGGGAACAACGTTTTATACGTTCCTGCCTACCAATTTGTTCAGCTTTAATACCAAGTTATCGTTTCCCGTAGGGCAACGGGTCCGGCTGGGGATTAATGCTCAATACGCTGCCATACGATTCCCCCGCCTGTTTCTGGACGGTGGGTTCGGCGGTATTGGTTATGTACAGGGACTGGTCACCGCTGGCGACCGGCAGAATAATGCAACCTACGGACTGGGCTGGAGCATATCGAATGGTAGTCTTTCCCGTAACATTGTCGGCTCGTTCGGGCTGGTGCGGAAGGTAAGCCCCAGGCTAACATTCATCAGCGAGAACTTGATCCTGTTTGAGAGCAATGTCAACGGTGTTGCTACTGCCCTGTCGGGTGGTATTCGTTTTGACCGGAGCCGCCATGCTTTTGACCTGGCAGCGTATTTACCGTTGTTTTTTGGTCCTAACATAGAAACAACAGCCATCTTTGTTCCCTTCGCCAGTTACCACCTGCGCATCAGCAAGTAATTCTTCCGGGGGATTGTTCCAGGCTGGTACACCGATTTGCCGTACTTTCGCCGTTGTAATCAGACAAACCCTTCCTATTTCATGCCCGATCAGCCTAACGATCTACCGCCATTTGTTCGCTCCTGGCCCCAGCTCTACGCCATTGTGGTTGGTGCGCTGGTAGTCGAGATGATCCTGTTTTACGTTCTAATGCGCTGGTTATCATGAGTGGACTGGATTGGG
Source organism: Spirosoma pomorum (assembly GCF_054776615.1). Taxonomy (NCBI): domain Bacteria; kingdom Pseudomonadati; phylum Bacteroidota; class Cytophagia; order Cytophagales; family Cytophagaceae; genus Spirosoma; species Spirosoma pomorum. The sequence goes on from NZ_BAAHBP010000029.1 coordinate 3,667, forward strand.
GCGTGCTGGTAGTGACACTGCTGGGGATCATTACGTACGGGATGGTTCGAAGCCGGGGGAGTCGGAGCATGGACGATTACCTGCTGGCCGGTCAGTCGCTGCCGTGGTACCACGTCGGGTTGTCGGTGATGGCGACGCAGGCCAGTGCCATTACGTTTTTGTCGGCACCAGGACAGGGTTTTGCCGACGGGATGCGGTTCGTGCAGTTCTATTTTGGCCTGCCGCTGGCGATGGTTGTCCTCTCGGTTACGTTCGTGCCGATCTTTCACAAACTCCGGGTATTCACGGCCTACGAGTTTCTCGAAAACCGCTTCGATACCAGGGTTCGCACGCTCACCGCGGGGCTATTTCTGCTACAACGGGGGCTATCGACGGGCTTATCGATCTACGCACCGGCCATTATCCTGTCAACCATTCTGGGCTGGAACATCTACTGGACCAACCTGATTATGGGGGGGCTGGTGCTGGTCTACAGCGTGGTAGGCGGCACCAAAGCGATTTCCTACACTCACCTGCAACAGATGCTGGTCGTTACGTTCGCGATGGGGCTGGCGGGCTACCTAACGGTAAAACTGCTGCCCAGCGATGTTGGCTTTGTCGACGCGCTCCACGTGGCGGGAAAAGCGGGCCGAATGAATCTGATCGATTTAAAATTCGACCCCAGTAGTCGCTATAATATCTGGTCCGGTCTGATTGGTGGCTTCTTTTTGCAACTGTCCTATTTCGGCACCGACCAGTCGCAGGTGGGGCGTTACCTGACGGGGCAGTCCATCGGGCAAAGTCGGCTGGGCTTACTGATGAACGGGCTTCTGAAAGTACCCATGCAGTTTCTGATCGTGCTGGTCGGGGTACTGGTGTTCGTATTTTATCAGTTTAATCCGGCACCGGCGTTTTTTAATACGCAGGAAACAGAACTGCTGAAAACGAGCCCCTACGCCAAAGAATACCAGCTTGCCGAAATCAAGCACCAGAACCTGGCCGCGCAACGCCAGCGGGCCGTAGTTGATATGCAGGCTGCTATTCAGACCCGTGACGAAGTCGCCCAGGAAACGGCGGCAAATACGCTCAAGGAAACGGATGAGGCTTTGAAAACGGTGAAAACAAGCATTGTTGATCTGGTTAAAAAGAACAACCCGGCCGCTGATACCAACGATGGCAATTACGTGTTTCTGCGCTTTGTGCTGGACTACCTGCCGCACGGTATGATTGGCCTGTTGATCGCGGTGATCTTTAGTGCTTCGATGGGCTCGATTGCCTCGGCCTACAGCTCATTGGCCTCGACGAGCGTTGTGGACGTGTACAAACGACTGATCCGACCATCGGATTCCGACGCTCATTACCTGATGGCGTCGCGCTGGGCTACGGTCGGCTGGGGTATTTTCTGTATTGTGGTCGCACAGTTTGCCAACCGGCTCGGCAGCATGATCGAAGCCGTCAACATCCTGGGATCGCTGTTTTATGGGGTCATTCTGGGGGTGTTCGTCGTCGCGTTTTACGTCAAATCCATCGGTGGGCGCGCTACGTTCTGGGCGACGCTACTGGCTGAGGTATTTGTCGTGCTGAGCTGGTACTTTGACCTGACGGCCTTCCTGTGGCTGAACGTTATCGGCTGTCTGCTCGTCGTTTTGTTCGCCTGGGTGTTGCAGGGGGTGACGGGGAAGCAGGAAGACGTGAGAAATTAGATGAAAGAAAAAAGACCGAGGATATACAGACAATACAAAAAAGGCTGACCGTAGACAAACGCCTTCGGTCAGCCTTTTTTCTTGAGTCTTTGCGCTTACGTCTTAACTACGCTTTCTTTTTGCCTTTCTTCGTAGCGGGAGCCGGCATCTTGCTGTTGTACTCTGCGATGCTCTTTTCAATACCATCTTTGAAGAACGGGAAAACCGCATCGTTAGACGACTGGCCCATTGTCAGCGCTTTCTGCGCAACGGGTAGTGCTTCGGCGTATTTTCCCTGCTTACCTAAAATCTGCGACTTAACGAACAGGTTCCGGTACGTTTCTTTCTGAGCAATCGATTTGTCAATCCAGGTTAGTGCCTGGTCCAGATTGCGTCCTTTCGACAGGTTGTAGCTGGCAGCCGCCTGTAAAACGGCCGCATCCTCAGGCTTATCAGAAACAGCTTTGTCGACGTTTGCGGCCGCGTTTTTGTTGACGTCCACGGCTAGGTTCGCGGTGGCTTTGGCCTCATCCCATTTGAAGTTCATATTGGCCGTGCTGTCGGTTACGTCGCTGAAATCAATGGTAAAGGATTCGGTTTTCTCCGTTCCCGGAGCCGGCGTAATGTCGACGCGCAGGGCGTCCTGATCCTGTTTGTAAGTCTGCTCCGTTACGCTCATGTCCTTGTTGAAGATCAGCGTAAATTTATCCTGGGTCGGAATTGACATGACCGCATACGTTCCGGCGGGCAGTGTCTTACCATTAACCATCAGGTCCGTTGACGTAGTGAATGCCGTAGCCTGGTTCGCACCCGTCCGCCATATTTTTCCGGCGGGAACAAAGTCACCCGAGAAGGGCGTACGGCCTTTCAGACCAGGACGCGAGTACTTGACGGTTAAATCCGTGGTGCCTACCGTTTGCATAACAGTAGCATTGGGGCTGGGTGACGGAAGTTTGATCTGGGCGGTCGAAAGCTGGGCTGCCAGGCACAGCGTAACGCCACTAAGTACGAGTTTACGCATGATTAATTAAGTTATAAAATCGGTACGAAGTTGCTCTTTTTCGGGCAGACTCTTAGCGTCTGAAATGATAACTTTTTATTACGTAGCGTCCGGCTTTAGGAAAGCGGTTTCTGCGCGATTTGTCGCTCGTTCAGGCTATCTTTTCGGTGAGTTACGTTCCGTATCACGTCAAACCCCGATCCCGATTACGTACCGTGATTTAGCTTTACCGTGTGTTACCCTGAGAAAAAAAACTGCCGCTTTTCTGTGGCTGCTGTGTATCTTGATCGCTGGATGCGTTTGTGACAGATTGTATTTAAATGACAAACTTGGGTTGATATGAAGCGTCAAAAAGGATTCCCGGTAACGTTACTGGCAGCAGCGACATGCCTGCTGCTTAATTCGGCGCGTAGTCCAGTTCTGGAAACAGAGGAGATAATACCCGTTTGCGGGACTGGAGTGGGGGGATCCGTTAATCAGATGGAAAGCGGTAAGTTCATCGCTGCGCTTCCTGGCTGGGGAAATTATTCCTACCCGATAACGACCACGCAGGACAGCGCTCAGTTTTATTTCAACCAGGGCCTGTCCATGTACTACAGCTACCACATGAAGGAAGCGATGGCTTCGTTTAAAGAAGCTGCCCGGCTGGACCCTGCCTGCCCGATGGCCTTCTGGGGGCAGGCGCTGGCGGGAGGTCCGTATTATAACGCGGCCCATACGTACAAGGTGCCCGGCGATATGGCGGCTGTGCTGGCTCGTATGAACGAGTTAATGCCAAACGCCAGTGCCAAAGAAAAACGGCTGATTCAGGTGATGAATACCCGCTACTCGGCCGACCCAACGGATGCTGACCGTAAACAGCTCAACCAGGCTTATGCAACGGCTACCCGGCAACTGCTGTCCGATTTTGACGATCCGGATAGTAAAATGCTCTACGTGGATGCGATTATGCTGATTCACGCCTGGGATTTCTGGACGCCGGACGGTAGCCCCAAAGCCTGGACGCCGGAGGTGGTAGCCCTGTGTGAGGACGTACTGAAACACTATCCCAATCATCCGGCCGCCCTGCATTATCATATCCACCTTACCGAAGCATCCCGGCATCCTGACGTAGCACTGGCCAATGCCGATAAACTCAAAACGCTGCTGCCGGGCGTAGCCCACATGGTGCACATGGCGAGCCATGAATACCAGCGCAATGGTCTTTTCGAGCAGGGCGTACTTGTCAATGACCTGGCCGATAATAATCTTCTGCGCTATGATTCGCTGGCGGCACACCTGGGTCTAGTGAAGCATTCGCCCCACTATTTTGCCGTGCAGACGTACTGTGCCCTGAGCGGGGGCATGTATAAGACCGGACTGCGCGACGCGCTCCGTTGCCGCCAGTCGGTTTCCCCGGTCGCTGAGAACGCCTATGACCAGTACCTGTACATGCTACCTTCGCTGACGCTGGTCAGACTGGGTAAATGGAATGAGATCTTAGCTTCGGCTAAACCCTCCGAAGACTGGGAGTATGCCGCCCTGCTGGATTATTTTTCCAGGGGAATGGCTTTTGTCAGGACGGGAAAAATTGCCGAAGCCCGACTGCAGCAGCAACAGCTCAGAAAATACCTGAACAGCCCCATTCTTAAAAAACGACGTATTCCCTTCAACGCCCCACTGCCAGTGGCCCAGATTGCCGACCAAATTCTGGAAGCGTCTCTGCTCGTTGCCGATAAACAGTCTGACAAGGCGGTAGCCTGCCTTGATAAAGCCATCCAACTGGAAGACCAGTTAATCTATACCGAGCCAAATGACTGGCCCTTACCGACCCGGCAGTTTTTAGGGGCGTATTTGCTGGCCATGAATAAGGTGAGCGAGGCCGAAGCAGTTTACCGGGAGGATCTGCTTCATCATCCGGGTAACGGCTGGTCGTTGGTAGGTCTTCACAAGGCACTTCGCCTTCAGGGCAAACAGTCAGAGTTGCCCCGCATCAAAGCGGGCTATATGACTGCCTTCTCGAAGGCTGAGCATATGCCGGAATCGTCGGTCTTTTGAGGAGCAACCTTACTAAAATAGCTGCTTATTTTCATCAACACAGTCTCGTTTTATGCACCGTCAGGCATTACTACACTTACTCCACCAGCACCAGCCCGCTGACCCGAGCGAACAGGCAATGACCGAGGCAACTATCGCTTTTGTTGAGCAGCACCCCGACTGTTTCGAGCGAAGTCTGCTGACCGGGCACGTAACGGGATCGGCCTGGGTAGTAAGTCCCGACCGACAGCAGGTCGTTTTAATTCATCATCGTAAATTGGACCGATGGTTTCAGCCCGGTGGGCATGCCGACGGAGATTCGGACGTGGCGCGGGTGGCCCTCAAAGAAGCGGAAGAAGAAACTGGCCTGACTGACCTGCGTTTGGTGCACCCGGCTGGAGAGCTAGCCCCCGTTTTTGACGTTGATGTGCATACAATTCCGGCTCGGAAAGATGTTCCTGCGCACCTGCATTACGATATCCGGTTTTTGGTAGAAGCTGACCCAAAAAAGGCGTTTGTCCAGAATGAAGAAACGCAGGATATTCAATGGATTTCTCTAGACAAAGTTGAAGATTATACGGGAGAAGAATCGATAACCAGAATGATAAGGAAAATGTCCTCATAGATCAAACTTAAATGCTATTTTAATGGTTTTTTAATAAAGGTAAACGGATATTTGCCCTACAACAAAACCACAGAAATAGTCATGAAAACTGCAACAATGATCCTTACTGGGCTTAGCCTGCTGGCAGTGGCAGGAGGAGCCTGTGCGCAGGACGATAGAAAAATGCGAAACGACCCAACGTACTCAACCAGTAATTACAAGCACGCGAATAAAGCCGCTACGGCCCGGCGTTGGGAGAAGAAAACGGAGGTAGCGGTTCAGCAACCGACAGCTACTGACAACAGGCTAGCCGATTATAAAAAACAGGTCCCCAATCAGGAACCGGCGGGTGGAATTACAGTTGACCACACGCCAATGACTGACGTGGCAGACCGTAATTACAAAATCCAGCGGCCAAATCAGCCCCGCGAAACACCCAACGAAACTTTCGTGAAACGTAAGAAAGACAAGGGGGATAATGGAAGCGTTATTGGTAACGAAGACTAAAATCGCTACTCCGTAAAAATAAGTATCAACGTTATGAGCCGGGACTATCTGCAGCGATAGTCCCGGTTTTTAGTTTAACTGGTCGGCGTATAGTCGGTAGTTGTCGTTATCGAAACAGACGAACAGAACCTCCTGAACGGAAGTGGCCTTTTCGTCCAGAAATTGCCGAACGGCTGCCAAGGCGACCGCAACGGCTTTATCCTTCGGGTAGCCATAAATACCAGTACTGATGTTTGGAAAGGCGATACTGGTTAAGTTATTGTCGGTAGCCAGCTCCAGCGAACGCCGGTAGCAACTAGCTAACAAAGTAGGTTCGTTATGAAGGCCGCCCCGCCAGACCGGTCCTACCGTGTGAATGACGTGCTTGGCCGGAAGTCGGTACCCTTTTGTGATCTTGGCATCGCCGGTCTTGCAGCCGTGCAGTAATCGACATTCCATAACCAGTTCGGGGCCAGCCGCCCGGTGAATGGCTCCGTCGACCCCACCACCGCCGAGCAGACTGGTATTTGCTGCATTGACAATAGCGTCGACGGGCTGTTTGGTGATATCGCCCTGAATTACCCGGATGGTTTCCATGTTTGGAGCGGTGTTAAGAGGGGGCTTAATTACTGTTTTACAACTTTCACTGTTCGGCGTTGATCGCCGGTTGTCAGCTGCATCAGATAAACACCCGCGGATAGGTTAAGGTTAGGTAGCATAAACGTAGCAATTCCGTTCACCGAATACTGATTCCGCCAGAGTACACGTCCCGTCAGATCGGTCAGCGTCGCGTCGAGGGTAGTATTTCCCAATTGATCCCATTGTACCGATAATGGAGTGGTGTTGCTGAATGGGTTTGGATATAGAACCAAGGGCGTTAGAGCCTCGCTAAAAACACCTGCCCGTTCAAAATTTGGGATACCATATCCCAGCCGATTGTCTGGATTACTATACTGACTGCCCGAGCGACGTAATGCTTCGCGCACCTGGGCCGCCGTCAGCCGGGGGTGAGCCTGCCAGAAGCCTGCTGCCAGTCCGGCCACGAGGGGCGACGCGAAAGAAGTGCCGCTCCCGTAGCTGATCCGCCCATTAGGCAGGCCAACAACGACGCCTGATCCCAGCGCGGCCAGGTCGGGCTTGACACGACCATCGGCCGAGGGGCCAATCGAGCTGAAGGACGCCTGGGTGCCAGCAGACGTAACTCCACCAATGGCAAGTACGTCCGGCGCGTCGGCGGGAGCAATGATGTAGCGCCAGGCGTTGTTACCTTCATTTCCGGCTGAATTTACCACTAAAATACCCGCTTCGGCCGCCCACTGAGCCGCCCGACTGATAAGGGTTTTTGTGCCGGTCAAGTCGGCATACGCATGACCAGGGTAGGGGCTATCGAAGGAAAAATAACCCAGGGATGAATTGATGATATCGACCCCGGCACTGTCAGCGTATTCGGCACCCAGGAGCCAGTTGGCTTCTTCAATGGGCTTTTCGGTCGCTGCGTCTTCGGTACGTAACAGGATGTAGCTGGCTTTGTAGGCCGTCCCGTACAAACTGCCGTCGGCGGTGGCTGCCATGGTGGACAGGACTTCTACGCCGTGGGCGTCGTCCTCATAAACACTTGCCTCCTTACTAACGAAATCATACGTTGCCAGTACACGGTTCTCATCAAAAAGCGGCTTCAAATAGCCCACCGTGTTGGCATTGCGAAAACCGGCATCCAGCACACCGATTAGCATGCCTTCTCCGTGATACCCCCGTTGGTGCATGACATCAGCCCCAAGCTGCGTAAGCTGGATTTGCGACATACCGTACGCCAGTGACGTATCGAGTGGTTGCGAAAGGACCGCAGAAGTGATAGATTCGATAGGTAAGTTTTTTATGCGAGCACTGGCCAACGCCTGGCCAAGTTCTAGTCCCTGCACAAAGGGGAGTGCCTGGATCTGGGAAATGACGGTACTGGTCGCTTCTAACAGAACCGCATTCAGCCAGCGGGAACTGTACCAGATCGTAGCGCCCGTTTGCCGAAGCTGAGCAACGTAAGCCGGGTTGACGGGTAGGTCCCGCTCCCTCACGGAAATGTTTTGCTTCTGCCGCCGTAGGATTGACCGCTGCGATAGAAACTGCTCCGGTCGGTCAACGGAGTAAGGGGAGTTCGCTTTATCCCGAAGCAGGACCAGGTATTTCTGAGTGTTCTGACCAAAACTGAACTGTCCTGACCAAAGCAGGATACCGAAAAGCAACCAAAACAGGCTATTCCCGGCCGTATTGCTGGATGCGGTAAATCTGACGGGTGCCATACGCAATCTGGGCTTTACCGATGCAGGTCGCCGACGAGGAGCAATACATCAACTGCGTACGCTCCCGGTAGATCAGGCCAACCTGACGGGCGTACACCGCCAGCCGCTTGTCGCGGTTGAGCAGCGTCGAATCGTCCTGTGCCAGCACCGTAACGGTTGCATCGAACTGTTGAGACGAAACGCGGTAAGGCTGTCCGCTATTGCGTAGTTCATAGGGATCTTCGGCCAGCCTGTTATGCCGATTACTATTCCAGCGCAGCCGGTCGCTGACGGGAAACGCCAGTGCGACAACATCCAGCCCGTTTTCAGTACGAATGGCTTCATTTTCCACCCGCCGGGCTGACCAGATTGAATCCGCTGTCCAGGGCTGAGTACTGGCAGAACGACGATAACGCAGAAGTCGATACGCCGGTTGTCCCGTCACGTCAGCATAAGCGGGGCCAATCAATTCTTTAAGCTGATAGCGTTGTAGAATTGGCGACGCGCTCGACGAAAAGCGTTCTTCTGTTACGTCATAAACAACGTAACGACCGGGCTCGAGCGGGAAATAGTCCGAGCCTTCATCGGTAGATGTCAGCGTGTCGGACTGGCAACCGGCCAACAGTAGGAGGGAGCTGAGCAGGCCAAGAAGTAGGGTATGGGAGCGCATAGACGCCGTAATATAAGCGCTTTACGGGCGCTTCGCAACCTGGCAGAAAGTCAAAATAGACGCTTCCAGGCCAGACGGATTATCAGTAGCAGGGCTACGAAGCCGATAACAACGTAGGTAAAAGGTATGTACGTAACGGCGATCAACCGGGTTCGGTCAGCGATCCAGAGAAGACCGATTAGCGCGGCAATCAACATCAGAAAACTACTCAACTGGTCGAAGCCGGGGACGTAATCGAAGGGAATCTCCTGGCGAATCAGGTACAGCGTAGCTACCATGGTTAGAATGGGTAATACCTGCATCATCAGATTCGTATCCCACACGCTTTGCCGCTCGAATAAAAACAGATAGATATTCAGCGTAACGGCGAAGATACCCGGTATACAGGCCAGATAGATCAGTACCGCGTAGGTATACCGCCACTTCCAGATCGACTCCGCCGTAGTCCCCGATAGGCTATTGACGAAAAAAGCTCCTGTTGGCACGGCCATCAGGAGCACAAAGAGCAAAAATGGATGGCCCGACAAAGATTGAAATACCTCGCGGAGGGTCATATCTAGAGGAGGAAGGGGAGGATGGAGGATGGGAATAGGGACAAGGAGAAAGGGAGGAGAGGAGGAAAGGAGTACGCTTTCACTAGGCCGTCTTTCTCCTTCTCTCCTTCCTCCCTTTCCTCCTCTTTTTAACTTATTTCAGCGTCAACAAATACCCGATTGTGAAGTTCGCGTCCCAATCGAAGACGAACTGATCGGTGCCGGTAGCATTAGCAATGGCTTTGTAGATGTTTATGCCCGCTTTTGCTTTCGCGTCGTCGAGCTTGTAGGCCGATGGGGCGTCCAGAACCGTGTACCGCTCTTTGCCTTTCCGAACGGCTTTCGCCAGTTCAAAGGGAACCCCGCCAATGATGAAGCAGGTCTTACGATGATCACTGGGCACTTGCTTCGCTTTGGCCGATACCTCTGAGGCCACTTTCTCGTCGGGTGTACTGTTCTGGTAATACTTGGCCCCGTAGGTTTCCAAGGCCTTTGTCGACCCGCCCTCTTTCCAAGAGATTTTCGTGTTGCCCGAACCAATGTCGACGACGAATGAACTGTCGGTGTATTCGGTAGGCAATACCGACAGTAGCGCTAGTGACCCTTCCTGCTCGGGCGTTACGGTATTAACGACGTAGTTCAGCGTTTTCAGCGCCTTGATGATCTTCTGGGTGCCTTCGGCCTTAACGGCGCCCGAGCTGACCACAAAATGAATATCGCGGCCACCCACGCCAAAATCGAGCATCTTGCCGATGTAGCTTTTCAAGCCAGCGCGCACGTCATCGTCTGATGCCATATTTTCCAGTACCAGACTGTTGCCAAACTCAGCTTTTTCGAGCTTCCAGCGTTTCTGATCGTCCACGCGGATGATAAACGAGTTGAAACCACTGGCACCCAGTTCGACCACGCCTTTTAGTTTCCCATTTTGCGGAGCCGGTGGCGTAAAATCAAATGGCCGTCGGGCGCTGCTGGTGCTGCTGGCTTCGTCTGACGACTTGCTATCGGACGCAATGGATTCGTCTACCGTTTCTGCCGCCTTATCTTCGTCGGTGCGGGGCATCGTCTGCGATTCCGTGTACTCCGTCGTGTTTTCCTTGTTAGGCGCAATTTTGCGCAGGGCATCATTGCCACCAAAGTAGCGGAATCCGAAATAGATGGCGGCTACAATGAGTGCCGTAATGAGTAGCCGTCCGGCCACGGTTAAACGTTGCATAAGTGAATGAGTGAAAGTGTGAAATAATGAAAGAGCGAAAGGACTAGAAAATCAAAAAGAGAGAGACTGAACAAGCGATTTGTGTGACAACGATTTTTAGATGGTAGAAACGCTCTTTCACTCGTTCAGTCCTTAGCTCTTTAATCTAAAAGATTCCGGTAGCCCGCGTCCTTAGGTGGGTTGGGGAGGCCGGGCTGGGGGGCGGTAATAGGATTTGCTTTTTGGGCATCCAACTGGACCATCTTGAATTCACCTTTGTTGTAGGCCTCCAGCAGCGCTACGCCTTTGTCGGACAGGACACCGTTCTGAATGTCGACGCCGTTGATAAAGTCCATCGACAAGTCCATGGCCCGCTTCATTTCGCCCAGTTTCTGGCTCATGTCGTCCTGAATGTACTCCATCGACTGGTCGAAGTAAAACTTCTTATCAGGATCACCCTTGAAGATGCTGACGGCAGTTTTGAGCGCGTTCGAGCTTTCCTTGACGATCTGGTATTCCGTCTCCTTCAGTCGTACCTTGATCTCGGTTTCCTTAATAATGTAGTCGGCGCTCTGGTTTACTTTTTCCATGAAGGCCAGCACTGTTTTGATGTTCCGTTGCAGGGGAAAAAGTTTTTCGTTCATCTCCTGCAGACCAGCACCTTCGATGGTGGCCAGCTGCGCCTGCTCACGCATGCCGGGCCGATCGGTCATAGAGTTCGCCTTGTTGGCCTCGGCGAACTTCTGTTTGATCGACTCGTTATTTTCGTTGATCTTCTTGTTTAGCTTCACCAGCTGACCGGCGAGCGTATCGATCTGCCCCTGCATCTGCTGACGTTTCTTTTTAAGATCGTCGATGTAGATTTTCATGATCGCGATTGGGTTCAACTGGATGACCGTACCCGTAATACTGCGCATCAGCGACTTGAACAGGAAAAATACGGCCGTCCGTACGTCGCGGCTGGTGATCAGAAAGATCAGGACGCCCAGCGCACCCAGCAGCAGTGATAGCTCGAGTACGTTGGACGTAACGCGGATCAGGAATTCGATAATCCGGTTGAAATACACCAGCCCAAATCCAGCGATGCCGGCCAGCACAATCATGCCCAGCATGCCTTCGGGACGGCTCCAGAATGAACGCTTTTCAACGTCCGTACTACCACCTAATTGAGAAAAGTCGGGAGTTGCCATTTGCTTTGGTTGACAGAAAGGGAATGGAGTTGTTTCGTTTACTTGAGGTATTGCGTCATGCGATCAATATCGCTTTTGATCTGGTTAGTGAAATGATCGTAGGTGAGATCATAATTCAGACCGTTACGGGTGATCTTTTCGCTTTGTTCATTGATCTCCCCGTCAATCGTTTTCAGCCGATTGGTGTTTGAATCAATCTGCTTCTGTATTTCGATTAACTGTTTTGCCAGTGCTTCGTTTTCGGTTTGAAGCCGTTTCTGCTCGTTTTGCAGGCCACCAACGCGCTCGGTCAGCGCGGCATCGACGCTCTTTTTGAAAGCCTCGCGGTCTTTGTTCAGTGCATTCAGGTAGTGATTGGCCGTGCTGGTCAGAATCGCTATGTCGCTCGTTCCGGCCAACGCTTTGAAACTGGCCCAGGCAGCCTGATACTGTTTGTCTTCGGACAGCCCCAGATTGCCCAGACTACGTAACGTTTCGCGAAATTCGAAATAATCCGGTCCGGGCTGGTTGTTCTTGGCCAGTACGTCGGCAAAGTGATCCGCGAATTTTGCGTCAATTGTACCCGGCGCAACAGTTTCCTTAGGTGGCATGGTCGGTGCCGTTGGTTGTGGGCCAGGAGCAGGAGCTGCGGGCCGGGGGGCGGCCGGTGCTGCGTTCGTTGGAGGAACGGGGACGCCGGTTGCGGATGGCGTGGGTTCCTCTTCTTTGACGAAGAAACTCAGGATTTTACGTCCGAGTGATTGGTCTGGTTCTGGCATAGAGTCGATCGAGTTGGTGAAAGACGAAGCAATGTTACTAGGTAGTAGTTAAAGCAACAACTGCGGTTAGGCCAAACGGTTCGGGGACTTGATAGATTGTCGTAGGCTGGGCCGAATGATTTACCTAAAACTAGAAAATGGGTGAAAAATACCTTGTTTTGCTACGAGCAGAGCTCCAGTAGATAGTTCTTCCAGAAGGACAAGGCTAGCCTTTCTGTTCTGTCGCCTATCTTTATGCGGTTTTTTACTTAACTATCGTGCTGAGTTTACCGGGTACCACACGCCAGATTCTATTTATCAGCTTAGGCTGTCTGCTGACGTTGCCATTACGGGCTCAATCAACGAAACCAATTCACTATAATGCCGAGTTGGGAGGTTTCGCAACCAACTCCGCGCAAACGCCCTTCTGGTTGCGGGCAAACCAATACGGTACGGTGCCGCTGCAAGGATCGCTGGCTACGTTACGTTTGGGAGCTACAAAGGACTACAAACACCATCAAGATACACTCAACCGCCGGGCTTCCCGTTTCGACTGGGGATTCGGCCTGAACGTCGTTGCCAATAGCGTCCCGCTTTCTTATTATAACTCCGCTCGCCTGTTTCTGCCGGATGCTTACGCCAAAATACGACTGGGGGCCGTAGAATTATACGCGGGTAACCGGCGGGAGGTTGTTGGGCTGGGCGATACAACCCTGACTTCGGGTTTTGTGGCCTGGTCGGGAAATGCGCTGCCGTTTCCCAAAGTCCAGTTGCATACGCCCGATTTCGTGTCGCTGGGATTTACGAAAAACCTGATCGCATTTCGGGCGGGCTACGCGCACGGCTGGCTGATCAATACGTACATCAAGAACAGCTACATGCACCAGAAATACCTTTACGTCCGGCTGGGGAAACCCAACTGGCGGCTGCACGTAACGGGCGGGCTAAATCACCAGGTACAATGGGGTGGTCGGGCGGATTACTTAATCGGTACGTCACTAGCGGTCAATGGTAAACTGACTACCACGTTTCGGGATTATCTGCTAATGATTACTGGCTACTATCCCGATGATGTGCAGAATGATCGGTACACTGATTTTGATGGGACAAACCGTATCGGAAATCATTTGGGCAGCTACGATTTTTCGGTGGAGTGGCGGGGGGATACCCAGAACTGGCTGCTCTACCACCAGCATATCTACGAAGACGCATCCGGGCTGGCCTTCCAGAACGTACCCGATGGCCTGACCGGTCTACGCTATTTGAATAGACGGCCGCTGAAGAACCGGTTTCAGATAAAACGACTGCTTGCCGAGGGACTGATTACGACGAACCAGAGCGGCCCGACGTTTGATCAGGCGGCCCGCTACCAGGGCGCCGATAACTATTTCAACCACAGTCAGTACCGCGAAGGATGGAGCTACCAAGGACGAACTATCGGCACACCGTTTATCGCCCCCTACAACGAACTATCTACCAAAGCGGTTGGAGAAGGTGGAAGCTTCTTTCCGAATAATCGCCTTGTGGCGTGGTATGTTGGGGGAGAAGGGGCCTTTCGCAGAGGGCCAACGTTGACGGCCAGGTTATCATACAGTCGAAACTTCGGTACATACAGCCAGTATTTCTCGGAGCGGTTCTACCAGTTTTCGTCGCTTTTATCGGCTCGCTGGCCACTAGATCGGCGGGCATCGACCTTCCTCACTACGTCGTTGTCGTTGGATCGTGGTCAGTTACTCCCAATCTCCACCGGGGGATTTGTCAGCCTCCGCAAAGCCTGGTAGGGGATGTATTGACTAGTAAAACTTGTTTGTAGTCTAGTATATCTATTGAACGGAAAGTTTACTTAAACTGGCTGATAGTTAGATGGATAGTACGAGCTATGCTGTTTTGCGATTGGAACAAAAAGCCAAATAGTGAGACTATGGGACTAGCGCTCACTTTTCCAAAAACTATCAGTCGGGCAAATAGGTAGTTGCTGAAAATAACGTTTATGAAACACGTGAACTTTAGCACAAAGTTAAGTCAGGCTAAACTGAAGGTAGCTGCCGCTGTATTTGCTGTCATAGCACTCTCCGCTTGCCAGGACCACAAAGTCCCATTACCTGGGCAAACTGCCATTCGGCCAACGGGGCCAGCACCCGCTTATGCACCGGACATCAGTCCCCAGAATCTGGCCATTGTTGAAGAACTTGGCCGCCTTAGCCCTGTCCCCATCAACCAACTAACGCCACAGGAGGCTCGCACGAAGCCATTCGTGAAAGACGCGGTTAACTCCCTGCTGGACAAAAACAAGATTACGCCACCCGTACCAAATGTGAGCCGTACCCAACGGAACATTCCTGGTTTTAACGGGGCGCCAATCCGGGTAGTAATCTACACGCCAGCGGGTGCGTCCAGTTCGGCACCGGTTATCGTATACATGCACGGTGGTGGCTGGGTTATCGCCAACCCAGAGCTTTACGAACCATCAACGGTGGCGCTTGCTCAGAACACGGGCGCTGTGGTGGTATCGGTCGACTACCGGCTGGCTCCTGAATTCAAATTTCCCACGGCGCACGAAGATTCGTATGCCGCTTACAAATGGGTTAAGGAAAACGTAGCATCGATTGGGGGCAACCCAAACAAAGTGGCCATTGCGGGCGAGAGCGCCGGGGGGAATATGGCCGTTGCGGTTAGCATGATGGCCCGCGATCGTGGTTTGGCAGTGCCGATCCACATTCTGTCGGTCTATCCGGTAGCCAACAACGATCTGAATACACCGTCGTACATCAAGTACGCCAACGCCATGCCGTTAAACCGGCCGCTGATCGAGTGGTTTGTGGACAAATATTTCCGTACCATGGCGGATGGTGACAGCCCATACATTTCGCTGGTTGACGTGGCGGATTTACGTGGCCTGCCACCAACCACGATCATCGGTGCCGAAATCGATCCGCTGCAAAGCGAAGGCATGCAACTGCGCGACAAACTTACGTCGCAGGGTGTATCGGTGGCGTATCAACTCTTTCCAGGCGTGACCCATGAGTTTTTTGGCACCTACGCGGTTGAACGGGGAGCTCAGAATGCGCAGGAACTTGCCGCTGTTCGGTTGCGAGAAGCGTTCAAATAACCAGAAAGAAAATGTAACGCAAGAGGGCTGGCCGATTAATCGGCCAGCCCTCTTGCGTTACATTTTCTGCATTCATTGTGTTAAAACAGCCATTAGTTGCCCTGACCCGTAAAATAAGCTGGCCGTGTATCGATTATCGGCGATAAAGTATAGCTGATGTACACGTAACAAAGTCATTTTTTACGCGTAGATTTGCGCCCTTTTTACGGAAAATTATCAGCGTTCGTTGGCAGTTTTGGACCAATAAATAGCGCCAAAGAACTACATTGGAGTAAGTACAAGCATGGCAGTAGTTTCTTGTGGAATCGATTTTGGAACATCAAATTCAAGCATCGCTATTGCCAGTGATGGGCAGGTAAGTTTGATACCGGTTGAGCAAAACAGCGTTACGATTCCAAGCGCTATTTTTTTTCGACAGGTCGACAACAAATCGTTCTATGGCCGCGTAGCTATTGAGCTGTTTCTGGATCGTCAGCCGGGTCGGTTTATGCGAAGTCTGAAGCGGGTGCTGGGGACATCGCTGATGAAGCAGGGCACCGTTGTGAACGGGGCGGCCATGAATTTTCCAACCATTATTACGTCGTTCCTGCGGCACATTAAGGATGAAGCAGATACTGTAGCTGGTCAGTCCATCGAACAGGTCGTGATGGGACGCCCCGTTCATTTCGTCGATAACAATCCGCAGGCCGATGCCCAGGCCCAGACCGAGCTGAAAGCGATTGCGCAGCGGATTGGTTTCAAAAATATTGAGTTTCAGTTCGAACCTATCGCGGCTGCCTTTGCGCATGAAACCCGCATCCAGGGTGAGAAGCTGGCCATCGTTGTCGATTTGGGGGGCGGTACGTCAGATTTCACGGTGATCAGACTGTCGAATCAATACATCAACAAAGCCGATCGTTCGTCGGATATTCTGGCGAATACCGGCGTTCGGGTCGGTGGGAATGATTTCGACAAGGAGTTGAGTCTGGCGGCTATCATGCCCGAACTGGGCTACCGGTCTACCTACGGCGACAAAGGACTGGAGGTGCCCATCAAACCGTATCAGGATCTGGCGGAGTGGAGTAAGGTTAATCTCCTGTATACCCCCAGACTGATCTCCCAGATTCGGCTGCTCCTCCACGAGTCGCACGACAAGCCGCGCTTCAGACGGCTGCTGGACGTACTGGAAAAGGAAACCGGCCACTCGCTGCTGGCGGCTGCCGAAGAGGCAAAAATTGCCCTTACCGATCGGGAAGAATATAGCACAGCGCTCGAGTTTCTGGAGGATGGATTTTCCATTCCTATCAAACGCGACTTGTTCGAGCAGGCTATTCAGCAGGAAGTCGATACGATAATCGAGTCGGCCCGGCAGTGTCTGCGGGAAGCGGGTGTCAGCAACCAAGCGATTGACCTGGTTATTATGACGGGTGGCTCAACCGAAGTTTACTCCGTAAAAAAAGCGTTTCGGCAGCTCTTCCCGAACGCAGCGCTGGCCGAAGAAAATAAGCTGTCCAGCGTGGGGCTCGGCCTGGCTTATGACAGCCAGCACAAATTTGGCTATAGCCTGTCACAGTGAGGTGAACCGCTTTCTCTGCGGGCGGGTTATTTGACCGGTTTTGTCGCGTTTCCTGATCGTTTGTGTTATGATCGATTCTATCATTGATGCCCGGCCTGCGTCGCTGGGAAATGGCTTCAACGTCCGGCGTATTCTGCCGTATCGGCTTCGGCGTATGCTGGGGCCGTTCATTTTTATGGATCATGCCGGTCCGGTGAACTGGACACCCGATCAGGTGAGCGACATGGACGTATTGCCCCATCCGCACATTGGCCTATCCACCGTAAGCTATCTGTTTGATGGACAGGTCACGCACCGGGACAGCCTGGGTGTGCAGCAGATCATCCGGCCGGGCGAAGTGAACTGGATGACGGCGGGACGTGGCATTGCCCATTCCGAACGATTCGAAGACCCGGCAACGCTAGTTGGTGGATCACTGGAGATGATTCAGACCTGGGTCGCCCTGCCGAAGGAAGACGAAGAGAGCGCTCCGGCTTTCGACAATTACCAGCCGCACGAACTACCAATCTTCACCGATAAGGGTGTCTGGCTGCGACTCATTGCGGGCGATGCTTTTGGCCTACGTAACGACGTGAAAACGCACTCCCCGATGTTTTACGTCCATCTGGTTCTACAGCCGGGGACTCGCTTTGGGCTGCCGCTGGGTTATCCGGAGCGGGGGGCTTACGTAGCCAAGGGCAGCGTAGAGGTGAGCGGACGTACGTACGGCGTTGGTCAGTTGATTGTGTTTACGCCCTGTATTGACCCGGTACTAACTGCCCGCGAAATGAGCACGATTATGCTGCTGGGTGGCGAACCGCTGGGTGAGCGCTTTATCTGGTGGAACTTTGTTTCGTCGCGGCCCGAACGCATTGAAGAAGCTAAAGCTGACTGGCTGGCGGGACGTATCGCGCTGCCGCCCAACGACAACACCGAGTTTGTGCCTTTACCCGTCAGCAACTCCAGACCTGCCGGTAGCGGAACGCCACCGCCCCAGCCCTTGTCTTAGTCCGCATCTTCTTTCAGGTAATCGCTCATGCGATCCTTGAATTTGCCCACCTTCTTGCGGCAGACGGTAGCTATGTACATGTTGTACGGATTCTCGCGGTAATAATTCTGGTGATAGCCTTCGGCGGGGTAGAAGGCATCGAAAGCGACGACCTGCGTAACGATCGGGTCCTGGTGATGATCGGATGCATCTTCGCGCCGGATGGCTGCTTCGATCTGTGTTTTCTCGGTGGGTGTCCGGTAGAAAGCAATCGAGCGATAATGCTTGCCGATGTCTGGACCCTGCCGGTTCAGCGTTGTTCCGTCGTGGGCCGCAAAAAAAGCGTCGAGCAGTTTGTCGTAGGGGAGTACCTTCGGGTCATAGTACACCTGAATGGCTTCGGCATGACCCGTTTCGTCGGAGCTAACCTGCTCGTAGGTGGGCTTCTCGACCTCGCCCCCCGCGTAGCCAGACACGACCTGCCGGACGCCCTTTAACAAACTCATCTCCTCCTGCATGGACCAGAAACAGCCGCCCGCAAACGTAGCGACGGCTTCGCCGGGCCGGGCCGTCGGCAACGTAACCGGTCGAACGTCCATCACCCGGGGTCTCTCCGGTTGGGAGTTGCAACTGATAAACAGACTACCAAGAACAAAGAAAAGCAGGATGGATAAACGCATAAATCGTTAAGGCAGAAAATATGTGTCAGCCGTCGAAATGTTACTAATTTAATGACAGTTACTACCTCTCTAACACCAAAAAACGGCATTGAGTTGATTTGTTGGTGAGGTATTATCTTTGACTAAAAAAGGCCGAACGTCCTATGTCGCTTACTACCCTGGGCTTAGAATTGCCGACCGACCCGCGCTGGGTCAATATTGCCGAAATGAACATCGGCGACATACTGATTGATCACGCGTACTGCGAGCAGAAAGCCGCGTCTTCCTGTATTTCGCTCATTGTCATGTATGCCGATAAAGTTGAGATCGTCGAGACGCTGACGCCTATTGTGGCCGAGGAGTGGGGCCATTTTCAGCGGGTGCTCAAGGAACTTCGCAAACGGAATATTCCTCTCGGACGCCAGCGTAAGGACGAGTACGTCAACCTGCTGCGGACCAGGCTGCGCCGGTCGATCGGTGACCAAAACGAGCAGCTCATGGATAACCTCCTGATGAACGCGCTGATCGAAGCCCGAAGCTGCGAACGGTTTAAACTGCTGTCTGAGCATATAACCGATGAGGGGTTACGCAAATTCTATCACGAACTGATGGTGTCGGAAGCGGGGCACTATCGGGCCTTTATCGAACTGGCCGAAACGTACGTACCCGCCACGCGGGTGCGCGAGCGCTGGAAGGAGTTTCTGGCCGCCGAAGCTGAAATTCTGTTGACCATGACCGTCCGGGGCGATCGAATGCATTAAAACTACTCTGAATGGTGCTGATGGTCGAGCGGGGAACTGTATCTTTACTATCCGACTTTGCTTAGTAGCGCCGTCCAAGTACTAAATGACTTTTCTCCAACAAACCGCTCAACGAATTTTTGACGCCCACGGCCCCAGCCTGAGTGATGTCTGGGTAATCCTGCCCACCCGCCGGGCGGTGTCGGTTTTTCTGGACGAACTGGCCATGCAGTCCGACCGGCCGTTTCTGGCCCCACATGCGCTGGCCGTTGATGATTTTATTACCCAGGCATCAGGGCTGCAACTGATTGACTCGGTAAGTCTGTTATTCGAGTTATACGACGTATTTCGGGAGATCGATCCGCTGGTTGAGTTCGAGCAATTTATCGGCTGGGCTTCGGTGCTGCTGGCCGACTTCGACCGGATCGATCAGTATCTAATCAATCCCAGCGAACTGTTTTCGTACCTGACTGCTGCCAAAGCCATTGAACGCTGGCAGCCGGATCTGCCGCCCTCAGCCAAAGCAATCACCGAAACACCCGGCACGGCCCGTTATTTCAAGTTATTCGAAAACCTGCACGTTACGTACACGAATCTGCGCAACCGACTGATTGATCAGGGACTGGCGTACCGAGGAATGGCGTACCGGCTGCTGGCCGAGCAGGTCGATACGTTGATTCGAGATAACCTGGCTTACGAGAAAGTCTATTTCGTGGGCTTCAACGCCCTAAGCCGCGCCGAAGAACAAATCATCCGTGTGCTGGTTGAGGCCCAAAAGGCCGAACTGTTCTGGGACGCTGACCAGTACTACGTCGAGAATCCTCAGCAGGAAGCGGGGGAGTTTTTACGGCGATACCAGAAAAACGGCTGGCTTTTCTCCCGAGAGAACCGCGCCGACCTCCAGCAACTGTCCAATAACCTCCTCGGTACTGACAAACGTATTCGTGTCATTGGCGTTCCCAACGCCAGTATGCAGACGAAAGTAGCGGGAAAGCTATACGGGGAATGGAAAAGCGAGGGGTTAGGGGCGGAGGGTATGGGGTTAAGGGCTGAGGACTTGGGGCTTGAGGTTATAGAGTATGAGAATGAGCGTGTTGATCATAGCGTTGTCGACGAATATATGTCAACCGCGCCCCGCGCTCAATTCGGTCAACTTTCTCTTTTTGACGCACTCCCCACGCCCAACCCCTCTGCCCCGCGCCCAAAGCCCACCCGTACGGCGATTGTGCTAGCGGATGAGACGCTGCTGGTGCCGATGCTGTACGCGCTCGATGAGAGCGTAACCGATCTGAACGTAACGATGGGTCTGTCGTTGCGGAGTTCGCTGCTGTTCACACTGGTTGATACGTTGTTCGAGATGCAGCGGACGGTGCATGAGTTCCGGACGAAAGATGGGCGCGATCTGCGGATTCCAAAGTTCCACCATCGCCATGTTGTGAAAGTGCTCAATCACCCGTTCGTGAAGCAATATGAGCGGATCAACGGGCTGATGTGGCCGGGTGGAATGCGGGATAACGGTGTGGTAGAGCCACCCGAGCCGCTGTTTCAATGGATTGCCAAGAAGATCGTTACGGATCAGCTCGTGTATCTAACCGAGAAGGATTTGCGGGGGTTGAGTCAGACCGAAGACGGAACCGACGATCCGCTGATCCGAATACTATTCACGCGCTGGCCCAACGACGATCCGACCAAAGCCATTCGTACGTTCTACGAACTGATCGAACAGCTCCGGGAGGTGTACCGTCAGAGTCAGGACGCGATCGAGATCGAATACCTGTATCTATTTCATACCCAGCTCAAACAGCTGGAAACTACGCTCGAACGCCAGGCGCTGGACAAAAATCATACGCCCGTTACGGTGAAAAGCTTCCGGCAGTTTCTGTACGAATTGATCCGGCAGACGAGTATCCCGTTTACCAGCGAGGGTAACAGCCAGTTGCAGGTGATGGGGATGCTTGAAACCCGGGCGCTGGACTTTGACCGGGTCATAATTCTGTCGGTCAACGAAGGTACCCTGCCGCAGTCCCGGAAGCAGAACTCCCTGATTCCGTTCGACATTGCGTCGGAATTGCACCTGCCAACGTACCGCGAGCAGGAAGCCGTAATGGCGTATCACTTTTACCGGCTGCTTCAGCGGGCGTCGGACATTGTGCTGCTGCATACTACTTCGACTGACGCTTACGGCAGTAGTCGGGGTGAAGTCAGCAGGTTTGTGCGCCAGTTAGAACATGAGCTTGTTCCGCAATCGAAAGGCCGAATCAGCCTGAGTAAACCGACGGTCCGTTTCGGGCGGCCCGGCCAGAGTCATATTGCCGACATAACTGAGCTAACCATCCCGAAAACCGAGGCCATCCGCGAACGGCTGCTGGAGCGGCTGAAAAAAACGGGTCTGTATCCCTCGCAGTTGAATCAGTTTATCAGCTGTTCCATGCGGTTCTACTTCAGTCAGATCGTGAAAATCAGCGAAGAGGAAGAAGTGGAGGAGAAAATGGGCTCGGCCGACCTCGGTAACTGGCTGCACACTGTGCTGGAACGGCTGGATAAGGAATATCGTCTGGAAGGGAAGCCTGTTGAAGAAGAAGACGTTGTCCGGCTGCTGAAAGAAGAGTTTACGAATACGATGAAAGGCCGCGTCGTGGAGTCGGGTATGAACCTGCTGCTCTACGACATGGCTCACCGATTAATGCTTGACTTCCAGCGGCAGCAGCGCGAACTAACGGATCTGATCGTGATCGGTACCGAACAAACCCTGGAAACCTGGCTGACGATTCCGCTCGGTATTGACGATTCGGTCAAGGTTCGGGTTGCTGGTAAAATCGACCGAATCGAGCGACTAGGGAACAAAATCCGGATTGTCGATTATAAAACGGGAAAGGTCGATCTCAAAAGCATAAAAGATACTGAGGGACTAAAAGAAGCGCTTCGCCACAACGGTAAGGAAGATAAGATGCGTCAGCTCTGGCTGTACCGCTACCTGGCTCTGAAAAATATCCGTGAGCACGGCGGTTTGCCCCGCGACAAAGCCCGCAAACAAATATACCCGATCAATAACCTTCCCGTCGAAGCGGGTTTTTACTCCTTCCGCGACGTGAGTGGCGGTTTCAAAACCAATCCTGTCTCGTTCGGGGCCGACGATGAACAGTACATCGTTGAATCCGAGGAACTGCTACAGGAACTGATTTTACGGATGCTGGACACGGGTACGCCCTTCCGCAAAACCGACCAGCTCGATAGCTGTACGTACTGCGACTACAAAGGCATCTGCGGCCGGTAAGCAGATCACCGAAGATACATTAGATTATTTTTGTCATGCTGACGAAGGAAGCATCTTCGGTAATCAAAACAAGTTCGTTACCGAAGATGCTTCCTTCGTCAGCATGACAAAAAAGGTAGTCTGAAATACTACAAACTATTGGTGGTTTTGCACTTAATCATAATAGATTGTCTCGGGCCGCTACGGTCGCTAGAGCCCCTGTTTGGCTTCGATAATCAGTTCAGCCACTTCGCGGAAGCAGCCCTGTCCGCCATTCAATTCACAGCAGTAATCGACCACGGCTTTGTTGAATTTTGTCGCATCGGCAGGGCAGGCGGAGAAGCCAACGGCCTGTAAAATCGCCAGGTCGTTCACATCGTCGCCAATGAAGGCTACCTCCGACGCATCCAGGCCGTTACGTTCCAGAATCTCGGGCAGCAGCGAAAGTTTATCCTTCGCACCGAGGTGCAACTCTGTAATCTTTAGTTTGGCGGCTCGTGTTACGACAGACAGCGATCGTTCGCCCGTGACGATGCCGCTTTCGACACCCGCCTGTTCGCGCAGTCGCTCGACAGCCATGCCATCGCGAATGTTGAATCTTTTAAACATCTCCCCGTTTTCGCCGTAGTACACACCGGCGTCGGTCAGGACACCGTCGCAGTCGGTGAGCAGTAGTTTTATGCGGGCGGCTTTCGCCAGAATTACTGGGTTCATAAAAAGCAAGAAAAGCGGCTCAGCGCAGGAGCCGGTCAAGATCGATACGTAATGATAATTGGCTGGTTCCAGCCGTGGGGGCAGCCGCAAACCGGCCATAAGTCAACTGAAACCCACGCGCCTGCACCGACGCGCCGAATGAAATACCGGCCAGTCCGGCCCCCGTAGTCAGTTTGCCTTCCTGCCGCTTCTGGTGGTTATAGCCAAGCAGAAGGTGAACGTTACGGCTAAGCAGCAGTTCAGCTCCCACGCTCAGGTGCCGGGCCAGTTTTTCGCCCACACTGACAGTCCTGGGAATGGGATTGCCGTTCAGATCATATTGAACGTTCAGGCTTGGATCGTTATACGCTATGTCGAAGCGATGCAGATGGTGAGCCGTTATTGTTAGTCGAAAGGGGGCGTAACGCGGTTTGACCGTAACCCCCGCCTGAAGATCGAAAGGAAGCTCGGCATCCGTCGGGCCATAGTTTCGGATGAGGTAGCCCACATTTTTGGCCACCAGGCCAAAGGTCAGTTCCTGCTTCGGGTGCCGCCAGATACCACCAAAATCAGCCAGTACGCCAAAGGCTGAATACGTTTCAATGGCCGACCCAACCGCTTTGATTGTGGCACCCAGCGTAAAATTACCTTCGGTGCGGGCGTGGGTTAGGCTGACGGCGTAATCATTGGCCGAGAACGTACCGAGCGTATTTCCCGCCGGGTCGGTCATGTCAAATTGTCCATAACTCAGGTATTGCATTCCCACCGCCCATTTACCCCCCGAGCGGATGGGAAGTCCGTAGTGGAGTGTGTAGTACTTGGCCGCTGCCAGGTACGGCATCAGGCTGATTGATAGTTGATTCGTCGTCAGCGAATCAGCTAGGGCGGGGTTATTGAGGTAATATGCAGCATCGGGCCGGGTTGCGGTGGCAACCTGCCCGCCGAGGGCTCCTACGCGGGCGTGGGTTGGTAAATCAAGAAAGGAGAAAACGCGCTGCCCACCCAGCGGTTGGGCATGACCCAGCAGAGGAGTGAGAAATCCAACAAATACGAGGATGTAAAGCGCTTTCAAGCCAGGAACGGGCAGTTTCCTGCAAAGAAACGTCAATTTTCAGACAGTTTCAGCCGATTGGCGTAGCAACAGTCTGCTAGTGTTTTTCTCTATCTGAAAATTGTAGCCCTGTTAATTCAATCAAGAAATTACAGCACTGGTAGTAGGTACTGTTAACCTTCGGCATGAATCGGTCGACGACATGATACCGATCAGGTAATTTGCCTTCCAGTATCCAACTGGAACCGTCCAAGCCAAGCACATCTTCATTAGTGGATAACTGCCAGAATGCGGCCCGACTTACTTTTTGAGTAAACGTATTGTAAGTTTTTTGATCAAGTTTTTTTCGGTTGGTAATTAGTTGAGGACTGGACGTCTTATCATGCACCTTCCAGACAAGCCAAGAGGTTCCTTTGTATTCTTCCAGGCGAATAACAACTGGTGGGTGAAAGGCGCGCAGCCAGGTAAGCCGATAAATGACCGTATCGGAATGGTTACGGTAAAGAACTGGCTCGTTTAAAATTGCCAGAACTTCAGAGTAACGTCGGTTCATGAATGGATCAAGTCCTACGTATACGGAGCTGTCGGGCGATAGCACCAGTGGGAAGTAATATGACGCGAGGTCTTTTGGCGCAATCCGATCTCGCGGAACGGGAATACGCTTTGCTAGATCGATAAGGTCCTGCCCCTGACTGATAGTAGCCAAAAGATACAAGCCGAAGACCAAGACGAGAAACTGTTTCATGGCGATACAAGGATGAATGTTGATAGGATTTTTTCCTCGATTCCACAGAAATTAATGTACTAAAATGGCCAACACAATATGTACTGGCCATTGATCACTACAGCTCTCTAAAAGAAGTCCTTGATTATGGAAGCAAAGTTCGGCTCATTACGGCGGACGCACGTTTCTATTTAGGCCAATTACATTCGAATTTGGGACATAAACCTACTTCTTCGAGTAAATAGGCCGAGAAAAAGACCAAATTGACACTCCCGCAAACTCAATACTGTGAAAGCAGTTCTCTGTCTATAAATGACATAGACGATGAGAACGGAACGGGAGAAAAAATTAATTACGAAATATTGGCTGTTTGGTGGCAGTGGTGCGATGTTGCTGGGCAGTGGACTAGCTACGTTGCTCCACGGCAGTAAACTGAAAGAAGTGAATGCCGACCCCTGGTTCTGGGTCAGCACGGCAGGCTTTGCCCTGATCATGTCGGGCATCAGTATGATTGGCGATGCCAACCGCTTCCGCACCATGGCCGATGTCATCAAAGAACTGGACGCGCGCGGGCTGGACAAATAGGGCTGGTACATTTGCCCCACAGTTTCGTAGCGTTAGCTATAAACAGGAACAATTCACCGACAAAGTCGGTGAATTGTTCCTGTTTATAGCTAACGCTACGAAACTGACCGCGGATCAGGCATTGAAAAAGCGGGCCACCCCGAAAGCAGCCGCGGCCGCTACTGCACCAATGATTGTTACTTTGATCGCACCACTGACGGGTGGCTGGCCGGTGACTTTACTTTTGAAAAAGCCGAAGACGAATAGGCACAGCAACGTCAGTCCGCAGGAATACACCAGGGCATCGTGCGGATGACTCAGCATAAGGTAGGGAAGTAGAGGAACCAGCCCACCCACTACGTAGGAAAGCCCAATGGTGAGGGCGCTTTTGGTCGCTCGTCTGGGATCAGGTTCGTCGAGCCCCAGCTCATATTTCATCATGAAATCCACCCATTTGGTCTTGTCTTTGGCTAGCTCATCGGCAATGGCTTCCTGCAAAGCAGCATTGAGTCCCATATCGGCAAATATGTCGCGTACTTCCTGCTTCTCCCGTTCCGGCACCGATTCTACTTCGGCCACCTCGCGTCGGCGTTCGGACTCGTAATGATCGACTTCGGTACGACCAGCAAGGTAGCCACCTAGGCCCATGGCGATGGAGCCCGCCACGATCTCAGCAACTCCGGCGGTAACGACCAGCGAGGAACTGGCGACCGCCCCGCTCAAGCCAGCGGCCAGCGCGAATGGAACGGTGAGCCCGTCGGACATACCAATGACAATGTCCGAGATTACGGCCGAGCTGCGTAGGTGCTGTTCTTCGTGGGGTTGGTGGTAAGGAGGGATGTGTGCCATGGTTACTCTTCTTCGCTGTTGTTAAGTTTAGCTAGTAAGCTGTACGCGCCATTGACGACAACCGGCGTAATGGCGGGGTTTACAGCCGAGGGGAACGTCACCGCTACGTAGCCCTTTTCCCGAACGCCCGTTTTTACTTCCACCTGCTGAAACTGATAGCTGACGGGGTTGCCCTGCTTCTTCTCCAGGACGTACACCAGCGACTTGCCACCGTAACTGACAACGGCCGCTTCGGGCAGCGTTTGCAGGGGTTGCGTTCGTACATCGACCAGCGCCGATACGTAGCCACCTGGAATGAAATCATCAGTATAGTCATCGGGGTGGGCCAGTACGGAAACAGTCCGATCAGCGGCAATGGACTTGCCAATCAGGAAAATCTCCCCCCGATGGATAAAGGACGGATCGCCACCCATGCCGAAGTGAACAACCTGCCCGGCATGAATCCGGCTGATGTCTTTTTCGAAAATACTGAGCCGGACGTGCAGGTGATCAACGTTAGTAATCTCGACCAGGATGTCGGATGGGTTGAGGAAGCGCCCGTTGTTGACCGGTACGTTGGTTACAAAGCCCGAGACCGGCGACGGAATGGTTACCTGACGGGTCAGCTGACTCGGGCTGAGTTTACTGGGATTAATGTGCAGGATGGCTAACCGCTGCGCCATCCCGGCCAGCTGCGCCTGCAAACTCTGCCGGTTCGCCCGTACCTGCTGAAACTGCTTCAGCGCGTTTACGTTATCGCGGCTCAGTTCCTGCTGACGGGCATAATCCAGATCGGCGAATTCCAGCTTTGCTTTCGTATCCAGATAATCCTGTTGTAGCTGAATGTACTCGGGGTTTTCCAGCACAACCAGCGGCTGTCCTTTACGAACTTTCATGCCCGGCTCCAGGTCGATTTTTCGAATGTAGCCACCGAAGGGTACCGTCACCGAAACCAAATTCGAGGCTGGTACGTCGATTGTTCCGTTTGCTTTGAGCGTGGTATTAAGCGTCCGTAACGCCGGCTGGCCGAGCTGAATGGCTGCGACGTCGTATTGGGCCTGTGTGAGTGAAACCCGGATTGGTCCTGAATTGGTGGAGTCGCTTTGGGCTGGCGTTGCTTCGGTCGGGTTAGCGTCTGCTTTATCCGCTTGGTTGTCGGATGAGCTACAGCCTGCCACTAGAAGAAGGGTCAGGAGCGATACAGAAAGTAAGGGATGCATGGTATACGGCATGGGTCAGATCAGGAATTGCCCAGTAAGTAGTTGATGTAGAGTACAGATTGGTTGTATTGGTTGAGCAGATCAAGGTAGTTCGACCGGATGGTGAAGGCTTGTTGCAGGGCCAGGGAGAATTCGACGTAGCCGATGTCGCCACCGCTAAACGCGCGTTGGGCATTGTTCTGAATCAGAGCTGCTTGCGATAGCCCGTTCGTTTCGTAATAGGTCAGCGCCTGCTGGTACTGCTGGTATTGCCCGACGGCCTGTTTCAGTTGCTGACTCAGTGCAAACTGCCGGTTTCTTAGCTCCGTCTGCGCGAGTTGCTCCCCGATACGAGCGGCATTGATCCGCGCTTTCTGCGGCTGGCCGATCAGGGGGAACGTAACGCCGACCTGTCCCCCGCTAAACCGGTAGCCGGGACCGAAATACAGTTCCTGCCCGTCGATCAACTGATTGCCAATGAGCGTCTGGCTGAACAGTCCAACCAGAAAATCGGGTTTCTGCCGGGCTTGCTCCACCAGCCGGCTTTGTTCCGCCACCCGAATCTGCTCCTGTAGTTGCCGGAGTTGCGGATTCCGAGCCAGCGCTATACTGTCCTGAATCCCGTCGATGGTCAGTTTTGGGAGCGGTTCGGTGGTTACCTCGATGGGCTGAGGGTTATACAGCAACGATTGCAACTGACTTCGGCTCGCGATGAGACTTGCTTCGTTCTGCGCTAGTTTGACCCGCTGATCGGCCAGCTGGCTTTCCGCCGTCGCCTTCTCCAGACTACCCGTTTCCCCGGTTTTGACCCGCAGCGTAGCCGCCTTGACGAACTCGGTCAGTACGGTGTCCTGCTGCTGAAAAAGCTGCCGCTTCCGGTACAGATAGTTCAGTTCGTAATAAGCGGACTTGACCCCGTACTGAATATCGTTTTGCGTAACGGCTACCTCCGCCTGGCGCGCGCTGACTGTCTGGTCGTTCAGCTGGGCTAACCGACGCATCAGAGTCGGATTCGGGATGGTTTGTGTCAGAGTGAGGTTGTTATCGAATCGGCGGCTATTGTATTGTCCCAGCATAAGTGTAGCCGACAGCCGCCCGGCATCATAAGCTGTTCGGCGTAACGCCTGCTGCTGACTGACACCCAGATTTGCCGTTTGTAACTGGCCGTTGCGCGTCGTAGCCTGCTGAATGGCCTGCTGCAACGTAACTTGCTGCGGACCTTGTGCCCAGCCCGTCGTGGCAAGTCCTAGCAACAGGACAAGGCTGGCAATTTTTGCCGGGGTGGATACCTTTGACGCCTGGGCTGCCTGCGCTTCCTTGTCCACGGCTTTTCGCTCGAACAACGAATACAGGATGGGTAGTACAATGAGCGTCAGCAACGTAGCCGTCAGTAAGCCACCGATCACGACGGTAGCCAGTGGTTTCTGTACTTCAGCGCCCGCTGAGTTCGACAGCGCCATTGGAATGAAACCGAACGACGCGACCAGGGCCGTCATGATAACCGGCCGTAGTCGCACCTCGGCCCCCTGCCGGATAATTTCGGTCATGTCGGTAAGTCCTTCCTCGTGTCGAAGCCGGTTAAATTCCGCGATCAGGACAATACCATTCAGTACGGCCACCCCAAACAGGGCGATGAAACCAACGCCCGCCGAAATACTGAACGGCATCCCCCGAATCAGCAGCGCAAACACGCCCCCAATGGCCGCCATTGGAATCGCCATGAAAATGAGCAGGCTCTGCCGAACGGAATGGAACGTAAAAAACAGTAGAGCAAAAATCAGGGCGAGGGCAATCGGTACGGCAATGCTCAACCGTTGCTTGGCATCGACCAGATTCTGAAACTGGCCACCGTATTTGATGGAGTAGCCGGGCGGAAATTTGATCCGCTGCCCCACTTTCTGCTGCAACTCCGTGACAATGCTTTCGACATCGCGACTTCCCCGCACGTTGAAACCCAGCGTGATCCGTCGGTGGGTATCGTCCCGCTGAATCTGGTTGGGGGCTTCCTGGACCGTTACCTGGGCGATCTGCCCAAGCGGGATTTGCTGGGCGGGACCGGCGGCACTAGCCGGAACCGATACGTACACATTTTGAATATCCTCGACGCTCTGCCGTTTGTCGGCGGCCAGCCGAACGACCAGATCGAACCGTTTCTCACCTTCAAAGACCAGCCCCGCCGACTGCCCGGCAAAGGCGGTATTGATCACCCGGTTCACGTCTGTTACGTTCAGCCCAAACTTGGCGATCTGCGCCCGGTCGAGCCGGATCAGAATTTGCGAGAGGCCGCCAACCTGCTCGATGTACAGGTCTTTGGCCCCGTCGATGGTTCGGATCAGTCCGCCCACCTGCTCGGCCAGTTTCGTGAGCTGCCCCAGATCTTCGCCGTAAATCTTCAACGCTACGTCCTGCCGCGCGCCGGTCATCAGCTCGTTGAAGCGCATCTGCACGGGTTGCTGAAACCCGAACGTAACGCCCGGAATAACCGACAGCGCTTCGGCCATTTTTCCGGCCAGTTCATCGCGGGTGGTGGCGGACGTCCAGTCATCTTTGGGTTTCAGAATAACCATCAGGTCGGAGGCTTCGATGGGCATGGGATCGGTCGGAATTTCGCCGGAGCCGATTTTTCCCACTACCTGTTCAACCTCCGGGAACTGCTTGAGCAGAATCCGCTGGGCTTTCAACGTAGCATCGACGGTTTCGGACAGCGAGCTACCCGTCAGGGTGCGCGTATCGACGGCGAAGTCACCTTCGTCGAGCTGCGGAATAAATTCGCCCCCCATGCGGGAGAATAGAAACAGCGCAGCGCCCAGCAGCAGAACGGCACTGCCCAGAATCAACACCCGGTGGTTAAGGGCGCGTAGCAGAATCGGTTCGTAAACGCGATGAATCCGTTTGAGAATCCGGTCGGAAAACGATTCTTTGTGCTCAATTTTCTTGCTGAGCAGCAAGGCCGATACCATTGGTACGTAGGTGAGCGATAGAATGAAAGCCCCCAGAATAGCAAAGGCAACTGTCAAAGCCATCGGTCGAAACATCTTCCCTTCGATCCCCGATAAAGCCAGAATTGGCAGGTAAACAATCAGAATAATGATTTCGCCAAAAGCCGCCGACGACCGAATGCGCCCTGCCGATTGATACACTTCATCGTCCATTTCATCCTGGGTCAGGAACTCGACGTCAGAGGGCGTCTTCATCCGCTCGTTCATGCGCGAATGAATGTGATGCAATGTGGCTTCAACAATGATCACCGCCCCGTCGACGATCAACCCGAAGTCGATAGCGCCCAGACTCATCAGATTGCCCGACACGCCGAAAAGGTTCATCATCGAAATGGCAAACAGCAAGGCGAGCGGAATGACGGACGCCACCACAATGCCCGCCCGGAAATTCCCTAGCAGCAGTACCAGCACCACAATTACAATGGTGGCCCCTTCCAGCAGATTACGCTCCACTGTACCGATAGCGCTGTTCACCATTTTGGTGCGATCCAGAAACGGTATGATTTGCACCCCAGGGGGAAGCGTCTGCTGAATCTGGGTGATTTTTTCTTTTACCCGCTTGATAACCGCCGACGAGTTTTCGCCTTTGATCATCATGACCACGGCACCTACCGTTTCGCCTTCGCCGTTACGAGTTACGGCACCGTAGCGTACCGCCGATCCGATCTGGACCTGGGCTACGTCACGAACGCGCACCGGTAACCCCTGGTCATTCAGGCGTATCACGATGTCAGCGATGTCAGCGGTCGACCGGATCAGGCCGTCGGAGCGGATGAAGAAGGCATTCGGCTTCTTATCGATGTAAGCACCACCCGTGTTCTGATTGTTTTGCTGAAGCGCCGTATACAGGTCGGTAATGGTGATGCCAAGGCTCCGTAAGCGGTCGGGGTCAACGGCAATCTCATACTGTTTCAGCAAGCCACCGAACCCACTGACGTCGGCTACACCGGGCGTCCCCAGCAGAGCCCGGCGGATGGTCCAGTCCTGAATAGTACGTAGGTCGGCCAGCGAATAACGGTTTTCGAAGCCTTTCTTCGGGATGACCGTGTACTGAAAGATTTCGCCCAAGCCGGTGGTAACGGGAGCCATCACTGGCGTACCGACTCCAGGCGGAATCTGGCCGATTACGTTCTGTAATCGCTCGCTGATCTGCTGGCGGGCCCAGTATACATCTGTCGCATCGGAAAATACGACGGTGACGATGGACAGCCCGAAGCGGGAAAATGAGCGGATTTCGGTCAGGCCGGGGATATTCGACAGACCCACTTCGATCGGGAACGTCACCAGACGTTCGATGTCTTCGGCCGCCAGCGATGGGCTGCTGGTGATAACCTGCACCTGATTATTGGTGATATCAGGTACGGCATCGATCGGCAGTTGCGACACCGACCAGATACCCCACCCAACCAGCGCCAAGGTAAACAGGCCGACAATCAATTTATTATGGATTGAAAAATGAATAATTGCGTTCAACATCGCGACGACGAACGGTAAGTAGGCTTGTTGTTATTCCAGAAGAAAACGCGTAGGGAATTTCTGCATCGGAATATGACCGATGCAGGAGTGCGTTAAAGCTGATGCTTGTCACTGTGACTGTTGAACAGCTTGGCTGAGGGCACAGACCGATAACGTAATCCGGGTTGGACTAACGAGTTACAGGCAAAGGGCCCGGAAACAGGGAAGAAGAATGGGGAAAACCGTCCCGCTAGAACATAGTACGGCCAGCAGAAACGCCCCCTTAGCGTCGGGGTGGATTGATCAACGACGAAACGCTGACAAATGAGTAAAAATTGGTGTAGCGGAAGCAAGCCGTTTTCGCCAGCAACAGTTCAGCGAAAATGGTTACTGGCAGCAGAATAACCGAAGGGGCAGTAAATGCGGGAGCGGCATGACTCACCGCGGGTAGTTTTTGATGACTATGGTTAGGGTGCTTCTGGTGCTCGGAATTAGACCCGTAGTGCATTCCTATAAAATCGAGGAAGCTCAGATTAGGGACTGTTTTCCGGTGCTGCTGGTAATGCTGCACTAGATCGACCAGCTTGGTGGATTGGTCCACACTGAAACCAGGGAGCAAACTGCTTACCAGTATCTGCGTTGCCAGTATAAATGCCACCAATGCTTTCATGTCAAACGTACCTGCGTCACTCGAACCAACGTAAAGTTTACCAGAAAGTTCGAGGCTACAAGTAGTCGGGTGTAATTTAGAAGTAGACCACACTTGGCTAAGACCTGAACGGGTTACCAGCCGCCTATAATTTAGTCAATTGGTTTTTGCAGCGCGTCAAAGCTTCGGCTCCACCCACAAAGCCGTGAAACAAACGATCAGCGCAACTAGCCAGACCCAGTTCGGAACCTGGGCGTAGCGCTCGGGCTGGGTGCGGGCGGGAAGAAGCTGTTGCTGGTCATGAGCCTGTACGAACTGATTTACACCGGCGCGACGGGCCTGGGCACCGTTACTCACGTATACCATCAGCGAATCCTGCACGGGTTGCCAGCCAGTCTGCGCGAACGTTACCCGCGTGCTCGCTGATTGCTCGTTCAGGGGAGCCGGCTGCAAACGGGTTGTATCACCCCCAGCCCGGATGGCCGCAGCCTTTGTCGTCAGGTTGTTTGTGCGCAATTCAGTCGGCAGACCCACGTATAGCGGAGCCTGGACCTGAATAACATTGTTGTCGGTTGGGTAAAGCTGGGCCAGTACGCTTGTCCAGATGCGGCTGTAAGCCAGGCTGTCGCCACTGAGGGCGAGGGGATACGTTTCACTTAACAGGCTAATGCCCACCCGTCCGTTGGTACGTTGAATGGCGATAGGGTAACCCGCTACGGGAAACTGCGTCAGCGATGAGCCAAACTGATAGGGGAGAGCCGTCAGATTCGCGCCAATCGGAACCGTTGGATCGGTCGATACGCGACGTACCTGGAACCGGCTGCCCAACGCCTGGTTGATAAGTCGGCTATCTGTTTCGGGCGTCGCCAGGTTGAGGAAGAAAACCGTCCGCCCGTCGGCCACCGCTTTCTTAACCACGGCATTGGCGGCATTGCTTGGGTCCGTGATAACAATATTCGGTACTTTCTTTCCGCTATTTTTCGATTGATTAATGCTGACCGCACTGCTGACGTTTTTCGAGAGCGTAGCCGATAGCTGAACCGCATAACCTTGTTTTCCCAGCCAATCAGCCAGCGTTTTGGTTTCAAAATCCGGGTTGCTCAGGATAAACTGAACGGTTAGCGGCTGGGCTGCCCGCGTAAAGAACCGGACTGTGTCGATTGCTTTCCCTCCCAGTACCAGTTCCATCTGATTGCGTCCTCGAACGAAAGCCGGAAACCGGAGCGTAAATGGACTCTCTCCGGCCGGAACCGCCGTACTATCGAGGGTTACGTTGCCGTACCGCACCGCCAGCGTCTGCTTGTCCGATGACTGTACCCAGCCCGTCACGGTCTGCTGCTCGCCCTGCCGCAGTAATCCCTTATAGTGCAAGCCCTGCACCCGATTAAGTGGGTTGTACGGTACCCATTGCACCGCTGAGCTGCTCAACTGGGTCAGCGTCTCCCGTGGGAAGTCCTGGCCTACTACCGTAACTGAGTCGACGGCTTCGTTGAACGTCCGGGGCGTTACCGTTTCGGTTACGTGGAGGCTGTCGCTAACCCGCTGGACAAAACCCCGGGGGGCGTCGTTACCCACCAGCAACACGTGCCGGGAGGGGTTGGTCAACGGCCACCGGAACTGCAGAAAGTAAGCGAGAACGACCAACCAGAGTATCAGATTCAGAACGATCTTTAGCAACCGTCGGCCTGGTGATAGGGAGTGGGTACGAACGAGGAACCAGCCCTGCACGCCCAGAATGACCAGAAGAACCAGCGCTGTGAGCCAGGTAAGCGGGGATGCCCAGTTGAGGGTTGTTGTCATGATCGAATGTGTCGCCAGAAAGCCCGCTCCAGTGTACGCTCGCTAGAATACGAAGCCGGGCCGGTTTGCACCGATGTACCCGTCAGGGCGTAGAGTTTGGTTTTGAGTTGTTGCTTCTCAGCCGCAGTCAGCGTTTTGCCGCCTGCCAGTTTTTGTAGACTCGCCAGCACCGACCAGTTGCGCAGGCCGCTGTTGATCGTTTGCTCTGCCAGTTGGTTGCCTAGTTGCTGCACCGTCAGCCGCTGGCGAGATGAAAGCTCGGGCAGATCCAGATAGCCTAGTACATTGGCAACCAACGGTTCAAGCTGTTGTTTTGTGAACGATTTGTCCTGATTGAAGGTCGGCGTTACGTTGGTTAGTTCGCCCGTCAGTCGTAGTTCCTTTTCCTTAATCGGTGGCGGGTCGAATCCTGTTTTCTTGACGTAAGACCGTGCTTTTTGTTGCGATAGCTTCAGGTATTCCAGCGCTTTCTGCTCGTAAGGAAGCGCCAGCGTGGGTTCGTACATGCGCAGGTGCAGCTCCGACTGCCACATGTTCTCTAACGCCATTTTCAGGAGCGAGCGGGTGGATTGCTCATGAAATGTATTGGTTTCGGCATCGTCGTGCGAATGGACATACTGTTCCATAAGTGCGGCAACGGGGTCTTTTTCGTCGTTGCTACCACCGCCCCCGTGACTGTGACCGGCGTGGTCGTGCCCGGCATGAGATGGCGCAACCGCCGGAGCGCTGTGATCACCCTCGCCTTCATCGTGCTTGTGCATGTATTGTTGCATCATCGCGTAGCCAACCACGACATCGCCATCCTGATCGGTCGGTAAGGCGTCGCCCCCGCCGATTGATTTTTCAAATTCTTCGCCCAGGAACTGACCATACCGCAACCGTAGCGCTTTCTGATCGAAGCCAATCTCGTTCGATGTGCTGCGGAAGGACTTATCGGTTGGTTTCTTCTTACTGGCAATCAGCTTCTCGGTGTCAATGATGATCTGCCGCTGACTCCGAAAATACTCGGGCATAATGTTGACGGCCATCGTTGCCAGTTCGCTTTCCTCGACCTGCGTGGTGTCTTTGTAAACCAGGAAATACGTATCCGACTTGGTGAAGTTAGGCTCGGGACGGCGGTTGTCGAAAGCGGCCCAGTAGTAATACAACTCGTCGCCCGGCGCAAAATTCAGGGCTTTCAGATCGAGGGTTTTGGCGATGCGCGTTTCTTTGAAATTCTTCGGACCCAAGGGCATCTTGACCTCCCGAAACTTAACATTCTCACCCGACCCTCGCGCTACGGTCGCCACGATAAACGCCTGCGAAACGGCAAAGTCATCCGACAGCTTGGCCGCGATGGTGATCGTTTTGGGGTCTTTCAGAAAATGAAATTTATATAGCTCTTTCGACTCCGGCTCGATCTTGGGCGCCATGTCTGGCTTGGCATCGAGCCGGTAAAAGTCGGACTGGTAAATCAGCGAGTCGTGGCCCGGACTGGATTGGCCTGACTTGTCCTGCCAATATGCCTTTATGGCATAAAGCCCTGAGTTCAAAAGCTGATCCTGGTACGTAAAGGTTCCTCCGGACAGCTTGAAGGCCAGCTCTTGCCCCTTGCTATTCACCAGCCGAACTTTTACGTTCTGCTGGCTACTGAGCTGCACGCGCCAGGTTAGCGTTGAGCCCACTACCGCCGACGCGTTAAGGTCGCGGGAGTTCTGATCAGGAAGTTGGGTATACGCTGGGGGCTGTACCCGCAAAGCCGCCGATTGGAACGTTGGTGCCCCGGGCTTAAGGGCGGCTGCCGTGGCAAACTGCGTGCGCAGGTCGTTGGGGCTAGGCGTGGCTCGTTGCTTCATCTGCGGATAACCGACATACAGAGCCAGGACAGCTACCAGACCCGTAGCGTACCAACCAGCGTTTTTTAATAAAACACCCGGTACCGGCACCCGTTGTAGCCGGTCGTTGAGCCGGTCGAGTTGCAGTTGCTCAGCCAGATTGAGCTGTTCTTTCTCCAGCAGGGGCAGACTGTACTCGACATCGCCCACCGACTGGTGAATCAGCCGAACTGCCTGGGGCCGTTTGTCCTGAAACGGTTTGCTCAATAAAGTGCCCAGCCCTAGCCCGGCTAGCCCAGCCACAAAAGCCGGTAAGGTTGTGCCCGTAAACGTAGCGACCAGGAAGTAGGCGGATACGGCCAGCAGCACGCAACGGATCAGGGCATTGGCGTAAAGCTGGTACGTAACCAGTGAAAGGGTTCGTTTGAGTTCGTTCATGCGTTTTTGGTCAGCGCCAGCCAGCGTTCGGCGAGCAGGAGGCAGACGAATAACAGCAGTAATATGGGCTGCATACTAGCCTGCTGATGGACACTGCGTTTCGTTGATGGAACAAACAAATTGGCTAACGCCTGCTTACTCAATGGATTGTGCTGATGAGCGGTCAGGCCATAATGGTAAACGAGCTGTTGCCCCAGCCATTCTGGCAATTGGCCGTTGACGACGCGGTCAGACGCTTGGGGTGTCAGGTGTTCGTTCGTGTAGATAACGTTGGCGGGGTGCGGAACCTGTTCATTCGCCGAGATGATATACAGCGTTTTAGGCGTTAACCGGGCCGGTACTTCATCCGTTAATACCCAATCGTAGGATTGACGGGCTGGTTTTTCGTCGATGGTCAGATCAAGGCTGTACACGTCCATCAGCGCCTGGAGAGCCGCCCGTACGGTCTGGCGTTCGGGAGCGTTGGCGTATTGAAGCAGCACGCGTAATGGCCCTTCGTGCGCTGGGGTTGATTGTAGCTTTACGTTGGGTGTCTCGACGCTGGCCATTAACTTACCAGACTGATTGAGATAGAGTTTTTTGCCGTTTCGCACGGTCAAATAGGGGCGGGGCTGGCTGGCGGAATCAATTACGCTGTGTAATCGAAACCGTTGCGGAACCGTAATGGCCGGTACGTCCGCCAGCGACTCGCTGTTCTGTAGATACAGGTGCAAATTGGTTGTCTCGGCGGGTAATTCGCTGATCGCCGTTTGTAACTGGAGGGCATCGAAGTAGGGAGCAGGTAACGGCTGGGCCGATTGACCGGCGAATCGGGGTAGGGTACTGGTAGCCAGGTAAACAGCCTCGCCTTTTTTAGTGGCTTCGTCCAGTTCAAACCGAAAGTTGTCAGCGACAAAGGCGCTGGGTTGAACCAGGTGAACCGTTTTTATTGCTTCGGTCTGGTCGGACTTGTTGAGGAGTAACTGGCTGACCAATAAGGCCAGTACTAGCAACAAAAAGCAGCGTACGATCAGCAGCGGGATGTTATCAAGACGTAAACCCCGGCTTTGTTGCTGGTCTTTTTCCGTGAGCCACTGCGTAGCCGCCCAGGGTAGAGGTTTGCCATGCTTTTGGTGCCAGAAGTGAATCACAACTGGAATTCCTACGGCCAGCGCCCCCCACAGTAAGTATGGTTCGACAAACGTCATCAGTTAATTCTTTCCGGTTAAAAAACGGGTCAACACCAACGCGACGGGTTCACTCATCCGCACCCGGATCAGCCGAACGTGCGGAATACGTAACGCTTCTTCCAGTTGGCTCAGGTAAGCCGACGACCGCTCCCGAACGAGATCACGCACGGTTTCAGCCTGTAATTCCATTTCCCGGCCCGTTTCCAGGTCCTGAAAGCGGTAGAAGCCACTTAGGTCAAACGATAATTCCTGATCACCCAGAATCTGGAAGATAACGATCTCCCGGCGCGGACCGGCGACGCTGCGAATCAGGTTGATCCACTCGTCGCTAACCTGCAAAAAGTCCGACGCCAGCACGAGCAGTTCGGTCTGTTTGCGGCTGAACTCCGGGAACGAAGCCTGCGTTGAGGTCCACTCGCCTGACGCCTGAGCGGCATCGAGCAGCGCGATGATTTTCTGAAAGGCTTGTTTCCCTGCGGGAACCAGGGTCTGAACCGCACTCTGCTGCAAGGCGTATAGGCTGAGCTGATCGCCCTGCCGGTTGCTGAGGTACGCCAGCGACGCCAGGAGTAGTTTGGCATAGTTCAGGCGACTGACGTTTCCTTCGGCGTAGTTCATTGACCCCGACAGATCGATCAGAAACCGTACCTGCTGGTTACTCTCCGTGGCCGATTCGCGGACGAGATACTGGCCGCTTTTGGCAAACAGTTTCCAGTCGATGCGCTTGGGATCGTCGCCGGGTTCGTAGTGGCGGAACTGTTCAAACTCCGTGCCTACTCCTGACCGCTTGCTGGCCTGAATACCCAGCAGCAGTTCGTCGCTAACCAGTTTCCCCGCTAGTTGCAGGTTGTTGAGTTTGATGAGATCCGTGGCGAGCTTAGCCATGTTGATCTAGAGAAAAGGTAATAGACGGAAGAAAACAGACCGATCGAACTTGTTCGAAACGTTTTCTCTGAAGAAGATTGGCTTACTTAACGCTTTTTAGCAATTCCTCAATGACCCGATCGGTTGTAATACCTTCGGCGTCGGCGCGGAAATTTAAGGCAATCCGGTGCCGAAGAATTGGGAATGCCAACGTCTGAATATCCTCGGGAATGACGGAATAGCGCTCGTTCAGAACAGCCCGCGCTTTGGCACACAACACCAGCGCCTGGCCCGCCCGCGGCCCGGCCCCCCACTCGCTCCACTGCTTGACAAAGGCCGATTGAGTGGTTTGCGGACGGGTCGAGCGTACCAGGCGGTTAATGTACTCGATCAGTTCGTCGCTGATATGGACCTGCCGGGTCAGGTTTTGCAGGGCGAGGATATCCTCGTCCGACAGCACCGTTTGCAATTCGGCG
Organism: Spirosoma pomorum; assembly: GCF_054776615.1. Taxonomy (NCBI): domain Bacteria; kingdom Pseudomonadati; phylum Bacteroidota; class Cytophagia; order Cytophagales; family Cytophagaceae; genus Spirosoma; species Spirosoma pomorum. The sequence continues at coordinate 43,035 of NZ_BAAHBP010000029.1, forward strand.
CGTTTGGTGCCGGTCGTGCTCTTCAGTACGTTCAGCTCTTCGTGCTCAGCGGGGTAACCAAGTTTGATGTAAAGTAAGAACCGGTCAAGCTGGGCTTCGGGCAGGGGGTACGTACCGGCCTGCTCGATGGGGTTCTGGGTCGCAATAATCAGGAAGGGGCGGGGGAGCGGGTAATCATTACCGCCGTAGGTCACCTTGTACTCCTGCATGGCTTCCAGCATGGCGGCCTGCGTTTTAGGGGGCGTCCGGTTGATCTCATCGGCCAGCACGACGTTAGCAAAGATGGGCCCCTTGTTGAATTTGAACACTTTGTGCCCCGTCTCGTGGTCGTCTTCCAGGATCTCGGTTCCAACAATATCGCCGGGCATCAGATCGGGGGTAAACTGAATCCGCTTGAAGCGCATCGCCAGCGCGTCCGACATGGTTTTCACCATCAGAGTCTTGGCCAGGCCGGGCACCCCTTCGAGCAGGCAATGACCACCCGCCAACAAAGCGATCAAGACTTCGCTGATGGCTTCTTCCTGGCCGATGATGACTTTGCCAATCTCCTGTCGTAGCTGGGGCAGTCGGGCCACCAGCGCTTTGTAATGAGTTAAGTTAGCTTGTTCCAAAGTTATGTTTCAGGTTGTATAAAGCACTTTTAACAAAGGCGTAAGTCGAAAGATGTAAGAAAGGAGGCTTTAGAAAAGAGAGATAAGCAATCGATCTTTTGTCCAGCGTCTTACGTCTTTTCTCTTCCATCTTTTTTGTCTTTCTTTCCTATTTATGCCGTCAGCGCGTACGTGACGATGTTGACGCCGAACTTAGTGTTGTCTTCGGCCAGAAACCGTTTGTTGCGGAAATCATAGTCCCACTCGCAGCCGTAATCCTTGTTGCTATACAGCACGCCGATTCGCCCGTTGACGGTAATCGCTTTCAGATAGTCGTGGACCAGATCATCTCCCCAGCCGTTCAGCTCGAACGAGGTCGTGGGCGGCCCTTCGGCGAACGTAAAGAAGCAATTATAAATGGGGTGGGTGTTCGGAATCTTCTGCAACGCTTTCGAGCCAAAGGTCCGCTCCATTTCCTGCTCAAACGACTTGGCGAATAAGCCGTCGATGTCGTGGTTGCAATCATCCACAAACACAAACCCGCCGTTTTGTACATATCGCTTGAAATGGTCCCGTTCCTGCGCCGAAAACTCCACCAGCTTATGGCCGCTCAAATAACAGAACGGGCTTTTAAACAAATCCGGACTACTCAACTGTACCACATGTTCCTTCTGATCAACCGGAATCGTGGTGTACTCAACCAGCGAGTGGAGCAGGTTGGAGGGCATCCGCTGGTCGGTGTCCCAGTCGCCGGAGGTATACTGAATACGGGTGAAAACAAACGGTTTCAAAATACGCTCAGTTTGTTGAATAAAGAGACAATCAACGTAATAAGGCGTTGGCCCATTTCTGTCTGACTGCCTATTGTTATAGGCGCCCAGATAGCAGACTGACGTACTGCTATCTGGGCAATCACTACTTGGTTGGTTGGTTCACCGTCGCCGGTTGGGTGGTGATGAACTGGTATTTTCCCGAACCTACTTTTACCGCGACATAGCCTTTCTCGGTACCGGAAACCTGTACGTCGTTGACCGATGTCAACGGTTTGCCACTTTCCTGGATAGCATCTGGTGAAGTAGCCGGTACGTAAATTGTTGCAGTCGTATTTGTGGGGACTTCGACAGATAACAGCATCTTGCCGTTCTCTAGTTTCCAGTCTGAACTGGCTTTGCCATAATAGGTATCCAGCGTAGCGGCTGCCTGGGTCAGTTTGCCGCCCACGTGGGGCTTGATACGTATTTTCTTGTACCCTACGCCGTCATCTTCGGTGTCGAGACCCGCCACGACCCGGTACATCCAGTCGCCAATGGCTCCGTATGCGTAATGATTATAAGAATTCATAGATGGTGTCTGAAAGGTCGAATCAGGTTTGATTCCGTCCCAGCGCTCCCAGATCGTTGTTGCCCCCATCTTGACCGGGTACAGCCAGGAGGGATAACTTTCCTGCATCAATAGGGAGAACGCGACATCGGTATGACCAAACCGGTCTAGCACAAAGCATAAGTAAGGCGTTCCAAGAAAACCGGTTGTCAGGTGGTTGCGATAGCTCTTGATATTATCGACTAGCCGCTGGGCGGCTGCGGCCCGTAGGTTCTCGGGCAGCATATCGAAGTTCAGCGCCAGAACGTAGGCCGTTTGTGAACTGGAGACTAGCCGACCTGTTGGCGTCATGTACTCGTTCATAAACGCGTCTTTGATCTGCTTCAGCAATGCCGTGTATGTCTGCGCATCCTGCTTGTTGCCGAGTACGTTGGCGGCATTGATGAGCAGTTGGGTAGAATGAGCGTAGAAACACTGGGCGATCAGGTATTTGTCAGTAATGGCAGCCCGGCCATCGTTATCGTCGTCGGGCCGGTAGAATAGCCAGTCGCCGAAGTGAAAGCCCACATTCCACAGGTCGTCTTTGCTGGATTTGTGCATGTACTCTACCCAGTTTTTCATACTTGGATACTGCTCGGCCAATAACCGCTTATCGCCGTAAGCCAGGTACATGTTCCAGGGAGCAATAGTTGCTACATCGCCCCAGCCAGCACTAGCGGTTTCGCCCAGCACATTAGGTACCACAAAGGGTACAGCACCGTTTGCTGTTTGATCAGCCGCTACGTCTTTGAGCCACTTGGCAAAGAAGTTGTTTACGTTGAAATTAAACGCAGCCGTGCGTGAAAAAGCCTGGGCATCACCTGTCCAGCCCAGTCGTTCGTCCCGTTGGGGACAATCAGTAGGCACGTCCAGAAAATTACCCCGCTGCCCCCACTGGATGTTGTGCTGCAACTGATTGATGAGTGGGTTAGACGACGTAAACTGACCTGTGGGTTGAATGTCTGAGTAGAGAGCCACCGCTGAAATATTTTCGGGTTTCAACTCACCGGGGTAGCCGTCTACTTTGACGAACTGAAAGCCTTGCCAGGTAAAATGTGGCTCGAACGTTTCAGTTGTGCCCCCTTTCAGAACATATGTATTTTGCGCCTTAGCCGCGCGTAAGTTTTCTGTATAAAAGTTGCCTTTTTTGTCGAGCACCTCGGCGTGGGAGAGTGTAATGCTGTCACCCGCCTTTCCCGTGGCTTTCAGAACAACCCAGCCAACCAGATTCTGTCCGAAATCAATCACCTGTTCACCTTTGGGCGTCTTGAAAATTCGGACGGGCTTAAACGTTTCTTGTTTCCTGACAGGCTCGTTATACGTAGCGACCAGCACGTTCATCGGGTAGTCTTTCACCGTCACGCCCGACCAGTTGCTGTCCGAATAGGGCGCCGATGCCCAGCCAGCCTTTTCCTGCCGGGCGTCGTAGATTTCGCCGTTGTAAATTTCAGAACTGCGGATTGGCCCCATTGATGATTTCCAACTGTCGTCGGAAACAACCGATTCTGTAGTGCCGTCCGTGTAGGTAATGTCTAACTGAAATAGAAGGGCAATGTCTTTGCCGAAATAATTGCGTTGGTTGGAAAAACCAATGTAGCCTCTATACCAGCCGCTACCCAACGTAACGCCCACAGCATTGGCTCCCTGTTTTACCAGATTCGTTACGTCGTAAACCTGGTATTGTAGCCGCTTTTTATAGCTGGTCCAGCCCGGCGTCAGGTAGGCATCGCCTACGCGCTGGCCGTTGATCTGGGCTTCGTACATACCGTGCGCCGTGATGTAGGCAGTAGCAGAACGGACTTTCTTGCTGGTGGCAAACTGCTTTCGGAGCATGGGGCTTGCCCGGAGTGGGTCTTCCGTATAGCCTGGCTCAATCCATTTGGCTTTCCAGTCAGCAGTCGTCAGCAGAGCCATCTGCCAGTAGGCTGGTGTACTCCAGGCTGAGGTCTTCCCCGTATTGTCCCAGACGCGTACCTGCCAGAAACAACGTTTGCCCGATTGCAGCGGCTGGCCTGCGTAGGCAACGTGGACTGATGAGTCTGAGTTTATCTTACCGGAGTTCCAGAGAGTGCCTTTCGATAACGTAGCTGCGTCATTGCCTACCCGAATTTCGTAGGCGGTTTGCCTAACGTTCCGTCGGTCGGCGCGGAGCTGCCAACTGAAACGGGGTTGCTGAATGTCCAGGCCAACAGGATTAGTCAGGTTTTCGCACCGTAGATTTTGCACGGCAACCTGAGCGATAGCTGTGCTATACAGTAATTGTAAGGTTAAGCAGAGAAGACCTGTCTTTTTTGCGAAGGACATTAGATTTGCCATGTGGTAAAATGTCAGGAATCGGTTCGTTTACCAACAAGTAAGTAAAAGACGTCTCTCTACTCTAGGAGGTGGCCTTAATATCGTTTTTAAACCCAGCGCTTGAGTCAGTGGAAAGTAATGGTTTTTCCATCACGTAATCTTCCATTAAGTAGCCATTGCCAATGTCAATGTTTTCCTGTTGGACAACGGAAAAGCCGATGCGTTCGTAGAACTGAGTGGCCTTGTTATTCCGGTTTACGTTCAGGCTCAACCGGTCGTTGCCACGTTGCTGAGCCAGCTCGGCAACGTGGTCAAGCAATTGACGTCCGACGCCTTTACCCTGGCTGGCCGGTAATAGATACAGTTTATGAATCTTGGTCACCGGTTCGCTTTTGTAGTTCAGCTCATAGGATACGAATCCCAGTACCTCCTGGCTATCCGTATCACGAGCCAGCAGGAAAGCATGGTTTTTCTCGTTTACCTGAGCCTGTAACGCATCCGGACTATACATCATGCTCAACATATAGTCGATCTGTTCAGGCGACAGAATGTCGCCGAACGTACTGGGCCAGGTTTGGTAAGCAATAGACCGAACAATGGACAACTGCTCTTCGGTTGCTGGGATAATGGTGATCATTAAGGCTAAATAACTGAGGCATATCATTACGCTGATAGCCGCATCAATGTCTGTAACGTTTCCAGATTGACTGCCTTGTCGAAAATGGCGCGTACCGGAATTTGAAAACCGGGGATCGTGATGGCATCGAGCGTATCGTCGATATACAACGTAGTAGCCGAGGCAAAGGCCATCGTCGCTTCGTCCAATTGGTACTGTTCCAGGGATTTGCGAACCGGATCAATAATCCAGTACTCTCGAACCCCGTGGGCAGCGTAGTCTTCGAACTTTATGCCACGATCACGACCTGTCGTGCTTTTTGACAGAATTTCCACGATCAGATCCGGAGCCGGATGTTCCATCTGGTCGTCATCGAACGAGTCAGCTGTCTCCTTATTCCAGTAGCAGATGTCCGGTTCGTAGTCGTTACGAGTCAGTCCAACAAGCGCTTTCTCTGAATCGACTACACCCAGATCGTTTAGTAAGACAAAATTCTGCAGGAGATTCTCCAGATATTTTGACGCATCCAGATGCCGACGCTTAACAGGCGAGTGCATGATGACTTCGCCGTTAATAAACTCGGCCTTGAAGTCGTCACGCAACCATTCGCGGAAGGCGCGCCGGCGCTCGGCTTCGTTCGCCAGAATGGCCTGTGCCCGCTCAATGACCAGTTTGGCATCGGGGGCTTCGAGAAGATCGGCAACGCGGCTATTCAGCATATCAAGAATCAATTCTATTGTCAATCAATAACCTATTGGTGGGAGAAAACGACATATTTTTTGGCGATAGATCGGTCAACTCTGATTCATAGCCTTTGAGTGTACGACCATCTACATTTCTCCATTCTGTTAGACCATTCGCGGGACGTCCCATTACAATTGCTGCTGCCGTGGATGGACTGCTAAATATATAATCGTCGGCTAATAAAAGATTTTCACCATCTTGGATGATGTCTCCTCTGTCTATCATTTCCTGTCGAAGTTTGTGCAGCGATGTGGAGAACGAAGGGACGGTTGAAGACGCAATGGTCGAGCTTTTAAATACTACGAACCCCTCTGATGTTGGCTCACCTTTCGCATCTGCTCCTCGTGGAGCAACGATACAAAACGGATCTTTTTGCTTTGCTCGAATCCGCTGCTCGCGCTTTTCTTCGAACACTTTATGTCCGAGTGTATTGACCAATAGTTTGACGTTTTCTAAGAACTCTTCCATTTCTGCTCTATCGGATTCCGAGATGGACGATTGAGTCGGAATTATTGAATTCTCAATCTTGTATCGATTGGCTGTTTGGGCAGTTTGATAAAGTCGGTTCTCTAAATATTTAATGTGGGCCTTATTTAGATTTTCGTCCTTACTCACGAAGACAACCGTTTCATTCCAAAAGTCCTTCTGAGCTAAATGTTGGTTGAGTCTCACCCTAACCTCTTCAGCTTCGCCTATATAGACTTGTTCGTCGCCATCGTCGTTTCGCCCAAAGAGTAGATACACTCCTGTATTCAGTAAATCTGGTCGATCAATACAATCCTTCACCTTTGTACGGGGTATTTTATAGGCTTTCCCCGTCCAGTTAGATAGTTCACAACTCATTCGACCATTTGGGTCTCCGTCAATCAAAAAGATCTTGATAGTTTTTCCGAACTGCATTTTTGACTGCTTATATAACAGTGTCGCTTTACGAGTGTCTATGAAGTTACGCAATTAGGACAACTTTGGCAAAGCTGAGACGTCTGTCTGGTTTTACATAGAATCAGCTTCGCCAAAGATTATTACATGGCGTCAGTTACACCGCGTCGGACAAACTCGTGAACGTAAATTCCCGGATCTTCATTGGGGGGACCAGGTAGTTCTGGTCGGATTCGGTGCTTACGACGCGCTCGGGTTTACCCAGGGCTTCGAGGTTGTTGAGCATAATAACCGGGCTCTCGTTGAAGCGAAAATTCTTGACCGGATGCTTGATCTTGCCGTTCTCGATGTAGAAGGTTCCGTCGCGGGTCAGACCCGTCAGGAGGATCGTTTGGGGATCGACCTCGCGGATGTACCAGAGCTTGGTGACCAGAATCCCGCGTTGAGTGCTCTTAATCATGTCTTCCAGCGACGACGAGCCGCCTGCCATAATCATGTTATTGGGATAGGGGATTGGCTTCTTTCCCTGCTTCTGCGCCCAGTACCGCGAGTACGACAGGTTTTTTACTACGCCCTTGTCAATCCACATCGTCTTGTTCTGGGGTTGCCCATCACCCGACCAGGGAGAGGCCGGTAGTTCGGCGTTCGTCGGGTCAGAGTAGAGCGTAACGCGCTCATCCACGATTTTGTCGCCCAGGCGACTTTTACCTCCCGTTTTGCTGAAGTAGGAGCGACCTTCATCCGCCGAGCGGGCGTCCATTCCCCACATGAGGTATTCGAGCAGAACAACAGCTGCCGTTGGCTCCAGAATAACCGTGTATTTACCCGGTTCGATGGCCCGCGCTGCCGCCGAACCCTGCGCTTTCTGCATGGCAATGCGCGTAGCAGCTGCCGTATCCAGTTTTGATACGTCGCTGTAGCCGCGTGCTACGTACCCCGAGCCTTTGCCGTCGTCAGTACGTACCGTTAATGAGAAATTGACGTTGGTGCTGGGGTAATAGGCAAATAGACCTTTCGAGTTCATCATGGCCGAGTAGCCCCGGTAGTCCTGAAGAAAACCCGCGGCTGTCAGCTTCTGGTCACGGGCCAGTTGCAGACTCTTGTCTACAGAATCGGCCCGGGTAGCGGGGGAGATGCCCGCCGTTGAGTTAAAGAAACCCGTTGATTTAACATAGGTCTGTGGTCCCAGAACGCCCATGTATTCCGGATTTTCGGGAGCAAGCTGAGCGAGTTCTTCGGCCCGGCGAACAACTTTTTCGAGCGAGGCATCGTCGAACTCATCGATCGTGGCCGTACCCACTTTCTTGCCAAAAGACGACTGAACGACCAGGTTCTTGTTGATGGTTGAACCACTCGTAGAGACCTCGTTCCGGGCGTAGCGCAGGTTGCCCCGTTCTTCGCCCATTAGGTTGACTTCGCACTCGTCTGCTTTGGAGTAACTTAATACTTTTTGGAGAAGCGCTTTTGCTTCTGCTTCGGTGAGGATAACCGCCATGATGTTAAATTTTACGACCTGTATTGATGACGTTAACTCCGTTGAAACGCGCCGTTGAGCTGCCGTGCGACACCGCACTCACTTGCTGGGGCTGCCCTTTGCCGTCGAAGAACGAACCACCCAGCCGATAGTCTTTTTCGTCGCAGACAGCAACGCACGAATTCCAGAACTCCTGCGTGTTTGACTGATACGCTACGTCCTTGAGCATTCCCGCAATTTCGCCGTTTTTGATCTCGTAAAAGAGCTGACCGCCGAACTGGAAGTTATACCGCTGCTGGTCAATGGAGAACGACCCGTCGCCAATGATATAAATGCCTTTCTTAACGTCTTTGATCATCTGCTGCACCGACAGGGGCGTTTTGCCAGCCGCCAGCGATACGTTGGCCATGCGCTGAAACTGTACTGATCCCCAGCTATCGGCGTAGCAGCAGCCCTGCGATTCCTTTTCGCCGATGATATGCACCTGGTCGCGAATAGCCTGGTAGTTCACTAACGTACCGTCCTTTACCAGATCCCATTCCTTGGTTTTAACGCCTTCGTCGTCCCAGCCTACAGCACCTAATGAACCGACCTGCGTTTTGTCGGCAACCAGATTGACCTGCTTGCTGCCGTAGTTGAAATCTTTGGATTTCCACTTGTCAAGCGTCGCAAAGCTGGTTCCGGCGAAATTGGCTTCGTAGCCCAGTACGCGGTCGAGTTCCAGCGGGTGACCAACTGACTCATGGATGGTTAGCCAGAGGTGAGACGGGTCCAGCACCAGATCGTATTTACCCGCTTCAACCGACTTCGCAGAATGCTTGGCGCGCGCCTGCTTGGCGGCTGCGACAGCATCTTCGACCATATCGTACCCTTTGTTGTAGCGGGTCGTTACGCCCGTTACCTTGTCGGCCGGATTGGTCGTCAGGTATTCGTAACTCATGCCCATAGGAGCGCTGAGCGCCTGCCGGGTTTCGAACTTGCCCGATTGTTTATTGATGGCCGTTACGGTAAATGTCGGCCAGATCCGGTGAACATCCTGATCGGCGTACGTACCATCAGTCGATGCGAAGTACTTCTGCTCGTTCACCATGAACAGGACCGAGTTAACAAAATCAGCCCCGTTTTTCATGGCGGCACTGTTGACCGCCATTAGTAAATCTACCTTCTCCTTGACCGGAACTTCGAACGCATTTTTGGTGATGGGTGCTTTCCAACTCACATCCCCGTACCCTTTCTGCGGAGCCAGCTGAACGGGTTGTTTCATCAGCTTGGCATTGGCTTTGGCAATCGCTACGGCCGACTCGGCAGCCTTGGCCATGTCTGCGTCTGATTTCGCATCGACGACAGCGGCAAAGCCCCAACAACCATCCGCAATAACACGAACACCAACTCCGTACGATTCGGTGTTGACGATGTTCTGTACTTTGTCTTCCCGTGTAGTGACGAACTGATTCAGATAGCGGCCAATTCGTACGTCGGCGTAGCTGGCGCCCTTGCTCTTAGCAGCATTGAGCGCGGCATCAGCCAGTCGTTTTTTAACGGCAACGTCGAGGCCCGGCTCCATCAGACGTTCCGGCGAGACGTTCCGAGAAAAGGCAGGTAGAGAGGGGATCATCAGACCCGCAGTTCCCATACCCAGCAATTGGTTGAAATTCCGGCGATTCAAAGTTATAGTGTGTTTAAGTAGGTTTTGGTTGGGTAAGTTACGGATAAAGCGTTGTCAACGAATCGTTCTTTGTCCGTTGACAACGCCTACACTTCATGGTTTCACTACAATTGCTTAAGCTAGATGGCGTCAGCTACACTGCGTCAGCTATACTGCGTCCGTTACACGGCGTCAGACAGGCTGCTGAACGTAAAGTCCCGAATCTTCATCGGCGGTAACAGGTAGCCTCCCGCCCGAACAGGCTTGCCCATCGCTTCAAGGTTGTTGAGCATAATAACTGGGCTCTCGTTGAAGCGGAAGTTCTTAATTGGGAATTTGATCTTGCCGTTCTCGATGTAGAAGGTCCCGTCGCGGGTCAGGCCCGTGTACAGCAGCGTTTGGGGGTCAACGGCCCGGATGTACCAGAAGCGCGTCACCAGAATGCCTTTGTCAGTACTCTTGATTAGGTCAGCCAGCGATTCGGTGCCGCCTTCCATAATGATGCCCGATGGTCGCGGAATAGCTTTCACTTTTTTCTGCTCGGCCCAATAGCGCGAGTAGAACATGTTCTTCACGACTCCCTTCTCAATCCAGGTGATTTTCTCCTGCGGAACTCCTTCTGAGCCCCCACCAAAACGGCCACCGCCCCCACCGCCAAAAGGGGAAAGAGGAAGTTCGGGGTTCATGGGATCGGTATAGATCGTTACGCGCTCGTCGAAGAGTTTCTCGCCCAGGCGCGTACCCCCGCCTTTTTTGCTCAAGAAGCTACGGCCTTCATCAGCCGAGCGGGCGTCCATGCTGCCCATCATGTTCCGCATTAGCTCCGTCGAAGCCGCCGGTTCCAGGATAACGGTGTATTTGCCAGGCTCCAGCGCCCGCGCACCCACCGACGCCTGTGCCTTCTGAATGGCCACATCGGTAGCGGCCTTGGTGCTGAGCTTACTGGCGTCGTTTACGTCGCGGATAGCGTAGCCCGAGCCGGTACCATCGGCCGTGCGGACCGTAATCGAAAAATCAACGCTCGTTTCCCGGTTGTAACCGAAGAGGCCTTTGCTGTTACCCATGGCCGAAAAACCGGTTGTGTCTTCCATGTAACCGGCAGCCGTCAGATTCTTCTGGCGGCAGGGATCGAGGCTGTCGAAAGCGGCCTGCGCCCGGTATTCTGGGTTGATTTTGGCCGTTGATTCGGAATAAGTGTTGGTATCGAGGTATTTCTGCGGGCCGAGCATAGGCATGTACTCGGGGTTTTCCGGAGCGAGCCGGGCGATTTCTTCGGCCCGACGAACGGTTTTTTCGAGCGAGGCATCATCAAACTCATTGATGGTAGCCGTACCCGCCTTTTTACCGAAAACAGCCGTTACAGCCAGGGAAAGATTATTTGTTTCGCCGGAAGTTGAAACTGAGTTCCGGGCGTATCGAATGTTACCTGTTCGGTTTCCCGACAGTCCCACGCTCATTTCGTCGGCTTTCGAATACGAAAGCACTTTATCGATAATTTTCTTTGCTTCTTCTTTACTTAAGATGGCCATCCTGGTCTAAGTTTATCGTCCCCAAATCAGATTTTACGAGCGGTGTTGATGACGTTCACGCCATTGAAACGGGCCGTCGCGCTGCCGTGCGATACCGCGCTCGACTGCGAAGGCTGCCCCTTCCCGTCGTTAAAAGCGCCCCCGAGCCGGTAGTCACTTTCGTCACAAACCGCGACGCATGAATTCCAGAACTCACGGGTGTTGGCCTGGTAGGCTACGTCCTTGAGCATTCCCGCAATCTTACCGTCTTTGATTTCGTAAAAGAGCTGACCGCCGAACTGGAAGTTATACCGCTGCTGGTCGATGGAAAAAGAGCCATCACCGATGATGTAGATGCCTTTCTTGACGTCTTTGATCATGTCCTGTACCGACAGGGGCGTTTTACCAGCCGCCAGCGATACGTTGGCCATGCGCTGGAACTGCACCGAACTCCAGTTATCGGCGTAGCAGCAGCCCTGCGATTCTTTCTCGCCGATGATGTGTACCTGATCACGGATGGCCTGGTAATTGACCAGAATGCCATCTTTCACCAGATCCCACCGCTTCGTTTTTACACCTTCGTCGTCCCAGCCGACTGCCCCGAGCGAACCAACCTGCGTTTTATCGGCAAAGAAGTTAACCTCCTTGCTGCCGTACTGGAAGTCTTTGGATTTCCATTTGTCGAGCGTGGCAAACGAAGTACCAGCGTAGTTGGCTTCGTAGCCTAGTACGCGGTCGAGTTCCAGGGGGTGACCGACTGATTCATGAATGGTCAACCAGGTGTGCGAGGGATCAAGGACCAGGTCATATTTGCCCGCTTCGACCGATTTTGCTGTGGTTTTTTCCCGCGCCTGCTGAGCGGCCGCGGTAATGTCCTCGAGCATGTCGTAGCCCTTGTTGTAACGTGTCGTTACGCCGGTCACTTTATCTTTGGGGTTTGCCTGCAAATACTCGTAGCCCATGCCCATGGGGGCGCTTAGGGCGTTACGGGTGGCGAAGCGACCGTTGGCCGGATCGACGGCCGTTACGGTAAAGCTGGGCCCAATCCGGTGAATATCCTGGTCGGCGTACGTACCATCGGTCGACGCAAAATACTTTTGCTCGTTCACCTGAAACAGAACATTGTTGACGAAGTTGGCCCCGTTTTTCATAGCCGCAGCATTGCACGCCAGCAGCAGCTCTACTTTTTCTTTCACGGGCACCTCGAACGCGTTTTTCTGAATGGGCGCTTTCCAGCTCACTTCCCCGAAACCCTTCTGGGGAGCAAGTTGTACCGGTTCGGTCAATAACCGGGCGTTGGCTTTGGCGATGGCTACCGCCGTTTCAGTTGCTTTGGCGACGACCGATTCGTCGCGGGCATCGCCGACGGAGGCAAAGCCCCAACTGCCATCGACAATGACGCGCACCCCAACGCCGTAGGACTCGGTGTTGATGATTCCCAGTACTTTATTTTCTCGGGTCAGTACGGACTGGTTGAGGTAGCGACCAATGCGCACGTCGGCGTAAGTAGCTCCCTTGGCTTTGGCTGTGTTAAGGGCGGCATCGGCTAGTCGCTTTTTGACGGCAACATCCAGTCCGGGTTCCAGCAGCGCTTCGGGGCTGACCGTACGGGCAAAGGAGGGCAACGTAGGCATGGCAACACCCATGGCGCCCAGACCCATTAGCTGGGTAAAATCGCGTCGTTTCAAGGTTGTATCGATTAATGGTTAACTAGAGTTATGTGGGTACACTGCGTCCGTTATACGGCGTCAGACAGGCTGGTGAACGTAAAGTCCCGGATTTTCATGGGGGGGACCAGGTTGCCGCCCATCCGAACGGGTTTACCCAGTGCTTCAAGATTGTTGAGCATGATGACCGGGCTCTCGTTGAAGCGGAAGTTCTTGACGGGAAACTTAATCTGCCCGTTTTCGATGTAGAAGGTGCCATCGCGGGTCAGGCCCGTGTACAGCAGCGTCTGCGGATCGACCGGACGGATGTACCAGAGCCGGGTTACCAGGATGCCTTTTTCGGTGCCTTTGATCATGTCGGCCAGCGACTGTGTCCCGCCTTCCATGATGAAGTTACCACCCGCAGGGGTAGCGTGCACGCCTTTTTTCTCGGCCCAGTAGCGTGAGTAAGGCATGTTTTTTACTACGCCCTTTTCAATCCAGGTTACTTTCTCCTGCGGCCGGCCATCCCCGCTGAATGCGCCGTTGGGCACTTCCGGATTGGTCGGGTCGGAATAGATTGTTACGCGCTCGTCGAAGAGTTTCTCGCCCAGGCGCGTACCCCCACCTTTTTTGCTCAAGAAGCTACGACCTTCGTCGGCCGAGCGGGCATCCATCGACCGCACCAGCGCGTTCATCAGCGACGCATCGACGTTGGCCACCAGCGCGGCCGGTTCCAGGATAACGGTGTATTTACCAGGTTCGAGCGCGCGGGCACTGGCCGAGGCCATAGCTTTCTGCATAGCGACTTCGGTCGCGTCTCGGGTGTTGAGCTTACTGACATCCGTTACGTCTCGGGTAGCGTAGCCTGAGCCCAATCCATCGGCGGTGCGCACGGTAACCGAAAACTCGACCGACGTTTCCCGATTATGCGCCGACAACCCTTTTGTGTTACCGATGGCGTTGAAACTGGTTCGATCTTCCAGGTATCCGGCTGCGGTTAGATTTTTCTTCCGGCAGGGGTCGAGGCTGTCAAACGTCGCCTGTGCCCGGTAGTTGGGGTCAATTTTAGCGGTACTTTCGGCGTACGGGTCCGTCTTTAAATACGTCTGCGGCCCCAGCATGGGCATGTATTCAGGATTTTCCGGAGCGAGCCGGGCAATCTCTTCGGCGCGCCGAACGGTTTTTTCGAGCGACGCATCGTCGAATTCGTTGATGGTCGCCGTGCCCGTTCGTTTCCCGAATGCTGCCGTTACGCCGAGCGACAGATTCGTGCCTTCACCACTGGTCGAAACGGCATTGCGGGCATAGCGAATATTGCCCCGTCGGCCGCCTGAGAGGTTCACGCTTAGCTCATCCGCTTTGGAGAACGACAGGACCTTGTCGATAATTTTCTTTGCTTCTGCTTCGGTTAAGATGGCCATGTTCAGGTTAAATTTTACGTCCGGTATTGATCACGTTGACACCGTTGAAGCGCGTCGTTGGGCAACCGTGCGAAACGGCGCTTACCTGCGACGGCTGCCCTTTTCCGTCGAAAAAGGAACCGAACGTACGATAGTCATCCTTGTCACAGAGTTGTGAGCACGAATTCCAGAACTCCTGGGTGTTCGACTGATACGCTACGTCGTCGAGCATGTTAGTCAGTTGGCCGTTTTTAATTTCGTAGAAAAGCTGACCGCCAAACTGGAAGTTATAGCGTTGCTGGTCGATGGAGTAGGAACCGCGGCCGATGATGTAAATACCTTTCTCGACGCCTTTAATCATGTCGGTAACTGAGCGTTTTTCGGTGCCGGGCGCCAACGATACGTTCGGCATGCGCTGGAATTGTACCGAATCCCAATTGTCGGCGTAGCAACAGCCGTTCGATTCTTTCTCGCCCAGAATAGCCGCCTGATCGCGGATAGCCTGGTAATTGACCAGAATGCCGTCTTTGATTAGGTTCCACTGCTTAGCGGGTACACCCTCGTCGTCGTACCCGACCGTACCGAGCGCGTTCGGCTGGATTTTATCCGCGATGATATTGACCAGCTTACTGCCGTAGTTGAAGCTTTTAGTTTTCCACTTATCAAGGGTCGCGAAACTGGTTCCGGCGTAGTTGGCTTCGTAACCCAGTACGCGGTCGAGTTCCAGTGGGTGGCCTACTGATTCATGAATGGTCAAACCGAGGTGGTTTGGATCAAGAACCAGGTCGTATTTGCCGGGCGTAACGGTTTTGGCCGTCAGTTTTTCTTTCGCCTGTTTGGCCGCCAGCGTCGCGTCCTCGACCATGTCGTAGGAACTGCGGTAGCCGACCAGCCCGTTAGGTGCCTGAATTTTCTCCGAAGCAAGCCCATCCAGGTACTCATACCCCATACCCATGGGCGAACTAAAGGCGTCGCGGCTTTTGAATTTACCAGCCGCCCGGTCGACTGCCGACACTGTAAACGTGGGCCACAGCCGGTGGATATCCTGATCGATATACGAGCCGTCGGACGAGGCAAAATATTTCTGTTCGTTGATTAGGAACAGGTTTGACGTAACGAAAGCCGCGCCGTTTTTCAGGGCTGCATTATTTACGTTCAGCAGCAGGTCAATTTTCTGCTCAACGGGTACTTCAAAGGAATTTTTCTTAATTGGTGTTTTCCAGGTTACCTCACCGACGCCTTTTTGTGGGGCCAGTTGTACTGGTTCCGTCTGGAGTTTAGCGTTTGCCTTAGCGATGGCGACGGCCGTTTCGGTGCACTTAGCCACACCTTCGGGAGTTACGTCACTGGTGGCTGAGAAACCCCAGGTACCGTTGGCAATTACCCGGATACCAACGCCGAAGGATTCGGAATTGACCAGATTCTGGACGCGGGTTTCGCGGGTGAAAAGGGACTGTTGCAGGTAGCGGCCAATGCGGATGTCGGTGTAGGTAGCTCCTTTGCTTTTCGCGGTGTTCAGAGCGATGTCGGCCAGTTTCTTCTTCAGCGCTACGTCGATGCCGGGTTCGAGTAATCGTTCGAGCGGGACGGTGTTCCCAATAACAGGAATCGATGATCCCATCAGCGCTCCGACGCCTAATCCAGATAACTGGATGAAATCTCTTCTTCTCATAAAGAGGCTGCTAGTTGATGATTAGTGAGCAATAAAGTGCTCATCGACTGCGAATATGACCAATAATGACGAGGATAACATCATCCGTTTTTGATTTTGTGACGAACGGTAAATTGGTTGTTTTCGCTTAGGGCCTAATATTATTTGGGTAAAGAAGTGATTTGCTGATGGTGTTCAGTACTTCTATCAAGTGCGCTGAACCGGCAAATTTATTGCCCGAATGACCAGAATACGTGGCTGAACGGATGGTAGCATTCGTTCCTGAAATCGGCTGAGACAAAAAGATAAGTACAAAAAAAGCGTCGATAAACCTGAGTTTATCGACGCGGAATAGGACCGAAAAGATCAATTATTTTTTTGGTTTCGGCTTGGCGGGTTTATCGGCTTCGGCTGCTTTTGGCTTGGGGGGCTTCGGTCCCTTGGTTGGCTCCCCCACCTTAGGAGGCTCTGGCGCTTTAGGCGGTTTGGCGGGACCGGGACCGCCCACGGAATCTCGTACGAAGGTGCCCCAAGTCAGGTTGTCTTTTCCGGTTTGTGCCTTCTTCGCCCGGTCGATAGCCATGTTCGCGGCTGCTTCAACAACCCAGTCAAAATTGGCCTGACCAACTGAGTTTACGTCGGCGTCAGGAGCGGGATTACAGAAATCAATGGCGATGGGGATACCATCGCGGACGGCGAACTCGACCGTATTGAAATCATAGCCAAGGCCGTGATTCAGTTTCAATACGTAGTCTTTGATGGTCGCCAGCAGTTTCTTACCTGCATCGCCGGTTACTTTGAGTTGCGAATCATAGCGAAGATGGTGTGGGTTCCGGGGCTCGTAGGGCATAATTAGCACCTCTTTGCCGCCAATGCAGTAGCAACGCACGTAATCCGTGAAATCAATGGCTTCTTGATAGAGCATAACCAGCTGGCCCGTTTCGTCGTAGGCCCGGAACATCTCCTCTGCATTATCGACTTTGTACACGTTCTTCCAGCCACCACCGGAGTGTGGTTTCATGAATGCCGGGAAACCGATGTGGTTAAAAATGCCGTCCCAGTTCATGTTTTGCAGGTTCCGGAACGAGTTATGGTTCGTATCGTCGGGCCGATGTTTGGACGGCAGCAGGACCGTTTTGGGTACTGGAACACCCAACTGCACGGCCAGCGCGTTGTTGAAGAACTTCTCGTCGGCGCTCCACCAGAAAGGGTTATTGATGACCGCCGTGCCGGTCAAAGCCGCGTTTTTGAGGTATGCTTTATAGAACGGTACGTCCTGCGAAATTCGGTCGATGATGACTGCGTAGTCGGTTGGGACGCCCTGCTCAACCTGGTCGATGCTGACGAATTCGGCGGGGAAATCGCTTTGCTTTTCGTTGACCCGATCGACAAAGGCCTGTGGAAACGTGTTTTCCTGGCCGAATAAAATCCCTATTTTTTTCTTCGTGCTCATAGTGAGTTAGTTAAGCGTTGAAGTATTGGTCGCGGTAAAAAGTGATAGTTTGTGTTTGTGGTTAGCGTTGCTTGCGCGTTGGCAAGATGCGCGGTTTACGTTAAGAAACAAAAAAGCCCGCCTACTGTTGGCCGGGCTTTGTGACAGGGTCTACGATACGGTAGGCATGGCGCCGGGCGCGGATGTGGGCGTGGCCAGCAGGATATTTAGTGTATAAAGACAGGTAAACGACTTGTCTCAAGCAAATCCAATAAACTCTCAACCGCTGCTGACGCGCAACCAGGAGTGAACGGGCGTAGCTTTGACCTATTCATTATGAATTTGTTAAGCTATGGATTATCAACTGCTACTTCGCCAGCTGTACCGGGATTTTAACGCGCGCCAGATTGATGCCGTCTTGGCACACCTGCACACCGATGTTGCCTGGCCAAACGGTTGGGAAGGAGGGTACGTAGCTGGTCACGACGAGGTCCGTGCTTACTGGCTTCGCCAATGGTCGCAAATTAATCCCATTGTGGAGCCGCTCTCCTTCGAAACAAGACCTGATGGCCAAATCGCCATCAGGGTTCGTCAACTCATTAAAAATTTAGACGGCCGCCTAGTGAGTGACGATCAACTGCATCATGTCTACAGCTTCGATAATGGAAAGGTGCGAACAATGGTAATTGAGCGGTAACGAACTGCTGGTTAGCTATATAGGTGTATGTTTTATTGCAAAAGTCATGTGATCGTACAATTGGTCTTTGAGAAGGGGATTTCCGTTTTGCTCCAAACTTAGCCTATAGCTACGGAGTTTATTCAATGAATCCAAATAGAGAAATTATGTTGAAACTCCCTTGGGCAAAGTATCTATTTAGTATTTGGCTAGTGGCCATAGTACTCGCTTTCGTCGCCAAATACATTACCGCTAGTGTTTTGGTTCTGGTGCTGCTATCGCTTTGCCTATATTGGCTTTCGGTACGAAGTTTTGATAAAATTAAGGGCTATTAGTAAGGATGTAGTTGTGCCGCAGGTTTAGTGCCTTTCAGAACTCTGCTGATCGTAGACCAATCACTTGGTCTACATAAAATCTACAAAGCAGCCTCCTTCAGCACAGTTGTTGGATTCGCGTACTGCAAAATACCCGTCCAGTTGCCCTTTAGCTGGTAACGTTGCCCGGTCGTTACGTTCTCCAGACTGCCCTCGAAGGAGCAGGTGAGTTGATAAGCCGTGATCTGATGGCTGATGTCAATTCTCGATTTTGGCGGGATGTTAATCGTCAGCGTGCTCTTCTGACCAAACCCGTAGGGCTTTTGCTGCTTGATAGCGCTGAGTGGATACGTTTCAATGGAACGGTCGAACTGGTTGTTGCCATACCAATGTTCGGGTACGCTAACTGCGTACTGATCCAAGTCTATTCCTTTGGGAAGCTGGGTCGCTGGGTCAAGCCTAAATTGGGATGTTTTGACCAAACCCCCGAAGCTTTCTTCAACCTGTCGCGTCGTAAGTAGGGTGCCTGGGTTCTGTACGCTCGAGCCTTTCAGTTGTAGCGTCGTTGTATCAACTCGATCACCCTGCGCAATGAAGTACCGGATATCCTTGAGCACGTATTGATCCGGTGCTGGCGCAACAGAGTCAACCGACTCAGGTTTGGAACAAGCACTCAGCAAAGCGACAACAAACAAACTAAGCCATGTTACGGGAGCGAATGATGCTCTGTTTTGTTGGTTGCTCATCTGAAACGTTGAGTTTAAAGTGATTAATAACCTCTGGCAATCTTCACGGTCAGTAAAGAGTTGAACTGTCAATTTTTTACTCGATAGTTAATTTTTGTGCGAAGGCTTGTCCAACGATATAGCCTTGCGCCACCAATAAATGGTCTGGAATTATAAGCACGGTCAAAAAAAATATAGAAAAAATATAAAAGGGAGTAAGGGTAAGTTGCGATTGGCTTGTCTATACGATTGTCGCCGGTAGAAAGTATTTACTCAACCGATCCCATGACTCAACCTTTACCTAACCAGTCAGAACGTCTCTTAGTGACGGCTGATGGGAAATCAGAAGTATCGCATCAACCAGGTAATGATCTGGACTGGCCGCTAAAAAGCCTGTTCTCGACCGATCCGCAACAAGCCTGTGAATTGCTGTTCAGGACCTATTACGCTCCTCTGTGCAGCCATGCCGCCCGCCTGGTTTACGCCCGGGAAACCGCGGAGGATATCGTTTCGGAGGTCTTCTACAATTTCTGGAAAAACAAGGTGTATCTAACCATTGATACGTCTTTCCAGGCTTATCTCTTTCGGGCAGTGCGCTACCGGGCTTACAACCATCTGCGCTGGGAAATGACCCGGTCCCGGCAAAGCTCCGACGACCGGATTGATGATCTGGCTGATTCCAAAGCGCAGCCGCTGGAAATCATGCAGTACGATGAGCTACAGCGTAACATCGAAAAAGCAATCGAAGAATTGCCTCCCCAATGTCGGCGCGTCTTTTTGCTGAGCCGCTTCGAAGGACGTAAATACGGCGAAATCGCCGACGAACTGAAAATCGCCCCCAAAACCGTAGAAGCGCACATGACCAAAGCGCTCTCCCTGCTACGTACGGTGCTAAAAGAGGAATGGGTCTGGAGTCTGACATTATTCCTTGGTATACAGGCATAAATCCGCAACAACCTGAAAATCAATTATCATGCAAACGATTACGAAAGCGTTGCTGCTGGAGCACCATGCCGGTCGAACAACCCCCCTGCAGGTTCGCCTGATTGAGGAGTGGTTGAAAGACCCCAATAATCAGGCGCTTTATTACCAGACCTTATTCGAGTGGGAATCGACCTACCCACAATACGTCGCCGACACCGATTCCGCCCTGGCTCATTTCCGTCGGGTTATGGATGAGCCCACTGCGGCACCTGCTCCGCTCGCTTCGTCCCCCTTCCGCCCCGGCTGGCGACTGCTGTCGCCCTGGCTGATCGCGGCTTCATTGTTCCTGTTGTTGGGATTGGGGGGCTGGCTGTTTCAGGAAAGGATCCTTTATCGGACCTATGCAACCCGTTTCGGTCAACTTAAAACGGTTTTGTTAGCCGATGGCAGCCGGGTAGTGCTGAATGCCAACTCTAGCCTACGGGTACCAAGGACGGTGCTGGGGCAGGAGCTTTCCGTTGGGAAAGATCGGGTCGTAACGCTGACGGGAGAAGCAACGTTTCGGGTGGTGCACACTCAGGATAATAAACGGTTTGTCGTTAAGACCGGCCGGGAACTCGACGTGGAAGTCCTTGGCACGGAGTTCGTCGTTTTCAACCGGGCGCGCGCAACGCGGGTAGCTCTCCTGACGGGTCAGGTAAAGTTACGTAGCCTGCTGACCAATGTTCCCCGGCGGGAATGGCTAATGCGCCCCGGTGAGCTGGCTACCTGGCAACCGAACGGAACAGTGAAGGTCAGTTCGGTTGATAAGCCCGTCGATGAGATCGCCTGGACGGAGCACCGGTTTGTCTTTAATAATACCCCGTTGCGCGAGATCGGGTACATGATCCAGGAAAACTACGGCTTGAACGTAGCCATTAAAGATGCGCGGTTGGCCGAGCGAATGGTTACCGGCACCTTTGACGCCGACAGCGCCGACGAATTGCTTCGCGTGTTGCGGGAACTGCTGGGCATTAATGTGGCCCGGCAACGCAACCGCGTTTATTTCTCCGAAAAATAGCTCCTTATTTCTTTCCTACTCCCATGAAACAAATCCTACGTACTTACGTCTGTTTGCTGGCGGGTACGATCGTGAGCAGCACTGGTGAATTCTGTCAGGCGCAGGTGCTGGCCCGAGCCGGGCAGGTCAACCAGGCGATAAAAGAATCCCCCGCGTCCGCTGGCCGATCGTTACGTGATGCGCTGATCGCGCTGAAGAATCGCTACCACATCAATTTACTGTTTGAAAATCGGCTGGTTGAAAACCAGTCTGTGGCAGTGCGGGGGCTACGGATGTCGGAGGGGGCGCTGGAAGCGTCGCTACAGGCGCTGCTGGATCCCGCGGGCCTGACTTTCCGGCGGATCAAAGAAGGGTCGTACATGGTGGTTCCGGTCAAACCGGACAGCCGGGTTGTAACCGCTGAACCGCTACGTACGTCACTGCCGGCGGTTGGCAATTCGTCCGTATCGATGATGATGCCCACGGCTGTCTCCTTCTCCTCGGTAAGCTCAGCTGGCGAGCAGATCGTACGGGGAACGGTACGCGACAGCACGAACGGGCAGGCGTTACCCGGCGTGAGCGTCCTCTTGAAAGGAAGCCAGCGTGGAACAACCACCGATACGGACGGGAATTTTCGGATAGACGTTCCCGATGCTGATGCGGTGCTGATTTTCAGCTTTATTGGCTTTGGCACGAAGGAAGTAGCCGTTGGTAACCAGACCAGCCTGACTATCAATCTGAAATCTTCGGATCAGGCGTTGAGTGAAGTGGTCGTTGTGGGTTACGGTACGCAACGTAAAGAGTCGCTGACGGGCGCTATTTCGAGTATCACCAGTCGCGACATTGAGAAAGCGAAGACGTCGACCGTGAGTGCCGCGCTGGCCGGTAAGATCCCAGGCGTATCGTTCCGGCAGGCGGAAGGACGGCCTGGTTCGTCGGCGCTGCTCCAGGTGCGGGGGATGGGCGACCCACTGTTCGTTATTGACGGCATCCAGAAAGACGCCGGACAGTTTAATAACATTGCCCCCGCTGATATTGAGTCGATTACGGTCCTGAAAGATGCGTCGGCGTCGGTGTACGGCTCGCGGGCGGCCAACGGGGTTGTCATCGTTACGACCAAGCGGGGAAAAACGGGTAACCGCAACACCATCAACCTTGATGCGTATTACGGTTTTCAGAACTGGACCCGCTTCCCGAAAGGGGTTAGCGCCTACGACTGGATGCTGGGTAAAGCCGATGCCGAGGTGAACCAGACGGGGAAAACCGCCATCACGCAGGATGAGCTGAACAAGTGGAAGCAGGGGACGGAGTACGGCTACAAAAGTTTTGACTGGTACAACTTCATTGTCGGAAAGAATGCACCGCAGTACCAGATCAACCTGAATGCAAGCGGAGGGTCGGAAAAGATCAATTACTATTTTTCGGTCACGCGGCTGAATCAGGATGCGGTATTGAAGGATTACAATTTCAACCGAACCAATATTCAGTCGAATATTGACGCCCGTGTGGCCGACCGGCTGAAGGTGGGGGTACAGATCAACGGACGCATCGAGACGCGGCAGAACCCCGGCGTACCGGGTGGGGATGATTACTGGGCTCCTCGTTTCGCCCTGTTCCGGAACCGGCCGACCGAACGACCATACGCCAACGACAATCCGCAGTACCCGAACAATATCGGCCACAACGCCGAAAACTGGGCAATTCTGAACTACGCCATATCGGGTTATGCCCGCGAGGATTGGCGTGTGTTGCAAACCAACTTCAACGCCGAATACCAGTTGCCGGTCAAAGGACTGACGGCACGCGGGGTGTACTCGTATTACTTCGCCGATCGGCTGTCGAACATTCACGAATACACCTACGACGTGTACACCTACGATCCGGCCAGCGACAAATACAACATCTCCGGGGGCAGCTCGAACCCGTACCGCGAACGAGTAACGCGTAAGATTTTCGAGAACGTATTGCAGGGGCAACTGATTTACAACAACACCTTCGGCAGGCATACCGTTGGCGGTACGTTTGTGGCGGAGCGCATTAGCCGTCGGGAACAGGAAACGTTTGTGCACTCGGTACCTAAGACTAACGTATTGCCGCTGATTCAGTTTGCCGACATGGATACCTATAACGATACCGATTACGAGGAAGCACGGATCGGTTACGTAGGGCGGGCAACCTACAACTACGCCGATAAATACTTCGCTGAAGTATCGGGTCGGCGTGATGCGGCCTGGCGTTTTGCACCGGGCCGGCGGTGGGGCTTCTTCCCGTCGGTGTCGGCGGGCTGGCGCATTAGCGAAGAGCCGTTCTTCAATAATATGAAGCAGACGGCCTTGACTGATCTGAAACTACGGGCATCTTACGGTAAGTTGGGCGACGACAATATCAATGCTGGTATCGACGTCAATGATTCGCGATACATCAACGCTTTTGCGTACATCCCCGGCTACCGTTACGCCAGTTCGACCGTGGTGCTCGACGGACAGGTGATTAAAGGCTCGCGGAATACGGGCGTGCCTATCGACAATATCTCGTGGTTCACCAGCACGATCACTGACATCGGCGTCGACTACGGCCTGTTCAACGGGCGACTGACAGGCGAGCTGGATTATTTCTATCGCAAACGCACGGGGCTGCGCGGCCGGAAATACGACGTACTGGTCCCGAACGAAATCGGCTATTCGTTACCCGACGAAAACGTCAACAGTGATGCCCGTATCGGCGGAGAAGCTTCGCTGGCCTACAACGGCACATTCAAGGGCATTGGCTTCCGGCTGGGGGGCAACGTTGGGTATTCGCGTTCCCGCTCGCTACAATCCTATCGGCCAACTTTTGGTAACTCGTGGGATTACTATCGCAACTCAAACGAGAACCGCTGGAGCAATATTTTCTGGGGCTATGAAGTCGTTGGGCAGTTTAAATCTGTGGACGAGATCAATGCCTATACGGTTAACAACGACGGACAGGGGAACAAAACCATGCTGCCGGGCGACTTCATCTACCGCGACGTCAACGGCGACGGCCGCATCGATGGCTACGACGAGCGGCCCATTGGTTACCCCGTTTCTACTGTTCCCGTCGTCAACTTTGGAATTAATCTGTCGCTCAACTACAAAGGATTCGACCTGACGGCCGATTTCTCGGGTGGTAGCATGTACTCTTATAACCAGAACTGGGAAATGCGGTGGCCGTACCAGAACACGGGTAATCTGCTGGAGTCAATGTACAACGACCGGTGGCACCGGGCCGATCCGCTCAACGCCGACAGCCCCTGGGTGGAAGGCAAAAATCCACCTCTGCGCTTCAACGACGGCAGCCACAGCAACTACAACAAGAACTCGTCGTGGTGGCTCACGAACGTACGATATCTGCGCCTGCGGACGGCTGAGGTCGGCTACTCGTTGCCCGCGTCGCTGCTGAGCAAAATCAAGATTCAGCGGGCTCGGATTTACGTCAACTCGTTCAATCTATTCTCGCTCGATAACGTGCGTCAACTGGGCATCGACCCGGAAATCACTGACGATAACGGCCTGCAGTACCCCCAACACAAGCTGGTGAACATGGGCATTAACCTTTCGTTCTGATCGACCTTATCATGAAAAAAATAACCATTACGTTACTGGCCCTGCTGGCTGTTTGTGGGGGGTGTAACGACGACGATTTCCTGAACCGGGAGCCGAAAAATGTGCTACTGAATGATCAGATTTTCTCGAATGAGCAGTTAACGCTCTCGGCCATTGCTGATTTATACGATCGTTATCCGGATTTTCAGCGCACCGATCGCTGGTACGAGTTTACCAACTTCGACGAAGCGTTTGCCTCGAATTCGGGTGACTACAATCGGCACCAGAACCAGGAGTATAACTATGACAGCTGGAACTACTGGGATTATGGCTATCTGCGCGATCTGAACCTATTTATTCAGCAGTGCGGGCAGGCTACAGCGCTTTCAACTGCCGTACGCGACCGGTATCTGGCCGAAGCCCGCTTCATTCGGGCGGGAGTTTATTTTGAGCTGGTCAAGCGCATGGGGGGCGTCCCGTTGATCCTGGAACCGTTAACGTATGATTTCAGTGGCGATGCTACGTCGCTACGCAATCCACGCAAGAAGGAAAGCGAAATCTACGACTTCATTATCAGTGAAATGGAGGCTATTCAGACGGTACTCCCCAGCGATCCAACCATCAAAGGGCGGGCGACGAAGGGAGCGGCCCTGGCTTTGGAAGCACGGGCGGCCCTTTACGCTGGTTCGATTGCTCGGTACGGCGTCAACACACCGCAGGTATCACTGTCGGGCGGTGAAGTAGGCATTCCAGCCGAGCGGGCGACGGGCTATTACCAGACAGCACTGAAGGCCGCTCAGGCGATCACGGGCTATTCGCTCTACCAGAAAAATGCGACGAACCTGTCCGACAATTTCGCCAATCTCTTTCTCGACAAGGCAAATAACCCAGAGGTTATTTTCGTCTACGATTACAAGCTGAAAAGTGGTAAGGTCGTCGGCTGGACGCTGGACAACAGCCCGCTGACATCGGCGGAAGAAGGGACCAACGGCGGGCGGCTAAATCCCTCGCTGAACCTGGTGCAGTCGTTCGAAAAGCTCGACAATACGTTTGCCCCGCTGCCAGTTGCGGATGCAAGTGGGAGCCCAATTTATTACAGTAACCCCGCTGAATTATTTGCCGGTCGCGATGCTCGTCTGGCTGGTACGGTACTGTATCCAGGCTCGTCTTTCAAGGGAAAGCCGGTTGATATCTGGGCGGGTTACCGATTGGGTAATGGCTCGATTGTAACGGCCGATAAACCCGGTGGGCAGAAAACGCTGCCCGGTGGTACAACGCCCGTAGCAGTGGTTGGGTTGGATGGACCTATCGATGGGCTGGAATACACCGCACAATCCGGATTTTACGTGCGTAAGTACATGGACCCAACCGTTGGGTCAGCGCAGATCGGCACGCAAAGCGAAGTGTGGTGGGTCCGGTACCGCTACGCTGAGGTATTACTCAACGCAGCAGAAGCCGCTTTTGAGCTGGGGCAGAAAAGTGTAGCCGCTGATTTCATGAATCAGGTTCGCACCCGCGCTGGCCTGACCAAATTACTCACCGCCAACGATATTACGTTCGATCGGATTGTGCACGAGCGTAAGGTGGAACTAGCGTTTGAAGGACACGAATTATGGGATTACAAACGCTGGCGGCTGGCACACGTAGTCTGGAACGGGGCCAGTACCGATCTGACCAAGAATCCCGGTAAAGCCGACGAACCCAGCACGCGGGTATTTGGGCTGTGGCCGTATAAAGTCTACGATCCTGGTCAGGCGAACAACGGTAAGTGGGTCTTTCAGCAGGTGCTACCTAGCCGCGTTACCAACGCCCACCGCTTCCGGCTTGGCAACTACTACTCGTTCATCAACGACGAGATTCGCACGAATAATCCGCTTATTGTTCGAAACCCAAACCAATAATAATGAGTGAAAGAGTAGATGAGCGAAAGAGCGGATGGGCTGATGCTAGCACGCTCCGCTTCGCCAGTCGATTTCGCTTATTCATCTCTTCGCTCCTTAGAAGCCATGAAACTCCTAGCTTTTTTATCACTCTGCTTCCTTACCTGCGGGCTCGTTTCCTGCGCGTACGATAACTATCCCGAGCCCGAATCGCAGCTTCAGGGGCGGCTTGTGTATCAGGGGGAACCCATTAACGTCGAGTATAACAACGTAACGTTCGAGCTGTGGGAGCCCGGTTGGCAGAAGCGTATCCCGATCACCGTGACGGTCGGGCAGGACGGTTCGTATTCGGCCCAGCTTTTCAACGCTACGTATAAACTGGTCATTCCGTCTGCACAAGGGCCATTCCGGACGGTGCGCAAAGACAACTCCGATACGACTACCGTTAACCTGACCGGTAATCAAACACTGGATATTGATGTACAGCCATACTATATGGTACGCACGCCCGCTTTTTCGGTGAGTAACGGCAAAGTCTCGGCTACCTGCAAACTCGAACAGATCATTACTGGTACGGATGCCCGGGCCATCGAACGAGTGTCGTTGTTCGTGAGCAAAACCCAGTTTGTCGACAGCCGGACTAGCTTGAGTTCAGTGGACGTGTCAGGAACGTCGATCAAGGACCTGAACAGCGTTGCGCTTAGCACAAATTTCCCCGCCATCGCGGGGCAGGGATACGCGTACGCCCGGATCGGTGTCAAGATTTCCGGCGTAGAAGACCTGATTTTTTCTCCCGTACAGAAAGTTCAGCCATAATTATCTTCTTTTACTGAGTTGTAGACCCTTATTAACTGCATTTCATACTGCAGTTGCTCTTTACCTAATAGACCCGTTCATGCACACTCACTCGTTTTTCCGCACTGTAGCCCTGTTCTCCGCACTGGCGGGCGCTACAGCGCAGGCTCAGACGCTACGCCCACCCGCTTACCCACTCGTTACGCACGATCCTTATTTCAGCGTCTGGAGTACAACCGACAAACTCACCGATTCCCCCACCCATCACTGGACCGGCAAGCCACAGTCGATGGAAGGTGTTGTGCGGGTTGATGGGAAAGCGTACCAGTTTCTGGGTGCCGTACCTCCCATCTATAATACGTTGCTGCCCACCGGCGAATTAAAAGCGTACACCGCCAAGTACACATTTGACAAGCCGAATCCGGGCTGGGAAAAACCGGAGTATAAAGACCAGAGTTGGAAAACGGGTCCTGGCCCGTTTGGTGATAATGCTGAATCCCGGACGAAGTGGCTGAGTAGCAAGACCGACCCAAACGGGATTCATATCCGGCGCGAGTTTACGTACGATGGTAAAGCTGACCCAGCGAGTCTGCTCCTGTCGATGAGCTACGACGACGACGTTGAGGTATACCTGAACGGCACGCTGATTCTGACCAGAAACTGCTGCGCGGGTGAATACGTGTACTACCCGCTGTCGCCCGAAGGACAAAAGGCGTTGCGAAAAGGAAAAAACGTGCTGGCCACTCACTGCGTCAGCCCGGTAGGAGGGTCCTTCATTGACGTTGGTCTGGTGAGTCCGGCTGCCGGTCCGACGATGACCAAGGCGGAGCAAACCGACGTAAAAGTTGCGGCTACTCAAACGGATTATACGTTTATGGCGGGGCCGGTTGAGTTACACGTAAACTTCCTTTCCCCGCTGCTGCTGGACGAGCTGGAGATTGCCGCCCGGCCCGTCAGTTATGTTACGTTCGAAGCCAAGTCCCGCGATGGGAAACCACACGCCGTTCAGGTTTACTTCGCTGAGTCGGCCACGATGGCAACTAATACGCCCGTTCAGGATGTGGTGACTAAATCCGGCCAGGGATCAGGGCTGACCTACGGATCGGTGGGCACCAAGGCGCAGCCGGTGCTGGGCAAGAAAGGCGATAATATTCGCATCGATTGGGGGTATGCCTATCTGGCCGTTCCGCAGGGGGTAGGTAGTCAGATCATAACCGGCGTGCCAGCTACCTTGAAGCAATCATTTATCACCAAAGGAACGCTGCCGACCGCAAAAGTGAGCGCTGGCCAGGCAAACAACGTAGCGCTGGCTACCGTACTGAACCTTGGGGACGTATCGAAAGACGGGGCGTCGAAGCACTTGTTACTGGGTTACGACGATGTCTATTCGGTGCAATATTTCGGCGAAAACCTGCGGGGCTGGTGGCATCGCGACCCCAACATGACCATGGAAAAGACGCTGCAATTGGCCGAAACCGACTACAGCCGTCTTCGCCAGAAAAGCACGGATTTCGACAAGCAACTGTACGACGATGCGCGCAAAGCGGGAGGCAAGGAGTACGCCGACCTATGTCAGTTGGCGTACCGGCAGGCCATCGCGGCCCATAAAATCGTAGCGGGTCCGAAAGGCGAGGTGTTCTTCCTCTCGAAAGAGAACTTCTCGAACGGCTCCATCGGTACGGTGGACGTAACGTATCCATCAGCGCCGATGTTCCTGCTGTATAACAACGAGTTGGCGAAGGGTTTACTGCGCTTCATTTTTGATTACAGCGAGTCGGGCCGGTGGAAGAAAGACTTTCCGGCGCACGACATCGGAACGTATCCACTGGCCAATGGGCAGACCTACGGCGAAGATATGCCCGTTGAGGAGGCTGGTAACATGATGATCCTGACGGCGGCAGCGGTCAAGATGGATGGTAATCCCAATTTCGCGCGGGAGCACTGGCCAACGCTGACGAAGTGGGTCGGCTTTCTGAAACGCGACGGCTTCGATCCGGGAAATCAGCTCTGTACGGATGACTTTGCCGGTCACCTGGCCCGTAACGCCAACTTATCGGCCAAAGCAATCATGGGTATTGCCTGCTATGGCCAGATGGCGCAGGCGCTGGGCGATCAGAAAACCGCTGACGAAAATCTAACACTAGCTCGCGAATTAGCCAGGAAATGGATGCAGATGGACGCCGACGGCGACCACTATGCCTTGACATTCGACAAAACGCCCGGTAGCTGGAGCCAGAAATATAACATCGTCTGGGATCAGTTGCTCGGCTTGGACGTGTTCCCGAAGGAAGTGGCTGATAAAGAAATTGACTTCTACCTGAAGCATCAAAAACCGTACGGACTACCGCTCGATAGCCGGAAGACCTACACCAAGTCGGACTGGATTATCTGGACGGCCACGATGGCTGATTCGGACAGGGATTTCAAGGCTTTCATTGATCCAATCTGGAAATACGCCAATGAAACGCCAACCCGCGTTCCACTCTGCGACTGGCACGAAACAACCGACGCTAAACAGGTTGGCTTCCAGGCCCGCTCGGTCGTAGGTGGCTATTTCATCAAGATGCTGGATGAAGAGTTAAAGAAGAAGGCCAAAAAATAAAAGCTTAACCATAATGCACAGAAGCCCGACGCGCAATACGTCGGGCTTCTGTGTTTTCACTCGAATGGAATCGCCTGACTCGTTAGATCATGCTCATGAACCGAGGAAACTGCTCTTTCCAGACGGGCCAGTCATGGTCGCCCCAGGGCATGATATCGAGCTTGTGCTGAATACCTTTGTTGCGGAGAATAGTCGAGATGTTCAGGGTAGAGGGTTTGCAGAAGTCATACTCCGACGTGCCCAGTACGATGTTCATGCGGTAGAACTCCGGATTGTGGGCGTTGGGCAGAAAATCGGGCGGATTATTGTAGTAGACGTTATCGTCGTAATAGCCGTTCAAAAAAGAGCGGATATCAAAAGCCGCCCCGATGGTGAACAGATTGCCAACCTGCTCGGGATGACGGAAGGCAAAGTTCAGGGCGTGATAGCCGCCGAAGGAAACGCCGGCCACCCCAATTTTACCCTCGCTACACTCGCGCTGAATGCCGGGAACCAGCTCGGTATGCAGGAAGCGATCGTATAGAACGTGATTCCAGATGCGGGTGCCGGGATGCAGTTGTTTGGCATACCAGCTGTCCCGGTCAATGCTGTCGATGCAGTAGATCTTGATTTTTCCTGTCTCGACAAACCAGCGGACTGTTTCAATAAAGCCAAAATCCTTGTATTCGTAGTACCGGCCCATAGAAGTCGGAAACATAAGAACGGGGTACCCCCAGTGGCCATAAACTAGCATGTCGATGTCGCGGCCCAGGTGTTGCGAATACCATTTACGATAGGTTTCCTGCACGATGATTGTCGTTTAAGAAGGATAAAACTTGGCTGAAAATAGAGTAAATCAAATGGAACGACAAAGAGGACAATACGGATGCGCCGAAAAAAGCCTATTTTGCGAGTTGTGATTTGTTTACTGCTGACATTTTTTCTGCTTATGGCTGACTCAATACCGGCCTCTCCTTATAGTCTGTCGACGAACGTTACCGTGCTGCGTGACGATTCGCTCTTCTCCGTTCCGCTTCAGCGCACCGTACATCTGGATATTATTCTGCCCCCTGGTTATTCTTCGTTGCGGCAGGAACGTCTGTCACAGGATCGCCTGCCGCAGGATCGCCTGCCGCAAGAAGGCTTGCCCCAGGATCGCCTGCCGGTCCTTTATCTGAATGATGGGCAGGATCTGGAGCGGTTACGCATGACTGAGGTCCTAGACTCGCTGTACAGCGAGCAGGCGGTCCGTCCCTTTGTTCTGGTGGCTATTCATGCGGGCGATCGAATTCAGGAGTACGGAACGGCCGCTCAGGCAGATTATATGCATCGGGGGAGTAAAGCGGCCCTGTACACGGACTTTGTCCTGACGGAGCTGTTGCCCTACGTACAGGAGCATTACCCGGTCAGCAGCAGTCCCGAAGCGGCCGTGTTCGCGGGATTTTCATTGGGTGGGCTATCGGCGCTGGATCTGGTGTTTCATCATCCGGACCGGTTTAGCCGGGCGGGCGTATTTTCTGGCTCGCTCTGGTGGCGAAGCAAAAGTACCGAAGCTGGCTACCGCGACGAAACGGATCGCATCATGCATGATCTGGTACGTAAAGGATCCTATAGCAAGAATCTAAAATTCTGGTTCGAAGCGGGTACCTATGACGAAACCAGTGACCGGAATAACAACGGTATTATCGATGCCATCGACGATACGTTGGATCTGATTGAGGAATTAAGAAAGAAAGGGTACCATTACGATCAATATGGTGGCCCGACTGATATTCGTTACGTAGAAGTCGTAGGCGGAAAGCACGATCAGGAAACCTGGAGTCGCGTGATGCCCGACTTTCTGACGTGGGCATTTGGGAAATAAAGAGCGAAAGAGATAATGAGCGAAAGTGCGAAAAGCGGAGTTATGAAAAATATAGTCGTACTAAGTGTGCTGATGCTGGGACTGAGTCTACGCTGTCAGGCCACAGACGTTACGTTGTCGCAGAGTGTATCAACGAGTCCGGGCGACCGTAAGCTGGTCTGGTCGGATGAGTTTGATCGGGCGGGGTTGCCCGACTCAACGAAATGGGCATACGAAACAGGCGGCAACGGTTGGGGAAATAACGAGAAGCAGTTTTACACCAGCCGTCGTCCCGAGAATGCCCGTGTCGAAAACGGAAAGCTTATTATTGAAGCACGTAAAGAAGCGTACCAAAGTAATAACTACAGTTCGGCCCGTCTCACTACCAAGGGAAAACAAAGCTGGCAATACGGACGGATTGAAGCCCGTGCTAAACTGCCCAAAGGCATCGGCACCTGGCCGGCCATCTGGATGTTGGGGACAAATCTGTCGCGCGTGGGCTGGCCGCTGGGGGGTGAAATCGATATCATGGAGCACGTCGGTTATGATGAGGGCGTTGTGCACGGAACGATCCATTCTGAAGCTTATAACCACGTCAAAAAAACGGAAAAGGGGGGCTCTGTTCCTGTCAAGGACGTAACGACCGAGTTTCATACCTACGCCATCAACTGGACCGCTGATCAGATCGATTTTTACGTCGATGATAAAAAATATTACTCCGTCCAGAAAGCTACCCTAGGTAATGCCGAAGCGCAATGGCCGTTTGACCAGCCGTTCTATTTACTGCTGAACATAGCTGTAGGGGGCAACTGGGGCGGTCAGAAAGGCATTGACGAAAGCATATGGCCGCAACGGATGGAAGTGGACTATGTACGGGTCTATCAATAAAAGGAAGAAAAGAAGAAAAGGAAGGAAAAGGAATAGACGGTTAGATTACTGTGTGATACTATGTTCCAGTAATGGTCTGTAGATCAGTAAATTAGGTTATTCTGCCGTTCCCTCAAGTGAGTTGCCGTTTGCTCAGTGATTAATCAGGCATGAGAGCGCATAGAGTTAGTTTTCAGGTAGTTATTAACTGCTAACCCAAACTCTTTCATGCCTATTTCATTAACTGCCACAAACATTGATCCTGGTGCTGGTGAGTTTCCCGCCATGCTAGCCGATTTACAGGGGAACATTCTCAAAGGTCATGGTCGGGACCACACCATCAATCTGTTTATTAAGTTCTCTGCCGGGCGACAGGCGCTGGTAAAAGACTGGCTGTCGGCCTTTACGCGCGTATTCGTTACGTCGGCGAAAAAGCAGATGGAACAGACAGACTTCTTCAAGACCAATAAGGTGTCGGCGGGAATGTTCGTTAATCTGTTTCTGACGGCCAGCGGCTACAAATACCTGGGAGTGCCGGATGCTAAAGTTCCAGCAGACCCGTCTTTTCGTAAAGGAATGAAAGCGTCAAAGACGCTCTTATCAGACCCCGACAGCAGCACATGGGATCCTGGCTACGACGCAGATATTCACGCGCTGATTCTGATTGGCGATGATAGTCCGCAGCTGGTCCGGGCGTTGAAACGAGCCATCATTATTTCGCTGAAAAACCTGGCAATTCCGCTTCGGGAAGAACCCGGAAAAGGTATACGGAACGCAGCCGGCAATGGCGTCGAGCACAACGGCTATGCCGATGGAGTGAGCCAGCCGCTTTTCTTTAAAAAAGATATTGACGACGAGGCCGGTAAAATTGGCCATACCAACTGGCATCCTGGAGCTCCTTTGAACTTGGCTTTGGTACCCGACCCTGGAAAGACCGGAGCCTTCGGGAGCTATTTCGTTTTCCGAAAGCTGGAACAGGACGTGAAAAATTTCAAGAAGCGGGAAGGAGAGCTTGCCACTACTTTAGGCTTTACGGGCGATGACACCGAACGAGCGGGTGCCCTGGTGGTTGGTCGTTTTGAAGATGGAACGCCCGTCACGTCTGCCAAAGATGCCCTGGAAACTATTAGCAAGGATAAAGTACCAAACAACTTTACGTACGCGGGCGATGATGGCGGTAAGTGTCCGTTTCACGCGCACATTCGCAAAACGAATCCACGCTCAGACGGAGCTGGCGTAGCTTTCAACAAAGCAAAACGGTTGGTTCGGCGGGGCATTCCGTTCGAAAAAGCGGCCCGGGTCCGACTGCCCGATGGTGATTTCGATCCGGCCCACTTTCCAACGAAAGGGGATGGGTACGGCCTGCTGTTTATGTGCTTTGTCGCGAATTTGGGTGAGCAGTTCGAAGCTGGTCAGTTTGAGTTTATGCAGCGCCATTGGGCCAACGAACCCAACTTCGTCAATCCCGGAACCGGGATCGACCCCGTCATTGGGCAACACACAGGTGCCGTTCAACCGCAGCAATGGCCCACAACTTGGGGACAAGCGCAGCCAACGAAACCGTTCGCGTTTGCTGATTTTGTGCACATGAAAGGAGGGGCCTATTTCTTCGCGCCCAGCCTATCGACGCTCGTCAACTTGAAAGTAAGCAGCAACCCACTCCTCCCCGAAACGTTGCAAATATTTATTTAAAAAGGAGGAAAGGGAGGAGGGAGGAAAGGAGAAGCGGGGGTCTAATCACTTTCTCCTTTCCTCCCTCCTCCCTTTCCTCCTTTTTTCTACACCTTCGTCAGAAACGCCATCGTGTCCACGCCGTCGGCGTAGTCAGATAAGCCTGGAAACTGGGTTTGCCCAAAGGGAACACTCCCTGGATACCAGCCCTGACCGGAGCTGGACTTTGCCGAGGCTACAATCTGAATCCGGTCGGCGCGTTCAGCCAGCCAGATTGCAGCATCTTCCTGAGTCTTGTACGTCTGGTAATACAGGACGGAGATTGGCGAAACTAACCCGTCGCTCTCAGTCAGGAGTAGATAACCGTTGTCATAATGCGGTACGGCATTGATCAGATAAATAGATTTATTGTAATCGTAGTTATTCTGATATTTATGGTTGTTCAGGTACGTACTGACATTCGGCTCCAGCGTACGTAACAGGGGCGTAAAATCATACTCTTCTGGTACCAGGATTGTCGACACGTTCCGGCAGCCTAATCCATAGTAGTCCGAAATATCATGACCGAGACTGGTAAACGCATGTTCGTCTTCTTCGCCTAACAGAATACCCACCGAGGTTCGGTTACGTCGGATGATGTGCGGCTTCTTGCCAAAATAGTAATCGAAATAGCGGGCTGTGTTGTTGCTGCCGGTAGCGATATAGGCATCTGCCTTATTTAACCGTTCGGCTTCCTCAATCAGTGGCTCAAAAGAAGGATTGATCTCCTTTAATTTTTGTATTAAAAAATGGATTAGTACAAAATCCTGGGCACTCAGCTTAGCCAGCAGCTTATGGCCGCTCATCAACACACAGAGCATGTCGTGGAAACCAACGGCGGGTATATTGCCCGCCATTACGACGCCAATTGTTTTAGGGTGGGCAGGTTCGGCGGGAGAATACGCCTGAGTCCAGGTCGCCAGTTTGTCTGCCGTTAGAAACTCAGTTGCGATAGCCTGAAGGGCTCGTAAAACGTTTTCGGGTGTAAACCAATTATTTTTGAGATAAGCCCGGTGGGCAATTTCCTCCAGTTCTGGCCGGGTATCTACCGAACGCAGATAATCTCCCAGCGCAACGAACGTTTGCAGGCGCTCTGATTGCAACATCTAAAAAGATAATGTTATTTATTTACCCAACCGACCGGAATAAAATTTAGTTTGCCCCCAACCTTTAAATAGTTATATTTGTTGTCCCTATCAAGAGGATAAAAATTTACAGCCTATAAATCTGTTCTGCTCATGGCAATCATGATCACCGACGAGTGCATCAACTGTGGTGCCTGCGAACCCGAATGCCCAAACACCGCCATCTATGAAGGTGGTGTAGAATGGACATGGAGTGGCGGTACTGAACTCACCGAAGTCGATTTCGGCGACGGTACAGTAGTTGACGGCAAGTCGCCCCAAGCGCCTGTTTCCGACGAATTTTATTATATCGTTGCTGATAAATGTACCGAATGTATGGGCTTTCACGAAGAGCCGCAGTGCGCGGCCGTATGCCCGGTTGACTGCTGTGTTCCCGATCCGGAACACAAAGAAGACGAAGATACACTCTTAGCCAAGAAAGCGTGGCTGCACGCTGAAGCGTAAGGTCAGTAAGAAATACTTACACGTAAAAAGCCCGCTCAGGACATCCTGAGCGGGCTTTTTTTATTCGTTGCTCTCTAGATATGAAATTAGTAAAATGAGCTAATGTTTTCATTTTACTACTGGAGTCATTATTCATATGAAATAAAGACCCAAAACCTTCAACTAATTTGCCGA
The DNA here is from genome assembly GCF_054776615.1 of Spirosoma pomorum. NCBI lineage: Bacteria > Pseudomonadati > Bacteroidota > Cytophagia > Cytophagales > Cytophagaceae > Spirosoma > Spirosoma pomorum. Next base: position 78,957 of record NZ_BAAHBP010000029.1, read on the forward strand.
AAGTATAATTTATAATAGTATTTATTTGGAATAAAATATCATGATTTAACTAAAATGCATATTAAACGGTATTTTGCCATATTTGTTTAAAAACCTCTCTTGTGTCATAAAAATTCTGTGGTAAAATTTGTCGCGAAATGAAGTACAACCTTGCTTTGTAACCGCCAAATTATACCTATGAAAAAATTAATTTTACTAGTTAGTTCTTTGCTTATTGGTTATGAGACAGTAGCTCAAGATTCAACCAGTGTTACGCCGGGTAAGTTTACTTTTTCCGGCTATATGGATACGTATTACTTCGGAAATTTCAATAATCCATCAAGTCAGTCCAATCTTGGGCTAAATGCCAACGGGGCACCGAACGCTCGGGCGTTCGATCAACGGTCTGGTCAGTTTGGAATTGGGCTGGTGCAGGCCAAAGCTGCTTACACAGCCGACAAAGTAGACGCCGTTTTCGATCTGGCGTTTGGTCCATTTGCCGATCTGGGCAATTACGGCAATAACGTAGCACTGCTGGGAACACCCGGCTCAACGGCACTCGCGATTAAGCAGGCCTATATTACGTTCAAAGCAACAAATAAACTGACATTCACGGCGGGGCAATTCGGTACGCACATCGGCTATGAGGTAATTGATGCTCCCGTCAATTACAATTACTCGTTGTCCAACCTGTTTAACAACGGTCCGTTCTACCACATTGGCTTGAAAGGGCAGTACGTGTTCAGCGACCGGGCGTATCTGATGCTGGGTCTGGTCAATAACGTCGATAACATTGTCGACAACAACAAGAAGAAAGGGGTAATCGGCCAGTTCTTCTTCGCACCCGTTTCCGGCTGGAATGTTTATCTGAACGGGATTGTATCAAACGAAGCCTCAAAGGACATAACGGGTGTACCGGCCAGCAATGCGAGCTACTCCCTGTTCGACCTGACGACGACGTATCAGGTTACCGAAAAATTCTTTCTGGGACTGAATGCCGCGCGGGGCGCTCAGAAAGGTGACTACCAGGGAGCCGGTGGTCCATCATCTACCCGGACCTGGGGCGGGGTGGCCGTTTATTCAAACTATGCCTTTACGGACAAGTTTGGCCTGGGCGCCCGGTACGAGGTGTTCGATAACAAAAGTGGTGTGCGGGGGCTAACCGACGCGGCCGGTAACGGAGCAAGTGTCAACTCAATCACAATCACAGGCAATATCACCATGGCCGATGCCCACGTACTGCTGAAGCCAGAACTACGAATCGACAGCTACTCGGCTGATAAGTTCGAAAAGGGTGATGGGTCGCTGACCCCATCGCAGGCAACCCTGGGTATGGCGGCTATCTTCAAGTTTTAAATTTCTCTTTTTCACAACCTAGTTTTCAATAATTCAGTACAACAAAAAACCTTAATTATCATGCAAAAACCTACGTACATTCCTTTAGCCATATTGCTGGTTATCAGCATTGCGGCTGTGTTGATGCCTGCTGTTCCGACACAAATTGTGACGGAAGGTATTAACTCGGGTGATACGGCCTGGATGCTCGTTGCTACAGCGCTCGTATTGCTGATGACGCCCGGTCTGGCGTATTTCTACGGTGGTATGGTGAATAACAAAAACGTTATCTCGACCATGCTGCAAAGCTTTATCGCCATGGGGGTGATTAGCGTTCTGTGGGTCGTGGTTGGTTTCAGCCTGGCGTTTGGTACGTCGATTGGTGGTTTCATCGGTAATCCAATGGATCACTTCATGTTTAAAGGTGTACTGGATGGTAAGCCCTGGTCGCTGGCTGCTACTATCCCCCTGGTCGTATTTGCGTTCTTCCAGTTGAAGTTTGCGGTTATTACGCCCGCACTCGTAACGGGTTCGATGGCCGAGCGGATCAACTTCCGGTCGTACGTACTGTTCATGATACTGTTTAGCTTATTTGTATACGCCCCACTGGCTCACATGACCTGGCATCCAGAAGGAATTCTGTTCAAGTTAGGGGTGCTTGACTTCGCGGGTGGAACGGTTGTTCACATGTCGGCTGGCTGGGCTGCCCTGGCGGGCGCGCTTTACCTGAAACGTCGGCGGTCGCATCTGGAAGCAAGCTACTTCCCACCAGCTAACATTCCATTTGTTTTACTGGGTACGGGCCTACTTTGGTTTGGCTGGTTTGGCTTCAACGCGGGCTCTGCCGTAGGCGCAACGCCACTGGCTGCGTCGGCTTTTGCTACGACAAACACGGCTGCTGCGGCCGCTGGTCTGGCCTGGGTACTATTCGACGCTGCCCGCGGGAAGAAGGTATCAGCCCTTGGTTTCTGTATTGGTGCTGTCGTCGGGCTGGTAGCGATTACGCCTGCCGCTGGTTTTGTAACTGTACCTACCTCGATCTTTATCGGTACGGTTGCCGCTATGGTATCAAACGGGGTTGCTCACCTACGTTCTAAATCAACGCTGGACGATACGCTGGACGTATTTCCCTGCCACGGTGTTGGCGGTATGGTAGGTATGGTCATGACGGGGATATTTGCCAGTCATGGTGTTAACTCTGCCGTTGCCGAAGGCAGTGAAGGACTGGCGTTTGGTCAGACGACGCTGTTCATCAACCACATGATTGCGTTAGTTGGCGTATCGGTGTTCGCGTTTGTTATGTCGTTTCTGATCCTGAAAGTTACGGATCTGATTCTGCCACTACGGGTGACGGACGAAGACGAGCAACAAGGTCTGGACATCAGCCAGCACGATGAATTCCTGATTGAAGCATAATCTAAGAAACAACGACAGAGCCACAGGTAACCCTGTTCGGCATGAAAGCTAGGCAGTTTTACTGTGGTTTTGTTGTACTCACGGAGCCGCTCCTTTTAGGGGCGGTTTCCTTTTTGAGAGAACAAAAACGGCGACAGAACCAAAATTTGGTTCTGTCGCCGTTTTTGTTCCTAAGAAATGCCTGCTTGAGCCGCGTTACTCGACAGGCTGATTATTGAGCCAAAGCCGCTACGGCTTGGGGTACTTCTGTTACGTTAACCAGCCCATCGGCATTGATGTCTGCCAATTGAACCTCCATAATTTCATTGATCAAGAGCGGATCGTATTTGGCTACGACACGAACATAGTTTTCGGTAAAACCCTGCATCATACCATCGTCTACATCCTCTTCGAACAGAACCGTAGCCTTGCGGCCAAGCTGGGTTTCGTAGAAAGCCCGTCGTTTCTTGTCCGATAGAATATGGAGCATCTTCGAGCGTTCAGCCCGGACATGGCCCGGTACCACCGGCTTGATCAATAAGGCGGTAGTATTAGGTCGTTCGGAATACGTAAAGACGTGCAGGTAAGAAATTGGCAGTTCGTTCAGAAACATATACGTCTCTTTGAACTCCGTGTCGGTTTCACCGGGATGACCCACAATGACGTCGACGCCAATGCAGGCGTGGGGCATGAGTTCCTTTATTTTTGCCACCCGATCGGCGTAGAGTTCTCGCTTATACCGACGGCGCATCAGGCCAAGCACGCGGTTGCTACCCGACTGAAGAGGAATGTGAAAATGAGGAACGAAGCGTTTGGACTGCGCGACAAACGCAATAATTTCGTCGGTGAGTAGATTCGGCTCAATGCTGGAAATCCGAAACCGTTCGATACCGTCTACCCCGTCCAGTGCTTTCACCAGATCAAAGAACGTTTCGTGACGGATGCCATCGATCAGACCAAAATCGCCGATGTTGACTCCCGTCAGTACGATCTCCTTGACCGCACCTGTGGCCCGCCCCCGTCCGGCTATCTCACGGGCTGCCCGCACCACGTTTGCTACCGTATCCGACCGACTTTTACCCCGCGCCAGCGGAATGGTGCAATACGCGCAGGGGTAGTCACAGCCATCCTGCACTTTCAAAAAAGTCCGTGTCCGGTCGTTGAGCGAGTACGACGCGTGGTACTCGATGGCATGTTCGATGGGTGAATTGAAAATCCGGGCGTGCTGACCGCTTTGGACCTTTTCAAAGGTTGGCATCAGTTCGACCAGACGGAATTTCTCCGCTGCCCCCAGCACCGCATCTACCCCCGGAATCTCAGAGATTTCTTTGGGCTTGAGTTGAGCGTAACAGCCCAGAATAGCTACGTAGCCATCCGGGTTTATCTTCTGCGCTTCCCGAACAATCTTCCGGCATTTCTTGTCGGCATTGTCGGTTACGGAGCAGGTGTTGATGATGAAGATATCGGGCTGCTGATTGAATTCTACCCGCTCATACCCCTGGTCCTCCATTAGACGGGCCAGGGTTGAGGTTTCGGAAAAATTCAGCTTACAGCCGAGTGTATAGAAAGCAACTTTTTTCACAGTCATTGTTGTATTCCGCAAAATTACAAAAAATCAGCCGGTCGGGTTCCGTTCCAGTTTTCTTACTCACATGATGATCAATGAAAAAGCCCGTCGGACTAATCCGGCGGGCTTGTGAATAGAGATCCTATTGCTTACAAGTAATCAACAATCCGGCGGCCTGAAATTCCATTCTGGAGTTCCCGACGCAGAATCGCCCGGCGCCGACGCGGATGAGTCGTGAGGTACATAATCCGCATTTTGAGACCAAAGCTTGTGAGCATATAAAGCCCGAACAAAGCGGCCAGAATAAATAGCGACTGTGTGTTCGTAATGTTGCGGTGAAGTAAAAAAAACAGTACCGTATTGACTAATGACGTCCCACACAAAACGACGGTTGTCTGAATGTGCGATAGACCACTGTCCAGCAAGATGTGGTGCATGTGATTTCGATCGGCAGAGAAAGGCGAACGACCGGAGAGAATCCGTACCAGAAATACACGTAACGTGTCAAAAATAGGAATAATCAGAATGACGATGGCGATGATCGGTGCGTTGAAAAAAGCCGTTGGCTCGTAGCGGAACGACACGTTCAGGTTAACAAACCGCACCGCAAAAAACGCCAGTAGAAAGCCCAGAATCAGCGAGCCCGTATTCCCCATGAAAATCTTGCTGGTGTTCGAAAAATTGAACCGCAGAAAACCAATCAGGGCACCCGCCAACGTAAAGGCCAGGCTAGCCATGGCAAAATGGTTGGTGAGCAGGAACCAGGCCCCGAACGTAACGCTGGCAATCATGGCGATGCCACCTGCCAGGCCATCGATGCCGTCGATCAGGTTGAGGGCATTGGTCAGCGCGATAAAGATGAAGCAGGTGAGGATGATGCTGAAAAAGGGCGGAATATGGTGAAAACCCATAATGCCGTATAAGTAATCAACGCGTAGGTCACCAAAGAAAATCAGAATCAGGGCTGCCATGACCTGAAACAGAATCTTCTTATTTGGGTCGATACCCACCAGGTCATCTTTGATACCAATAAAAAACAGGATTGTCATACCCGCCACGGAGAGCGTCGTGCGATAAACATCCGTCTGGTCAATGCTAGGCCACAAAAAATAAGCAATCAGGATACCGGCGTAGATCGCGATGCCGCCAAACGTTGGAGTTGGGGTAGTGTGGGCACGACGTTCGCCAGGCTTTTCCATCAGGGACTTCAACTCAGAAATTTTGATGATTACCGGAATCGAAATGACGGCAACGAAGCAGGCGACCAGAAACGAGAGAATACACTGGTAAAGGCCCAGGGTAAACAGCTCGTCGTCGAATTTATGCTGCAGAAAAGCAACGAGTAAGTCAAGATTCATACAATAGCGGTTTAGTAGCTTGTATACCGTACCGAGTGTCCTGCTTCGGTTTGTGGAGTGGCCAACTTGATCGGATGGCTATAGTGACGAGCGGACGGGTGTAAAAGTCAATGGTTTACTACGGTATACAAGAGTAATTTGATTAAACGGTACCTTTTCCTGGGGGCGGCTTCCTGCTGTTTACGTCCGGGGTTTCGTAATAAACTGCCCCAGCTTACGTAGTGGCTTCAGCCAAAGGGTAAAGAAATAGGGTTTAAGTTCGTTCAATTCCCAGGCCAGCCGGTCTTCGTTGTTAGCCCGCAGGCGGTTTTTAAGCGTGCTATTGCTGATGCCACCAGCCCGCATGACAATGGTGATCTCATTCATGTACCCCAGTTTGGTCTTATGCTTGTGCACAAAACGTAACATCAGTTCGTAATCAGCGGCACTCTTCATATCAAGCCGGAAGAGACCGTATGTTTCGTACAACCACCGCTTGGCAAAAAATGTCGGGTGGCCCGGCATCCAGCCCCAAAGGAAATTATTGCCACTGAATTGTCCCGAGCGCCAGTATCGCTTTATCTGCTGCGGGTTAACTCGGTCGACATACAGCAGATCGCCGTAAACAGCGTCGCTGCCCGTGCGCTCAAACGTAGCTACCATATTCTCGATTACCCGCTCATGTCGGTAAAAATCATCCGCATTGAGAATACCAATCACGTCGCCGGTAGCCATACCAATCCCCTTGTTCATGGCATCATATAAGCCTTTGTCCGGTTCTGAAATAAACTTGGCAATTTTGGTGCCATACGACCGGACTATGTCAACGGTTCCGTCGGTTGAGTTGCCATCAATAACGATGTACTCTATGTCCTGATACGTCTGTGTCAGAATCGACTCGATACAGTCCCGAATATGTGCAGCGCCGTTGTAGACAACAGTAATGAGAGATACTTTCATGCGTTGATGTGACGTTGCCGGACGAAGACGGCGGGATTGCCTTGGTAGATACCATAGGGTTTCAAAGACCGCGAAGCGACCGAGTTGACAGCTAGTACCGAGTGGGAATGACAGGTTACTCCCGCGCATACCACCGCTTTCGCTCCAATCCAGACGCCGTCTTCCAGCGTAATGGGGCGGGTGGTCAGATCGAACGTAGGCTGCCGGTAATCGTGGTTGCCCGTCAGGATCAGAGCCCCCTGCGAAAGACAGACATGACTGCCAATCACAACCTCGCTCAAGTTATCAATCCAGACCTGCTCACCGATCCAGACGTGATCGCCCGTTTTAAGCAACCAGGGGTACTTTATACTCACGCCCGGTTTGATAACAACGCCCTGCCCAAGTTGAGCACCAAACAAACGTAGCACCCACCGTTTGACCGAAACGGGAATGGGTAAATAGGTTTTGATGACCACCGCATTGACCAAAAACCAGAGCACGATCTTCCAGCGCGGACCTGGTTTATACCAGTCGATGTTGTAGCGAGAGAAATCTGTTTTCCCTTCCTGAATACCGGACATACTAGTCATTGATACGTTCACGGTTGGCTGTTTTATCGGTAGAGTGGGCCGGAGCTGGTCTCAGGTTTTTTCCGTACTGCTGCTGAAAATATTGAATCAGCGCTTCCTTGTCCCGCCCCGCGTGGAAGTATGCTTCGAACAGTTTGGCGTCAACGAGAAAACGGTACCAGAGCCCCTGCAAAAAATGCCAGATCAGGCCGGGCCGACCGTCCAGAAAACCTAACCGCCCGATATAGCGGTACAGGAAATACAGGATGGGTCGGGTAAACAGGGGGAGCGATGCGTATTTCATTTTCAAATAGCGTGTTCGCTGGTCCTGCGCTCCGAACAGGTTTGGTTCAACCCGCTCCACGTCGTCAAAATTGTACTTGATGTTTAGCAGGTCAATGACCTCCCGAATGGCGTAGAGGTTGTGCTTCTGCGTCCACCAGGTCAGGTTGTTCAGGTTATGATCGACCAGGTCATGCTCAAACTGAATAGTTTTGGCGGCTTGCCCCTTGGATTCGGACAGTTTGATATGTTCATCCATCCAGAGTTCTTCACATAACCCTTGACCCCGTCGCCAGAGCCGCATTAACCAGATGGGGTAGTAAGCACCGTGTCGCATCCAGCGGTCGAAAAACATAACCCGCCGTTTGACGTGAATACCAGCTACGTCAGCGGGGAGCGTTGCCAGTTTTTGGTTGATCTCATTGGCTAGCTCGGGCAGGACGTACTCATCGGCGTCCATCCGCATCAGCCAGCTTGTCTGAAAGGGGGTATGGGCAATGCCAAAATTGTACTGGGTGGCGTAGTTGACCCATGGATTTTGAACGACGACGGCCCCCATCGACCGGGCAATGTCGACCGTTTGATCAGTCGAAAACGAATCAACAATAAATATCTTGTCAGTGAAGAGCTGTAAACTCTTGAGACACCGGGCAATGTGTTTTTCTTCGTTGAAGGTCAGAATAATAACCGATACGTCGGCCATGGATTCGGGAGCAAAGTCTGCGAGAAGGACCTGACAAACAGCTACTTTACTAAGTACAACGTACTATTCGGGTCGCCGTTATAAAGTCCAATAAATAACGCAATATTATAACTTTTTTTATGGGGGAAAAAATGTCAGTGTTGCTTTTCTACACAGTGGGGAACCATTACACCAGGCAACGTCAAGCAGGAGACTAATAGCTCGTCACCGCATTATTTTTTGGATTGTGTTACGAGGCTGACCAAAAACTGTCCAAATCAGAAAAGAATCTGTCTCAATCAGAAACGTGCTGACTTACTTCTCATCGTAACTTTGCCTCAGTGAAATTTCAGTAATGTAATCGGCCTTGTGAGGCTTATTCATCTTCCATCAGACCTAATTATCTCTCGTTCATAAACAACTACTAATTCAAGTACTATTTTTTACTTGTTTCTGTACCTTAGATGAAAATACTACACATCTGCGCCTATACATGGGCCATAGGCGGACCGGCCAAAATGATTTTTGATCACACCCGCGTTCATGCCGCCAATGGCCACGAAATTACAATCCTAACTCCTGTTTCGCCGAACGATATTGTTTATGATACTGCTCCTGGTGTAACGGTTATACCTGTACCGCGTCATTGGTTTAGTCGCTTCTTCCCCGAGTTTTCCATTGATCTTTGGCGCTACCTGAAAAGTCACGGGAACGGGTTTGATCTGATTCATGTGCATGGGCTCTGGCACTTTGGCAGTGTAGCGCCGTACGCTCTCGGATTGACCCCGCCCAAACTGATGACAACGCATGGTTTGCTCGATCAATGGGCCATGAAGCAGGGACACTGGAAAAAACAACTGATGTCCTGGTTGGGTCAACGTCAGTGGACCGCTAATACGGCCGCTGTTCATGTCAATAACCAGTCCGAAGTCGAAGACGTAAAACGGTATCTAGGACATACCCGCCCGCACGTAACAATCATTCCGAATGGTTTGCGACCTGCTGAATTTAAAAATTTACCTGTTCGCGGTTCGTTTAGAAAAGCATTTGGGATTGGTCAGGATAAAAAAGTTATCCTATTTCTGAGTCGATTGAACGTAAAGAAAGGATTGGATAGGCTGCTGCCTGCTTTTGCTAGATTGAAGGCAGAGCGGGATGATATACATCTTGTATTAGCCGGTCCTGATGACGGCTATCTTACTGAGATTGAGCAATACATTCAGAAGAATAAGCTTCAGGCGTGTGTAACCTTACCCGGCATGTTGATCAAAGAACAAAAGCTGGCTGCTTTTGTGGACGCTGATCTATTTACGTTGCCTACCTATTCAGAAAGCTTTGCTATTGCCGCCCTTGAAGCACTGGCCGCTGGCCTTCCGACTTTACTAACGGAACACGTTGGCTTCGGCGATTACATTCGTCAGTACGAAGCTGCGCATTTATGCGAGCCAACCGAACAGTCAGTGTACGATGGACTGACGTATTTGCTCACCAATCCAGAGAAAGGGGATCAATTAGGGAAAAATGCGCAGCGAATGATTGACGAACAATGCGATATTGACGTACTGGCCAATAAACTGTCCGACGCGTACCGGGAAGCTATTGAACGCAGTCAGGTCGGAAAACTATCGCTTGTTGCGTAATACCAGTTCATAAGTGTCCAGTAACCGTTTCGCTACGATGTCAATGTCATACTGCGTTTTCAGCAGGTTTGTAGCGTTCTGGCTCATTTGTTGCCGGAGGGCATCGTTACTCAGCATTCGTTCCAGACCAGCTCTGACACTTTCGGGGTTCAGTTCGACTAGTCCGGCAGCTTCGTGCTCACGAATAGCTTCGCCAAAGCCAACTCGGTCCGACACGAGCGCGGGAATACCAGCGGCCATCGCTTCGAGTACCGCCATCGAAAACCCTTCGGAATAGGAGGGAAGGGTAAATAGGTCGGCGTCGGCCAGGGCGGATTTTTTGTCGTCGCCAGTCAGTATGCCAACCAGCCGGATTGAATCACTCAGGTTGTGCTGCTCAACAAAGGTACGGGCCGTCGCTTCGTAACCGTCATCCGAACCAGCTAGTACCAGGACTGCATTAGGGTGATCCTTTACATAGTCCCGAAAGGCGGGCAGTAACAGATCCAGTCCTTTCTTACTATTGAGCCGACTCATGAAGAGGACCAGCTTCTTGTCGATGGGAATATTGAACTTCTGCCGGAACGTACCCGTTGGCGGTAGCTGAATGAAATCGCTCATCTTGACCCCGTTGGGGATGATGACGACGTTCGGATGCTGCTCGCCCAGGTAACGTAACAAGTCTTCGCGTTCGTCGGTGTTGTTGATCTGGACCAGACTAGCCCGACGCAGGTAAGCTTTTTGAGCCAGCTTATCGATGATATTCTTTTTCCAGTTGTTATTGTTGTACGCCCAGCGATCCAGCACCCCGTGAATGGTGACCGCTTTCGGAACTTTATTGTCCAGCATGAACGGCGCTAACGTACCAAAGTGCCATAAACCATGACAGTGAACAATATCGTATTCGTGAATGTGCTGCTTCAGATACTGGTATAACTCTCCCGAGACTTCCCGGAAAAAACGGCTGATAATCGGCGTGCGTTTGCAGAGAATTAAGCGGGCCCCTTCGGGAACGGGATAAGGTGTTTCGCCGGGTGAATACGGACTCAGAATATCGACCTGATGGCCGTGGCGAAGGGCAACCTGCGTATGATCGAAGATGATTTTCGGTGGACCGCCTGCCTGCCAAGTGTAGGCACAGATATCAAGAATGCGCATAAATGCCGCGAAAAGAAATTAAGCTGAAGTGATTTTCGTAAAGCCCGCCAGCATTTCTCCCGCCACGGCGGCAGGGGAATAGTGGGCGATACGTTCTTTGGCTGCCTGACTTAGTCGGGCTACGTCAACACGCCCGTCCATAAATTGACGTAGCTGCTGCGTTAGCTCATCTGGCTGAGTCGGATCAAAAACAAAGCCAGTTTTTCCATCATCAACTAAATCAGCCACGCAGCCGCACCGATTCGACACAATCACGGGCAGACCACAGGCCATGGCCTCGTTGACAACTAACCCCCATGGCTCTGAGGTACTGGGCAAGACCAGTACATTGCTCAGCGCCAGCATCTCTGGTACCCGGAACCACGGCTGACCGGGTAAAAAGGTAACGGCATCCGTTAACCCAAGCGTCTCTCGCTGAGTAGTCAACGTAGCTAGTTCCTCTCCCTCGCCTAGTATCAACAGACCCCAGTCCGACGAGTGAGTGGTCTGCTGCCGGGCAGCCGCAAACGACTGCAATAAGGCGGGTAGGTTCTTGAAGCCAATTAGCCGACCAACAAAAATAAAATTGTTGGGGCGTAAGCCAAGTTGCTGCTGGCGCTCTTGCCGGGTCACTAACGCTTGCTGGTAAGCCGAGGCTAACACGTCGTTATCGACGGCATTCTTGCGCAACAGAATTTTACGTTCAGGAACGCCCAACTGAAGCAGGTAATTGGCCGATTGACTGCCGAAGCAGAAGAATCCATCGCATTGACTAAACACCCACTGCTTGAAACGCTCCTTTATTCCCCGTCGCTGGTGGTCGGCAGCGGTGCTTTCGATCTGCATCACTACCCGGATACCCTTGCGTTTGGCCCAGAGAAGCAGAAGCAATTGAGCTGGATCATAGTAGCCCGTTAGGGTAATCACGTCTGGTCGAAAAGTCCTGGCCTGTTGCCAAAGCTCCGTCAGCCGCTCGCGTAGCGTGACGTCTTCGAGAAATCGGTCAAAGAGTAACAAATACTCGTATTGATACGTAGGTGTATGCTTATCCGCCAGGTGTTCTAATCCCGCCCGGGAACGTTCGTTACGGGCAATTTGAAGAACTTTGAGGGTAAGATCTGCCTTGGTATAGACTAGCCGTTGTAGGGCCTGAAAAACAGTGGACTTGTAATGCGCCCAAAGTATGTTGTGAACAATTAAAATGCGCATAAATAAAACCGTGTCGGTACCGTCTAAGCCGGTTTAGGAACGACGGCAAATTCTTCGTCAACGGTTGGGACAGCATCGTCCGAGAGATGATCGGGGAAAAGATGTTCAACGCCCAGAAAACGGGTCATCAGGGCTAGCGGGAACCAGAATGAGATTTCGTACGGTCGGCCGTTAGTGAAAATCTGCACCAGCACCAACATGAAAAAATACGCCAGAAAGACACTGAGCGGATTGGGGTTATAGCTCATAATCCGGACGGCGTGGTACAGGCAAAGCAAATTAACGCCACCGAACAGAATGAAGCCAATGATCCCCTGGTTGGTAAGCGCTTCCAGAACTGGTACGTCCAGATACAGAAACTTGTAGCCAAAGCCGAGGATAAGCATATGCATGTGCCCGACCAGTACGTTTGAAAAGAAAGTCGCACTGACGGATCGGTTGGCCGCCGACGCATCCAGCGTAGCCGTATAAGCAGCTCCCTGGGCTTTGAGACCCAATACGGCATATACGTTCTCCAGGTTGCGTTCCATGAAGTTCATTACGTAGCCGTACAGAATACCGTACGTGTCGTAATACCGACGCAGGAAGAAGATCAGGGCAACAAAGCCAAGGGCCATGACCGCAATCGGTATTGGTTTTGCCAGTCCTCGGACGGTAGCCCGGATTTGAGCGGGACGAACGTTAAAGTACGCAAAGAAGATCACGGCGAGAATCAGCGCCACAATGGCCGACCGAGTCTGGGTCAGTACCAGAATGGCTAAATTGACCGCACCCGCGAACAAGGCAAACAACTTAAGAAGAACTGGTGTCTGGGCGCGAAGTAGCCATATTGCGCAGGCGATAAGTCCCATAAACGCATTCCGGGAAAATACGTGCGGGTTTCCTCCCGAATCATCATCGCCTAGTGTGATCGTCGCGCGTTGACCAACGACCCAGTTTGGGTTCGTAATCAGCGAATAGATTAATCCAAGGTTGGAGACCAGCGTGAACAACACAACGACCGGAATGAAAACCCGGACTACATCATTCGGAATATTGATCAGTAGAAAAAAGAAAATCAAAGCGTAGGCGTAGTAGATCATGTCTTTTCCGGTATCCTGAAAGCCAGGTACGCCGTTGAAAAGAAACATGTACGCGATGGAAAGCAGGATAAAGGTAACCCCCATCCAAAACATCGTTTCGTTAGGCCGGTAGAGCCGACGCAGAAACGTAAAAGGAACCATCAACACTAACCCAGCTGCCAAAGCGACAGCCGTAAAGGCCGTGCTTCCCGGAGCTAGCTTCAGCGCATCCCGAAAGAAGAAGATCAGCGGATAGCCGTCAACGAGAATACAGATGCCAAGCACCAATCTCGCGTAGTCGAGCGTCCGTACTAAATTTATTAACTTGTTCATGGCTGCTTTATGCTATGCAGGCCTGATGGCCATGTTCTGCACTACGATTGACTCGCTGATCGGCGACGGAGTTGAAGCCGGTGACGCACGTAACCAAAATTACCCTGTAAAACGAACGTAAACAACTTACGCAGGCGACAGTACCGTAACCAGAAAGACTCACTCAAACGCGAGCGGAGAAAGGGCTTGTATTTTTCTTTCACCTGCTGGTGCTCCTGTTGGCCTATATGGGCAATGGTTGATGATTTAGCATCGGGTTGCACCCGGAAGCCGCCCCAGAAGCCGTCGATATGCTGAAATCGCATGCCTGGCTGAACGCCCAGCCGGGCTACGATTTCGTAATCAATCACGAACCGAAGGCTCTCATCAAGCAGGCCGAACTGATCCAGCCGACTTCGCTTGATGAACAGCGCCTGGTTGAACACCTGCATCCCCTCGTATACCTGACACTCCGCGCAGAAATCTGGTGCCCGTAGCTCTTCCAGAATAACGTCCTGCTCATCGGTAATGTACATGTCGCCGAAAAAAACATCGATGTTCTGGTCCTTTTGCCAGGCCTGAGCAACTCGGTGCAGTGCGTTCGGAGCAAAAACATCGTCCGAGTTTTGAAAGGCTACATAGTCGCCCGTGGCCATTCGGAAGCCTTTGTTGATGGCGTCCGTTTGACCCCGGTCTTTTTCGCTAACCCAACCCGCCAGATACGGTTCGTACTTCTTAATAATCTCCAGCGTACCATCCGTTGAACCACCATCGATAATCAGGTATTCCAGATTGGGGTACTGCTGGTTCAAGACACTGAGGATCGTCCGTTCCAGATAATGAGCCTGATTAAACGAGGGCGTAACGATGGTTAACTTAGGGTACTTCTTAGCCGTGTCGGCGTTGAGCTTCGGTTGGTAAGGTCGGGTTACGAACGTACGTAACGATTCTGTTGATGTAGCCATATCGTTAGCAGAGCGATTTGTAGACCTCCAGCGTTTGCCGAGCCGTTTTGTCACAGGAAAAATCGCGCAGGCGCAGATCGCCTTTCTGGCGTAGCGATTCTCGTAATGACGCATCGGTCACTACGCGCTCAATGGCATCGGCAACTGATTCGTCATCGTCGGGATCAAAATATAACGCAGCGTCCTGACCTACTTCGGGTAACGACGTTCGATCGCTGAGTACGACCGGGCAGTTACCGCTGAAGGCTTCCAGCACCGGAATACCAAAACCTTCATTAAGCGACGGAAAAACGAAAGCTAACGCGTGTTGATAGAGTCCCATCAGACTGGCATCGGTAATCGGGTGGTAATGCGTCCGATTGCTTAGGCCGGCTGCCTGGAACGTCGCCAGCTCAGTTGGGGTAAATGTGCCACCGCCCGCACAGATCAGATGCAGATCCGGATGGCGTTTCATGACTGGCTGAATAGCGCGGTAAAACCCGTTGAAGTTCTTGTATAACTCCCGTTTTCCCACGAAAAGCAGGTAGGGAAAATCGACGGGTTTGGGTTGACGAACCGACCTGATTGCGGGCTCACTGAATTCTGTACCCAGATGGACGACTTTGATCTTGGCCGGATCTACCTTAAAATACCGAAGTAATTCTTCGCTGGTAAAGTCGGAAATCGAAATAACGGCGTCAGCCCGGTCGAGTAACTGCTGTTTGACCTGGGTTAGTCCTTCGCCCAGATCTGGGTACTGGTCTTTGTAGCGTTCGCTGGCAGCATCATAGAACGTTAGTACGAATGGTTTTTTGCCAATCGTATCCAGAAAATAACGGTGGTAATACGTTGGATGAAAAACATCAAAATTACCGGCTTTAATCTGCCGGAGGCTGTTGATACGGTTCAACGCCGATGCTGCCTGATTGACCCGTTTTGTGTGAGCAAACCGGCGATACCGTAGATGCTTGCTGAACGAGGCCCGATTCAGGTAATCGTTATTAGACAGGAGCAGCGATAAATCAAAGTCAACGTCCGGGATGTGCGTAAAGGAACGCATCAGGTCGTAAAAGTAGCGGGATACCCCCCCGTACATTCCTCCCGTAAAGCATTGATGGTCGAAAAGGACTTTCATAAAGAAAAACCCAGTACTGGGTTCTGGCAATTGCCGGTAAGGCATTTAACCGCAAAAGTACCACTTTATTGGACAACTCGTCCTGGCACCCGATTAGCGGAATACGGGTAGCGGTAATCGGTCAATAAAATCGACGACGGCTCGCAACGATTCAACCGTAGTCTTGCGCCAACCTCGTAAGACAAGTGGCGATACCTGGCGTCCGTAGGCCACGGGGGGGGCCTGGATGGTATGTTCCTGGGACGAAACATGCCGTTTGTATTCGTTTAGAAGAGCCACCACGTAAGGGCGTTCACTCAGAATTAATCGATTTTGATTTGGGAAAAAGCCCTCATCCATGTTGAAGAGGCCTTTGAAATTGGCAAAGCAGATGGACTCGGTGTGAGTGCCCCCCACGCCAGTCACTAGCCAGTCAGCACCAGCCTGGCGGATGATCCGTTCGGGCAGGTTCCAAAGAGCCAGATTCCAGCTTAGCTGCTTTATTACTTTTACCCCCTTGAAAAAAACAGGAACATGCATCAGCCAGATCTGATCAATACACAAGCCTTCGCAATAGTTGATATAAGCGCGCTGTTGCGTGCGATCCTGCCACCAGTCTAAAAAACGGCTGGTTTCGGTTGAGCGACGTAACGCCAGGAAATCGGAATTGTACAAGCCGATGTTCTGAAAAAATTTCTCGTCAGGCCACGCTGGTTGACCGTCAGCAAGCAGATCAGTCTGTTTTCGAGTGATATAAGGGGTCAGTAGAATATTGGCGTCTGCCAGTTCCGAGTAAACAGAATCCACGGAACTGTAAAAGCGAATATTCGGATCGGCGTACAGTAGCGTTGAAACGGATGGATACCGCTGGAAAGCCTCCTGGATGAAACGGGGCTTGCAGGCGGCTGCAAACTCCGTTGGTGTGTATAGACCGGATAGCGTGCGTAACTCGGCCTTAGTTAGAATATCAGCTACCGGCAGAATGGGATAAGGCGATACAAAATCAGTAGGAAGTTGCCTGGGGTCGTCAACGAGGCCAATTAACACCGTCGGCGAGGTACCATCAGACGGGGGGGCGTACTCAGAAAAGCTGTTGCCTAATGTCAACGCCTGGGGCAACTGGCGGATGGTACAGATCGTTAGTAACACGCTGGAAAAAGACTTTCTTTACTCATTCAAAAAGATCACCAAAAGCAGCCAGATATGGGGCATACCAGTTCGCGGCTGCCTCTGCATACCGGTTGTAATTGCCATGGCTTAGCCCCGTGAGGATAGGGACAAGGCGGGCAAACCGATTCTGGGGTAAACAACTGCGCATCGTAAAATGCGCCAGTCGACGGCGTAGCTGAACTAAACCCGGTGCATTGCGGGCGACGCGAGCGGAGAGAAGCTGATTTATGGCATCAAGCTGTTCTTTTTTCTTTAAAAGAGGAGCCAGCTTTTTGGATCGATCCCGTCCGAATCGATCTCGCACGCGAATCTGTTCCAGCGGAGGCTGCTCCCGTACGCCAACCTGTTGCTGGACATGGGTCCGATACAACTGGAGGGGTTGGTCAATAAACGCGATCGTATTATCGGCTGCTCCAACCAGAGCCAGCCAGCCGTCGTAGATGTAGCCAGGGATTGCTTCCGGAATTGGCAAAACCGTTTTCAAAAAGCTCCGGCGTAAAACCGATGCACAGCCCATAACCCGGTTGCCGTCCAGCATGACTTCCATCGTTTCACCGTCGTTCCAGCGCTGGCGTACGTTCGCGTCGAAGTTGACGCGCTCCCAGAACCGGATTTGGCGTCCTTTTAACTCCTCGTCCGTAACCCAGGCATCGCAGAAAGCCAGCTGAAGGGCAGGACGATCCACCATGTAACTCGTCATAGCGTTGATTTTTTCCGGGAACCAGTAATCATCCTGATCGCAGATAAAAATCAGGTCGCCGGTGCACTCCGACAGAGCCTGTTCAAAGTTTTTATTATATCCCAACTGCGTTTGATTCTCCAGGATACGCACCGGGAACGGTGCTTCGGCAGCTAGTTGCCGGAGCAGAGCCACGGTGCCGTCGGTGGAGCGATCATCGCAGATGACAATTTCGTCCGGATATTGCTGCTGGTCGAGTAGACTCTGCCACTGAGTGGGAAGGTACGTTTCCCCGTTGTAGGTGCACAGCGCAATTGAGATTGTTGGTCGGACTGGTTCCGTCATTACTACATTAAATTTGGTAGCCGTACCGGGCGAAAATAGGTCGCCAGTAGGCTGTTCCATGAATGTCCCAGGCGTGACAGCCGAAGGGAAGTTTTCCGTTATTGTAATGTTCAACAGCCCATTGTGGATAGAATTCGATGGCGAAATGGAGGGCTCTTCGATAGGAAGGAATACGTAAATTCGGCCAGTAACGATTTATTTCAATGCTCCAAAAAATATCTTCGTTGTACTGGTCCTGCTGAAACTGCTCATACTGAGCTATTTTCTGCTGGTAACGGGGGAGGTACTGTAACATCGACGACACACGACGTAATGAAAAACCTCCATTTCCCACGCTGTTGAGGCTAATGATCTCACGCGGAGTTATCCCATCTACCTTTTTAAGACCAGCCAACGTCGCCAGTTTCTTTTTCACAGTAAACCACAATTCGTCGAGTCTACCCGTATAATCGCGATCCCGTAGCCAGGGAGCCCCGATATAATCGTACCCCCGACGGCACCAATCAGCCAGATCATCCTGAAAGACGAAGGCATCCAACTGGTGAATCAGAATGTATTCTACGTCCGTAAACGCCTGATAAAATTCCGCTGACACCATCAGTCGATTATAAGACTGAATGCTGGAAAAGTAGCTGCTGTCGAACGAACGTACCTGCAAATTTGGACATATTTCCTTGTAATCCGAAACGTCAAGTGACTGCGGAGTGACTAAGTAGATGGGGTAATGACCCAGAATTCGCTGACATTGCGTTAGCGAAATGCGTTCATAGTCAGACAGATGCTCTTTGTAGGCGGGTATAACAACGGCAACGCTGACCGGTGAGGCTGGCTTCATACTTATACTGAATGGCCCAAATGTTTCTGTACGGCCTTCTCTACCCAGTCATAAGGGAGAGTAGCACAGGGCTGGTCGAAGTTATTTAAGATCGTAACGCCCTCGCCCCGTTTGTAACGGCCGGAATAGGGCATATAGTCGACAAAGTCAAAAAGTTTTCCCAGCAGGAGAATCCCCTCTGTGTTTCCAGCATTCGCCATGTGAGCCGGTCCGCTATCAATACC
This sequence comes from Spirosoma pomorum, assembly GCF_054776615.1. Classification (NCBI taxonomy): domain Bacteria; kingdom Pseudomonadati; phylum Bacteroidota; class Cytophagia; order Cytophagales; family Cytophagaceae; genus Spirosoma; species Spirosoma pomorum. The sequence continues at coordinate 97,694 of NZ_BAAHBP010000029.1, forward strand.
GATAAAGAGCCGGGCCCGGCGGATGACTTCTGCGGTTTCCAACAGACTTAACCGGCCGCATAGATTAATAAAGCGGGGATGATCGACAGTGACCATGGGTTGAATCCCTACCTCAATAATCGGGTTGGGGTAGGTCGCCAGCATCCAGCTAACCAGCCGGTTCCAGTTGTCGGCGGGCCAGTCACGCGCGATGTGGCTGGACTGGGTGTGAATGACGATGGCCTCCGTTGGGAGATTCAGCGCATTAATCTGCTGCTTGACGCTGTCCGGAATATACATCCGAGGTTGCTCATCCAGGGCCAGTAGTCCTGCCGCCTGGGAGAACATGTAAAGCAGATTCCCACGGTGGTAATAATTGTCGAAGGTCAGATCGATGGCATCGGCGGTGGGATTGACGATATCTTCGGGGCAGTATTTACATTTTCGGTGAGAAATGTGCAGGTTATAAACCTGATCGTAAATGCCTGATCGAATCAGCATCATGCGTTCGCTGGGACATTTCTCGATCAGATAGCCATTCAGGTCCGGGTGATATTTTACCAGCTCGGCGTAGGCTGCCTTCACGACCCAGATGATGTGCCCATCCGGGTGACGCCGACGTACTTCACGCGCTACGGGTTCGCAGGCTATAATGTCACCCATCTGCTCGGAGAGGATAATAGCAACTAAAGGCTTTCCACCCAGGGTATTTTTCAATCGACGTAATTGGCGGTACTTCGCTGCGTACGAGCGGTATTTGCCAATTATGTGCGTGTATTTATAATATCGGTGTGTCCAGAGCGCTCGGAAACTAGACCCCTTTGGATGCGATACGACCATAATTATCGGGACTCTAGTGCATGAATGATGCGCTCAAACGGCGCTTTAAGTGCCTTCCGAACGCGCTTGTAGCGTAAAACAGCGGGCGGTTTAATGTATACGCATGGATACTGACTGTATTTATCATTCTGGTGATGGATCAACTGACTCCGGTACAGATCAAACAGCGGACGAGTATCCGGGCGATCCGTAAACGTGTACCGCGTCTGGTACTTTGAAATCTCGTCCGGCTTGTACGGATTGTAGCCGCTGAAGTGAAAAAATTGAAGTGGAAACTGACCGGTCTGCTGACTTAAGTTCATCGGACTGATGATCCACTCCCCAGCCTCATTTTTTGAAACCCGGCGCTCGTGCAGATTCCAATAGGCTACGTTATAACCTAAATGCTGATCGATCAGTACGTTGTCATAGTACACTGGGGCAAAATTAACCCAGTGCTGGTCGACGAACAGTCCGGCACACAGGTCGATTCGGCATTCGTACACCAGTCGATCTTTCCACCAGTTAACAAAACTTCGGGCCGTCTCGTCGTTACGTAATCCGATAAAACCCAGATTGAAGATACCCGTGTTGAGATGATGCTGCTCGTTAGGTCGCTCCCAGTCTGGCGTTGGTGAGCAGGTGTGGGGTGTCAAAACCAGGCTGTAGTGCGTGAGTGCTTGGTTGAGCTGTTCTAAGGGTTGAAAAACGATGATATCCGGATCGAAATAGATCACGCTGTTTGCTTCCGGATACGTTTCGTAGAGATAATCAATGTAAAAGGGCTTCACGGCCGTGTTAAGCTCGGTAATATCATACCGATCGCACATAGCCGAAAAGTCGGGGATATTAATCTTGTCGACCTCCAGCATTGGAAAGTCGGGTACCAGATTAGCCGGTAGGTTGGCCCCATCAAGTCTGTCAACCAACCCAATAATATAGGTGTAGTCCGGATTGGTTACACGTAATGATTCCCCCAGGGTTCGCGCCTGAGCCAGGTAATTGATGGAGCAAATGGTAAACGCAATGGTCATGTATCAAAATCGGAGAAATGAAGAAGTGAACGTCACCGAACTATCCCTCACTTTTCCCTGCATCATACGAAAAATAACGTTTCAATTGATTGATGGGTTTTTCAAAGGCATACCAGGATACCGAAGCCAGCACCAATAATACTGCCAGACTAAATAGCCGGTGAGACCAGTATCCTAGTGTGACCGATAGACCCAAACGGTTAGTCAGCCGAAACAACAAGGGGACAATATACCCAGGAACAAGCATATGAAAGACATAAATGCCGTAACTGATTCGGCCGATGTACTGTAATGCGTTGTTATTCAGTATTTTTCCGCCAAGGCCTTTCACGCCCATACTGGCGCTGGCAACCAGAAACAGCGAAAGCACCGAAATCATCAGACGCTGAAATAGAACTACCAGCACGTGATCGCCAGGCAACAGCGACAGACTTACAAAACCAATCAGGGCCAAGGCTGCGGCAACTGATAGTAACTTATTGACGTTCGGAAGCGTATTCGGCCGCTCCGTAACGACGTAGGCCCATAACGCGCCCAAACCAAAAGCATCAAAGCTGGCCGGAGCTAGTACGCCATCCAGCTGCCCCTGCGTATAACTATATCCCCGAAAGACAACCCCAGTAATAACCATGGCTACAATTACCCAGCGAAAATAAGCGCGGGGCGTCAGCAGAACGATCCAGGGCCAGACCAGATAGAGCTGTTCCTCAACGCCCAGTGTCCAGAACGGCGACAGCACGTCAGCCCAGTTGCCGGTTTGGTTGAGTAGAATATTATACCCGTACAGATAGTAGTAGAGCGGATGCTCATCGATATCCGACGCCTGCGGAATAAGAAGTAGTACAGCCGTGATGACCAGGTAATACAGAGGAAAAATTCGCAACGCCCGCCGGACAAAGAAATTCCGGTACGTGGTGCCAAGTGAGCCTTTCCCCGCGTCGAGTTGATTCCGGTTGGTTAGCAGAATCCGGGTGATTAGGAAACCGCTCAATACAAAAAAGATCATGACACCAATGGTGCCATTAGGAAGTCGATTGATTCCCTCGCCTGTTGGAAACCAGTGATACACAATGACCAGCAGCACAGCAAACGTGCGTAACGCGTCCAACTGGGGCATGTGGCCGCGTGGGGGCTGTGTCGCCCCTGTCGTATTGGTAGCCGGTGAGCTGGTACGTAGCGTAGCCATCAGGAGGTCAGTTGAGCAAATAACGAAAGAAGCGTGTCAACACTTTGCCGGGCAGCGTGACGCTCCCGAATTTTCTGGCCCAGCCGTTGTCCCATAGTCTGCCGTTGCTCCGGACGTTGGAGCAAATTCAGAATCTGGCTGCTCATCGCGTCCAGATCGAGGTAGGGAACTACGGCTCCACCATCGTCCTCCACCAGTTCGGGCGAACCACCGGCGTCGGCAAAGCAAACAACAGGAACACCACTTAGCCCGGCCTCGAACACGACAAGCGGGTAGGGGTCTTCTCGGGAACAAAGCACAAACACGTCGAATCGGCTCATGTACCGCAGCACGTCTGGCGTTGGTGGTATCAGGTGAACCCGACCGGTCAGCCCCGCTTTCTGAATATCCAGCTCCAGATCGTCCCGTAACGTACTGGCCGGAACGCCTACCCACACAAAATGGATCGGTCGGGCCGCGCCAGGCTGGGCGGCAGACCGGCCAATTACCTGCCGAGCAATAGCAATAAATAGGTCGTTGCCTTTACGCCACTCGGCATTACCGCAACCGCCAACGATCAGCGCGTTATCGGGTAAGCCAAGCTCCGCGTACACATTCGGTTGCTGGCCCGCCAGGCCAACGGCGCGTTCCATCGCTGGTGTATCAACCAACGTAAAGCGGGAGATGCGAGCGGGATCAAAACCCCATTGCTGCTCGTAGTACCGGGCTGTCGTGTCTGATACTGCCAAGAGATGGGTGGAACGTTGCAGTAGATACGCCAGGTCATCAGGACGGGTGTAAATCCGGACAGACATGGCGAGTTCATGCACAAACGTGACAACGGGAATATGAGCCGGAATAGCCAAGTGCCGAAACCAACGGCTGCTCGTGACCGTATTAACCAGAACTAAGTCGATAGAGTCGAGATCAAGCTGTTGTTGAACAACCCGTTGCTGCTGAGCTGATTTGCGTTCGTTGAGCTGATGCCAGAGGCCTAATTTCCCCAAAACTTTATCCCCCACCGCATTGGTAACATAGGGGCTTGGTGTCGTCCAGATGGTAACGGGACATAAGGCCCGGTATTCATCGAGCAGAGCACCCCCTTCGCCAAGGAGCAGCCGCATCTGAATGCCTTCATCCTTCAGCAATCGCATTAGGTTCAGCAAAACCAGTTGAGCCCCTGCGCGATTGGCGTCGTTACCAAGGAGTAGAATTTTCATTAGGGGAGGAGAGGAGGAGGGGGAGGAAGGGAGGAAAGAAAAAAAGGTGAGAAAAATTGTTATAAACTACTTTCAATTCTCTTTTCCCTTCCTCCTATCCCGCTACGGCGGACCGTTCCCTTTCCTCCTTCCTCCCTACTATTAATAGGCTTTATAACTAGGAATGGACCGTTTTTCGGCGGGATTACCTACGTAAACTCCCCACGCTTCGGTCGATTTAGTAATGGCTGAGGCCATGCCAACCAGGGTACCCTCTGCAAGCGTCAGGTAATCGCGGATCGTGCTGTTGACGCCAAAGAAGCAGTAGGGCTCAATGACGCAGTGGCCCGACATGACAACGTGCGACGTAAAGAACACGTGATCTTTAATCTGACCGTGGTGACCGATGTGGTTACCACTCCAGAGGACCACGTTATTCCCAATTGTCGTGAAAGGCTGGATTGTATTGTCTTCCAGGATAAAGCAGTTCTCACCGATCTCGTTACCGAACGTGGTCGCTTTAGAACTGACGTAGGAAATAAATTCGTAGCCTTTCGCTTTGGCTTCCAGATAAATTCGTTCGCGGTTCTTGTTCATACCTCGCCCGGTCATCGGCGCGAAAAACTTGTATTCCTGGGGGGGAAACAGCTCCTGAACATCCTCGAAGGCGACCAGTGGTAGTCCTTTGAAACCGGTTTTGTCCGCCATATACTGCTGACTGACGGTGAACGCCACTACCTCATGCTCCGAATCGTGGGTCAGGTAAAAGTGCGCCAGTTCGGCGGTATCCATGATCCCAAAAATGATAACCTTTGCCATGTGTTGAATGAGTGAATGAGTGAATGAGTGATTGAGCGAATGTTTGGTGTTGCGTCAGCAATTATTCACTCATTCGCTCAATCACTCATTCACAATTATACCAGTTCACAATGTGTTAAAAGGGCTTTCGTGGCTGTTACGTCGTTGAACATCAAAACGTCCAGAATCGAGAGCCAGGGAACAAATTCATTTTTGAACTGTGGATACTCCACCCGCTGCGAACGAATGAAGTTCAGCTCGATACCTGCTTCAGCGAAAGTTGGTTTATCGTACAGGTCCATACCACCAATCGGATTGACGTAACGAGTAGCTCCTTCCTGCTTACAGATGTCTAAAATGCGAGCCTGCGCCTTTAAATCGCTGTTATCATAAACCGACGAGGACGCGACCAGCCGGGTCGTAATACCCAGATATTGATTCAACTCGACCAGACTGGCGTAAATAAGATCAGCGATAGAGTCCGTTGTAAAGTTGATAATTTTTTCGGTTATCGGCATGATCCCCTCGTAGTGAGGTGCTTTCCGGTAACCCTGCTCAATCGTTTTCAACAGTTTACTCCGCCATTTTGGATCGTCGGCCAGATGCACTTCGTTGATACGTTTGTTCTGGCTGGCGTCTTTCAGGGGGATCGTAAACAGGTGCTCCTGGCCGTTGATCAGCAGCTTGTTCCGATTGATCCAGCCCCGGTTGATGAACGCTACGTCGTCATAAAGAACGAAGGTATCGGCGAGGTTCATCAACTGCATGTAGCCAATGTACGGCAGAAAGTAAGGCTGCATGATGGCAAGCGTCATAAGAAGCTGAGTTAACGGGTCGACTACAGCCGACCTTATTTTAATTTTCGTAAATAATAATCCTCACCGGGCACCACTACCTGCTGGCGCATCGTCGTATCGGTGCCCAGCCGGACATCACCGGGCTGTGGTTTAATGACACTTTTCGCAAAGAAGAGGTAATCGGCCTCCTTAGGAATGGGCTGAACCCCCTGCTCAAACGGATTGATCGTGATCAATCGACGAGACAGGTGCGGTCCGTAAAGCGGGTATTCGTAATCGTCGTTGATGGTGCCCAGCGCCACCGTGGCGTTATCGGGAACCAGTTCGTCGAAGCGCTGGTAAGGAACGTAAATATCAGGCCGCCCCAGTGTTATCTGCTTGATACGGGTTGAATTAAACGCCGATGGGTACGACTTTCCGTCTGGATTGGTCCAGGCGAAGGGTAGGGCCCGAATGTTTAGAAAGATACACATGATGGCCGAGAGGCAGCCTAGTACCGTAACGAGGCCCACGTACCCTTTCCAGATAGTTTTGCCCGCTGCGTCGATCTGCGTACGGGGCGATAGAAAAAGCAAAGCTAGAAACAGAATACCAAACAGGCCGGTCTCAATAAAATAGCGTCCTTTGAACGGGTCATACGGTGCCGAGTAGGAGAGAGCCGCAAAGTGCAGCAGGAAGGCCAGACCAATGAACACGTGCGGAGTTGACCGGGTAAAACCAATCAGCGTCAACAGCAGAAGTGGAAATACCAGACCAAAGCCAAACACGCCCCAGTATGGGTTCGCGTTGTAAAAATCAAATCGCCGGTCGAACGCGAAAGGTTGGATCGAGAAATCAGTCTCCTCGTCCAATCGCATGTGTAGCTTATTCTCCAACCAGACCAGTGGCTGCCGCATCTCGTGGTTTATCGTCACCCCCAGTTCCGTGTTCCGGATACCGTCCAGGTTAACGTGATCGTAGCCGTAGCGAACGACATTGCGGCTTCCCTGTTCGAGCAGGTTACACAACGTCCCCGCCCGCTCCACCGACTGGTGTTTGAGCGCCGTTGGTGGACCAATAGGATGACCAAACACTGCTATGTTTTTCAGATACCCCGTTGGTAAGGTCCACAAACAAACGCCCACTACGATGCCCAATGCCAGCCGCCAGGTGCGCTGGAACGTAACGGCGAGCGACTCGGACAAAAACACGGTGTACACCATGATGACGAAAACCGAGGGAAGGAGCAGCGCGAACGTAATCTTATGACCAAACGCCAGGCCAAATGCCATACCCGCCATGTACAGATAGACGGATGATTGGGTCTGTCGATACGTGAACAGGAAATAAAGCAGCAAGCTCAGGTAGGCTGTCAGGACAATATCCGTCTCGGTGGTGATGGCCTGCATCAAAAAGTCAGGCAGCAGGGCATACGCTAAGGCGCAGAAAAAACTCGCCGACAGGGAAGCTTTTCCGCGAATAAGCTGACCGAGCCGCTGGACAATACCAAATACGGCAACGATGGCCGTCCAATAGCTGAGGTGATGGATAAACTTGAACCCATTTTCGAAATGGCCCGTCATCAGAAATCCGTAGATCTGTAGATTACAGACACTCTTTGGGTACGTATCAATGTTCCAGTTTGTTCCCCCGAAGTGCCGCATGCTTCCCCGTTGAATGTACTGCATAACCCGGTTTAGATGCCCAGTCATGCTATCCCATTCGTTGGGTACGGTAAATAGAACCAGCAGCAGATTCGTCACCGCCACGATGGCCAGCGTACCAAACAGAGCCGTAAACAGAAATTTAAGGTAAGGTGATAAGGCGCTGAACCACTGACCAAACAGTTGTCTACGGTCGTTTAGCAAGGCTGATACGTTCAGACTGGGCTCAGTAGCCGCCAGTCGCTGCAACGGCCAGGCAATGATGGTCGAGATCAAGAAAACCGAAACCGCCCAGGCCAGCGTGTTGGCGGTCAGATAGAGCGCCGATAGAATAAAGCCGGTTAGGATAACGCTGCTCGTACCTAACAGGAACGTCAGCAGTAACCACTCACTGACTGACGGGCGGCTAATCCGGGCGGCTAGCCGCGTGAGATAAAAGACAAAAAGAAAGAGAAGCAGTAAATAAACAAACGTCATACAAAAACGCTGCAATGAGCGGGATGGCCAATAACAGAACCCCAGCGGGAAACAACGTAACGTCTAGTCGGCGTCGACCAAAGCAACAGCCTTGTTAACGATGGAAGCAATCCGATTCGCGTCGGCTTCGGCCAGATCTGGATACATGGGTAATGCCAGTACCCGTAGCGCAATATCTTCCGAAATTGGGCACGATTGAGCTGACCCCGGGACCTGCTGCACAAAAGGTAACGTGTTCAACGATGGATAGAAGTAACGTCGGGGCGTAATGTCCTGCGCTTTGAGCGCGTCGACCACACGTAACAGTGTTTCCTCCGAATCGAACACAACCGGATAATAGGCGTAATTGTATTCCACGCCCGGTAGCAAAGTCGGCCGGCTGATGCGCGAAAAATCCAGTCGCGCGTCGTAGTAACCAAATACTTGCTTACGAGCCGCAATCAGGTCGGGCACCTTGGGCAGAACGCAGAGTCCCATGGCCGCGTGGAATTCCGAATTTTTGGCGTTGATCCCCACGCTGAAATAATCGTCGTTGCGGTGTCCGAACGAGCGGTAGAAGTGTAGTTTCTTCGCTAACTCGTCGTCGTTGGTAACGATGCAACCTCCCTCAACGGTGTGAAATACCTTCGTCGCGTGGAAGCTGCACGTACTGATATCGCCGTAGCTCAGAATCGACTGACCGTTGTACGTAGCGCCAAACGTGTGAGCCGCGTCGTAAATGACTTTCAGGTTATGCTTATCGGCAATGGTCTGAATCTGCTCGATCTGGCACGCATTCCCATAGACGTGGGTCGCCAAAATGGCCTGCGTGTTTTCCGTAATCAGCGGTTCAATTTTAGCTGGGTCGATGCAGAAGTCCGTTGGGGTGATGTCCGCGAAAACGGGCGTGCAGCCTTCCCAGAGAAGGACGTTGGTTGTGGCTACGTAAGAAAATGGGGTTGTAATAACCTCTTTCGTGATATCCAGGGCTTTTAGCGCCATCTGGAGCACAACCGTACCGTTGGAGCAAAACTTAAGGTGCTTTACTCCCAGTACGGCTTTCATTTCATCCTCCAGTTGCCGCAGTAGCGGTCCATCGTTGGTAAGATGAACCCGTTCCCAGATACCCTTCAGGTAATTGGTGTATTGGTCGAGGTCTGGTAGGTATGACTTGGTTACGTTGATCATGGGCTGGTACTTACTAAAATGGCCGCGGGCTTATTTTACGGGTTCGCCTTCCAGCATACCCATCCGGAACGGAAACTGAGGACGGACGTAGCCCGGCCATTTACCGTACCAGGCAATGCCTTCCCGGTAATCCTCTACGTCAAAGGTGATGCTGTCTTCCATCACATAGAGTGGGGTAACCGTGTCTTTCACGATCATCACGGAGATAGTATACGAACCATCGTTCAGGAAAAAACCGGGAATGGTGCATTCACCCGCAATCAGCCCCTTGCCGTAAGGTTGGGATTGGGTACCGATGTTAAAGATACATTCCCCCGTTAGTGAGTTCAGGTGCATCGATAGGTTCAGGTTGGCCTTATCCATCATATTCCAGAACTCGAACCGTAGTTTCATTGGGGTTCGGACATCAATGTGCGTCAGTTCGTCCTGGTACTCTGGAATCAACTCTACCCGGCGAATCCGGACGAGGTCATTACCGGGCGCTTCTTCAGGAGTTTCCCACTGGCGCAGGAGCCGCGTTTTTGAGACTTTACTCAGGTAGGAAGCGATCACCTGGTTGGTTTCGCCCTGCTCGATCAACTGTCCCTTCTCAAAATACAGCGTCTTGTTGCAGAGCGCCTGTACAGCGGTCAGGTTATGACTAACGAACAGAATCGTACGTCCGCTGGCTGAGTTATCCCGCATTTTACCCAGACTTTTCTTCTGGAACTCGGCGTCGCCCACGGCCAGAACCTCATCCACGATCATAATTTCGGGGTCAAGGTGGGCCGAAATAGCAAAGCCAAGCCGGACGTACATCCCCGACGAGTACCGCTTTACGGGCGTGTCCAGGAATTTTTCGACTCCGGCGAAAGCGACGATCGCATCAAACTGGTTGCGAATTTCACTCCGGCTCATGCCGAGGAGAGATCCGTTCAGGAAGATATTTTCCCGACCTGTCAGTTCCGGGTGAAATCCCGTACCGACTTCGAGCAGACTGGCTACTCGGCCTTTAATCCGAACACTACCTGACGAAGGTTCAATGATTTTGCTTAGGATCTTGAGCATGGTTGACTTACCCGCGCCGTTGTGGCCAACAATGCCGACCCGGTCGCCCTGCTCAACCGAAAAGCTGACATCGCGTAACGCCCAGAATTCCTCGTGAGTAACACGATCCTGGTCTTTCTTACCGCCAAATACCTGCCGGAAGTTCTCGGTAATCACGTCGCGCAGCGTTGTGCCTCCCTTTCCCTTCTTATGGTCAATGATGTAGTGTTTACTTATATTATCGACAGTAATAACAGACATAGCAACGTGAGCGATGGCTGTCTGCTACCCTAAACTGATAGGGGCAGCCAGACCATTGAAATTAGATATCATCAACAAAGGTGTTTTCCCGCTTCCGGAAAAAATAAAGCGAGATCACCAGAAAAACAGATACAATAATAACAGAAGCGATGAGGCTTTGTGGGTTGAAATACGATTTTCCTCCCAACAGCGACCACCGAAATCCGTCGATAATCCCAACCATCGGATTCAGAATGTACAGCGAATACCAGGATTTATCGGCTACCAGGCGGCTGGGATAAGCAATGGGGCAGGCGTAAAAACCGATCTGTACAATAAACGGAATAAGCTGGGCAATATCCCGGAACCGTACGTTGATAACAGCAAAGAACAGGCCAAAAGCAAAGGCTGCCATGATGGCCAACAGTATGAACGCAGGCAGGAAAATAAGGTGCCAGTCGGGCATAAACTGGTAATAAATCGCAACCAGTATAAAGAGCCCCAGCGATACCAGGAAGTCAATGAAACCGACCGAAATTGAACTGATCGGCATGATCAGTCGGGGGAAATAGACTTTCGTGACCAGGTTCGCGTTCAGCGTTACGCTATTGCTGATTTGCGTAAATGCCGTCGCAAAAAAGCCCCAGATCGTGATACCGGCCAGCACCATTAGTGGATAAGGAATTCCTGGATCAGCCGGAAGTTTGGCGATGTTGCTGAAGACCACAACCATGATCAGCATGGTTGTCAAGGGGCGAATCAAGCCCCAGGCAGTTCCCAGGGCTGTCTGCTTATAGCGAACCGAAACATCGCGCTGCGACAGAATAAACATCAGTTCGCGGTTCCGCCAGAGGTCCTGCCAATAGTGCCGCTCCGAACGGCCTGGTTCTATAATTACTTCGTGCGTTTTCAAAATTGACTATCAGTTAACCTGAAAGAGGTTGTTCTTGGGGTTAGTTCTCCTGCATGACGGAACGGTACGTTTCGCGCAGGAAAATAACGATGACCGCCAGTACCAGGGCCAGCGCAATACCAGCCTGTAAACCGATGGTCGTCGGTACGTCTTTGTAAAGCGGAAACGAAACGGGCTCAATGATGGTGAAGAGTGGAGCCTCTCGGATCATCGACAAACGCATGTTGTCTGCACTTTGCAGCGCCTGGTAGTAAATCGTCGACAGGAACGTCGAGTTCCGTTGCAGCTTCGTTTCGGCTACTTTACCCTCTGCGACGACAATCTGCTGGTTTTGGTCGATGTACCGCGCCAGTCTGTTTTCGGTTCCGCTCAACACGCGGGCAATGGAATCCGCGCGATCCTTGAGCAAATCGTACATTTCCCGGGTTTTCTTCGTCTGTTTCTGCCGGTAATCCGATTCGATGGTTTCCAGGTGCGAGCTTAGAAACGTAGCGGCCAGCATCTCGTCTTCCATGGCGCAGCGCAGCTCCATGAACGACGATTTACGCTCAGGCTGGGTAACGCTCATTTCCGACGCGATCCGGGCGCAGATATCCGACATAACGATCTGTTCCTGCTTGGTGTACTCGCTCGGCTTCTTGCTCCGCTTGAAGTAGAACGAACGTAGCGTATCGCTCTTCTCCCATTCCTTGTCGCGGATACCGCTGTGGCGGATGTAGTAGTTCACCAGCAGCGTATCTTTTCCGTTGATGGTGTCATTTTTCATCAGCGTCTTTTCCAGTACCGGCCGCGATTTAGCGTAAATCAGGAAGTTGTCGCCCACGAAGATGTTGGCATCAGGCGTCCCTTGGCCGATCCCGAAGGCACCCGCGAGGGCACCCAGTTCGCCTAAGCCGCCACCACCGCCACTACCACCACCAAGGTTGAACAGAATGTCGGCGCTGTAAACAGCCGGTTTTTTATTCAGGAGATCATAAACGAAACCAATGCCCGCACCGATCGCGACGAAAACGATCAGCAGTTTCCAGTTACGGCGAGCAACATTTTTGAGCTGCATCACCTTCAGGACGACCGCCTTGGGCGAAATCTGATCGGGGGGAAGCGGACGCTGGGACAGGCCGTTTGGGTTCGAAGCCGTAGTTGGGTTGTTCGGACTCATGAGTTTAGCTTGTTGGGTGGCTTAGCGAATAGCCCGGTAAGCCAGTAATATAGTAATCAGCGAGAAAACAGAGCTGGTAATCGTCGTAGCCGTTCCCAATACTTGCTGGGCCGTTAACGGAGCCACAGTCTTTTTAGGGACAATCACTTCGGCACCGGGTTCTACGCGTGGGTAGACATTAAAGAACATGAATTTACGCGTCCGGTCAACCGAGCCGTTGGCGTAGACAATAAATGCCTTCTTCCGCTGCGACCGGGACGTAAAGCCGCCGGACTGCGAAATGTAATCCTGGAAGGTCTGACCAGGCCGGAATTTGATCGTATTGGGCGACAACACTTCACCTTGTACCCGTACCGTTTCGAGCCGTTTAGGAATGCGCAGTACGTCGCCCGATTGAACCAGAATATCTTCCGATGAACCAGGACGCTCCAGAATCTTCCGCAGGTTAATACCAATAGAGGTTGCCTGGACGGTCGAAACAGAATCTACTTCTACGCGCGACCGGCCCGTTGCGTCGTCGGCCAGGTCCGTAAAGGCCTGTTGTTTACGTTTTACTTCGTCAGGGCTAAGCGTGATAACCCGAACCAGAGTAGCGCCTTCTACGTACGCCTGGGGCGTCAGCCCACCGGCCTGGGTTACCAGGTCAGATACTTTCTGGTCTTTACTTTTGATGACGTATGCTCCTGGAATAATAACCTCACCTTCTACATTGGCGTAGGTTTGTACCAGGTAGTTCGGCGAACGGCGAATAATGATCTGGTCGTAAGGCTCCAGCAGGAATTTGTTATCGTCGGCGTTAAGTGATAAGTCCCGGCTAACGTTAAAGCGAAACGTCTGCGCAATCTGTGCGGATGGCGACAGAGGATCAACATCTTTCTTCCGGCGAATAACTTCCACCTGCGAAGCCGCTGCCGATTCTTTCAGCCCACCCGTACGTAACAGGGCGTCATTCAGCGTCATGTTGATCATGAATGGAATACCTTCCTGAGGCTGGTTGACTTCACCCTGTACCGAGACGGCAGCGGGCTCCGCCAGATCAAAGCGGGAGGGGATGATAACCTGATCTTCGCGTTGCAACGTAATATCCGGCTTGCTGCCGTTCATAATGCTGGTCAAGTCAACGGTCAGGTTTTCAATGGCCAGATCTTCCCGTGTCCGGATGATATTGATACGACCGGTAAACGCATCGCCTTTCAGCCCTTCGGCTCCTGCAATCAGTGTCTTCAGCGTCTTGTGCTGATCGAGCGAAAACTGACCGGGACGGTATACGGCCCCTTCAATAGTCACCTGGTTTTCGAACCGGTCAAGCAGTTGTTCTACCGTAACCAAGTCGCCATCCTGCATGGTAAACGAAGCGTATTCTGACTTCGTTACGTCCACCACTTTCCGCTCCAGATCCGTCAGGCGGGTTACTTTGACTCGTTCTTTGTACGCCTGAGCGGCAAAGCCACCCGCGTAGAACAGTAACCGGTCGAGGCTTTCGCCGGGCAGCATTTCGAAAATGTTGTTTCGTTTGACAGTACCGGTGATTTCGACGTGTGAGATGTACGTCGTGAACCGAATGTTGTCATTGTCCTGGAGCCTGAAATCATTCCGCTGCGTACCGTTCAGCAGGTAATCATACAGGTCAAGCGTAGCCAGAACTTTATTGTTCCGAATGAGCTGCACCTTACGGAACGAACCCAATTCGCTGGGACCACCCGCCTGATAAATGGCATTCATCGCTGTCGAGAGCGACGACATCTGGTAGGTCCCCGGCCGGATAGCGTCACCCGTGACGGTTACCCGAATGCTACGAATGGTACCGCCTAACGAAACGTCAATAAACGTATTGGCCGAGCCATAGGATGAATTACGCAGACCAACGAATTTTTTAGACAGTCGCTCAACGATACGGGCCTTCGCCTGTTCAACCGTCAGTCCCGTTATGGACACAGGGCCAATCCCGGTCTGACCGGCAAAATAGATATTCCCTTCTGGAGACACTGTTTGACTAAAATCAGCTTCGGAGTAACCGTACATCCGGATGTTTAACTGATCGCCGGGGCCAACGTTGTAGTTACGGGGCGTCGCAATGTTGACGTTGGGCTGGAATGGGTTGGTTGCGTTGGCGTTAGGGTTGTTGAAGACCGTATAGCCAAATAGCTTCCGACGTTGTTCCGCTTGTTCGCGCAGGCGAGCCTGTTCGTAACCATCTTCGAGTGTTGCGTTCTGCTGTTGATTTCCGTTGCCCGTGGTGTCAATATTGGGGCTGTTCGGGTCAGCTGCAGTACCGTCATTACGTAAAACGTTCTGCGGGGTATTGGTGCCATTCGCGTTAGGTTGCAGGGTGCCGGAATTGCCCCGCTGCTGGTTAATCTGCTGCTGGATGTTAGCGGGCAGGTTGTTTACGTTCACACCAGCGGGTAGTCCCGCCCCCCGGCCCGTAGGGGCGGGCGATGTCGTGGTACCGGAGCTATTGGAAGGCGCCGGGCTGGCAGGTGTGACCTGTGCCTGGGCTGATAAGCCAGCCAAGACCAGCAAAGAAGCCGCTATACCTGCGTTAAACGTGCGATGAAAAGTGGCCTTTGCCGAGGAGAAAAAATTAAGCGGAAAGTTGTGATTAACTCGCAATTTTTGCATATTTTTAAGATGTCGAACAGCGCCGGAGACGTGTGTAGCGAAGGTCTGTATCTAACGACATTTTTGACTATGATAGTACATAGTCAGGTTTCGTTGGCAAAGTAAGCTAACTTTTGCGGGATTACGAATACTTTCCTATTCTGTGGAAACTTTTCATACCTTGCCGACACGGTATAACTTTTCTAATGTTTCCTGGAGCGATTTTGTGAAATTATTGCTCCCTTATTTTCTCTCTAAACGTTCTTTATGACAGAATCAGGCAAACAACCGGTTCAGTATAACGAAGATAGCATTCGATCGCTGGATTGGCGTGAGCACATCCGGCTAAGACCAGGTATGTATATCGGCAAACTAGGCGATGGCGCTGCTGCCGATGATGGTATTTACGTCCTGCTCAAAGAAACCGTCGATAACTGTATCGATGAACACGTCATGGGGCATGGAAAAATCATTGACATTCGCGTAACCGACCATCGCGTTGAAGTGCGGGATTACGGTCGTGGCATCCCCCTGGGGAAGGTTGTGGAGGTAGTTTCTAAAATTAATACTGGGGGTAAATATGATTCGGGAGCCTTCCAGAAATCAGTAGGCCTGAACGGGGTTGGTACCAAAGCCGTAAACGCGTTGTCGACTTATTTTCGGGTACAATCCTTCCGGGAAGGACGTAGCGTCTGGGCCGAATTCGAACGAGGGGAACTGACACACCAGGGCGAAGAAATTACGAACGAACGAAACGGTACACTGATTTGCTTCGAGCCGGATGATACGGTTTTTAAGAACTTTCATTTCATTCCCCAGTACCTGGAGAACATGATCTGGAATTACTGCTACCTGAACGCGGGGCTGACCATTTCGTTCAACAAACAGAAGTACATCTCGCAGAACGGTCTGCTTGACCTGCTGCGCAATAAAACCGACGAGGAATCACTGCGGTACCCAATCATTCACCTGAAAGGGCACGACATTGAAGTGGCGCTGACGCACGGCAACGCCTACGGGGAAGAATACTACTCGTTCGTCAATGGGCAGAACACAACCCAGCATGGCACGCACCTGAATGCCCTGCGCGAGGCTGTTGTCGAAACGGTCCGGAAGCACTTCGACAAAAACTACGAAACAACCGACATCCGGGCGAGTATCATCGCGGCCATCAGTATCCGGGTGCAGGAACCCGTGTTTGAATCGCAGACAAAAACCAAGCTGGGTTCGATCAACATGTCGCCCGAGCCCAATGCGCAGTCGGTTAACTCGTTCGTCAAAGATTTCCTGAAAGAACGGCTTGACGATTACCTGCACATGAATCCGACCGTGCGCGACGCCTTGAAAAAACGGATCGAACAGTCGGAGCGGGAACGTAAAGAACTGGCTGGGATCAAAAAATTGGCGAATGACCGGGCCAAGAAAGCCAGTCTGCACAACAAAAAACTGCGCGACTGCCGCAACCACCTGCCCGACGTAAAAGCGGATGACCGGTACCACTCGACGCTGTTCATTACTGAAGGGGATTCGGCCAGTGGTTCCATTACGAAGTCCAGAAACGTACAATCCCAGGCCGTATTCAGCCTGCGCGGTAAGCCTCTGAACTGCTTCGGCCTGACCAAGAAAGTGGTGTACGAAAACGAAGAGTTTAACCTACTGCAACACGCACTGGATATTGAAGAAGGGCTGGATGGATTACGCTACAACCGGATCGTGATTGCGACGGACGCTGACGTGGATGGCATGCACATCCGGTTGCTGATGTTGACGTTCTTCCTGCAATTCTTCCCTGATCTGGTACGTAACGGCCACCTGTACATTCTGGAAACGCCCCTGTTCCGGGTGCGCAATCCGAAGAATCACAAGGAAACGACGTACTGTTACTCGGAAGAAGAAAAGCAGACGGCCATGAACAAACTGGCCAAAGGCGGCAAGAAAGTGGAAATCACTCGCTTCAAGGGACTGGGTGAGATTTCTCCGGACGAGTTCGGTTTGTTCATTGGTGAAGACATGCGTCTGGAGCCGGTTATTATGGAAAAGGAAACGTCAATTCCGAAATTGCTGGGTTACTACATGGGAAAAAACACTCCCGATCGGCAACGCTTTATCATCGATAACTTACGTATCGAGAAGGACGTAGACGATGCCGCGCTGGTAGCCTAACCGTTTTATATTTGTTTGATACAGAAACGCCCAGCCGAGTCGGCTGGGCGCTTCTGTTGATTGAAGGTATTTATCGACTACGGTCGTCGTTGCTGATTTTTTTGCTTTGCTTACCTGAGCCGTTACTCATCTGACCGAAGCGCCACTCGAAGGTGAGCCGAACGGAGCGGTTGACAAAGCTGGAACGGCCAATTGACTCAAACGTCGGCGCTGACTGGTAACCAGTCTGTTCGATGGACCGGTTGAATGGGTTATTAACGGCGAGCGTCAGGGTCGCCATTTTCTTCATGAATTCCCGCTTGGCCGCAAAACCGTACCAGTAGAAGCCGGTGTTGGTACCCTGCAAACTGATCCAGCCGGTGCTATAACTGCCGTTTGCCTGAAGCGTAAAGTCGTGGGGGAGTTTATAGGTACTGTTCAGGTTGACCTCCCAGATGAACCCCTGATTGCTTTGATTCAGCGCCGGG
This sequence comes from Spirosoma pomorum, assembly GCF_054776615.1. Classification (NCBI taxonomy): domain Bacteria; kingdom Pseudomonadati; phylum Bacteroidota; class Cytophagia; order Cytophagales; family Cytophagaceae; genus Spirosoma; species Spirosoma pomorum. The sequence goes on from NZ_BAAHBP010000029.1 coordinate 115,341, forward strand.
CTGTTCAGTTTAACGTAACGTAGATCGGTGCCGCCGTTGAGGTTCCAGTTTTTGTTGGGCTGCCCGGCCAGGTTCAGATTCAGACCGTAGTTTTGACGGCGGGCAATGTTCAGTGGACGGCTCAGCGACACTCCGGCTGCATCGACTGTGGTCAGGTATTCGATAGCATTGTTGGTCGTTCGCAGATAAAGCGCGGTGTTAATCGACAGCCCCTTTTTAGTCGTCACGCTATGGGCCAGCTCCGACGCGTGGTTCAGTTCCGGATTGAGGTAGGGGTTACCGGTTTGCAGGTTTTTCGGATCGCTGGCATTCAGCCAGGGGTTAAGGTACCAGATCAGTGGTCGCTGAATGCGCTGGGTATAACTGAACTTGAGCGTATGCGTTTTTATCCCTTTAGATAACGTAACACTTGGGATCAGGTTTGTGTACTGGTTTTGCAGGGACGTTTGCGTCGTTAGAAATTCGCCCTGGATGGCGGTGTGCTCAAGCCGGGCTCCCGCATTCAGGCCCCATTTGGTCTTCGTGTCGATCCGTAACGAGGTGTAGCCCGAATAAACTTTCTGGAGGTACGTAAAATCGTTGGACTGGGCTGGGTCGGGCATCAGCTCGCTCGGTAGATTAGCGCTCTGCTCCACCCGAAACTCACTGCCAATGTCGCGAAGTATGGCTTTTGCGCCTACTTCCAGTTTAAACTGGGTTGTATCCTTGACTCTTGCCAGGCGAAATGGGTACGTATAATCGGTTTGCAGGGTGTATTCCTTATTCCGGCTGTAGTTCGTACTCCGCTGGCGGAAAGTGAGCTCGTTGGCTGGCGTGTATCGGTCTGATTCGTAAAAGTAATTGTCGGGCATTCGGCTGAACTGCGTCAGGAAAGAAAATTCCGGTGCTGCTTCCAGGCCTGCTCGCTTCTGAAACGTCTTGGTGTACCCCAGGTCGAGTTGCCCGTTGCCGAAGGGATTGCGGAAGCGGCTGTCCGTACGAAAGGCCTGAAGCTCGTTACCGGCGGGATCGGTTAGGCGATTGTACGTAACGCTGTTATTAGGATAGGCACCGCCCCAGACGTTAGCCGCAAAATTGATCCGACTGGTTGAATCCGGATCGTAGTCTAAACTCATCTCTCCGTAGCCGCCAGTACCGGTGTTGTCGGCGTAACTGGTCTGCGTCAGCACGTTCAGCGGTTGCCCGTTGCTGAGCGTCGTCCGGATTGTTTCTGATTCGCGGATATTGCGATACTGATAGCCGTTCGCCGATAGGGTAAGGCCCAGTTTCTTGCCACGTACGTTCAGGCTGGTTCCCAGGCCCCGGTTGAAATTGCCAGCCGTGGCGTTGACCGATCCGTTGACGCCCGACAGCGCTTTCTTCGTGATAATATTAATAACCCCGGCCGATCCTTCAGCATCGTACTTAGCACCCGGACTGGTAATTACTTCGATCGATTTGATCACATTGGCGGGCATCTGACGTAATGCATCGGCGAGGTTACGGGCCATCATCGCCGACGGTTTTCCGTTGATGAGAACGCGCAGGTTACTGTTCCCCCGCATCTGCACGTTGCCGTTGAGGTCGACACTCAGACTAGGTACCTTGCGCAGCACATCGGCGGCAGTACCACCGGTATTGGCCGGATCTTTCTCGGCGTTGTATACCAGTCGATCACCTTTGTCTTCGAGTAAGGCTTTCTGCCCCGCCACGACAACTTCACTGAGCGTTTTTCCTTCGGTGGTCAATTTTATAGAGCCCATCGCACGGGTGGGTTGATCGGTGGTGAGCGTAACCGGTACCGTTTTCGTACGATAACCAACAAACGAAATCGTTAGTGAGTACGAACCAAAAGGGACGTTTGACAGAACGAAAGCCCCTTTGTCATCGGAGGTCGTGCCGACTAGCAACGTGGTTGCGTTCATGACAGCTACCGTAGCGAACGGAACTGGTTTGGCTGTCGTGGAGTCCAAGAGGGAACCAGTCAGCTGAGCCGTTTGTGCCAGGGCAGTAGTGCCGCATACTACCAGCAGTAGCAGGGCGAAGAAGTGTTTCATACGGTTGGCAAGGGATGGAATACGAAGTAAAAGTAGTGGGTCAGAAAAGGAAGCGGAGGTCTGTTAACAATCTTTAAGAACTATTAACAAATCGGCCCCACTGTGCGAAAGATGCGACAAATGAAGCTGACGTTGCATGGGAAGGGGAACTGTCGAGAAATAAATAATTGCTCTACCGACTACTGGCTCATATAGTAGAAAACAGGCGTCCGTAGTCTTACAGGAAGGAGGTCTGCATTGCCAACACAGTAAACCAACTGAATTGAATGGATACGTCCAGAAGGGATTTTATCAAGAAGGCCGCCCTAAGTACGGCAGGCTTGTCGATTGGTGGCCTGGCCACCGGAATGTCAGCCAAGAGTTACGCGAAGATTATAGGGTCGAACGAGCGGTTGAACGTCGCCATCGCTGGGCTGGGTCGGCGGCTGGGCGCTTACTACGAACCCATTTCGCTGAAAAGCAGCAACGTCGAACTGGTATACATGTGCGACGTCATGAAAAAGCAGCGGGAAGCGGCTGTCAAGAAGTTTTCGAAATACATTGACTACACACCCAAGCTGGAGAACGATATCCGCAAAGTCATTGCTGACAAAAATGTGGACGTACTGATCAATGCTACCCCCGACCACTGGCACGCACCGGGAACCTGGCTGGCCGCCCAGGGGGGCAAACACGTGTACGTCGAGAAGCCCTGTAGTCACAATCCTCGCGAGGGAGAGATTCTGATGGGATGCCAGAAGAAATACGGTAAGATCATTCAGATGGGTAATCAGCAACGGTCGTCAACCGAAACGATCGATATTATTAAGCAGATTCACGATGGAGCCATCGGGAAGCCTTTCAAAGCCGTAGCTTTCTACGCCAACAACCGGGATGAGGTACCCAAGGCTAAAAAAGCACCTGTACCCGATGGACTGGACTGGGATTTGTTTCAAGGCCCCGCTCCCCGCACCGACTACACCGACGATACCTGGGATTACAACTGGCACTGGTACGGCTGGACGTATGGTACCGCCGAAACCGGCAACAACGCGACGCACGAACTGGACGTAGCGCGTTGGGCATTGCAGGTCGAATACCCGGAATACGTATCCGTCGAAGCGGCCAAGCGGTATTTTGTGGAAGACGGCTGGATGATGTATGATACGATGGACGCGACGTTCCGCTTTCCCGGCGACAAAATCATTAAATGGGACGGAAAAAGCCGCAATGGGCACAAAACCTACGGCAGTGACCGGGGGACAATTATCTATGGCTCCAACGGCACCGTTTACGTCGACCGGAATGGGTACAAACTCTTCAACCGCGACGGAAAAGTCATCAAAGACAGTAAAGCGGCTGGCAACGAAGCCGGAACAGCGCTGGGCGGTGGGGGCGATATGACAACCCGCCACGTCGTGAATTTCTTCGAAGCTATCCGGGGCAAGGAAAAACAAGCTTCGACCATCGACGACGGTGCGAAGAGTACCTTACTGTGCCACCTGGCCAACATTTCGTACCGGGTTAAGAAATCCTTCGATGTTGACTCCTCGAACGGGCATATTCGCGATAAGGACGCCATGAAACTCTGGGGCCGTGAATACGCCAAAGGCTGGGAACCACCGGTAATGTAGCTAATTAATAAGCAAAAATTAGAGCAAGCCGGGCTACTGTTGATTGACGGCAGCCCAGCTTGTTTAAACGGAAGATTTATTACCCAAAGCAGATTCGGCGTACGCCGAAAAAGCCGTATGCGTAACCCATTGATGAGAAAAGAGGAATAGGTAACGCTTGGCTTGATACCGCTAATAAAAATTAGTCTGCCAGCTGAGCGCGTAGCCCGTGCTGAACGAACCGGATATCGCTGAACGAAACTGACTCTCCCAGGCCCTGGCGTACTTCGGTCAGCGTCTGGGCTGGATGATCGGCCAGGTAGGTCTGAATGCGGTTGAGCTTCTCGGCGGGCAACAGCACCTCGACTGGTAATTCACCCGAGTCAACGTAGTGCAGCAGATGCCCTTCAATGGTGGAGACGGATAACTGGCGTTCGGCGGCAATGTCCGCTACAGACTTGCCCCGCCCGAATAGTTCAAACGTGACCGCTGCCGATGGGGTTTTGGGCTCTTTCGCGACTTTGGGAGTGGCCGATTTTACTTTGCTTTCGCGCTGGTTACCAAAAGCGGTAATGACGGCCAGCAGCGAATCGCCCAGCTGCCGGACTTTGGTCTTGCCAAAACCTTTGATCGTCAGAAGCTCCTCTTTGGTTGAGGGACGAAGACGGGCCAGCTCGGCCAGGGTTTTCTGGGGCAAAACCATGTAGCCGGTTGTATTGTGCTCCCCCGCCAGATCGTTTCGCCATTTCATTAGGGCACCGTACAAACCGCCCCGCGTGTTGACAGCGGTACTCTCTTCAACTTTCTTCCGGCTGGATTTGAAATCGAGTTCTGCCCGGTTGCGGGCGTGCTGGTAAGCCAGCGCTTCAAAACCCGGCTGACAGCCGTCAATGCAACGTAATTTGGTGAATAGCTCTTTGTCCAGTTCCTCCAGTGCTTCCATTAAGGCTTCATGTACCTGTTTATTGTCGGAGTCGGTGGGTAGAGCTTCCAGCGTAGGGATCAGGTCATCGGCCAGTACCGTCCGGAAATACGCGCTCGCCTTCCGCACCCGCTCCTGGAGAGCTTCATTCGATTCGGGGAGTTCGCTGGAGGCAAAATACGTGGGCAACTGCCGCAGAAACCGGTGACTGATTTCCTGTGCTTTATCCCGTAACGTATCAGCCAGCAGCGCCAGAGTTGGGCCTGTTTCCTCGGGCAGACTGCTGGTGTGTTCATTGACAACCCGACGACAACGGTACAGCAACGAAGCCGCCCGGTCAAACGAAAACAGATCTCGCAGTAAATTTTCCTGGTTGGCCCGTTTGGCGTCGTAGAGCTCGCGTTCGGTGGGCGTTTGCAGTTGCACCTGCTCGTGAAAATCCTCCAGCAACTGCTCGGTTTTGATACTGTGCGCCGGAATAGGCGCGCGGAGTACGAGCCCTTCCAGGGTTTTACAACGGCTGAGCGCTACGTACACCTGCCCGTGAGCAAAGGCCGAAGCGGCATCGATAATAGCTTTCTCAAACGTTAGACCCTGACTTTTGTGGATCGTAATGGCCCAGGCCAGCCGCAGTGGGTATTGCGTGAACGTCCCGATGGCTTCGCTTTTAATTTCTTTCGTCGTCGGGTCCAGGCTGTAGCGCACGTTTGTCCAGTCGACCCGGCTCACGGCAATTTCCTGCCCGTCCTGCGTACTTTTTACGTAGATAATGTCATCATCAATGTCCACGATACGCCCGATCTTGCCGTTGTAGTACAGCTTCTCGCGCGAGACGTCGTTTTTGACGAACATAACCTGCGCCCCAATCTTCAAATCCAGTTCCGCTTCGGTAGGGTAGGTGTTGGCAGGGAAATCGCCTTCAACGGTAGCCATAAATGTCTGCAACGGCGCTTTCAAGGCTTTCAGCTTCTGGCTGTTGATCTGCTGGGCCGAGGTGTTATGGGTCGAAAGCGTAATGTAGCCTTCTTTGTCATCGGGCGAAAAATCCGGTACGTATCGCTCACTTAGCATGTCCAGTTGCGCCCGCGTAACGGTCTTCTCCCGGATGCTGTTTAACAGGTCGACAAAGCGTTGGTCCGATTGGCGGTAAATGTGCGTGAGTTCAATAGAAACATAGGATGTCTGCCGTAGTGCCCGACTGCCGAAGAAGTAGCCGGTGTCGTAATACGGGCTAAGCAGATTCCATTCCTCATCCCGGATCACCGGTGGTAGCTGCTGCATGTCGCCGATAAGCAGCAGTTGCACTCCCCCAAACGGCTCGGACCGGTGCCGATACCGCCGTAAAACCTCGTCAATACCATCGAGCACATCGGCCCGCACCATACTGATCTCGTCGATAATCAGCAGATCGAGGGTACGGATCAGACGGATTTTCTCCCGGTTGAACTTCCGGGCTTCCTGCTGCACAGTACCCGGAACGAGCGGCCCAAACGGCAGTTGAAATAAGGAGTGAATAGTGACGCCCCCGGCGTTGATAGCGGCTACGCCCGTGGGTGCCACGACCACAAGCCGCTTGGCGCTGGCCTGTTTGATCTGATGCAGAAAAGTAGTCTTTCCCGTACCGGCTTTTCCGGTCAGGAAGATCGTCTGGTTGGTGTGCAGAACAAAATCAGTGGCCAGGGCCAGCTTCGCATTAACGGCGGCAGTCATCATCGGAACGGTGGATCGCAATAAGCAAAGATAACGCTTTGCCGCAGGATTCAGCCGACGAACGTAACGGTTATTACTCCCGCGCCAGTGCGATAACCAAGGCACCCGCGCCCATGAGAACGACACCCAGAATAATCTGCCAGTTTACCTTTTCTTTTAAAAAGATAACCGCCAGCAACACCGAAAAGACCAGCGACACCTTATCCAGCGACGAGGTCCGAGAGGCATCACCCAGCTTCAGCGCCCGAAACGATAGCAGTGACGACAGACAGGTTACGACTCCGGCAATACCCAGAAAAATCCAGGAACGCCGGTCGATACGGCTCAGCTCCGGAAGGTGGCCCTGGCTAATGACGACGCCCCACGAAACGATCAGAATCAGTACCGACTGAATCGCAAACCCCAGGCTGGAGTCGACGTTTTTGATGCCCACTTTAGAGAGGGTAACGACAACTGCAGCTGCCAGGGCGGCCAGTAACGAAAAGAGTATCCACATAGCAGCTAGATAACGTACTCGCTATAAAGCGGATATGGAGGCAAATTGATTTAATAAATTCAGCCGGGGGCCATTTGTCTTTGTCATTGGTTATTTTGGCAAACCGAAACCGGGCTGTTTACGGTTATACTAGTAGAAGAAAGTCTTTTTTTGATTCAGCACACACGATGAACATTGGCGATAAAGTCCGGTTGTTACGGGCAAAAGAACAGGGGGTTATCTCGCGGTTTCTGCCCGGCGATATGATTGAAATTGAAATTGAAGATGGGTTCCGGATTCCGGTCATGCGTTCAGAACTGGTGGCGGTTTCGCCCCTGGAGGCCGAGCGGTTACTAAAAACAAGTACGTATGCCCCCCAGAAAACCGTTGCGTCTAAAGCGCCCGAAATTCTGGCAAACCAGGGAGTTTATCTGGCCTTTGTTCCGGTCAACGACCGCGAGTATAGCCTGTATCTGGTGAATAATACCGACTGGGAATTTCCGTACACGCTGGGCGAAGAGTCAGCAGGAGCCAGCGGAGGGGTTCAGTTTCGAGGGATGCACAGTGGCGTACTGAAAGCCAAATCGCAGCAGAAAATGAACGACCAGTACGAGCACGCTAAATTCGAGCAGTGGCCTACCTTCGTGGTACAGGGGCTTTGGTTCCGGGCGGGAAAATCATCCTTGCGCGCTCCCCTGATCAAACGCTTCAAAGGACGGGCGGCTACGTTCTTCAAGAACAAAACAACCGTGCCGGTACTCAACCAGCCGGGCTTTATGACCCAACTCGACGCCGATGAGGCTAATGCCGCTGGTCAGGCGGCCAATAAACCGGCCTCGCCAAAAGCAACCACTATCAGCCCCGAAGACCTGAAGTCGGCTATGCTGAATCCCAAGTCAGAAACGGCGAACGTATCGGTGGAGCGTCCCTCGACGGTGGTGGACCTGCACACCGACGCGTTACTGCCCGAGGGCGTTGGTAGCCGGACGGCAGCCGATCTACTGAAACTGCAACTGCAAACCTTCGAGAAATCGCTGGAAAACGCCATTGCCAGCGGTATGAACGAAATTACGTTTATTCATGGCGTGGGTAGCGGTAGTCTCCGGGCCGAACTGCACAAACGGTTAGGGCAGCACCCCAACGTTAAATTTTTTGAAGACGCGCAGAAACAGAAGTTTGGCTATGGGGCCACGAAGGTTACGCTTAAGTAAGGAGTTCGTGCGTATGTCATCATCAAAAGTCGCCCGCCTGCTGCTGGGCGTATGCCTGGTCTGGTTGGTGGCTGCCTGCCAGACGGGCACCAAACTAAATCCCAAAGCTCCTACCGAATCCTATAAATTCACTGAAATGGAAGTCCGCAACGAACGCTTTTTGTCAACGGTTCACGTACCTGTTTCCATTGCCATGAGCGACGTTGAACGGCAGATCAACGCCCAGGTCAACGGCTTGATCTACGAAGACAATAGCCTGGAGGATAACAACAAAGACAACTTCATGGTGAAGGTCTGGAAGCGTGGGACGATACTGGTCAACGCGCAGGATAGCCTGTTTCATTTCACCGTACCGTTACGTATCTGGGCCAAAGCGGGTGTATCGGTGCTGGGTTTCACGCAGTACAAGGAAACCGAGTTCGAAATCGATCTGCGCTTTAAAACCAAGTTTGACCTGGAAAAAGATTGGTCGGTGCATACCCAGACGCAGGCCGACGGGTACGGCTGGGTGCGTCGCCCAACAGTGAGCGTTGTTGGGATCAATGTTCCAATCACAAATCTCGTCAGTCGAATGATCGACAAAAACCTGGGGATGGTTACGCAGACGCTGGACCAGCAGGTGCGCCGGAACGTCGATCTACGAACTCCGGTCCTGAAAGCCTGGAATACGTTACGGGAGCCGTATTTGCTGTCCGATAAATACCGGACGTATTTACAGGTCGTTCCGAAACGAATTTTGATAACGCCCCTGCGGTTCGAGGGCCGGCTGGTACGAACGACTATCGGGATCGAAGGGCATACGCTAACCACAACCGGAGCCAGGCCCGACGTACGTCCGGTCGTGTCGCTGCCTGACCTGACGGTTGTGTCAAAGGTGCGGGATGATTTTCAAATTGGCCTCCTGAGCGAAGCTACATATACCGAAGCGGCTAAGCTGGCCGCCGAAGAGTTCGTTGGTAAGAAATTTTCGTTCAATAACGACCGCTATAGCATTACGATTACCAGCCTGGACATGTTCGGGCAGAACGATAATCTGATTATCAAGGCTGGTCTGAAAGGAACAATCAATGGCGATATCTATCTGCGTGGTAAACCGTATTACGATGCCAAGACACAGACCATATCGTTGAAAGACCTCAAGTACGACATCGATACCAAAAACATTCTGCAACGGTCGGCAAGCTGGCTGTTGCAGGGAGCTTTCGCCAATACGCTGGAAAAGCAATTGACCATTCCGGTCGGTTCGCAGCTGGCCGATGTGCAGCAACAACTTCAGGAACGGCTCAAAAACAATCAGATTGCCAAAGGAGTGGTTATCAACGGACACATCGATGAAATTCGTCCGGACCAGGTATACCTGACGCCCACCGCCCTACTGGCCGTGGTGAACGCCAGGGGACGTATCGACGTAAAAGTGGACGGGCTCCAGTAATTTTAGTTACCTTTGCGGTCCCAGACAACGCAGACTGGCTTATCGCGTCCGACCGTATCGGGCGAGGAAAGTCCGGGCAGCACAGAGCACCTTACTTCCTAACGGGAAGGCGGACGGCTGGGAACGGCCGTTCGACAGACAGGGCAACAGAAAACATACCGCCATTTTTTAATGGCGAATGAGCGGATGAGTGAATGAGCGAATAGCTGGCGCAAGCTTGTTGTACCGGATGGTTATTCGCTCATTCACTCATTTACTCACTCACTCATTGAACTTGGTAAGGGCGAACCGGTGGGGTAAGAGCTTACCGCCCGGCGGGTGACCGACGGGGCACGGCAACCCTTAGGGGCTGAAAGACCAAATAAGCGTCGGACGCGCGGCTGCTCGTCGCCAGCGGTCCGTAAGGACCAACACCGACGCGGGTAGGTCGAACGAGGTGGTCGGTGACGGCCATCCCAGATAAATGATAAGCCAGCCAGAAACTCTGGTGGACAGAACCCGGCTTATAGGTCTGCGTTGACTGGGTTTTTTTTAGGAACAATGTGCGAGGGCATTCTTTATCGGGAATGCCCTTGTTTTTGGTATTCCTACTGGGCTACTACGCCGGTGCGTCGTTATTGCTGGTTGCACCGGCTGGCTAGGCGGGGAACTGGTTGATCGCCTGGGAGTTGGCGTGGATGATGGTGCTAAGGTAAACGCTCCCAATCCGTTGTCAGGACGTCTGGCGTCTCGTTAAATCGATATGATTTGTGATCAGCGGGTAACATAGGCTCGTTGAGTGGTATAAGTACATCATTAACAAGCACGAAAAAGGGACAACCTAGTAAATTGTCCCTTTTTCGTGTACACCTCTTGGCTTATAGAATGAATTGGTAACTGGTGATTTATTTCCGAGGTAGTTCCTGACGTATTGACGTTAGCGCTTGCTAAAAACTGGCGGAGAGATTAGCGAAGTAATACCCACCATTGAAGCCGAATTGCGTGGCCGTACGGCCATAAACGAACCGCCCGAATGACGAGTTATCCAGAACAGCAGAACCGTACCGCTCGGGGGTAGGGGCGTTGATCACCCGTAAGCGATCAGGGTAGACATCAAAAAGGTTGTTTGCCCCAACGGTTAAATTCAGGTTTTTCATCAGACGGTACGAGACGTTAAAGTCTGTAACAAAGCGGGGCGAAAACGTTTCATCCAGGGCCGGATTGGCCGGATCGTAGGACGCGACCGTACCAAAGCGCGATACTCGAAGTACGGCCCCGAACTTACGCAGGCGGTAATTGAACGTCAGTTGAATCTTGCTCTTGGGCTGCGCTATGGTCAGACGGGCGCTGTCCTGCCGGTTAAACAGAAAATTACCGAACGTTGCATCTGTAGGTATGTTGGCCGGACGTTGTATAGCACCGACTACTTTGGTTTGGTTAAAATTGGCCGCCAGCGTTACGTCCAGCGTTCCGGTATTCAGTCGGGGATTGGTGGCCAGGACCACATCTATGCCCTGCGTCTGGGTGTTAACCGCGTTGGTGAAAAACTGAGCGCTGTTAACATCTGTCTGGCCCGCGCCGTTCAGAATACTGGCAACAATCTGACCCGCAGCCGAGGTGCCCCGCGCAAACTGATTACTATAGATGATCCGATTCTGGATGTTAATCTGGTACAGATCGACTGTTAGGCTGACGTTGCTGAGCGGTCGTGACGTAATACCGATGCTGTAATTCACCGACCGTTCGGGACCCAGCGACGGTACGCCAAAGGCCTGCGCAATGGGGCTGTCGTTCCGGAACGTGCCCGTCTGGCGAGGTTCCAACCCTTGCCCGGTTGACACGAAAACGGTGCTGATCGCGCTGAAATAGCGCTGGTGCAATGATGGTGCCCGGAAGCCATTGCTCACAGATCCCCGCAGTGAGAAGGCTTCGCTGAACCGGTAGCGGGCTGCCAGTTTACCCGCCAGATTACCCCCAAAATCAGTGTAATATTCGTAACGCCCGGCCGCGTTGAGTAGCAGCCGATCCGTTACGTCCGATTCCAGATCGATGTAAGCGCCGTAGACGTTCCGGTGGGCGTTCACGGCATTGGCTGGCTGATAGCCCGGAAACACCTGCGCTCCACCGAGCTGCCCCGACTGTGGACTGAAGTTCAGGTACGAAGCGGCCTCGCCGGGTTTGATCCGATACTGGTCATTCCGGTACGTTAGTCCGGCGGCCACGTTGAACGAGGTCAATCCCAGCTGTTCCCCGAAATCTTTGGCCGCTCCAAGGTCGGTTGTGTTCTGATAAAAGCTAAGCGTACCCGCGTAGAAGGACGTCGGAATGTTGGTTGGACCCAGGTAAGCCAGCGACGCGTTATTGGAGTTCGTTACGTCGAAGCGGAAGGAGTTGCCGCCGTATACGTTACTGATATCCCAGCGCCAGCCGTTCGTTTCGCCGTTGACGCCCACCAGCAGCGACTGGTCGTTGATGGTAGACTGGATATTAGGCAGAAAACCATTTGGGTACAGGCTACCAATAACCTGCGTTGTCTGATAGGGGTACCGGTAAAAGCCTCCGGCCAGCCCCCGACGGTAGTTTAACCCGCCCGTTGCGTAAAAGCTGGCTTTGGTACCGCTGATGGGTACGCGGGTATTCAGGAAAAAACCGGCGTTTTCGACCCGGGCGTTTCCTACCTGAAGGTTGTCGGACAGATTGAAATTGTTCTGGCGAATCAGCGCCTGGTCCTGCTGATACAATGCCTGTCGACGGGCTACGTAAGCAGCAGCGCTTTCGCCCGACTGTTGACTGGCGTTCCAGTTTACGTATACCGGACCGGTATAGTCGCCGGATCGATTGGTCGCCCCCCGGTGACGAAACTCGCCCGTCAGGCTTAAAAATCCTTTGTCGCCGAGTTTGAACCCGTGATTAATCCCGACTTGGGCTACCTGCCCGTCGCCTTCGTACTGCTGGCCGACCTGAGCATTGACCGTGGTGCCGGGCCGTTCTTTTAGTCGTAAATTAATTACGCCCGCAATCGCATCGGAGCCATACTGGGAGGAAGCGCCATCACGCAGCACCTCCACCCGCTCGATGGCCGAGGAAGGAATCGCATTCAGGTCGGTACCTACGGAACCGCGGCCTACCGTACCGTTAAGGTTGACAAGTGCCTGATTGTGGCGTCGCTTGCCGTTCAGTAAGACGAGTACCTGATCGGGCCCCAAGCCGCGTAACGTAGCCGGGTCGATGTGATCCGTACCGTCAGAAACGGTTTGGCGCGACGAGTTGAAGGATGGCGCGACGAAGTTGAGCTGCTGGGAAATATCAACTTGTCCCGTCGCAACCAGATCGCGGGACTGAATGATATCCACCGGCGCAACGGTCTGCGTGCTGGAACGAGCCTGCGTCGATCGTGAACCAACGACTACGACTTCGTTTAAGCTCGCCAGACTTTCGACCAGACGTACGTCGGCGGTAGTTGTCGAGCTGCTGGTGACCTGTACGGGTATGGTCTGGGTCGTGTACCCGACGAAACTAACCCGTAACGAATAGGTACCTGGTTCAAGCTGCAGAGTGTACGAACCCGTGGCGTCCGTAATGGCCCCAACGGTCTGCCCCGTTACCAGCACCGATACGCCCGGCAGATCGGCCCCCGTCGTGGCGTCCGTGATGTGGCCGCGAACCGATTGCGCCATGGCTGTACCGGTAAGTAGTAACAGCAGTAAGGGAAGTATCAAAACGATCCCGGATGTGTAGTTGTATCTCATAGGTGCCTTGTTGTAGATTATAGTATCCTAACCAATGCCCTTCTAAACTGACAAGGGAATGATTCATCTGTTATCGAACGGTCCCCGTACCCAATCCATACGTAAACCCGGTGAACAGTCTGGCTATACACAACCCCTCCCTTTCTATGGGCTGCTGCTACAGGTAATCTGACTTAATCTGTCAAATCGAACAGTCGGCTCAGGCAGCGGAATGGACAGCATCAAAACAACGCAAAGACGGGATCTGACAGCCATGTTCCGTTGCCTCACTAAGCTGGGGTATTCATGAAGCCTTCTCCTAAATACTCGGTTAATATAATGACTATCGACGTAGTAGAATATTGTGCAGTAGCAAGTGTGACGGCCGCATAATTGCCACCTGCACGGTAGGGAATCGATGGACACGCAAGAATGAACAACCTGGTAGCCCGAAACCGCGCCTATTTTTTAGCCAATAGACTACAACATAAGGCACGGGTCGATAAACCAATTTGCCGTTTACCAATGCGTTGCAGCAGCCCATCGCTGGATAGGTAGGGTAAGAAGATGTATTTTATCACAATCAACACGTTATGAAAACCAAAGTAATTACCATGGGCATGCTGATGGCGCTCTCCGTAGCCAGCATCGCTGTCGCTCAGCAGAACAGTGCTGGCATGAGTACGAACTCGACCACCATGGTGGGCAAGGAAAGTATGCAGGAATTTGATAGCCAGAATAAAAAAGGGGCTGCTGCTGTTAGCGCTGTTTCGCCCACGAATGCCAAACTGTCCAGCGCTGACCAAAGCCTGATGATAGAAGTGGCTAAAGGTGGTATGATGCAACTGGAAGTGAGCAAGATCGCCCAGCAGATGGCGACTAATCCGGAAGTACGTCAGCTGGCGCAGGCTGAAGTTGACGAGCAAACGGGTCTATCAGCCAAGCTAAAAGAGATTGCTGAAGCAAAGGGCGTAACGCTGCCCGAAACTCCAGACGCTGAAACGCAGGCGATGGTAACCAAACTACAGGGAATGTCTGGTGCTGAACTGGACCGAATGTACGTAATGGAAAGTGGCGTAAAAGGACACGAGAAACTCAACAAAGTGATGTCGAAGGTTGAATCGAGTGCTTCTGATGCCAACCTGAAGGGCCTAGCGAAAGCGGCTCATCCTTTGGTGAAAGCGCACTTAAAAGTAGCTGAGCAGATCAACAGCAAATTGTAGTAACACATACACTGATGAGTCTCGTTGGTGTGCGCTAAGAAAACCGGATGGCAACCAATGCCTTCCGGTTTTTTTTGTGACTTGCTATAGAATTTTGCCGGTGGCCACTCCCTAAAAAAAACGTGTATGGCCAGGCGTTATCGAATTTTTTAAGCCCATAATCTCATCAAAATAAGTTACTACTGATAGTGAATCATACATACTCTGTAGAGATAATAGCGAGGTGTTTGGTTTATCATCATATCCTTAACAATCCTAGCGCGAGGGGAGTAGCGGCTTAGCGACCGTGGTTGACATAGCGTTGCTAATTCAGGGACAGTTTTCTGGTCATGCTTGACCATCCAACAAAAAGGCTCTGTCACCTGGCTCTTCTGCCAAGCGAACAGACTCAATTAATATGAATATGAACGAAGTTTATCTAACCGGAACCGGAATACATCTTGTCAAAAACGAACAACGCTTGCTTGGGATAACATTCACCCAAGAAGACGCGAGCGTAGTTGTCTGGGCTCCTAAGGCTAAGCATGTAGCCATCAAAATTCAGGGACAGCTAGCACCGCTGCCGCTTAAGTGTGAAGAATATGGATACTGGTGTCTGACAACCAACCAAATCAAACCCGGAGATTTGTATACCCTTATGCTGGATGGCGAAGACGGACTGCCAGATCCTGTCTCCCTGCATCAGCCAGAGGGAATATTTGGCCCATCGCAAGCGATTAATACAGACACATTCCGCTGGACGGATCAGAACTGGCAGAATCCCAGTCTCGAGGAATACCTGATCTACGAACTGCACACGGGGACGTTCACGAAGGAAGGAACGTTTGCGGCCATCGAAGCGAAATTAGATCATCTGGTAGCGCTGGGGGTCAACGCGATCGAAATCATGCCTATTGCTCAGTTCTCCGACTCCCGGAACTGGGGCTACGACGGTGTGTTTCCCTTCGCTGCTCAGGCGGCCTATGGTGGACCAACTGGTTTGCAGCACCTAGTTGACGCCTGCCACCGGAAAGGAATCGCTGTTGTGCTGGACGTGGTGTATAATCACTTTGGCCCGGAGGGCAACAATCTCAAAGAATTCGGTCCGTATCTGACCAACAAATACTGTACGCCCTGGGGGGAAGCTGTCAACTTTGACGATGCCTGGTGCGATGGCGTTCGCCGGTTCGTCATCGAAAATGCACTCATGTGGTTACGTGATTTCCACATTGATGCGCTGCGAATGGATGCGGTGCATGCCATCAAAGATTTTAGTCCGGTTCATATCCTGCAGGAGCTTCGCCAGGAAGTGGATCAGTTGATGGAACGCACGGGCCGCCGATATTACCTGATTATTGAAAATGATCTGAACGATCCACGATTCATCAATTCATTGGCAGAGGGCGGATACGGTATGGATGCCCAGTGGATGGACGAGTTTCACCATGCGCTGCGGGTCACGGCTGGCGAACAGCAACGAGGCTATTACGCCGATTACGAAGGCGTCAATCATCTGGCCAAATCCTACCAGGATGCTTACATATTCGATGGTCAGTTCTCGACCGTCCGGGAGCGCTTCTTTGGGCGAAAAGCAGCGGATAATCCAGGCCAACAGTTCATCGTCTTCTCGCAGAACCACGATCAGGTTGGTAACCGCAAACTAGGCGAGCGGTCCAGTCAGTTGTACAGCTTCAGTATGCAGAAACTGCTGGCGGGAGCGGTATTGGTTAGTCCTTATCTGCCGCTCTTGTTTATGGGCGAGGAGTGGGGTGAGACAAATCCTTTTCTCTACTTTGTGAGTCATGCGGAAAAGACGCTCATTGAGGCCGTGCGACAGGGACGCCAGGAAGAATTCGCGGACTTTCACGGCGACGATGAAGAACCCGTGCCCGACCCGCAGGACGAAAGGACTTATGACCGATCCCAGGTGCAGTGGCAACTACTGGAGCAGGAGCCGCACAAAACGATGCTGCGCTACTACCAGGCACTCATCCGCCTGCGCAAAGAGCACCCCGCGCTCCGGAACCTCAATCGCGCGCAGCTGAACGTAACAACGCACGAGGAGCAGAAAACGCTGGTAGTGCACCGCTGGCATGAAGATCAGCACGTACTATGCTTCCTGAATTTTAGTAGCGATCTGCAGACCGTTTCTCTTCCCGTTGACGAACGGCCATGGCAGAAACTGCTTGACTCCGCCGATGCGCCCTGGCAGTGGGGAGAATCGCCCGAAGCCGAACCAGCACCTGACTCAATAACGGACAGTAAAGTCCTTACGCTATCTCCCGAATCAATCGCTGTTTACACCCTGCGTGATGCAAAAAACGACGAAGTCTGAGCGTAGCGCGGGCATTCTACTGTCCGTTACGTCGCTTCCTTCCCCGTTTGGGATGGGCGATATTGGCCCCGAAGCCAGGGCGTTTGCCGATTTCCTGCGTCGTAGTCAGCAAACGTACTGGCAGGTTCTGCCGCTTAACCCGGTCGATCCAGGGCAGGACCACTCCCCCTACAGCGCTTATTCAACGATGGCCGGTAGTCCGCTGTTAATCAGTCCGGAGCTACTGTGGGATGAGGGATTATTGACAGACGCCGATCTACAGGCGCATCAGCTACCGGTGTATGCACAGGCTGACTTTAAAGCTGCTGGTGTGGCAAAAGGCCAACTTTTTGAACAAGCTTACCAAAATTTTCGGCGGCAAAAAACGGTCGAGCAACAAAACAAATTCGACGAGTTCTGCTAACGGGAAGCTTACTGGCTGGACGATTTCGCCCTTTACTCCGCTCTTAAGCAGCACTATGATAAACCCTGGTACAAATGGCCGAAAAGGTATCAGTCACGGCAATCTGAAGCGCTGGAGACATTTGCGGGGCAGAATCGCGATGCATTGGAAAAAATAAAGTGGTTACAGTTTGTTTCTAGTCGCCGGTGGAAAGCCCTCAGTGCGTATTTCCATGAGCTAGGTATCCAGTTGTTCGGCGATCTTCCTTTTTACGCCAGCTATGATTCAGTCGATGTGTGGGCGAACGCTGATCTGTTCTGTCTGGACGAATCAGGAACCATGACGGGAATTGCTGGTGTACCGCCCGACTACTTCAATGCGGATGGCCAGCTCTGGAACATGCCGGTTTTCCGCTGGGACGTGCTGAAAGCGCAGGGATACGTCTGGTGGGTTGAGCGGCTACGTAAAAATATGGAGCTATACGATCTGTTACGGCTTGATCACTTTCGCGGCTTTGCCGATTACTGGGAAGTTCCGGCCAATGAGTCAACGGCCGTTAATGGCGAGTGGACACCGGGACCGGGCGCTGATTTCTTTAAAACACTGCAAACGGAGTTGGGTGAACTGCCCTTTGTCGCCGAGGATTTGGGTAAGATCAACCAGGCTGTTTACAAGCTACGGGATCAGTTTGCGTTGCCCGGCATGCATGTCATCCAGTTTGCTTTCGGTAAGGATATGCCCAAATCGATAAACATTTTGCATAATCATACGGTCAATTCAATAGCCTACACGGGTACGCACGACAATAATACGTGCCGAGGGTGGTATCGTCAGGACGAAGGGCAGAAGCAAAGTCGGCAACTGGAGCGCTACGTTGGCATGCCTGTAACAGAAGAGAACGTTCATCAGATACTGATACGGCTTGTGTATGCTTCCGTAGCCAAACTGGCGATTATTCCCTTGCAGGACGTACTGGGCCTTGATGAGTCGAGCCGGTTAAATACACCGGCAACGACCGGCAGTAACTGGCTCTGGCGGTTGCTACCGGATCAACTTACGTCCGATGTCGAAAAGCAATTAACGGAGTGGACAAGCGTCTACCACCGATATTAAATACAGTCGCTACTATGATTAAAATAGGCTATCATGCCTCTCACGAGCAAGTTAAACCCAGTACGTTGATTCAATTGGTGCAATCGGCGCAGCAGGCAGGATTCACCGCGGGCACTTCATCCGACCATTTCCACCCCTGGACGACGACGCAGGGCGAATGTGGCTTTGCCTGGTCGTGGCTGGGGGCTGCCTTACAGGCAACCAACCTACCGTTTGGCGTAGTCAATGCGCCGGGCCAGCGCTACCATCCCGCCATCATTGCCCAGGCGGCCGCTACGTTGGCGGAGATGTTTCCCGAACGGTTTTGGATTGCCGTTGGAACCGGCCAGTCGCTCAACGAGCACATCACTGGTGGTAGATGGCCCGCTAAAGGGGAGCGTAACGCCCGACTAAAGGAATGCGTCGATGTGATGCGGGCGTTATGGGCCGGCGAAACCGTGAATCATCAGGGGCTTGTCACGGTCGAGGAAGCTAAACTATACACTCGCCCCGTCGTAAATCCGCTGATTTTTGGCGCAGCAGTAACCAGTAAAACGGCGGAATGGGTAGGTGGCTGGGCCGATGGCCTGCTGACGATCTCGCAGCCGATTGATCAGCTTCGTAAGGTAGTTGATGCCTTTCGGCGGGGTGGGGGAACTGGTAAACCTATGTACCTGAAAGTGCAGCTCTCCTACGGAAAGACCAAAGAAGACGCGCAGCAGGGAGCCTATGAGCAGTGGCGCGCCAATATTTTCCCTAATGCTATGCTGACCGAGCTTCGTACCCCGGAACAGTTCGACATGGCGGGCGACCTGGTCAATTTAACCGAGGTAGACAATATGGTCCATGTCTCTGCCGATGTTCATCAACACGTAGCCTGGCTACAGGCCTACAAAGAGTTGGGTTTTGAACTGCTGACGCTCCATAATGTCAACCTGGAGCAACAACGGTTTATCGATGACTTTGGCCAGCACGTGCTACCAACCTTATTAACGTAATGAATACACGGGAATCGCATAGCCCCGGATGTGCACAGAAGCCAACTGCAAATCGGTAAACAGAAGTTTACGTGTAGAGCCAGCTACTAGAACTGTTGTAGAAAAACGCTTGGACTTCCACACGTCAGCGCTTTCGTCCGCTGATTGCCTTTTTGGAAATGTCAAATGCCAAATGAGTTGACGAACAAGAAGCCGCAACTGTCCTATTAGCTGCGGCTTCTTGTTCATTTGTTGTATGTCGGCTAATCTCTTCTTGACTTATTACGTCCGCGTAAAAGCAGTATAGCCGCTCCGGTAATCAAGGTGCCTACCAGAACCTTCTGTGTCAGGCTTTTAGGATTGTATTTCCATTCGGCTTTCCAGCCCTTTTCGGCAAAGATATTCGGAACGTACCCGCGCTTCAGATCGTCGAGGACTCCTTCAACGGCATTGACGCGGTCGGCCACGATCAACGGCAGCCAGTGCCCCCAGCTGGATTCGCTATAGGTAAATGCGTAGCGCCGGATCATGCCACTCAGGCCGCTGGGGGGCGCTGACGTACCAAAAACAGCGCTTACGTTCGGCCGTTCGTTGGAGTGAAGAACTTCGATATCAACCAGCTGCTGCGAGGGGCGCTCCCAGTTGTAGCCCTTTTGTTCTTCGTCGGTGCGATGTTTCATCGGGTAAGTCGGATCGTTTTTTGGATCCGCATCAATACCCCAACCTTTGATGTGCGAAAAATTCTTCGCTAAATTCTCCATAATGTTATCAGCTATGAGCGGGCAGAAGGTGGAAGAAGAATGGGCTTGATGCAATTGTCCAGCTTATCGGAGAAAATGCGGTACGCGTCGGCCACATCTTCCAGCGGCACGCGGTGCGTAATCATCGCTTTAGGATCCAAGATGCCATTCTGAACATGCTCAATGAGCCGGGGAAGCAGCCGCTTGACGGAAGTCTGGTTAGCCCGGATGCTCAGTCCCTTATTGACAATGTTGCCAACTGGAACCATGTTGCCCGTTGGGCCATACACCCCTACAATGGAGACGATTCCCCCTTTTTTTACTGAATTGATCGCCCAGTGCAGTGCTGTTGCCGAACCGGCCTGTAACAGCCCTTTGCGCCCCGTAATCGTTTGGACTACGTTGCCAGCGGCTTCGGCACCTACGGCATCAATGCAAACATCCGCGCCCATCCAGTCCGTTGCTTTCTTGAGAAACAACACGGGATCGTCCATCTCTTTGAAGTTATAGACTTCACAGTTCGCGTAGTTTTTTACGAACTCCAGTCGATACTCGACATGGTCAATCACGATAACCCGTCCGGCTCCAAACAACCAGGAACATTTGGCCGCCATGATCCCTACGGGACCCGCGCCAAAGACAACGACTGTATCGCCGGGCTGGATGCCTCCCATTTCAGCGGCCTGGTATCCGGTCGGAACCACGTCGGTCAACAGAACAGCGTCGTCAGGATCCATGCCTGGTGGAATGACCGTGGGGCCGACATCAGCGTAAGGGACGCGGACGTATTCAGCCTGACCGCCGTCATAGCCACCGGCCGTGTGCGAGTAACCAAAAATACCGCCTACCGCCGTAGCCTGCGGGTTAGATTCGTGACAGTTCCCAAACAAACCCTGCTTGCAAAATGCACATCTGCCGCAGGCAACGTTGAAAGGAACCAGGACCGTGTCGCCAACTTTCAGCTTCTGTACGTCGGGGCCAATTTCCTCGACAACGCCGATGAACTCATGACCAAAAGTTGATCCTACCCGGGTGTCGGGCACATTGCCGTTGTATAAATGCAGATCTGATCCACAGATACAAGAGCGCGTGACCCGAACAATGGCATCCTCGGGATGCTTGATTTCGGGATAAGGTTTGTGATCGATACGGACCCGTTGGGGACCCCGGAAACTCATCGCCAACATAGACAGTACGGTTAGAGGTAATAGTTTGATTACTACTAACGAACGGCTCAAATAGGTTAGTGGCTGATGAGGCAGTGCTTTATGAGAATGCGGGGATGCGAGCGAAGACGCAACAGGTGCTTTTCCTGATTAGATGTCTCGGCCGAATAACTGCTTGCCCGTCAGGATAGGCCGCCCGAAAATCAAACCGTTCAAAGGCAGCTGCCACGATTTTCGTTATCCTGCCTGTTTTGTTGGGAGGGGCTAGCGGAAACGAAACTTTTGTTTGGCTGACCGAAGAATTCTGGTGAAATTTTACGTACCTTTGCGGCCACGTTTTACGCGGGGGATGCGTCTCCCATCAAAACCAAACAAGCACAAATGGCTGTCAAAATCCGTTTATCGCGTCGTGGACGCAAAAAAATGGCTATCTACGACATCGTCGTAGCCCAATCGACTTCTCCTCGTGATGGTCGTTTCATTGAAAAAATCGGTTCGTACAACCCGAACACCGATCCTTCGACGGTCGTTCTGAAAACGGATCGCGCTGTACATTGGTTAATGGTCGGTGCGCAACCAACCGACACCGCCCGTTCGGTCTTGTCACACGAAGGGATCATGTACCGCAAACACCTGCAGGTAGGCGTTAACAAAGGCGCTATCACGCAGGATCAGGCTGACGAGAAATTCACCACCTGGAAAGACGACAAAGAAAATCGTAAAGCTGACGCGGCTACGACGAAAACGCAAACCAAAGAGCAGGCTCGTGCCGCTCGTCTGGAAGCAGAGCGTAAAGTAAACGAAGCGCGCGCTGAAGCGATTGCGAAGAAAAACAAAGTTGAAGAGCCAGAAGCTCCCGTAGCTGAAGAAGCTCCTGCTGCCGAGGCAACGGAAGCGCCAGAAGCAGCGGCTTCGGAAGAAACGCCCGCAGCGGAATAGTTTTTCGACAAATCTTGTTACAAAAGAGCCTGTTCCAGCTGAACAGGCTCTTTTTATACCCAAGCATACTGTGACTAAAGAAGATTGTTATCAGGTAGGCCATATCACCAAGACGCACGGCGTTAGTGGTGAGCTCGTGCTATTTCTGGATGTTGATGAGCCCAGCGAATATGCTGACCTGGATTCGGTTTTGCTGGAAGTAAAAGGCGAACTGGTACCGTATTTTATCGAGTCGATCGCGGTCGTGAAAGGCAGCCGCGCTATCGTCGCCTTCGAGGATATAGACACGATTGAGCAGGCCGAACGGCTTATTAACTGCGGTGCTTTCCTGCCACTGGAAAATCTGGAACCCATCACCGACGAGACCCGCTTTTATTTCCATGAAATCGTCGGCTATCAGATCGTCGACGAAACCGAAGGCGAATTGGGTACCGTGCAGGGCGTTTATGCAATGAACGCGCAGGATTTGATTGCCATGGACTACCAGGGTAAAGAAGTTCTGATTCCGATTAACAGCGAGATTGTCCGCACGGTAGACCGGACGAATAAGAAATTAAACGTTGCCCTGCCCGAAGGCTTGCTGGCTATCTACATGGAAGATGATAGCAAGGAGAAGCCTGAAGTCAATGGTGATCTGGACGAAACGGATGAGGATTGATATCATTACCTGCCTGCCCCGGCTACTGGACAGCTTTTTTGCGCATTCCATTCTACAGCGGGCGCAGCAGGGCGGTTACGTAGAGGTAGTCGTACACGATCTACGCGATTACACGGCCGATAAACACCGGCGGGTGGACGATTATGCCTTCGGCGGTGGAGCGGGGATGGTGATGCAGATCGAGCCAATTGCCAACTGCATCCGATCGCTGCAAGCTGATCGGGCCTACGACGAGATCATCTACATGACTCCCGATGGCGCGCGGCTGAATCAGCAGACCACTAATGCGCTGTCGTTGAAGCAGAATCTGATCATTCTTTGTGGCCATTACAAAGGCGTGGATGAGCGCGCCCGCGAACTGTTCATCACCAAAGAAATCAGCATCGGTGATTACGTCCTGTCGGGTGGCGAACTGGCTGCCTGCGTGTTGTCCGATGCGATAATCCGATTGCTGCCCGGCGTCCTGAACGACGAAACCTCGGCTCTGACCGATTCCTTTCAGGATAACCTGCTGGCCCCGCCAGTGTATACCCGCCCGGCTGAGTTTGAAGGGCATCGCGTACCGGATATTCTGTTATCAGGTCACGAAGCCAAAATTGATGAGTGGCGCCACGAGCAGGCTCTGGCCCGTACCCGCGCCCGGCGGCCTGACCTGCTGGAACCGTAGGAAGCGATAAACGAAACATAAAAAAGGCGTAAGACACAGTAGATTTCTATCTGTGTCTTACGCCTTTTTTATGCCTACTTATTCATGGTTTCATGAGTCAATGGGGCTTGCCTTATATTGCAAACAAATTATCCGTCAACCACCATTCATTACGTTCAGCTACATTACCTAAAATGAAGGTTCATCTACACCTGTTTATTCTTTTCCTTACTAGTGCGAATCAGCTGTCAGCTCAACAGGACTCTTCGAATCGGTCTACGTACTTCCTCGAACAAAGTGCATTAACATACCCCAAGGGAAGCCTGAGTTATAACAACTATTATGTGCTGGCCAACTCGATTGCCTACAATGTAACAGAACGCTTAAAAGTAGCAGCGGGCGTACTTATCGCAGAGAAGCCTCCCTTTTACGTGAATGTGCAATATTCGTTTCCGGTGGGTCAAAACGTTTACTTGGGAGGAAGTGTGGGTTTTTACCAACTAGACTACACTTCTAGTAGGTCCAGCTACCTCATTGCTCCCCAGGTACTATGTACGATAGGAGACAGGCAGGTGAATACAACACTAAGCGCCGGCGTTGTTAGAGGACGCTTTCTGTTGGGTGAAGGTGTTATACTTCCAGCCACGTTTAATCTGCCGGATCGTGTGAATCTGGCATTGAGTGTTAGCCATCGCAGACCACTAAGCAAGGAGTTGTCGCTCATAACGCAGAATGCCTACATCTCGATACTTTACCCCAGTAACAAAGGATATCAGGACATCCTTACGGTATCGGGTGGGCTGGGCTGGCATCTTCAGCGCAGTACCCTCAAGGGCGGGCTGGGCGCAGTGGTGTTTCCGAATGGGGAACAAGGCCGGCAAGTTACACCATTGCCATTCGTTGGGTATTCCTATACTATAAAGTAAAAGCAACTGAGGGAAGCCCTGTCTTTTTGTCGAGCCCCAGCTCAGATCGGCTGGTCGTTGGTTTGACCACAACAGGAAAATAAAGGGGACGTAAGACAAGTGAAAAGTAGATGAAGGCTGTCCTCTCTTTCTACTCTAGTCTTACGTCTACCAACGTATGACCGTATAGTTAACAATGCTTACGTTTGTGGTATGAAAAAAATAGTTGCCTTATTTGTTTTAGGAAGCACGCTGCTGTTGCAGACAGCGGTGGCGCAGAAGACTACGCCCATTCAGATTGCTTCGTACAACCTACGTTTCAACAACCCCAGTGATGGTCCTAACGCCTGGCCTAACCGGAAAGAGATGGTAAAAAAGCTGATCCAGTATCACGGCTTTGAGATCTTCGGTACGCAGGAGGCCCTGCGTGGTCAGCTGAACGATATTGCCGAATTGAACGAGTTTGCCTTTCTGGGCAAAGGGCGCGACGACGGTAAGGAAGCTGGTGAGCACTCGGCTATTTTCTACAAAAAGGATCGCTTCGAGGTGCGGAAGTCCGGCGATTTCTGGCTGAGTGAAACGCCTGATAAACCCGGTAAAGGCTGGGACGCTACGTGCTGCAATCGCATCTGTTCGTGGGCTAAATTCCGGGATAAGATTACTAAAAAAGAATTCTTCTTTTTCAGCGCACACTTTGATCACCAGGGAGTTGTCGCTCGTCGGGAGTCAGGAAAGTTAATGACGCAGAAGATCAAAGAAATTGCAAAAAACGAGCCGGTCATTTTCGTGGGTGACCTGAACTCGACGCCCGATACGGAGCAGGTGAAGACCATCCAGACGCTGCTCAGCGATTCTTTCCAGGCGACGGCTATGGCTCCCTACGGTCCCGTGGGTACGTTCACCGGTTTCAAACTCGACGCGCCGATGAAAGACCGGATTGACTACATCTTCGTGAGCAAGCAGTTCAAGGTCAATAAATACGGTGCGTTGACCGATCAGGAAGACCACCGTTTTCCATCAGACCACTTTCCAGTAACGGTCGAAGCCGTCCTGCAATAAAAGCAACCGGTACTAAGTATTGATCAGGGTCAATTGCGCAGATACGTCGGTTGCCCCTGATTGTGTTTCAAGCGAACTAGGTAAGTATGGGAGCTAGTAGATAGGCAGACAACGGGGACTTTGCTTATTTTTGAGCGGCTAACCTGAACCCCCATGATCCGAACGTTACTCCTTTGTCAATTTATGCTACTACTCAGCCTGGCAACGGGCCTGAGTGCCCCGAACCCACCGGACGACTCGCATATTGTTATTGAAACCCGGCAGACGGCTCTGGTGATTCGAATCGATAAAGACAAAAATCCCATTATCGTTCACCTCGGAGCAAAACTAAGTCGCCCCGGGGAGTACGCCCGGATTTCAGGTAATGGCAAGCGGGGGGAGGATTATACCGGACTTTATAATTCGGCTTACACCCCCGCTGGCAGCCGTAATCTGCTGGAACCCGCCATTCAGGTTACCCACGCCGACGGCAATCCATCGCTGGACCTGCGTTACGTCCGGCACGACAGTAAACCCGACGGGGACGGGGCTACGCTGACAACCATCTACCTGAAAGATCCGCAATACCCATTTGAGGTCGCGCTTTATTATAAAACTTACCCCGATGAGGACGTCATCGAACAGTGGTTGACGATTAAGCACAGCGAGAAAAAGGCCGTTACGTTGCACAAATACGCATCGGCTAACCTCTATGTTCCCGCTGAGAACTATTACCTGACCCACTTTCACGGTGATTGGGCGCGCGAAATGAACCCCCGTGAGGAAGCGCTAACCGAAGGGCTAAAAGTGCTGGATACCAAACTAGGAACGCGGGCTGACTTATTTCAGCCTCCGTCGTTCCTGCTGGCCCTGGATAAACCCGCCCAGGAAAATGAGGGTAACGTCCTGGCTGGTACGCTGGCCTGGTCGGGAAATTACCAGATCGCGTTCGAGGTTGACCCGTTGCATAACCTGCGCTTCATGGCGGGGATCAATCCGTACGCATCAGCCTACTCGTTGGCACCGGGCAAAGAATTCACCACCCCCGCTTTCCTGTTTACGTACTCTACGACCGGTAAGGGAGGTGCCAGCCGGAGTCTGCACCGCTGGGCCCGTAAGCACCGGATTCCGCAGGGAGAGGGGAATCGCCTGACGCTACTCAACAACTGGGAGGCTACGTATTTCGATTTCAACGAGGAGAAAATAACGGCCCTCTTTAAAGACGGCAAAAAGCTGGGCGTCGACATGTTCCTGCTTGACGATGGCTGGTTCGGTAACAAATACCCCCGCAACAACGACCATACCTCACTGGGCGACTGGCAGGAGAACAAGGCCAAGCTGCCGCATGGGCTGGGCTATCTGGTGAGTGAAGCGGAGAAGACTGGTATCAAATTCGGTATCTGGCTGGAACCCGAAATGGTCAGTCCCAAGAGCGAACTCTATGAGAAACATCCCGACTGGGTACTGAAACTCCCGAACCGGGAGGAATATTACTTTCGTAATCAGCTCGTACTCGATCTGTCAAACCCCAAGGTACAGGACTTCGTCTTTGGTATTGTGGATGGCGTCATGACGAAGAATCCGTCGCTGGCGTATATCAAATGGGACTGTAACGCCGTCATATACAACGCTTTTTCGGCCACCAATCCCAATCCATCGCACCTGTACGTCGATTACGTGCACGGTTTATACAAGGTGATGGAACGGGTGCATACCAAATATCCGAAGCTACCCCTGATGTTATGCTCCGGGGGCGGGGGCCGCGTGGATTATGGTTCGTTGCGGTACTTCACCGAGTTCTGGCCCAGCGACAATACCGATGACTTGGAGCGAATCTTTATTCAGTGGAATTACTCCTATTTCTTCCCGGCCGTTGCCACCTGCAACCACATAACCGACTGGGGAAAACAGCCCATCAAATTTCGTACGGACGTGGCCATGATGGGAAAAATGGGCTATGACATTGTGGTGAGCAAACTCGACGAGAAGGAGTTGCAGTTCAGTCAGGAGGCTCTAAAAACGTACGATCGGCTTAAACCCGTTATCTGGCAGGGTGATCAATACCGGCTGGCGTCGCCCTACGAGGGCGATGTCGCGTCGTTGATGTACGTTAACAATAGTAAAGATAAAGCGGTCTGGTTTTCGTATCTGGTGAGTAGCCGTTACGGTTCGGGTAGTAAGGGTACCATCAAATTGGCAGGACTGGACCCGATCAAAACGTATTCAGTTCGCGAATTGAACGTCTACCCAGGGACCAAGTCGTCAATCAATACGAATGCTACGGCGACGTACTCAGGAAATTATCTGATGACGATCGGGTTCAATCCTAATGTCGATGTTCGCCGGGCCAGCGTGGTACTGGAGGTTACAGAAGCGAAGTAGATTGGCCGTTCGAGGAGCCAGCTAACCCGGATACCAATGGGTAACGTAATGAAGATACCGTAATCAGCTAAGCGCTTCAGCGGGAGCGGTAGTCGTCCAGAATGCCCTGCGCGAGCCAGTTGGCCAGGGCTTGCCGGTTGTCAGCAATCAGAAAGCGCTTTTGATCCTGGGCGCTCTGAATGTTGCCTAATTCAATAAAGACTGTTGCTGGGTGGCTGTTTCGAATGACGTACAGGCTACCCCGTGGTTTTACGTTACCCGAATAGGGGCGGTCTGGCCGGTGCCGCCGATAATTGGCGGTAAATCGCTTGTGAATATGGTACGCCAGTCGTTTTCCGGCCGCGCTCTGCTCGTGGTGGTAGAAAAAAACGTCAATGTTTTGTCCCTTACTACGGCTGTCGACGTGAATGGTAATAAAGCGCTGGTACGCTCCTTTGTATTTCGCATGAAGCCGGTTGACGGCCATTGAGGTCTGGCTAAGCCGGGCAACCTGATTCAGCGGAATGCGTTTATTGGGGTAAGCAACCTCATCATGATCCATTTTCAGAACGGATTCGTTTCGAACTCCATCGTTGGGATCATGCACGATCATGTAGACCGTAGCGCCCAACTGTTTCAGGTACTGCGACAGTCGAAGCGTTACGTCGTAGGCGTATTCGTCTTCGGGCAGGAGGTATTTGCCATACTTGCCCAGTGCGCCCGGATCGGGGCCGCCGTGTCCCGACGCGAGGTAATAAACCGTGCCGCTGAGTGGCTTTCGGCTAACAGTAGGGGCGGGAGCCGCCACGACTGCCCGTTTCCGACCCGTCGTCTTCTTGGATGGTGTACTCTTCTTCGCGGTGCGTTTGGCGACTTTCGCTGGTTTCTGCTTCGCCTTTTTACGTTTGTCTGTCTGGCGCTGGCGGGGAGGAGTGGGGGCCGTTCGTGAGTCTACCGATCGATACTCGACTGACAGTAGGCGTGGGGAGGCAGTTGAAAGTGAACCAGCACTGGCGAATGCGTCGATGAGTAACCCAAAAAGCGTAAAAAGGAGAATATGCAACTGACTGAAAACTTAGAGGACCAGGCTTACCTCGATGAATAGTGCTGACAACCAACGTCGATAACAGCAGCAAAACCAGAGAATTTATCTCCGTAAGGCAAAACAAAAGTAGGAGCAAGCCGGAGGGGTGTCAACCTAAACCTGTATGATTAGATCAGTCTTTTAGCGAATGGCCCTGATTCTACCAACTTGTACGGACAGAAACAGGGCCATTTTAGGATCAGAAGTGCGGTATGATTTAGGGATTGAACAAGACCGCTTAATCAAACTTTCCACTCTTTCTTCATGGGGCGACTCAGTAGCTTATTGGCTTCTGCATCCTTCTCGAACCGCTCTCTGTCAGGATCCCAACGTAATGGTCGCTGCAGTCGGTAGGTAATATTACCAATGGTACAGACGCTGGCCGTGCGATGACCTACTTCTACGTCGCAGATGGGCGGTTTCCGGGTTTTCATCGCCGTCAGAAAATCCTGATAGTGGTTGGTACTGGTTTGGAAGCTATAGTCTGACGGTTCAAAAACTTTATCCGCTAAACCCGAAGGAGTCGTTTTCAACTCGCCCCGGCCCACCAGAATTTCCCCATCCGTACCGATGAACTGACAGAAGTTTTTGCCGGGCACGGGCTGGTGTGTCATCGTAATACCATTAGCGTACTTGTAAACTAGGCCTTCCCCCTTGTTACCACCGGGTGGAATTACGTCGGTGGGGCCGCTTTGATCCATATTGAGGCCCCACTGAGCGATATCGAACATATGGGCTCCCCAGTCGGTCATTAAACCGCCACCAAACTCTCGGTAATCACGCCACTTTCCCCAGAACGTTGCCCTCAAGGCCGGAGCCAATACGTTGTTGTAAGGACGCTCTATTTCATTAGGCCCCATCCATAAATCCCAGTTTAGGCCCGTCGGTACGGGTTCTGCCGACAAATCCCAGTCTTTGGGTGGGCCGCCTACGCTGACGTTTACCTGCTTAATGGTACCAATGGCTCCGCTACGTACTAGTTGAACGGCCTGCGTAAACTCCTTCCAGGACCGCTGCATGCTGCCGGTTTGAAAAATGCGCTTGTGCTTCCGGGTTGCTTTAACCATGGCCCGGCCCTCGGGAATCGTAAGCGAAAGGGGTTTTTCGCAGTAGATATCCTTGCCAGCCTCGGCTGCCCGAACCGCAATGGCCGCATGCCAATGATCGGGGACGGCGATGACGACGGCATCAATATCCTTACAGTTTAGCAGCTCCCGGAAATCAGGGTAGGCTTCGGTTGTTTTATAACCTGACTCGCCGGTTTGCTGGGCGTAGAGCTGGTTGTTAGTCTGCACGAACGTGTCCAGCTTAGTTGTATACACGTCACTACCAGCAATAATCTGCGTCTCTGGAATTTTCTGGAAGTTTTTGTGCAGGCCAACGCTCTGGCGACCGCAGCCGATAAACCCCATCGTGATCTTATCACTGGGGGCTAAAAAGCCCGGGCCACCCAATACGTGACGGGGGACAATAAAGAATGACGAAACGACCGCACCTGCCTTGAGGAAGTCGCGACGATTGACGGCAGTAGGCATAAGCGTTTAGGGAGAAGAGTATCACTGACTAAAGCCGACTTCGCTCCAGGCATACTTTCGGACAGGATAAATGAGACGACCATATGTTGACTGGCCACTAACCAAAAGCGCCCCCGAACTCAGTTCGGGGGCGCTTTTGGTTAGTGGCAGTTGTTGTGGGTGCTTACGCCAGGGTAGCGTCCACGCTGATCGTTGTATTAAATAGTTTTGAGATCGGGCAGTTATGCTCGGCATGATCAACCAGTTCATCGAACTTGGCCTGATCAAGACCTGGTACGGCTGCCTTCAGCGTTAATTTCGAACTGGTGATGCCGCTATCTTCCAGCGTAATATCGCATTTAACGTCCAGCGAATCAGCCGCAAAACCAGCCTGCTGAATGTTGAAGGCCAACTGCATAGCGAAACAGCCGGCGTGAGCCGCAGCTACCAGTTCTTCCGGGTTGGTACCGACGCCATCGGCAAAGCGCGTGTTGAACGAGTACTGTGTGTTGTTTAAGACCGTGCTGGCCGAAGTCAGCGTACCTTTACCATCTTTACCAGTCCCTGCCCAGTGGGCCGAAGCATTACGGGTGATTTTCATGATTAAGTGAATTAGATTTGTGTAGGTTTTATTGTTGATACAAAGATATAGTGCCGAGTTAGGCCCGTTTTTCACCTATGTTAAAAAGCAACTGCGCACAAGGAAATATTGTTGGTATTGTCACGGCTGAATTGATTAAGCAGCCTGCGCTATGAGTGCTATCGACTACACCAGTCTACATAGTCATCTTCAGCAATTTGCCCAATTGTCGGAGGAGGATTACCAATTAGGTAGAGAATTCTGGCAACCCCGGACTATCGCTAAACACGACTTTTTTAACTTCAGCAATTCCGTTTGTCGACAGGTTGGCTTCATCCTCAAAGGTATCTTCCGGGTTTATTACGTTGATCCAAAGACCAGCCTGGAGCACAACCTGTATTTCATTCAGGAACACACCTTTCTGACTTCGCTGATGAGTCTGCTGATGCAGACAACCTGCCCGTACCTGATCGAAGCTATTGAAGACGCCGAATTGTTGGTCATCGATAAAGACAACCTGCAACAGCTTTACCGCGACTCTCACGGCTGGGAACGTTTTGGTCGGCTCCTGGCCGAACAGTATTTCCTTTTCAACCAAAGCCGGGCCGAAAGTCTGCTGATGCAAACGGCTGAGGAACGTTACGTCGATCTGCTAACCAACTATCCTGATATCTTGAATCGGGTATCGCTGGGCCATATTTCATCGTACCTCGGCGTTAAGGGACCGTCATTGAGCCGTATCCGGGCGCAGCTGGCTCGTAGACCGGCTTAGTAGCCTTCGTCAGTTACCAGATAGTAATTGGTAGTCTGGGTGGATTGGTCCGTATTTTTTACCGTGACCGTCAGCCATTCGACGTGTGTGTAGGCGTTGAATGGCGCGCTCTGCGTATCAGCAACTTCCTGCTGTTGCGTAGCGGCCTGATTCTGGACAAAGTTTATAGCTTCCTCGCGGGAATCGAAACTGCCCAACAGGTTGTCAGGGTCGAGCGTAGGTTCCTGTTCGGGTAGTTCACCCTCCGTATTTGAAATCGGCGAATCGACGGTCGTTGACTGATTCGAATCCGGGGCAACATACAATTCTATAATCATTGAATAAGGCTGATGTATCTCCGTAGATAACTAGACAGCGACCCGTTTTGATAGAAACAGCACCTGTTTTCTTTATTAGGTGGCTGCTCCGGTTTTAGTTTATTGACTTTGTCTGGATGTTACTGGCCGAAGCCGTCCGTGCTTCCGGTCGAGCCAGCGCATAACCGGCGTAGCCAGCACCCCATGCAGGATGATAGAGACTAGAATGACGAAGCCGACCAGCGACCATAATCGATGTGGTTCGGGGAAGACGGCTATGTTAAGGGCGTAGGCGATGTAGAAAATCGAACCAATCCCGCGAATACCAAAGATTGAGATGACCCACCGCTCGGCCCAGGAAGCCCGCGTACCCAGCAGGGTTACCACGCCGACGAGTGGCCGAACGATAAACAGTAACGCCAACCCAAGGGCCGCATCCGGCCAGGTCAGCGCGTTCAGTAAGCCGTTTCCGATAGCCCCACCAAACAGGATAAGGAGTACGACAATGAACAGACGCTCGATCTGGTCCGAAAAGTCGTGCATGCGTAAATGGTATTCGTGGTGTCGTTCGACGCTGCGTACGGTGATAGCCGCCACAAAGACCGCCAGAAACCCGTAGCCGTGAATAAGCTCGGTAACGCCGTACGTAATCAACGTAATCGCCAGGACGACAAAGCCGTACACTTCGGGGCGGATGTTGATCTTTTTGGGGAAACGAACGATCAATAATGCCAGTAAACGCCCCCAGAGCCAGCCAAAAAGAATACCAGTGCCAATCTCATAGAGTACATCAAACCAGAGCCAGTGAAGCAGTCGAGCCTCAAGGGGCATAAGCGTCGGGAGCAAAGCAATAGCGCCGTGCACAAACGGAAACGCAAGACCATCATTCATACCGGCTTCACCCGTCAAGGCAAATCGGACGTTATCTTCTTTCCCCTCGCCCGGCTCCCCTACCTGTACATCGCCCGCCAGAACGGGATCGGTAGGAGCCAGCGAAGCTGCCAGCAGCAACGCCGAGGCCGGTGGATACCCAATACCGAAGGCGATAAAAGCCATCACGGCAATGGTAATCACCATGGTAAGAATCACCAGCCGAAGTGGAATTTTCCAGGCCTTCAGGGTAAAGCGTCGATCAATTCGGAGACCAGTACCGGTCAGGGCAATGATGACGCATAGCTCGCTGAGGTGCATGGTTATATTGGGATACTCGAACGGACTGGGGTCGGGTAGGGGCAGCGGCAGGAGATAGACCAGCAATCCCATCACGACAACAATAATCGGGTAAGACAGTGGGTACTGATCGACTACTGAAGGCAGCCAGGCCACGGCTAGTACCGCAATACCCAGCAAAACCAGCAGAATGTGGTAGTTACTCATGAGTGACTAATTGAGCGACGGAGTAAAAGGAACTGAATGGTTGCAGGAAAAACACCGGAGTCATGTTTCCATGAGCTCCGGTGTTATATTTCTACTTTAAGTATTCAGTAGTACGACGATATTAGTGCAACGGTCGGTTTTTAACCATTCCCCCCTTGGCATCGTCAATACCGTGGTTAATGATAAACGCTTTTGGATCAATCTGGTCAACACGATCTTTTAAACGGGCTACCTCCAGGCGGGTGACGACGGTGTAAAGTACATTCGTATCATTCTGACGAAGACCACGTTTGCCGTAGCCTTTTTCCCCCTTTAGGACCGT
This sequence comes from Spirosoma pomorum, assembly GCF_054776615.1. NCBI lineage: Bacteria > Pseudomonadati > Bacteroidota > Cytophagia > Cytophagales > Cytophagaceae > Spirosoma > Spirosoma pomorum. The sequence goes on from NZ_BAAHBP010000029.1 coordinate 148,812, forward strand.
AACGCCCCGCCCCATCTCTTCGGTAATCATCTGGCGGATGGCTTCGTGCTGATCCGAAATGATCAGCATAGTTGTGTATTCTTCAATACCATGGATTAAGAAGTCAATAGTTTTAGACGCGGCCAGGTACGTCAGCATGGCATAGAGCGCCGTTTCGACATTAATCAGTAAGGCCGCCGAACCAAAGATCAGAACGTTGATCAGCATAATTACGTCGCCAACGGACAAGGGCGACCGGCGGCTGATGTAAATCGCCAGTACTTCCGTACCATCCAGGACACCACCGCCCCGAATGGCCAGTCCAATACCGGCCCCCAGGAAGAAACCGCCAAAAACGGAGATCAACAGTTTATCGGACGTAATAGTCGGGTACGGAACCAGTACCAGACAGATGGCCAGTAGGGCAATGGAAAAAATTGTACGGGCCGCGAAGCCAGGCGAAATCTGCCGGTAGCCCATCCAGATAAATGGAATGTTCACCAGCACGACCAGGATTGCCAGGTTGATGCCGGTCGTTATTTCGATCAGCAGCGAAATTCCCATGGCTCCGCCATCCAGGAAGTTATTGGGCAAAAGGAATCCTTTAAGACCCATACCAGCGCAAAGGACGCCAGCACTTAAAAAGCCTACGTCTTTGGCCAGACGAAGCCAGGTTTGTGATTTTGTTGGGGCAATAGCTTGAGTAACCATATACTATCGTAAAATGAGGTATAGACGTGTGTAACAAGTCAATGTTACCAGTCACGTTTGAGGAGAATGATAGATAGACAAGAGACTGGCCACGTAATCTGGAGCCAGTATCGACCTGAATGAACCGAGCTTAATTAGGCTGGAAAAGAATGATAGCTAACCAACTAAACAACAGGCAGGTCGCCTAAAATGTAGGGCAAAAATCAGGGGGCGTTAATCGCAATCTGATAGCGAAAAATCTGCCGGATAAAACTGAACGAGAAAAAGGAAGCCTGCAACGGCCGGTTAAGCAGACAAAGAAGGTCGTTGCTAAAGGCGGCAATCGGTTGCGGCAAGAAAGCAAGCGACGGCGACGAGGATGCGCCCGGCCAGGAACTGACGCAGGCCGCGGGCGCATGAGCAAATAAAACCGTTGAGCAAGTTGACTGATCGGTTTCGTCGTCTTGCTCGGTCAGACTGGCAACGAAAGCCTGCCGGTCTCCGACCAGACGGGAATCGGTTTCTCCGGGCAATAAGGCAAGCAGCCAGGCAGTTAAAAAGCTGCCCAGCAGGTGAATCCAGATCCGTATGGTGCCTGTGTTGCCTTGCATGATTCTTGTAAACTACGAAGTAGTCGCTATTAAGACAACTAAGGCTATGAGATAATGGTTTCGGCGGATCGGCTACCAACAAAAAGCCGGAGTCACCACTGTAGCTCCGGCTTTTTGAAAAAAGAAGAAAATTATGATAGAACTAATTAAGTAAAAGGCTACCAACTTACGCAAAGAGACCGTGTTCGTGACTGCGTCGAAAAACGGCTTACGCTTCGCCGATCAGCATCAGAGCACCAACGGTTACGTTGCTGGTTTCGTCGATCAGGATAGCCCCCCCAGTCGTGCGGTTTTGCTGATACGGGTCAAAGCTGACAGGCTGAGCCGTACGCAGTACGATCTTCGCCATGTCGTTTAGTTTTAAACTATCGACATCTTCGGTTTCCTCGTACGTATTGACATTTAACTGGTAAGCAATCTCCCGGACTGAACAACGCGTACGGGAGGTTCCAACCTGAAGGACGTACTTGTTGCCAACCTTGAATTCTTTTGTGTCCATCCAGCACAGCATAGCCTCGATCGTCTGACTGCTGGTCGGCAGTGTATCCGAGCGCACGATCAGGTCACCCCGGCTGATATCAACATCATTTGACAGATGAAGGACGACTGACTGGGGAGCTTCAGCTTCGTCCAGGTGTGTACCGGCAATTTCAATCGCGTCGACAGTGGACGTTTCGCCGGAAGGAAGCACGGTGATCGCGTCGCCCTTACGGAACGTACCGCTGGTGATTTTTCCCGCATAACCCCGGTAATCGTGCAGGTCAGCTGTCTGCGGACGAATCACGTACTGCACCGGGAATCGGCCTGGCAATTGAACGCCCAGATCGTTGGTAAGCTCAATGGTTTCCAGGTGCTCCAGCAGCGTTGGGCCTTCGTACCAGGGCATTGACGTTGATTTATCCACTACGTTGTCGCCGTTCAGGGCCGACATGGGAATGTAGGTGACCTGCTTCGCATGTAGCTTCTTGGCGAGGTCTGCGTACTGGATGCAGATATCTGAGAAGATATTCTGCGAATAGTCAACCAGGTCCATTTTGTTGACCGCTACAACGATGTGCGGAATGCCCAGCAAGCTTGCAATCAGGGAGTGTCGCCGAGTCTGCTCGACAACTCCGTGCCGGGCATCGACGAGGACAATAGCCAGCTGGCAGTTTGACGCACCGGTCACCATATTGCGGGTATACTGAATATGCCCCGGCGCATCAACAATAATAAACTTGCGAACAGGTGTCTGAAAATAGCGATAGGCTACGTCGATGGTGATCCCCTGTTCGCGCTCCGAGCGGAGCCCGTCGGTCAACAAGGCAAGGTCGATTTCACCATCGTCCCGGCTTTTGCTGGCCCGCTCAATGGCTTCAAGCTGATCGACCAGAATCGATTTGGAGTCGTAAAGAAGCCGCCCGATGAGCGTGCTTTTGCCGTCGTCAACCGAACCGGCGGTTATAAAGCGGAGTAAGTCCATGAACTCAATGAGTGAATGAGAGAAAGAGCAAATGAGTGAAGGGCAGATAGTTTCTGTTTGCTCATTCGCTTTTTCAAAAATTAAAAATAACCGCCTTTTTTGCGGTCTTCCATGGCGGCTTCCGAAAGCTGGTCATCCATGCGGGTTTCGCCCCGTTCCGAGATGCGTGTCGCCTGGATTTCGTCGATTACGGCGTCGAGCGTGTTGGCTTCCGATGGAGAAGCCGCTGTGCAGGAAATGTCGCCGACGGTGCGGAACCGGACCCGACGCGTAACGATCTGATCGTCTGCCTCGGGCTTGATAACGCCCCCGGCGGTGGCCATCAGCTTGCCATCGCGCACGAGTAATTCGCGGTCGTGGGCGAAGTAGATGCTTGGAAGCTCAATTTTCTCGCGCCGGATGTAGTTCCAGACGTCAAGTTCTGTCCAGTTCGAGATAGGGAATACCCGTACGTTCTCGCCTTTGTGAATCCGACCGTTGTAGAGGTTCCAGAGTTCGGGGCGTTGCCGTTTAGGGTCCCAGGAGCCGAACTCATCACGTACCGAAAAGACCCGTTCTTTAGCGCGAGCTTTCTCTTCATCGCGACGGGCGCCACCAATGCAGGCGTCGAACTCAAATTCTTCGATGGTGTCGAGTAACGTAAAAGTCTGTAAGCCGTTTCGGGTGGCGTTGCGGCCAGTTGGCTCTTTCAGTTTCTTCGTGCGGATCGTGTCTTCCACGTAACGGACGATTAATTTTTCGCCAATCTGATTTGCCAGATTATCCCGAAAATCGAGGGCTTCCTGAAAATTATGGCCCGTATCGATGTGGACCAGCGGAAACGGAAATTTGCCGGGCCGGAAAGCTTTCAGGGCCAGGTGTACCAGCGTAATCGAATCCTTTCCACCCGAAAACAGGAGGGCGGGACGCTCAAACTGTCCGGCCACCTCCCGCATGATGTGAATGGCTTCGGACTCAAGTTGATCTAAATAATCCATGACAAAAGAGTGAATGAGTGAAAGAGCGAAAGAGTGAAAGCTAGCTGCACTGAAAAACGCTCTTTCGCTCTTTCACTCTCTCGCTCTTTATTATGGTTTGAATGCTTCTTCGTGGGTGTGTAGCCCGCATTCTTTCTTCGAGTTGTCTTCCCACCACCAGCGACCGGCGCGGAAATCTTCGCCCGGCTGGATCGCCCGGGTGCAGGGCTGACAACCAATGCTGACAAAACCCCGGTCGTGGAGCGGATTGTAGGGTACGTGGTTATCGCTGACGTACTGCTTAACCTGGTCGAACGTCCAGTCCATCAACGGGTGGAATTTAAACAGGTCATGGGCATCATCACGTTCTACCTGCGTCATCGTCTGACGGTTAGGCGATTGTTCCGCCCGAATTCCCGTAATCCAGATTTTCTGACCTTTCAGCGCCCGGTTCAGCGGTTCGATTTTACGGATACCGCAGCACTCTTTCCGGTTCTCAACCGAATCATAAAAGCTGTACGGACCTTTGTCGGTCATCAGCTTTTCTTCGGCCAGCCGGTCGGGGAAATAAGCTTCTATTTTGGTGCCGTAGCGATCGTTGGTTTTTTTCCAGACTGAGTAGGTCTCTGAGAACATCCGGCCCGTATCCAGCGTGAAAATGCGGATAGGAATATCATTGGCCAGAATCATGTCGGTAATGACCTGGTCTTCGTACCCCAGACTGGTGGAGAAGACGACCTGACCAGGATACAGTTCAGCCAGCCGACGCAGCGCGTCGACCTCCGATAAGCCTGTCAATTGCTCGGTCAGGCTTTCCCGCGTGTGGTTAGTTGGTTCTGCTAGCATAGTACTACAAAAGTTTAGCTCTGATGAAAAATGCCGTCAGAATGCTAAGTATAAAATATCCATATAGGATCGGGATGCCTAGTACAACCATTCCCCAACCATCTGAATCGTTACGGATCAGGAAGCTGATTGAAGCAACGCATAGCACACACAGGCCAGCGTTGGTCAACAGATACGCTTTAAAATGACGCCAACGTGTGATCAGCAGAAAACTCCAGACAAACGTGCTGGGAATCAGTATAAGTAATGTAGGAAGTGTAAATATCCTCATTGCTTATTCACTTAGTTGAGCGATACCGCTTTTCCCGATTTCGCTGATTGTCGAGCGGCATCAAGGATTTCCACCACGATCAGGTTGTTTTCTAAGGACGTTAATTCATCAGGTTTGGTTTCACCCCGCAGTAGCTGAGCCAGATACGTAAACGGATTAGTGGCTGGTGCATCCGACGGACTAGCCACTAGCTCACGCTCCGCTTTCTCGCCGGGCAAACGACTGCGCATCCGCGTTCCATCAATGGTCGTTACGTAACCCGTACGCCCATAAACGGCCATGTCCTTCCGGCTGAACGGCCAGTTCCACGACGCTTGAATAATCGTCTGCGTCTTTGGGTACGTAAGGATGATTGTTCCCTCGTCGTCAACTTTGGGATAGATATCCGGTTTGATCTGCTGGGTCACGGCCAGGACTGACGTTGGGCGCTGGTTACGCAGGAGCCAGGTCGACAGATTAGCTCCGTAGCAGCCGAAATCAAATAAGGCTCCGGCACCATTAGCAACGGGGTCGGTCAACCAGGCAAGGAATTCGGGATCGACGTTGATTTCCTTTGGTCCCTCGTGCCCATCATGAACAACAATTTTACGTAGGTCGCCAATGGCTTTTTCGGTATTAGCAATGGCGTAGGCTTTGTGATTACTACCGTACCAGGTCGTTTCGTAGTTTGTCAGCAACTGAACATTATGCTTACGAGCCAACGCGGCCATCGCTTTCGCATCAGCATAGGTCGTCGCCAGAGGTTTCTCAACCATGACGTGGATACCCGCCGGAGCGCAGACTTCGACCGTCTTGCGATGATCCACAATTCGGCTGTAATCCATCACGGCTTCGGGTTTGGTTTTCGCGATCATCTCGGCCACCGTCGGATAAACCAGACTCATCGGAAAATTATGCCGTTTGGCAAAACGTTCGGCCAGTTCACGGTTTGGCTCTGCAATACCTACTACCTCAATATCGCCTGACTTGCCAATTGTATTCAGTACCTGGTGCACATGCGAATGCACCAGCCCTGCCACACCAACGCGTAATGGTTTTTTCTGTGCCCAACACGCAGCTGACAGTAGTAAGAAAGAGGACAAGATTAAAGGCAGACGCATAGGCCAGAACCGTTCAGATTGTTTAACTACGCTACGTTCTCTTTTACCACGTCGGCCGCTACCACATCGGTAGACTTTTCGATGGCTTGCGTGAAGTCTTCGATCAGGTCATCAATGGCTTCCAGACCCACCGAAATGCGAATCAGGCCGGGCGTAATACCGAGGGCGGCCTTTTCTTCGGGTTTCAGCTTAGCGTGGGTAGTCGTATTTGGGTTCGTAACAATCGTACGCGAATCACCCAGGTTTGACGAGAGGGTTGGAATTTGCAGGGCATCAAAGAAGGCATTCACGCGCTCGAAACCACCCGCCAGCTCGATGGTGACAATCGCACCGCCAGCCCCCATCTGCCGTTTAGCCAGTTCGTACTGAGGATGCGAGGGGAGGAACGGGTAGAGTACACGATCGACGTCGGGCAGCGCTTCCAGCGCTTCGGCTAGTTGTTGGGCGTTGCGGCAATGCCGTTCCATACGCAATTCCAGCGTTTCGAGGCTTTTCGACAGCACCCAGGCGTTGAAGGGAGACAGCGACGGACCCGTATGCCGGGCAAAGAACCGGATGGGCTGAATCAGCTCTTTCGGGCCTACCACGATTCCGCCCAGTACGCGTCCCTGTCCATCCATGAACTTGGTAGCTGAGTGGATCGACAGATCGGCCCCGAAATCGATGGGCGTTTGCAGGATTGGTGTCGCGAAGCAGTTGTCAACGTTCAGAATGAAGTTGTATTTGGCTTTCAGCCGCGCTAGCATCGTCAGGTCAACCAGTTCGAGGCCGGGGTTCGACGGCGTTTCGAGGTAGACCATCTTAGCGGCCGGCGTTCCGGTAGTGGGATTGGCTTTGATGGCTTCTTCCCACTCTTCTTCGGTCGCGGTTGCGTCGACGTAGGTATGGGTAATGCCCCATTTGCTTAAAATCTGCGTGATGATTTGGTGGGCTGAACCGAACAGCGCCCGGCAGGCAACAATGTGATCCCCTGATTTCAGCAAACCCGCCATACTGGCGAAAACCGCAGCCATGCCCGTGCCGGTGGCAATGCCATCTTCGGCATTTTCCAGCATGCACACTTTCTCGACGAACTCCGTTACGTTCGGGTTCGAAAACCGGGAATAGATGTTTCCTTCTTCAGTTTCTTCGAATAACGCTTTACCCTGCTCGGCGCTTTCAAACGCGAAGCTCGATGTCAGGTAAAGAGGGACAGAGTGTTCCCGATTCGGCGATTTTTTCGTCTGAATCCGGATAGCTTTGGTTTGCTTCTTCATTAGGATAATAAGAAAAGACGCTAGAGGAAAGACTGTTAGCAGAAAAGACGTTCACTGGATCAGTAGGTATCTATCTTCCTGTGTCTATCATCTTTTGTCTCTAGAAAAATAAAATGATCTTTCGCAAACTTACGATGATAATGACGATTCCGACTAATACCATCATCGTTTTGATCGGTAGGCGACTGGACAAGAGAGCCGCGATGGGAGCCGCAATCATCCCGCCCAGAATCAGCCCTAAAATGACTAATCCGTAGTTGCCCAGGCCGGCAAATAGCGCGAAGACAACGGAGCTGGCAAAGGAAACAAAAAACTCGGCCAGGTTGACCGATCCAATTGTATAACGCGGATGCCGACCCGCGGCAATCAGGGTCGAATTGACGATAGGACCCCAGCCGCCCCCGCCGATGGCATCAACGAAACCACCGAACCAGGCCAACAAACCAATCCGCCGGACGGGCGTCTTTTTCTTTTGTTTAGCCAGCGCTTTCTTTAAAATGAGAACACCAAGAATAGCGGTGTAAACCGAAATGATAGGATTAAGGTATTTGGAAATGATCTCCAGATCCGACAGGGTTGTGATCAGATAAGCGCCCAGGGCAGCACCAATCACACCCGGAATCAATACGGCCTTAAAAAGTCGGCTGTTGATGTTCCCGAACTTTAAATGCATGTACCCCGAAACCCCCGACGTAAAAATCTCCGAGCTGTGGACACTGGCGGTAGCGAAGACGGGACTGATTCCGACGCTGGTCAGGAACGTAGTGGCTGTAACACCGTACGCCATACCCAGCGCCCCATCGATCATTTGCGCCACGAACCCGGCCATGATGAAGTAAAAGATATCAGGCGTGATATTGACTGAACCAGCGAGTACCGTCAGCCGATCCAGAGTGAAGTAGCTGAACACCCAGTGGCCGACAATCATCAGCGCAAGCGCTGCGAAGACGTAGATGGCAATTTCGGTGCGCGTCCGGCGACGTAGCATCGGATTTGAGGCCGATACCACAACCCTGGCCGTAGGAAAAGTTTTACGGAGCGCCTGCGCCTGTTCGATCGCCCGATCAGCATCGCCCTGCACACTAATGGTCAAACCGTTTAAATCGATCAGTTGTCCACTGGTTGCCGATGTACCAGCGAGTGAAGTGGACGGCACTATGTCCTCAGATTGCATAGTGTTTGAACTCTATAGAATAAATAGATTATTTCTTTTATGAAAAACGGCACTGATTCGTGCCGCCTGTCACACCTATTGGGCTTCAAAGATAGAGAGAATGAACTGGAAAATGAAAATCCTGACCGCAGATTACCAATGAAGCTTTCGATACCATCAGTTGAGTTACTATAGAAACCTGTTAATTTCCTTCGCCCGCCATGGGATCAGGTGCGTTATCGGGATCGCCGGTAACAGTGCCATGCGTCGGCAGATTCCTCCCGCGGATCAACAGTAGTCCGGCTACGTGGGGAGCTGCCATCGACGTACCACTCAGGGTGGCGTACGAACCGTTTTTGTAGGTGGAGCGAATCCGAACACCATAAGCGCACACATCAACGCTGCTACCGTAGTCGGAGAACGACGCGAACCGGTTCTGACTATCCATGGCCGATACCGTGAAAACATTAGCGTGGTTGACGCGAGCCGGTGAATAATTATCAGCTACTTTGTTGTCGTTTCCCGCAGCGATGGCAAACAGTATACCCGCATTAGCCGCCTGAAGCACGGCCCGGTCGAGCGTCGAGGACGTGCTTTCGCCCCCCAGGCTAAGGTTGACTACATCGCCTGCTTTCCCGTTCTGCGTTACGTAGTTAATGGCCTGAATGATACCGGACAGGCGACCTTCGCCTTCTTCGTCAAGCACTCGTAGTGACACCAGTGTAGCGCCCGAGGCTACCCCCGTTATACCGATGGTGTTGTTCCTGGCCCCGATGATACCGGCCACGTGCGTACCATGACCGTTTTCGTCGTCGGCGGAGGCTTTACCACTTACGAACGACCGGCTACGGGTTGCATCAACGTTTAAGTCTGGGTGGTCGAGGTCGATGCCGGTATCAATAACCCAGACGGTTTTGCTCGTTTGTAAGTCGCCCCGACCATACCCGGTTTGCTGCACGTTCCAGGTTAGGGTAGAGGTGGTTGCTACGTCGACACAACTGCACATCGACACAATCCGATCGGGTTCGATTAGGCTTATCGTTGGGTCCTGCCGGAGTTTGGCTACTTCGCTGTTGGTTAGCTGAGCCAGGAAATGGGTTTGATCGCCCGTAGCAAGGACCTGCGCCTGCGGATTGACGACGGCATGTTGCCGCAAGAGTTGCTCGGCCAGCGCTTCGGTAGTGGCCAGACGGGCGTTCGCTGCCGTGGGCAACGGCTGTGTGGGCTGATACGTAACGATATAAGAACCCGCAATGGCGATTCCATTGTTGGCTGAGGCCTTGACTAGACAATCGGGACTGGTAATCTCTTCGCTGTCTCGCTGGCAACTGAATAAACTAAAGCCAAGCAAGGCAACATGGACGAACGGACTAAGCGAACGGAAACGACGCATGTATGTACAGGAATTGCCGAAAAATGAAGAAACGTATACGATCAGACCATACGCGGGCGGGCTTTTTACTAGTCTAATACGCTAGGAGTTCCAGCAATGTTGCGGTGGGTTCTGACTTATTTCCCGGCGTCGGAAACGGTAGCTTGTAATGGAATAAACACGACCCGCCCGGCGGCCGGAAAGCGCGTTTGCGCGATGGGTTGACCGTAGTGCTGGTAGAAACCGGCGACCTGCTCGGGCGTCAGTAAATCTGGATACAGGTTGATACCTGCGAAGTCATTCTGCCGCAGAAAATGATCCAGAAAGAGCCAATCCTGGCTGGTAAATACCCGGCCGGGCGTCAGGAGCCGGGGCCAGCCATCGCGCAGAAAAGGTTGGATCTGATCCGGCGGTAGTCGCCCGAAATACTGCCCTACGCCACTTTTATCGTAAAACCGTCGGAACGTAAAAACGGCATTCTGCTGATCGTAGTAGGGACAAAGTCCTTCGGGGGCGCCAATGCCATCGGCGCCAATTGTGCAGAACGGGAAATCAAGTACAGCAGCGCCGGGTTGCTGCCGAATCGTAGCGCAATACTGTAATACGTCATCGCCAACCGTGTCAAGCGGAATATACAGGCGGGGTCGAAAGCCATGTGTCCACTCCATCACCATAAGCAGGCCTAAAGAATAGACTGCCCAGCGAGAGGTTCGGCGATCCGGCCAGCGAACGGATAAGGCCAGCAGCGTGAACAGAACCGGGTAAATTAAACTGGCGCGGCCACCGTGCCGATTAAAACTAAACCAGGGGAATAATTTTAGCGTCGGGAATGAAACCGGATGGTAAAACAGACAAAGCAGGAGCATCAGCACGATGGGTAACCAAAGTAGCACCTTCCGGCGCGTCTGCCAAAGGCTAACCACTCCCAGAATGACCAGGTAAAGTCCCGGACTTCCCTGACCGTAGCTCTCAAACGTATCGTGCAGCCAGCGCTGGTACGGCACGAAAAACGAATTTAATCCCGGCAGGTGGGGGATCAGTAAGCGAATGGGATGCGACCACGCCCGGGTTTCGGGTACTGCCCCATAGTCTGCCTGCCAGGCCGTGAACGCGATCTGGAGCGTCAGGGGCAAGTATAACCAGAGAGTAAATAGAACCCCGCTGATCAGCACCCAAATGCGCCATTTTTGGGTCTGATACTGGTGCTGGACGTAACTCTTAACTACCTGAAACCCGTCTGCCAGGGTGCGGTTCCACTGGTAGAGTGATATCACTACGACGGGTATGGTCAAGGTCGTAAACGTCAGCGCAAAGCCCGCTACGTAGCCTAGTTCCTGCCCCAGAACCAGTACGTGTAACCAGATCCAGACCAGCAGATAGGGAAACGTAACAACACGCCGATTTAGTACTGTCCACAGCAGTCGGTAGGTTGCGATCATGCATAAAACCGTCCAGTGGCCTACGCAGACGTTCATGTGAACGGGGAATTTGTAGAGGGCGTAAAAATTGAAGATGGACAGAATCAGCCCAGCAACAAACGCTTTCGCCGAACCTGCCACAGGACGCAATAACCCGTATGTGCCCAAAGCGGTAACCGTCAGGCTGTAGACGTAATAAGGTTGGAGGTAGGGGCCGGGGCCGTCAAACAGATGGCGGCAGATGGTGTACCAATAATCCCGCTCAAAACCCCAGTCAAGAAAGACACTGTTAGTGCCGTACGGGTAGAAGGTTTGGTTGTTGACTAAGTTAAGGTGCGGGAACGGCCAGAGCGATAGATTCTTGCCGAAAAAATAGCCAACGTACTCAAACTGATCGGTGTCGTTGCCGTCGGAAAGTGGGTGACTAAAATCGCCAATCACCCAGATTGCCAGCCCAGATGTTAATAGAGCAAGCACTACCGACCAGCGCCAATCGGTTGACCAACGCCAGTACGTTGGGACAGTACGGCGGGACACAGGATCAACGGATTCGGGGAGGGACATGGGGCATTGTCGGCATTGAACTAGGCAAAAGTCTTGGTAAACGGCTATTTTTGCAATTCAATTTGCGGAGCCGTCCCGCCGAGGGCTCCAACTTACTCCGTCATGGCCGAATACAATCACCGCGAAACCGAGCAGAAATGGCAGCAGTTCTGGGATGAATACCAGACCTACCGCCCCGAAACCGACACTACCAAACCAAAATATTACGTCCTCGATATGTTTCCGTACCCCTCGGGGGCGGGGCTGCACGTAGGACATCCGCTGGGCTATATTGCGTCGGACATTGTGGCGCGGTACAAGCGGTTGAAAGGCTACAACGTTCTGCACCCAATGGGCTTCGACTCGTTCGGCTTACCGGCCGAGCAGTACGCCATCCAGACGGGACAGCACCCGGCCGTAACGACGGAAGCTAACCTGGCGCGCTACATCGAGCAGTTGAAAAATATCGGCTTCAGCTACGACTGGTCGCGGGAGGTACGTACATCGGACCCGTCGTACTACAAGTGGACGCAGTGGATCTTCATGGAATTGTTCCGGTCGTGGTACAACAAAGAAACCGACCGGGCTGAACCAATCGAAACACTAGTCGCCAAGTTTACCAAAAATGGAACCACGGGTGTGCAGGCTGTCAGTGACGATGACGTTACGTCATTCTCCGCCGACGAGTGGAACGCGCTGAGCGAAACGGAGCAGTACGCCATTACGCTGAAGTACCGCCTGACGTTCCTTGCCGATGCCGTGGTAAACTGGTGTCCGGCGCTGGGAACCGTATTAGCCAACGATGAAGTAAAAGACGGCGTATCGGAGCGGGGTGGTTATCCGGTGGAGCAAAAGCTGATGCGGCAGTGGATGATGCGAATCACCGCCTACGCGGATCGTTTGTTGACGGGCCTTGATACCATCGACTGGACCGAATCCATTAAAGAGCAACAGCGCAACTGGATTGGGAAATCGGTTGGGGCTAGTGTGAAGTTTCCACTTAAGGAGGAGGAAAGCAGTAAAGGAGGAGAGGAGAATGAAAACTCATCCGGCAACTCCTCTTCTCCTTTACTGCTTTCCTCCCTTCCTCCTTTCATTGAAGTCTTCACCACCCGCGTTGACACCATCTACGGCGTTACGTTTATGGTGCTGGCACCAGAGCATGAGCTAGTACCAAGCCTGACTACACCGAAGCAACAGGAGGCCGTGGAAGCGTATATCAATGCGGCTAAAATGCGCTCGGAGCGGGACCGGATGGCCGACGTAAAAGATGTTTCGGGCGTGTTCACGGGCAGCTACTGCACTAATCCTGTGAGCGGTGAGCCTGTTCCGATTTACCTGGCCGACTACGTTCTCGCCGGGTATGGCACAGGGGCGGTGATGGCCGTTCCGTCGGGGGATCAGCGCGACTGGAATTTTGCCAAGCATTTCGACCTGCCCATCGTGCCGGTGCTGGATGCTCAGAAGGACATCGATCAGCAAGCCGATAATACAAAAGAAGGCCACTACATCAACTCAGGCATTATCAACGGTTTGACCTACAAAGAGGCTACCGCTACGTTGATTGCCTGGCTGGAGGAACGCGGGTTAGGCCGAGGTAAGGTCAACTTCCGGATGCGCGACGCGGTGTTTAGTCGCCAGCGCTACTGGGGCGAGCCGGTACCAGTCTACTTTAAGGATGGTGGTGACGGCAAAGCGTTACCGTATCTGCTGGACGAAAGCGATCTACCGCTTGAACTGCCCGCTATCGACAAATATCTGCCTACCGAAACGGGTGAACCCCCGCTGGGTCGAGCCGAGGGATGGAAGTATAAAAACCAATATGACTACGAACTGAGTACGATGCCTGGTTGGGCGGGCTCGTCCTGGTATTGGTATCGGTACATGGACCCGAAGAACAACAATGAATTCGCGTCCAGAGAAGCCATCGATTATTGGCAGAGTGTAGACCTGTATATTGGTGGTACCGAGCACGCGACGGGACACCTGCTTTACAGCCGCTTCTGGAATAAATTCCTGAAAGACCGGGGCTATGTGCCGCAGGAGGAACCGTTCAAAAAGCTCATTAACCAGGGCATGATTCAGGGGCGGTCGAACTTTGCCTACCGGATAAAAGGAACGGGTGTTGAAGGGAAACCACCGGTATTCGTATCGTTGAATCAGATTGGTGACCGGGACGTAACACCCCTGCACGTTGACGTGAATATTGTCGACAACGATGTATTAGACGTTGACGCGTTTAAAAAATCGCGTCCGGATCTGGCTGAAAACGCTGAATTTATTACCGAGCCTGATGGTAAATACATCGTCGGGGCGGAAGTGGAGAAGATGTCGAAGTCGAAGTTCAATGTCGTCAATCCCGATATGATCGTGGAACGCTACGGGGCCGACGTACTACGGATGTATGAGATGTTCCTCGGGCCGCTCGAACAGGCTAAACCCTGGAACACGAACGGCATCGACGGTGTGTATCGTTTCCTTCGGAAATTCTGGCGTCTGTTCTACAAAGACAACGCTACTGGAGAAAGCCAATGGATCGTTACGGACGAACAGCCGACTCCGGCTGAATTGAAAGTCCTGCACCGGACGATTCAGAAGGCGGAGAACGACATTGAAACCTATTCGTTTAATACGTCGGTGTCGGCGTTCATGGTCTGCGTCAACGAGCTGACGAGCTTGAACTGCCACAAGAAAGCGGTGTTGCAGGAATTAGTACTGCTGTTGTCACCTTACGCGCCACACATTACGGAAGAACTGTGGGCCGCGTTGGGCAATGAGCCCGGGTCGATTTCAAAGGCTGAATTTCCAAAATTCAACCCGAACTACCTGATCGAAGACTCATTCGAGTACCCGATTCAGATTAACGGAAAAGTTCGTACGACAATGAGCTTCGCCGTTGACCGGGCACCGAAAGAAATTGAGGGCGAGGTGCTGGCTGACGAAGTGGTGCAGAAATGGCTGGAAGGCAAATCACCCAAGAAAGTCGTCGTTGTGCCGAAACGAATTGTGAACGTCGTGGTCTAATCGATGCCACAGAGCTGATACCAAGACGGGCAGACGATCTCAGGATCGTCTGCCTCTTTTTTTTACTCGGTAACTTACTGAACGTTTGTATCCGTCTGGGGCTGAGTGGCTGGTTTGTTAGCCACTGCTTTCTTTACCCGAACAGCACTAGGACCTTTGGGGGTTGACTCAAGTTCGAACGTAACCTTATCATTCTCCCCGACGGGGTCTACCAGTCCATTCATATGGACAAAAATGCTCTGCTGGGTCTGTAAATCGCGGATAAATCCGTAACCCTTGGCGGAGTTGAAGAAGGAGACAATACCCTGTCTGACCGTTTCCTGAGGTAAATCCGATTGTTTGGACACACTGATCTGGATGTCCTGCTGGTCGACCTGTCTTGCCTTACGGGGATCGGGGGGCGTGGTTGATATGTTCCCGTTTTCGTCTACATAGGCGATCATCTGGTCAAAACTTTGCCCTTTGCTGCCCGATGCTTTACGTTCTTCCCGTTTTTCCTGTTTGTCTTTCTGTTTTTTCTGCCGTTGTTTTTCTTTTTCCCGCTTATTAAAGGTTTCGTTAGATGCACCCATTTATATATGGTAGTTTAAATGTTAACCTCAGATCGCCTGTGTACCTCCGCGACTGGGCATGGTTTACACGGCTGCATACCGTGCAACCGTGCTGAAAAGTGATTGGCAATACGCCGTGTAGGAACCTATGGGTACAGACTAGGAGACGCTTATTGAAGAAGCACTTTATTAAACAACCGTCAAAGTAAAGGGTAAGTTCTCTTCTTAAAATTTATAAAACAAACACTGGGTCGGTAACTAAAATCTCTGTACTACACCCCTGTTTTTGGTTATGTTTGATGGTTGGAATAAACTTATTCTGTCCAAATACCTAATAAGTCCCCACTCATTACGCTTGACCACCCTCAATACAACCCATGCGGAAACTTTTACAGCGCTTCATTTTATCTCCTCACTCTGCTCAAAAAAATACGTTACCACCACTATCCGGGTCACTGGGCTTACTTTTTCTGCTGCTGATTGGACTGCCTATTTCGCGCAGTCAGGCACAGGCGGACAGCTCCCGTAGTTCTGAATTCAGTGTCCGGCTTCATTACGGCCTGAGTGTGCCGAATCTGGGCCCTGCCACGACGGGAAAAGTCCCTCTGGGAATAGAACTAAACTATAGCTGGTTGAAACTGAGTCAGCGTTCCTGGGAGCAGTGCAATTGCGTGGCTAAAGCGGGCGTTTATGCCAATTACTATACCTTCAAAAGCCCGGACGTACTGGGACGCACGGCGGGTGCCGGACTATTTTTCGAACCACTGATTCGCCCCGATAAACGACTATCTTTCGGGGTACGAGCGCAGATGGGCTTGACGTATCTAAACCGACTGTACGATCCGGTCACGAATCCCTACAACGATCGGTTCAGTATGCCAATCAGCAGCATGATCGGCGTAAGCGGCCAAAGTTATTACCGATTGACAGATCGCCTGACGCTAAATGTGTCGGCGCATTACAATCATATTTCTAACGCCGGAACCCGATTGCCTAATCAAGGTGTCAACCTGCCAAGTCTGTCTGCCGGCCTAACGTACATACCCAAACGGGCTAATTTTGATCAAATCGAATCGTTCACGCCCGCTCCGCTGACCAAGCGGGCTTTTCTACGGGCGCTATTAGTTACTTCCGTTCGTGTACTGCCTAAAACGACGACAGAGCCCGAGATGGCCTTACCACTTTACGGCACTAAGCTGGTGGGTGGGTACCGGATCACTCGCAAGCATGCTTTATCCGCCGGGGCCGAGTTCATCGACGATCACTATTTTAAAGAGCAGCTAAATCGGTGGGGAGCTGGCGCCCTAGATAATCGGCAGGTGACCATACTGGCTGGGTATGAGTTCTGGCAGGGACGCTACACCTTCACCGCGCACATGGGCTGGAACGTAGTATTGCCAACAGGTTACAAGCCAACGACCTACCAGAAATATGGCCTCCTGTATCAGTTCCCGGTAGGGTTGACACTGGGTTTTGACGTAAAAGCCTACGGCGACGACACAAAGGGGTTTCAGTTGATGACGGGCTGGACATTTTAGGGACGCCCTGTTTAATCGCGCTGCAAACCCGGTTTACACCGCGGTGAAGCTATTTCGTCGCAATTAAGCAGGACGGTTTTTGGGGGTTGACTAGCTTTAGCTCACTAACGAATTCACTGCTCATGACACACTCGCCAATCGGTCTTCTGCACCTTATTTCTGCCCTGGTTGCTCTGGTAACCGGCTCCATTGTTTTACTTAATACCAAAGGCGGTCTATTTCACAAGCGGGTAGGTTATGTTTACGTAGGCAGTATGATTGTCCTGAACGTAACGGCCTTTATGATCTATCGCCTGTTTGGTACGTTCGGTCCGTTTCATATTGCGGCTCTATTTAGCTTGACCACGATTATTGGCGGGATGCTACCGGTTCTTTTGCATCACCGCGTCCGTAACTGGCTGATCTGGCACTATTACTTCATGAACTGGTCGGTGGTGGGTTTATTTGCCGCCTTCTGGGCCGAAACTCTGACTCGCACTCTACCGATGGGTCAGTTCTGGCCGGTGGTGCTGATCGCTACAACGGTGACGACGAGTATTGGCGCTTACCTGATCCGGAAAAACGCCGTTCGCTTTTTGCCTGTCCCTAAATCCAAGTAATGTTTATAGGACGCCTGCCAGGCAAAACTTTTGTTAGTTTTGCCTGATGAAAAACTGCATGATTGTTGGGCTGCTGGCGCTTTCTATAGCTGCCTGTTCGCCTAAAACGCAACCCCGCATTTCTACGGGGGGCGCCTACGATTACTTCAAATACACCGCTGGGCAACGCGCCAAGATATCCGTGCACCGGGGTGGTGGTGATTTGAAAGGATATCCGGAGAACTGTATCGAGTCGTTTCAGTACATGGCCCAGAAAATTGGTACGCCAAAGGAGCCTGTCATCATTGAATGTGATATTGATCTGACGAAAGACAGCGTGCTGGTGATGATGCACGATGCAACACTGGATCGCACGACGACCGGTACGGGCAAACTCATCGAAAAAACGTACGCTGAACTGACTCCAGTCCGGCTGGAGGATAACATGGGCAACGTAACGCCCTATAAAATTCCGACGCTGGAAGATGTGCTGCGCTGGGGGAAAAATAAAGTCACGTTTACGCTGGATGTCAAACGGAACGTATCGTTCGAGAAGGTAGTCGATATGGTACATAAAACGGGTACCAGTGACTACGTAGCCGTTATCACGTACAACGCGCAGGATGCGGCCAAACTGCACAAGCTCGACCCGAACCTGATGATATCTGTTACAATCCGGAATCAGGCGGAGTACGATCGGTTGCACGAACTGGGCATTCCGGACAATCGGATGGTGGCATTCGTGGGCGTTAAGGAGCCCGAGGCATCGCTATACGCGTTTCTTCATCAAAAAGGCATTGCCTGCATTCTCGGAACGCTCGGTAACCTCGATAAACAGGCGGCTGCCAAAGGGAATCAGGTCTATAAAAATTTCGCGGTTAATGGCGCCGACATCATGTCTACCGATCGTCCATTAGAAGTCTGGGAAGCGATAAAGTGATCTGTTGAGGTCAGCCTCAGCTGCTGGGCTACGCTAACAGCCTAGTATCCCTTATAAACGGAGTCGCCCCGTTGATAGCAGCAAAAGCTATCGCGGGGCGGCTCCGTTTTAAAAATCATTGGTTAGCGCGTGTGCCATTTGGGCGGATCGAGGGGGAGCCGTCGGCCATCAAAATTGACCGGAAGCGGACCGTAGTGTTTCACCAGATAATCCAGGATTGGCTTCTCGGTTTCACCCAGATCCCATAGTTTCTGCGTGCGCTGCATCCAGCGGATACGCTCCACCCACTTATCGCGGTCGAAATGACTTTGCAGAATCAGCTTGCTGCTGTGGCAAACGGTGCACTGCCCCTTGACCAGCACCATGTTATCGTCGACCGCTAGCCCCGTCTCAGCATCGACCATAACACCTTTTGGGTCGACGGCCGTGGCGGCCGCTGGTAATGTTCCGACGGCGGTTGGGGTAACCGTTGTTGATTTAGTTTCCTTCTTCGTTGAAGCCGGGCGGTGCGTAGCACGCGCTTTCGGAGCGGTTTTCCTGGCCGGAACGGGTTGCTGGGCTACCCATGCGCATAACAGCCACACACACAGGCTGGCGATCAACCAGCGGTAGTTTGTTGTTTTGTTCATTGAATTGTATGAGCGAATCATTTTTCATTCGTTGGTATTACTGCCAACCTCGTGAAGGGGCTGGGGGTAACTAAACAACCTTCACCGCAATGCGGTGGCAGGCGTTGTTGATGTATCCTTCAGGATTCCACTGCGGCATCACCATCGGCTGCGACACACCTTTATCGTCGGTGGCGCGCGCCCAGACTTCGTAATAACCCTGCGTTGGGAAGTTAACTTCGGCGGTCCAGTGCTGCCACGCTAGGCGGTTTTTTGGGGCCTTCAAATCGGCCTTCTGCCAGGTTTCTCCGAAATCGGTTGAGACATGCAGTTCCTTGGCGACACGGTCGCCCGCCCAGGCGTGCCCCCGCAAGGACAGTTTCTGCCCCATTGGCAGTTCGAGTCCTATCTGCGGGAACGTAATGACCGATTTGATCGGCATCGATTCGATGATTTTGAACTGATCAGCCGGTGGGTCAACGCCCGGCTGTACCGGATGAATGGGCACGCGGTAGCTTTTGCCCGTCATCTTGGCTCCGTCGTGGACTTTGTTACGTACGGCAATCGTGTGAAGCCATTTGCCCGATACCGACGCAGGCCAGCCGCCAACGACCAACCGCAACGGATAACCGTGCACCAGCGGAATGTCCTGTCCGTTCATGGCCCAGGCCACCAGCGTTTCGTCTTCGAGGGCTTTGGCAATGGGGACGCCCCGCGAAATAACCGCCTGCTTTGGATCACGGCTGAGATGTAAATCCTGCCCATAGTAGCCGATGTAGACCGCCGTATCGCTGAGGCCCGCGTCGGCCAGAATATCCTTCAGCCGGACGCCCGTCCACTCGGCGCAGCTAACGCCCCCTTCAGTCCACTGATTCCCCGCCGTTTTGGGGAAATAACCCGCCCGGCCATTACCGCCACATTCCAGAACAAGCTGATACGTATGCGACTTGAATTTAGTTTTCAGCTCGTCGAGCGTATAGGTTTTTTGGGCTTTTACTGATTCACCATTGATGGTTAACGTCCAGTTCTTTACGTCGATACTCTCGGGAATCAGGCCGTTATTCCGGATAAACATTTTGTCGGCGGGCGTTACCGCATCGTCGAGCAGATAGGCGGGTGTTTCGACATTCCAGGGTTTGTCGTTCAGTACGACCATGTTCTTGTGCTTACTCGCCATCGGGTCGATCTGGTCGAACGCCAGCGGCAGGTAATGCTTCGGCATCCGGTCGGCAAAGACGATGTTCGTACCCAACAGGCTCGTCAGCGTCGCCAGCGACGATGTTTTCAAAAAGCCCCGCCGGTCGAAGAGCGAAGACTTGGATTGGTTGTGTTCCATAAAAAATGAAGCAAAAGGCTAGGCAATTTACTGAAAAGTGGCTTCAGAAAGCAGTATTTGCCAATTTGAAATTGTTAAGACCCACAACTGCTATCGATCAAGTAGCTCTCGATCCGAAAGGGTAAATGCGCCAGGCTGGCTATAACGGGTAAAAAATAGGGGCCAGTGCTTTACAAGTATACGGTCGAACCAGGCCGGACTCGGTCATCAATCGAAGCCATTAATGTATGAGATTACAAAGTTTGCTTTTGTTCTGTCTGCTCTGGGTGAAAACGCTGTACGCGCAGGAAAATCGGATACAGACCATTCGAAAAAATGTGCCGCTGGATTCAATCCGGCTAAGCGATCCGTTTATCCTGGCTGACAAGAAGACGAATACGTATTACATGACCGGCACGGGTGGAATGCTCTGGAAAAGCCCCGACCTGAAACAGTGGGAGGGTCCGTATACGGTTGCGCAAACTGATCCTGACTCGTGGATGGGACCGAAGCCGATGATCTGGGCGGCTGAACTGCATGCCGTCAACGACAAATACTATTACTTCGCTACGTTTACCAACCGGGCCGTCAATATCGACACGGTTGGTAAAAACATCATCGAACGCCGGGCCAGCCATATCCTCGTCAGCAGCAAACCCGATGGACCGTACGTACCGATGCGCGACGATACATATCTACCCGCCGACAAACCCACCCTGGATGGTACGTACTGGGTGGATAAAGACGGGAGACCGTACATGGTGTACTGTTACGAATGGTTGCAGAACAACAATGGGACAATCGAAAAGATCGAACTGAAGCCGGACCTGAGCGGGAGCGTCGGGACGGGGAAACTGCTGTTCCGGGCCAGCGATTCGCCCTGGAGCCGCGAAAAAGATTCGACTGGGCGCGACCGCCCGAATAAAGTTACTGATGGCCCATTTCTGTTCGTAACCAAAAGCGGTCGGCTGGGCATGCTCTGGACGAGCTGGATCTACGACGTCTACACGCAGGGGGTTGCTTATTCAAGAAGTGGTACGCTGGATGGGCCGTGGGTGCACGAAAAAGAGCCGATCACTCCGCCTAACATTGGTCACGGAATGCTGTTTCGTACGTTCGACGGTAAACTGCTGCTATCGGCGCACAGCCACAAGAGCGTAAACGGCCGGACGATCCGCATTCCACGCCTGTTCGAAGCGGATCTGTCGGACAACAAATTGATACTTGGTAAATCGTACACCCCTTAAATTATTTTTAGTTAAGGCGTGCTAATACGTAACAAAACAATCGGAGATTCCTGATCATCAGGAATCTCCGATTGTTTTGTTAATCGTACGGCCTGGCGTTAGTGGTCGAAATAAAAACCAGCTTTCATGTCGTCGAAGAGAGTAGAACCTGATGGCGTCCAGCCTAGTTGCTCCCGCGTTTTTTGGTTCGACGCAGGACTGTTCATGCTGGCAAAAAGCGCCATCCAGCCGAAATGACGGGCTGCTTCGTCGGGCGCTATTGACACAACGGGTAAGTTCAGGTGGTCGCCGATTAGTTCTGCAAGCTGCCGGATTGGCATGCCGGTCTCTGCGGTTCCGTTGTAACGGCTACCTGCCTTGCCGTTTTCCAGTACCAACCGATACAGACGGGCTACATCGAGCCGGTGTACGGCGGGCCACTGGTTTGTACCGTCGCCAATGTAAGCCGAAACGCCTTTCTCGCGAGCGATGGCGATGAGGTTCGGCACAAAGCCGATATGATCGCCGGGGCCATGCACGGACGGAGCCAGCCGGATAACTGACGTTTTTACGCCTAAATCGGTCTGTGCAATTGTGACGGCTTCCGACAGCCGAACCGGTGAGGTCGATACGTCGTTCTCCGTGATCAGGGAACCGTGGCTCGGTTTTATTCCCAATAGCCCACTGGTGCAAATCAATGGCCGGTTCGAGCCAGCCAGTACATCACCGAATGCTTCGATGATCTGCTTGTCCACAGCGGCTGCCGCGGCAAAGTTGTTGAAATCATGGATGAAAGCGGTGTGGATAACGGCATCGGCTGCTGCGGCCCCGCGCTTCAAGCCGTCGATGTCGTCGAGGTTACCCATGAACGGTTCGCCCCCGGCTTCGGTTAGGGCATTGGCCGATGATGCGGACCGTACGACACCAACGACTTGATGGCCGGCACTAATTAATTCCCGGGTAACAGCGGAGCCAACAAATCCAGAGGCTCCTGTAAGAAAAACGCGCATACGTAGTTGAGTTATTGATTGCTGACGCAGGTTGATTGACTAATTTCTGGAGGCAAAGTTGTCACTGTAGCAAGCCCCAACGCGAGGACATTTGTCACAAATTGCAATGATGATTGCCTTTAGAGAGACTTCGCACTATACAATGCGTTTCGCTGTTTACGCGACAAACGGTTTAGCCGAACTATGAACCAGCTTGCTCCATACCTGCGCTCAACAGCACAGCTCACCGACGACGACATTTTACGAATACAGGCCTGCGCCACAACACTGACTGTGCGGAAACGCCAGCTGCTGCTGCGTGCCGGCGACGTGTGCCGCCATAAGCTATTTGTGCTCAATGGGTTGTTACGTGTCTACCGGGTCAATAAAGATGGAACGGAATCGGTAATGCGGTTTGCCACCGAGGATCAGTGGGCGATCGACCACGAAAGCTACACGAATGAGACGGCGTCCCACTGTTACGTTGAGGCTCTGGAGGATACTACCCTGATGCTATGGACGAAGGAAACGATGAACGAGCTATTCGCGGCCATGCCTGCGTTTAAAGCGTTTTCCGACAGGTTGAAGGATGAAAGCCACAACAAGAGTCTTCAGCGTATTTTTATCAACATCAGCTATACCGCTGAAGAGAAGTACGACGCGTTCGTAGCCGAACATCCCGCCGTTTTCCGTCGTGTACCATTGCATATGGTGGCTTCGTATCTGGGCGTAACGCGGGAAACGCTAAGCCGGATTCGGCAAAAAAACCACCAGACCCGGTAGCTTGAGATTGTCAACGTCGGTTGTACTGCTGCCGGGCAAAACGCATGAAGGTATCGGCCAGACCTTCGCTAACGCCCTGTAGCTGAATTGAGTAGAAGTCACGCTGAATCGCCAGGCCCGTGACGTCGAGTACGCGTAGAATGCCGTTTTGTAGTTCGTTTTGTACGGCAAAAATGGAAATGAAGGCAATGCTGGCCGAGCTGGTTAGGTACGACTTGATGCCTTCCGTACTGCCCAGTTGCATAGCCAGGTTCAGGTCAGTCAGGCGCAGACCGGCTCCGCGTAGCGCATGTTCAATGACCTCCAACGAACCGGAACCCCGTTCTCGCAGTGCAACGGGGACGGTTTTTAGTTCGGCAAGCGTAATCTCATCGCGCCCGGCGAGCGGATGATCGGCCCGGCAGACCAGCACCAGCTCATCTTTGACAAAAGGTGTATAGCGAATATCGCTGTGGTGCGTGCGTCCTTCAACCAGTCCCAGGTCAATATCATTGTTGAGTAACGCCTGCTCGATCTGATCGGTATTGCCACTTAGGAGTGACAGGCTCACCTCCGGCGAATGCTCCTGAAACCGCGCCAGCACCGCCGGAATGACGTATTGTGCAATCGTCGAACTAGCCCCCAATCGTAGCCGTCCACCGGGCTGGCCCTTTAAGGCATTCAGGTCGAATTCGATCTGTCGGTACACCCCCATGATTGTTTCGGCGTGACGTAATAATACGTTCCCCGCCGTCGTCAGGCTGATCTGGTTCCCCCGCCGGTCAAACAGCGCCATGCCTAACTGACTCTCCAGCTCCTGAATGTGCTTGGTTATGGCGGGCTGCGTCACAAACAATTCGGCGGCTGCTTTGGTAAAGCTCAATCGCTTGGCGACGGTATAAAAAACGGTCAGGCGAAAGTCGAACATAGGGTGTATTGTCGTTACGGAGTTTTTTTCGCTAGTCAATTCGTCGTCCGATAACTTTCATTTAGCCGAATCGGAGATCGATTGAGATAACAAAGATGGGCATTATTGCCCTTAGGAAGATGGGGACTGCTTCGGCTCTTACGTCACGTGGCCGAAATGGCAAACAACCCAACGGCGCCGATGAGATAAATAATCAGCACGATGAACGAGTCGAGACCCATGCGTGCGATCTGGTGTTTGGGCCGGAATAGTGCGCCGTACAGATAGGGAATGGTGACCAGTATACCCAGTCCGGTCAGATAGATATTACTCTTCTGAGCCGTGGGGAGTACCGGTTTGCCCGAAATGACGGTTGCCAGTACCAGTAGTACGGGTAGAAACGCGTTACCGCCGAAAATATCGCTGATGGCCAGGGTGTAATCTTTGTTTTTAATGGAGGCCAGACCCGTCGAAACTTCGGGTAGGGAAGTGGCTGCTGCCAGTATAGTTGCTCCGAAAATAACGCCGTCCATACCCAGCTGTTTCGACATGGCATCACCACTTTCTTCCAGGGCAACACCCCCGGCTAGCGTTGCCAAAGCCGCTATGCCGAAGATCAGGAATGACTTACCCGCGTTACGTTCGGTAGCGGCCGACGGCTGTTTTTTTGGAGGAGGTGCTGGCCGCGTGGTCTGCCAGGCTAAGCCTTTGTGCGCTTTACTAATAAGCCAGACTCCAGCTACCCACGTGCCCAGTAAGAGCACGCTGTCAGGCGTAAGGCGAGCAAACACGAGATCACCGGGTAACTGATGACCCATTACCACAAGCGTGAGCATGGTAATGACGAGCGCCCCTTCCAGGACTGGAATCAACGACGTCTGCTTCGCGGTAAGCGTATCCTGCTTGCCTACCCCGAATGCATCGAGTAAAACCAGCACGACGGTTTGTAGAGCGATACCGCCCAAAATGTTGCCCACTGCCAGTTCGACCTTGTTGCTCCGGGCCGCGCTGATTGTAATGGCTATTTCGGGTAGGTTTGTAACGATAGCCAGGACAATAGTACCACCCAGCGCTTCGCCTAGGTTGAACCGCTTGTCGAGCGCGTCGGTCGTGTTGGACAGCGCAATGCCTGCTTTCCAAACAACGGCAGCCGCTACGCTAAAAATTAGTAGTAATACCGGAAGCGATAAAGAAGTAAACATCAACCAACCTGCTGTTGTCAAACCGATCGACCAATAGGGGAGGTCTAGTCCTACAACTATTTAAGAAAGAACATGGCGGGTTACAGGTTGTTTGAAACGGATTTCGGTTCGGCAAAGGGCCATCAATCACATAGATGGGCGATTGTGCGCAACAAACGTAAATTGTGTCTACTGGCTGAATAGATAGCTCAGTCTTAATGTAATGACGAGTGAATTACGGTTTTTTAAATTACTAATCCCCGTTCGACTTGATGAATTGCGAACGGGGATTAGTGAGCGCGACAGCCAATTAATAGCCTAACGTAAAGCGCTTCTGGATGAATTGAGGTTGCTCGATTTCGTCCAGTACGGCCACCGCCAGATCATTTACCGAAATACTGCTTTCGCCTTTGTCGTTGAAAACCGGTTGATCGGTGCCCAGGCGGAATGTACCCGTACGGTCGCCGGGTTGCAGCATAATTGCTGGACTCAGGAAGGTCCAGTCCAACGTCGTGTTCTGACGTAGGCTGGTCAGATAATCACGAGCTGATGTTGCTCCCGTTTTCCAATCCGCCGGGAACTGGGGGGTATCTACCAGTTGTACGCCCGGTGCTACTTCCAGGCTACCGGCGCCACCCACCACCAATAAGCGCTTTACCCCCGACTTCTCGGTGGCCGCTTCAATTGCTTTCGAGTTGTTGAGGAAGTCATCGTAGAGATTCGGGTTTGTCCAGCCAGCGTTGTAGGCGCTCAGTACGGCGTCGTGGCCAGCCAGCGCGGCCGCGAGTTCGTCTGTGTTCGAGGCATCAACTGCCTTTGTGGTTAGCTTATCGTTGGTCGTCGTGATCTTTTCGGGATGCCGGGCAAGAGCTGTTACGTCGTGACCACGTTCTAAGGCCTCGGTGACCAGGGCCGAACCAACAAATCCAGATGCTCCAATAATGGCAAGTTTCATAGTTTGATTGTGTTTAGTAAGTGAAATTTGTAATAAAATTTATTACAGTTATAGGCAAAAAATTAATCGAACTGTCGGTAAAAATCAGCGAGCGTTGTGCTACCCAGTTGGTTCAACAAAGCTTGTTCTGCTTCTGAGTACAGTGAATTCAGGTGTTGGTTAATTTGCCGCCCAACGGGGCAGTTTGGATTAGGCGAGTTTCGGGTCTTTCCCAGAAAAGCGCCTTCGTGGGTAGCGCGAAAGACATCCGACAACAGAATCTGTCCGGCCTGTTTCGCCAGTGTGCTGCCGCCGTTTTTACCTTCCCGGCTGATAACCAGGCCGCGTTTGCGCAGGTTGCTGAGCTCCTTACGAACCAGCACCGGATTGATATTGATGCTCCCCGCCAGATAATCGGACGAAAGCCATGCGCCGTCGGCCTGGGTGAGCAGTGTCAAAATGTGCAGCGATATGGCAAAGCGTCCGTCCATAACTGTAATTTATAATGTTACAGTTATGGACGGAAAAGGGTTCGCTAACTCCTACTATTTTTGAAACTTCAGGGTGACAGTCGAGGATAAAACAGAAAAACCGGCACTGGCCGGTTTTTCTGTTTTCAAAAAATAAGCCTAGTCAGACACCACAATCACCGGCGCTACCTGTTCCGGGCTGTTGTCCGGATCGGCTTTGCGCTCGGCGGCTTTGCGGGCCATTTTCTTCACTTTTACGTCGTAGAGATCCGTCCGGCGATCTTTCAGCACCTGGACAGACCCCTGCTCGTGCAGCTCTTTCAGAAGGCTCAGGTCAACGTCGGCAATCAGTACCATTTCCGTGTTGGTCGTCGCTTCGGCTTTAACGGCGTTCGTTGGAAACTGAAAGTCGGAGGGGGTAAATACCGCCGACTGCGCGTAGTTGATGTCCATATTCTGCACGCGGGGCAGATTCCCAACGCAACCAGAGATCGCTACGTAACACTCGTTTTCGATAGCCCGGGCCTGCGCACAAAGCCGTACCCGCGAGTAGCCATTCTGAGTATCCGTCAGGAACGGCACGAACAGAATCTGCATACCCTGCTGTGCCAGAATCCGGCCCAGTTCAGGGAATTCCACGTCATAGCAAATCACCATACCGACCTTACCACAGTCGGTGTCGAACGCCCGAATCTCGTTGCCACCCACCATACCGTAGTGTTTGACCTCGTTCGGCGTGATGTGAATCTTGCGGTACTCTTCCCAGGAACCATCCCGGCGGCAGAGGTACGCTACGTTATAAAGCCGCCCATCGTCGTCGACCAGTGGCATCGAGCCCCCCACAATGTTTACGTTATAAGAAATGGCCAGTTCGCAGAGTTTTTCGCGTACGGGGACGGTGTAGTCGGCCAATTTCCGGATCGCAACCGGCTCCGGCAGATCATTGAAATCGGCCATGAGGGGCGTATTGAAAAACTCGGGCAGCACCATGAAGTCCGCCCGGTAGTCGCTCACGGCGTTGACATAAAACTCAACCTGGTCCAGAAACGCGGTTAAGTTTTTGAACAGACGCATCTGCCACTGAATAACCCCGATCCGAATAATGGAGTCGGTATGAGGCTTCTTGTCTTTTTCGTCAACGTAATAAATATTGATCCATTCGAGGAGCGTGGCAAACTCTTTCGACTCTGTATCACCGGGCAGATAGCCCCGCAGGACTTTCCGGACGTGGAAATCGTTAGAGAGCTGAAACGTCAGTGTTGGATCATAAATTTCTTTCTGTTTCACCTTAGCAATATACTCGCGGGGTGTCAGCTCATCGGCGTATTTGCTGTAATTCGGAATGCGGCCTCCCGCCAAAATACCCTTTAGGTTTAGCTGCTCACACACCTCTTTCCGAGCGTCATACAGTCGCCGTCCCAGGCGCAGGTCGCGGTACTCCGGGTGGACGAATACTTCGATACCGTACATGTAATCGCCTTCGTCGCTATGCGTTTTGAAGGTATAATTGCCGGTAATCTGGGCGTACGTATGGTTATCGCCGAAGTCGCTGTATTTGACCCGGATCGACAGCGCACAAGCCACCACTTTACCGTCTACCTCCACGCAGAACTGGCCTTCGGGGAAAATATTGAGCAGTTTGATAATGTTACTCTTCTGCCAATAGTCTCCGCCAATGACGCTATATACTTCAATCATGGCCTCTTTGAGGTCATGGTAATCTTCCTTCTGTAAAGGTCTGGTCTGTATATGCATACGTTAATTCTTTGCTTTTCGCTACTGGTTGTGATGGATAAATAGAAACGCGGCCCCCACGCCAACACATGCAATCATTCCTTTCATGGCAATCCCCGGGATAATGAACGTAAAACCAAGGGGTAGGTAAGCGGAGGATTGAGCTAGTGGTTTGGGTGATTCCATAACTAGGGAATAAGCAACGTAGCGAGCTGATCAACGTGTTCGTCAGTCAGGTCCAGGTGCGTCACAAAACGTACTTGGTGTTTACCGAACGCAACACTGCGAATGCCCATCGTCTCCAGTTTACTAACGTAATCCGTTGCCAGGATGGTTTCGGGAAGCTGGAAAATGACAATGTTCGTGTCAATCGGTAGAATCGAGTTAACGTCGGGCACTTGTTCCAGAATCTGCCCAATTTTACGGGCCCGGGCGTGATCGATTTTTAGTCGGTCGACATGGTGATCCAGTGCGTAGATACCCGCTGCTGCCAGAAAGCCCGCCTGCCGCCAGCCCCCGCCCATGAGTTTGCGAAACCGGCGCGCCTGACGAATGAAATCGGCTTTGCCCAGCAGCAGCGATCCTACCGGGCAACCCAGCCCTTTGGACAGACAAATGCTGATGGAATGGAACAGTTGTCCGTACGCTTCGGTTGGCTCGCCCGTCTCGACTAGGGCGTTAAACAGCCGCGCCCCGTCGAGGTGCAGAATCAGACCGTTTTCGTCGCACACCTGCCGAATGGCCGCAATTTCGGGGACGGTATAATAGCATCCACCCCCTTTGTTGACGGTATTTTCAATGACCACCAGGCGAGACAGGGGTTTGTGCGGGTCCGTTGGATTGTAGATATAGTCCCGGATCAGTTCCGGGGTCAACTTGCCTCGTTCGCCTTTGGGCAAACTGACGGATGCCAGGGCGTTTACGGATATACCACCGCCTTCGTATTGGTAGACGTGGGAGAGGTAATCGCAGATAACATCGTCGCCGGGGCGGCAGTGGGTTCGGATGGCGAGCTGGTTGGTCATGGTGCCCGACGCACAGAACAGGGCCGCTTCCATGCCGAATAGAGCGGCTGCCTTGGCTTCGAGGGCATTGACGGTTGGGTCATCGCCCAGCACGTCGTCGCCCAGGTCGGCCCGGAACATGGCCTCGCGCATGGCGGGCGTGGGTTGCGTAACAGTATCGCTGCGGAGGTCAATAAGCATACGTTGTCTGGTGAGAGCGGCTCACTGTTTTCATGAGGTTGTATTGGCAGGCAAGTTAACAACCTTACGTTGGCTTCCGGGCGATGTTCGTTCACTTTACGCCGTTTTTATGAACGAATCACCGCGTATCGACAAGTCGGTAAACTTGCATTTCACGGCAGCTACTGTAATTTTGGCCAACCTTCCCGGCCAAATCGGGTTCGTTTCGGTAACTGTTCAGTACGCTCATCGCCCGTTCCTAAATTCTGCCTAGGTCATGCTCGCTCATAAAACTCCCTGGATTGTTTTACTCGTAGTCTGGATCGCCGGGGCGACTTGGTGGCATACCTGTAAAATCAAACAACTCTGTGTGGATACCGAAGCACCCACGGCAACAATCGATACGGCACCGGACGAGTCGGTACGAATTCCACCGTTGCTTATCAGTGACGGCACCCGGTTTCAACTCGACCTGCCGGGGAATTTCAGCTTTGGGCAGTCGGACGCCAACGCCACGATGAATACGCTGATGGGCTCGCTGGATTCACTGACGGCTTACCTCAAAGCCAATCCAGGCCGGACACTGACCATTACGGGCTATTACCTGGGCGGAGAAAAGAATACAACGCCACTAGCCAATCTGGGTTTGGCGCGGGCGGAGGCCATTAAGCAATACTTAGTTCAACAGGGCGTTGCGACTAAAACGCTGACTACTGTAGGGGTGATTGCCGATGAATCGCAGCCGGGTATTATTACGATGACGCCCAAAGGTGATTCGCTCTACGGGGGGCTGGCCTTTACGTTCGGCGGAAGCGAACCCGTTGTCGCCCCGGTAGCGCCTACCGATACCGTGTTAACGGATCTGACCGTCGCGGAAGCCGAGAAACCAAAGAAGGAAACCGAGAAGGAGGCAAAACCCGAACCAACTCCGGAGCCAGTGGCGGAGAAACCCGTTACCGGACCTATTCCAAAAACTGAAGAAGGGTTGGCGGCTGCCGAAAAATACACGTCGGTCTTTACACCACTCAGCCTGTATTTTCCGCTGAATGAGGCCAATTACATCAATACCGCCGAGACAAAGAAGTTTTTCAAAGAAGCTTCGGCGTATCTAAAAAAACACAAGAACAAGAAACTGGCGGTTACCGGGTATACCGATAACGCTGGGCCCAGCGACGTAAACCTGCGTTTGTCGCGCGAACGGGCCAACAGCGTAAAACAGAAACTGCGTCAGTCCGGCATTCGGACCGACCAGATTACGGTCGTGGCCAAAGGCGAAAAAGATCCTAAATACCCAAACGACACCCGCGAAGGGCGTAAAGCCAACCGACGGGTATCGGTAGTTGTCCAGTAGAAGCCGCTAATACGTAACGTCATGTTTGATTTAAACCCGCTCAATCTGCCCGAAGCACCCATGCAGCATCTCGCTATGATCGTGGTGGCAGTGGTGCTAGGATTCATTATTGGATTCATTTCACAACGCCAGACGATTCACCAACTGGAAGTAGAACGCGACCGGGTGGACGCTGATATAACCGACTGGCAGAATCGCCCGGTACGAGTTGCCAATACGTCGGATGACGAAGAAACCAATACATTGAACCGGATTGCGGTACGGGCACAGGCGCTGGACTTGGATCGGATCGGTCGGGCCACGTCCCATGAGGCCGACGACTTAAAGCGGATTTCGGGAGTTGGACCGTTTCTGGAAAAGAAACTGAACGCGGCTGGAATTTATACCTTCGCGCAAATTGCCCGGTTCACGTCAGCCGACGAAGACCTGGTCAATGATATCATCGAGTTTTTTCCCGGTCGGATTGCCCGCGACCGTTGGGTGAGCCAGGCGACTGAGTTGGCTAGAAAGTAAACGGACGTATAAAACTATTCTTGATCTGCCCTATTATGACTGCAATGGACCCGCTTAATCCCATCACGGCAATTCTGGAAATGGCTGTACTGCTGACGCTGGCTGCGCTCATTGGCTGGTTGCTGGGGCGATGGCTGTTTTCGGGGCAAATACGGTCACTCCGTAGTACTGTTGCGAATAAAAAGCAGGAACTAGCCGCCTACCGTCAGGGAAATACTGCTGCGGGTATCATTGCGGGTTCCGGGGCAGCCGCCGTGCAGCCTGACGTAACCACTACGTTTGTACCCGCCGATCCACTGCAACCAGCATTGAGTCATTCTGATACGCCAGCTATGATCGATGCGGACGATGCCCCAATGATCAATAGTGAGCCGCCTATCGGGGCGGCTGTATCTCCAGTGTCGCCCGTTGCCCGCCCCTCGGCTCCTGGTGAGGCTTCGGAACTGATTGTACTCGACCGGATCGAAGCCCGCGCCGGTGAATTAAACTTCGACCGGATTGGCCGGGCAACGCCCACCGATGCCGATGATCTGAAAGACATTGTTGGTGTAGGGCCGTTTCTGGAACGTAAGCTACATCGGCTAGGTATCTACACGTTCCGGCAGGTGGCTAACTTCTCCAAAGAGGACGCCCGGCAGATCAACGAAATTATCGAGTTCTTTCCCGGCCGGATCGAAGGCGACAAGTGGGTGGAGCAGGCAAAACAACTCCACGAACACAAATACGGGGCGGGGTTGTAGTCTACACCTTTTGGCCCTTTTCTGTCATGGCTCCGGCCACCCGGCCGACCCATAACAGAAAAGTCCTACCGCGCTTTAGCCCGGCTTGGGGTGCTGCTGAGCGTTAGTTTACCGCCCGACTGGTAAAACGTACACATATCGTTCAGGACGCATTCGCTGCATTTGGGATAATACCAGGTGCATGTTCGCTGGCCATGCCAGTAGAAGTGCTTGTGGAAGTTGAACAGCACGAGTGGGTCGGCGGGTAGGTAAGACAATAACTGGCCGTGCGCTTTTTCGGCGCTTACCTTTGGACCAATCAACCCCAGCCGTTGCGTAACCCGGTGAACGTGCGTATCAACCGGCAGAACGGGCTTCTGAAAATTAAACAGCAGGAGTAACGTCGCCGTTTTGAGGCCAATACCCGGCAGATCCGTCAGCCACTTCATCGCATCTTCGGTCGAGAGATCGCGTAAAAAATCGATATTGGCCGCACCCGTCTCCCGAAACAGATGCGTCAGCAAGTTCTGAATGTAAGGTGCTTTAGTCTCCGGATAGTTGGCCGTCTTGATTGCGTCGATCAGCTCGGCGAGGGGTGCGTCACGAACCTGTTCCCAGGTTGGAAACCGCTCCCGCATGGTACGATATGCCGTCACCTCGTTGGCGTGGGTCGTCCGGTGCGATAGAATGGTACCAATCAACTCGTGCATGGGGTCCGCCCGACCGTAAACAGCCTGAATACCGTACAGCGCATTGAGTCGCTCGTGGGCTTCCAGGGTTCGGGCGGCCGGGTCCTGGCTGGCAGCCAGATCGGTCCAAGGGTCAGGGGGGAGTGTCATCAATCAGAAACGTTGAGCGTTTCTGGGAAACCCTACTTCCCAAAGAATGTTAACCAAGACCCGAAAATGTGTCGCTATTACCTCATTACTGCATTGATAAACGAAAGGCGGCTGGCGTTAGGCCCGTCTTATTTTTAAACAGCCGGGTGAAGTATTGGGGATACTCAAAGCCCAGTTGGTAAGCGGTTTCGTTGATAGACAGTGAGGTAGTTAACAGCAATTGCTTGGCTTTGTCGATCAACGCCTGGTGAATGTGTTGCTGCGTGTTTTGCCCGGTCAGGGTACGTAACATATCACTCAAATAAGCTGGCGATACGTTCAGTGCATCGGCAAAATGCTGCACGGTCGGCAAGGGGTGTTCTGTTGTGTCGGATGATGGCGCGAAGTAAGCAACCAATAACTGCTCGAACCGACTCAACAAATCATGCTCCGCCGTGCGCCGGGTCAGAAACTGGCGGTGGTAGAACCGGTCAGCGTACGTTAGCAAGACATCAAGCTGGGAAACGAGCACATCCTGACTGAAGGCATCGACGGGCTGGTTGCTTTCTTCGCGTAGATTGGCGATTAAACCCGCTAGCACACTTTCTTCCCGCGCCGAAACATGCAACGCTTCGTTGATGCGATACGAGAAAAAGCCGTAATTCAGAATCCGCTCCCGTAATGGATGCTTAAGCAAAAGATCCGGATGAATAATCAGCATCCAGCCTTCCATGGCCGAAACATCCATATTGGCGGATGCCCAGCAAAGTTGTCTCGGCGCGATAAACGACATGACGCCCTCGCTGAAATCATACGTTTGGTGGCCGTACTGAATCTGGCCGCCTTTTATGTTTTTCTTTAGCGATACCAGGTACATTTCCTGCATGACCGGCGTTGTCGCACGTTCCCAGTCACGTGACTGCGAGAGGTCGACCAAGGCCAGCAGCGGGTGGGCCGGGGCCGGTAACCCGTAAAACCGGGTGTATTCCGATACCGTATGCAGAACGGGTAAATCGCGAGCGGAAGATTTCATGGTAGTGCTGAAATACGTTACGTTGATGCTGTAAAAAGCGGGTGGTTTGGTCTAAACCACCCGCCTGTTCCTTAAAATCCTTCGGGGTAAGCTGCGCCTACTGCACTACCAACGGGAAGAATGGCTTCCAATTCAGTTCGCTCGTCGGCGCTCAACGTAATGCTGGCTGCCGCTACGTTTGCTTCCAGGTATTTGCGACGTTTCGTACCCGGAATGGCGACAACGTCCTGCGCCAGCACCCACGCGAGGGCTAGTTGAGCCGCCGAAACCCCTTTCGTATCGGCTAACGCTTGAAGCTTTTCCACGAGTGCCAGGTTCTTATAAAAATTCTCACCCTGATAACGCGGGAAGAACCGACGCGAATCGTCTGGTTCGAAATCGTCCGGTGTTTTGATTTCGCCCGACAAAAAGCCCCGGCCCAGTGGCGAATAACCAACGAAACCGATGCCCAGTTCGCGGGTTGCCTGTAAAACGCCCGTTTCTTCCACGCCCCGGTCAAACAGGGAATACTCCGTTTGCAGTGCCGTAATTGGGTGGACGGCGTGCGCCCGGCGTAATACGTCGGCCGAGACTTCGGATAAGCCGACGTACCGGACTTTGCCTTCTTCCACAAAGCGGCTCATCGCACCGACCGAATCCTCAATCGGTACGGTCGGGTCCATCCGGTGCAGGTAATACAGATCGATGTAATCGGTGCCCAGGTTTCGCAGCGAGCGCTCAATCGACTTGCGGGCATAATCCGGGTGGCCGTTCAGCTTACCCGTAAAGGTTTCGCTGTCATCGACCTCAAAACCGAATTTAGTGGCCAGAATCACCTGATCACGTTTACCCGCAATGGCCTTGCCCACCAGCCGTTCATTTTTCATAGGGCCGTACAGGTCGGCGGTGTCCAGCAGATTGATGCCCAGTTCCAGCGCCCGGTGAATCGTCGCCAGACTTTCCGTTTCGTCAGCCTCCCCGTACACCGACATACCGTTGACCCCGCCCGTCATGCCCATGCAACCCAGTCCTTCGATGGGCACTTCCAGTCCCTGACTACCCAGGGCTACTCGTTTGATCGTGTTCATACGTTGTTGAGAATTAATAATCTTCAGAACAAAGGTCGTAACACGGTCAGCGGGTGGGATTATACAAACCGACGGTTCTGCAATACAAAACGAACTAGCGCTGTGACTGCCAGTTCTGGACCGTAGTGCCGCCGAAAATGGATTTGTTCATTCCGGACGTGAAAATCGGGTAGGGGAAGGCGGGTTCGAGCGCGCTGGCTTCGTCTAACGTTCGTACCTGTTCGGGCGAAAGCTGAATGGCCAGCGAAGCCAGATTATCGTGTAACTGATCCAGTTTGCTGGCCCCCAAGATAAGCGACGTAATGCCAGGCTGCGCCGAGGCCCAGGCCAGTGCTACCTGAGCCAGCGGGTAATTAGCCTGGCCGGCTACTGTTTGCAAAGCGTCAAGAATACGCCAGTTTCGGTCGGTGAATTTTTGATTGCCAAATGGATTTGCTCCACTGAGACGACCTTCTCCGGACGCGCCTTCTTGCTCCCGTTTGTATTTACCGGCCAGGAAGCCAGCTGCCAGCGGACTCCAGGGCGTAACGCCAAGACCACACTCCCGAGCAGCAGGCAGGTGCTCCCGCTCAATGCTACGCTCAACAAGCGAGTATTCTAGCTGCATGGCAATAGGGCCCGGTACGTTATGAACCGATGCCAGCGTGGCCGCCTTGGCCGCGTACCAGGCGGGAATATCCGAAAAACCGAAGTATCGAATCTTGCCGGCCCGAACCAGGTCGCCGAGCGTCTGCAAAACTTCTTCGATCGGGGTAACCATATCCCAGACATGCATCCAGTACAGATCGACATAATCTGTTTTTAACCGACGTAACGACTTGTCCAGCGCCTGGTAGATGTGTTTACGTCCGTTACCGCCCGCGTGGGGGTTCCCCGGCTGCGTGTTGAAACTGAATTTGGTAGCCAACACAAGCTGGTCGCGTAGATTGCGTTCGACAATATACTGGCCTACCAGCTCTTCGCTGTGGCCCTGCGCATACACATCGGCGGTATCGATGAAATTACCACCGGCATCCACATAGGCGTTGAAAATATCGCGGGAAACATCGTCGGATGAGCCCCAGCGAGGGGTGCCAAACGTCATGGTGCCCAGGCAAAGCGGACTAACAACCAGACCAGAGCGGCCAAGCGTGCGAAAATCGGAGAGTGTCATAACGAACTGTTGTTTAATGGTAACGAATTGAATAGACAAAGGTCTAGAACTAGCATTCGTTCGACTTATACAAACTGCCGTTTCTACAATACAAAACGAGGAGCTTCGTAATAATGGAAGCCGATTTTCGGGCGATTCGTTATGACGCTTAGTCGAATCGTTTTACTCGGTAAACCAGCGCAACGACAACCAGCAGCAAGGCTAGGAAGCCCAGCGCGGTGGACAGAGAAAATTGTTGGGCGATAAAACCCAGCAAAGCGGGTCCCGTTAATAGGCCCGTGTAACCAATGGTTGTAATGGCCGACAGACTAACGGTCGGCGCAACACCGGGTAGTTTTCCGGCTGCGCTAAAAAACACGGGTACAATATTCGCTGCCCCAAAGCCCAGCAGCACAAAACCGAGCAGTGCGCCGTACACCCAGGGACTCAGGATCGCGATTAACAAACCCACGGCCCCCAGTAAACTGCCACCCACTACGACGGTTCTGCTGTTCAGGCGGTCTACCAGTTTGTCGCCAACGAGCCGCATTATTGCCATGGCGACGGAAAAAGCGGCATAACCCAGCCCGGCAAGCTCCGGCTCAATTCCTTTTACGTCCCGCAGAAAGATGGCGCTCCAGTCGAGAACGGCTCCTTCGGCCAGGAAAATGGCAAAACACATCAGACCCAGAAACAGAACGCTGCTTTGTAGCCAACCGAATCGCTGCCTGTCTTGCGTTGGTTGCTCCGCTACGATTGAAAATCTGGCCGCCACTTGCCGCTCTGTATCAACCGAAAACAAGTACCGGTACTGGGTGAGTGCAATTAGGATCATCAGCGCGGCAATACTGCTGATGGCATAGAATGGATTAAGACCCAGTTTGATCAAAAAGCCTAGCCCGAGGGAGCCGACCAAGCCGCCCACGCTGAATAGACCGTGCAGGGACGACATGATGGGTTTATCGTATAAGTTCTGCACCTGTACGCCGTGGGCGTTCATGGCTACGTCAACTGCGCCAACCCCCGAACCAAAGACAAACAGAGCCACCGCCATAGGGACGGTAGACGAAAGAAGCAGCAACAATGGCAGCATAAGCGCCATAATAAGTACGGCACCAGCCATAATGATGCGGCTCCCGAAACGACTAACCAGCCAGCCTGAGGTAGGCATCATCAGCATGGCCCCCGCGCCCAGCATCAGTAATAATAAGCCTAGATCCGCGTCGTTCAGGGCGAGCCGATCTTTCGCGTAAGGAACCATAGGCGCCCAGCTGGCCATGCCCAGACCGCAAACAAAAAAAATCAGTTGGGTGGCCAGGCGCGCCTTCGATGCGTTGATTGGTGACGTTGCTATTTCCATGCTGTAAATAGGTTGAGCGCCAAAAAGCAGCGATGTGGATGGGAGCTTCTGGACTCGAACCTGGATAGTTTTGAAGCAAACGTACCCAGTTTGGCTTACTTAGCGAAGCCTGCTTTGGGGAAAGCCTCCTTTTTTTTGAAAATCGCTTGACAATTAATTTATTGCTCACTTACTTTGAATAACAAAGTGCTTTAAGTATTCAGAGCTCTATCAAACGAAAAACCATGATCACTCAGAATAAACGACTCGCTATCATCTTATTCGCAGTCCCTCTCTTATTACTTGTTCCTTTCACTGCTATGCAGTTTACGCATGAAGTGAATTGGTCGCTGTTTGACTTTGTCGTTGCTGGCTTTCTGCTGTTGGGTACGGGAGTCCTGTGCGAAGTTGCATTGAGATATATCCGGAAAGTACAGTATCGAACGATTATTTTAATCGCTATTCTATTGGTATTCGCGCTTGTCTGGATCGAGCTGGCCGTTGGTATTTTTGGGTCGCCACTGGCCGGAAGTTGAACCGGAAAACAGCCTCAAGATGGTGGGTGTACCAAACACGTTATCTTGAGGCTGTTCGACTAGTCAAGTACGTCTGATAAACTAGTTTAGATTATTTTCTTGCTTGACCAACCCCTAAATTCCTCGAAGGACAGGGCTACTAAAAGCTGATTGTCTACACCCCCCGCCCCCTGAAGGGGGAGAAGATTGCACGCAAATTTCTCCCCCTTCAGGGGGCGATTCGTTTTAATATAAAGTAAGTTCAATATAGTACTTAGTAAGAATCAAGGTAAAGCACCGCACAAGTAGTTCCGGAAGTTAAATAGGGCAAGAGCATATTTGAATTTCTTAACTTTGCGCATGGCAAGTCAGGAAATACGTTCGGTGTCTGCGTTTAATAGTGAGCTAAAGTTGAAAGGCTTCAATGTGTTCCAGATCGAATCCGACAGCAACGCCACCCGTAGTTACAGCCGGAAGGATTTCTACAAAATCTGTCTGACCACCGGTAACAGCATTATCCACTACGCTGACCGGAGTTTCGAGGTCAGCGATACGGTTCTGTTCTTCGGCAACCCCCACGTTCCATATTCCTGGGAAACGCTGTCGACCAGCTACGTAGGGTACACCTGCCTGTTTTCCGAGGAGTTTATGAAACTGTCGGACCGTTCGGAAAGCCTGCAAAACTCTCCTTTATTCAAGCTTAGCGGCACGCCCATCTTCACTATTAGTCCGCAGCAGCGGGCCTTCCTCAACACGATTTTTCAGAAGATGATTGAGGAACAGCAGACCAGCTATTCGTATAAGGATGAGTTGATTCGCAATTACATTCAGTTGATTATTCACGAAGCGCTGAAGCTCGAACCGGCCCGAAACGTCGACCACCACACGAACGCGGCTTCTCGCCTGACCGCCGTTTTTCTCGAATTATTGGAACGGCAGTTTCCGATCGAGACCGTCGACCGTCCGTTGCAACTGACCACGGCACAACAGTACGCGGGCAATCTCAACGTCCACGTTAATTACCTGAACCGGGCTGTCAACGAGGTGACCGGTAAATCGACCACGGCTCACATTGCCGAACGAGTTTTAGCCGAGGCCAAAGCGCTGCTGCAGCATACCGACTGGAACGTTGCCGATATTGCGTACGCTCTGGGCTTTGCCTATCCGTCCTATTTCAACAACTTCTTCAAAAAATTCACCGGTACCAACCCCAAAAGCTTCCGCCTGGCGGAGGTTTGAAATGTATAAGTATCCGTTTGAATACTGTTAATTAGTCTACCCTTCCCGGCTGTAGTTTTGTTATTGACTATACCCGGAAGGCAATGACTATGAAATTATTCGTAACAACCGCCCACCTGCTGCTGCTTTTTGGTCTGACCATTAGCGGATGCTCCGAGTCATCCTCGGAAAAAGATGTGAGTCAGGGAACGTTTCCCAAAGGTGAGTTAGGCCCTGCTAAGAACTTTACCGGGAAAGCCTGGAATACGAGTCTGGTCCCCGATGATTCGACATACAACACGGTGCTGGGCAATGTGTATTTCGAGCCGGGTGCCCGGAGTAACTGGCATACGCATCCGGCCGGTCAGATTTTAATTATCACCGATGGCGTTGGCTATCACCAGATTAAAGGGCAGCTAAAACAGGTGTTGCACAAGGGTGATGTCGTAAAGTGCCCGCCGAATGTATTACACTGGCACGGTGCCAGCCCCGACATGGGTATGCAACAGATGTACATTATTCCGAATACAGAAAAAGGTATTGTTCGATGGATGCAGCCGGTAACGGATGAAGAGTACAACGGTACTGAATAACACCGTTGATACGGGCGCAATACACGAGGAGTAGCAACGTAACTTTTCTAAACAGAAAAACAGCCAATGAACATCGTAAAGAATGGATCGCAGCCTTCTGCGAAAGGAAATGCCGACTGGTTTACCGGTAGTGTACGATTAGATCCCCTGTTCGCCAAAAAAGACGTAACAAAAGCGGCAGGTGCCCTGGTCACGTTCGAACCGGGTGCCCGAACCGCCTGGCATACGCACCCGGCGGGACAGACCTTGGTTGTTGTCTCCGGCCTGGGCTGGGTTCAGAAAGAAGGGGGACCCATTGAAGAAATTAAACCCGGCGATGTGGTCTGGTTCGAACCCAACGAAAAGCACTGGCATGGCGCATCCCCCGACAAAGCGATGAGCCACATTGCCATTCAGGAAGAACTGAACGGTGAAGTGGTAACCTGGATGGAAAAAGTGAGCGACGAACAATACGTAAAATAAAGGACTGTAAACGAGGCCAGTACGTCCGTTTGCCTTATTGTTTCTGCTCGTCAGACGCCAGCCAGATCATGGAAGGTATGAAACACGCACATGGGTTCTTATTACCACTGCTACTGGTGTTTATAACTACGATAGCCTGCACATCAGCCAATCCGATGCCCGTAAAAACACCAAACAGTGTCGACGGTGCCAGCTCGACCGACACAAGCAGCAAACGACTGCTCATCCGGGTAGGTCAGCGCACGTTTACGACAACGTTGCAGAATAACGCAACCACGACTGCGTTCAAAGCCCGACTACCGCTGACGCTTTCGATGCGGGAGCTGAACGGGAACGAGAAATATGGTGAACTTACGACCAGCCTCCCTACCAACGCGGCCAACCCCGGCACGATCCAGGCGGGTGATCTGATGCTGTACGGTTCCAGTACGCTGGTGGTGTTTTATGAGTCGTTTCGTACGTCCTACAGCTATACGCGGCTTGGGCGAATCGATAACCCGGCAGGGCTGGCAACGGCGCTGGGTGCAGGGAACGTAACGGTAACGTTTGAACTCGAGTAACGAAGACGGAAATGAGTGATCAAATCAACGAAGAGGCTGTTCTTCAGCGGTTACGGACGGGTGAGCCATTTCGCAAGGATGACCCGCTGTACGCTCAGTTTGGTGCCATAGTCGCCCGTAGCATCCGGCGCTGCGTCGAGATGAATGCGCAGGCCACCGAGCTCGATCAGGTACGGAGCCGACTCAGCGAGATTATCGGCGCGGAGATTGACCCATCGACGACCATCTTCCCGCCCTTCCATACCAACTTCGGGCGGTTCATCCGGCTGGGGAAAAACGTCTTCATCAACCACGCCTGCTCGTTTCTCGACATCGGCGGCATCACGATTGAAGACGACGTACAGATTGGCCCACACGTTAACCTGACGTCCGAAAACCATCCGCTCGACCCCGCCGACCGTAAAACACTGCTTCTTCAACCTATTGTGATTAAACGGAACGCCTGGATTGGTGCTGGCGCGACTATTCTACCGGGCGTTACTGTCGGGGAGAATGCTGTTGTTGCCGCTGGGGCCGTCGTGAGTCGGGATGTTCCCGATAACGTAGTCGTGGCGGGTGTTCCGGCGAAGGTTGTCAAGGCATTGTAGTCGATCGCGTATTTAGGCTAACAGATCGCTAGAGTTACCAGGGCAAATTGGTTGCATGCCGTAACCGATCTGTTCAACAATTCGTTACAACTATAGACTACTCTGACTAATCGTTTGGTACAAACTCAACACTATGACTGATCATCAACACCCTGACGAATCAGCGGAAAACTCGGGCGCATCACGCCGGGATTTTCTGAAGCAGTCGTCGATCATGGCGGCTTTCGCCATGACGCCCCCGGCCGCCGTGACAGCTGTCGAGAAGGGGCTACACGAAACAATAGCAACCCGCTTTGAACAGATGCCGCTCCGGGTTACAATCAACGGTACGGCCCAGCAGTTGAACATCGAACCCCGCGTTACGCTGCTTGACCTGCTCCGCGAACAGCTCAACCTGACCGGCACCAAAAAAGGCTGCGATCACGGTCAGTGTGGCGCCTGTACGGTCCACGTCGACGGTACGCGGGTGAACGCCTGTCTGACGCTGGCGATGACCACCGAAGGCTGCAAAGTGACGACCATCGAAGGTCTGGCCGACGGCGACAACTTGCACCCGATGCAGGAAGCCTTCATCAAGCACGATGGCTTCCAGTGTGGCTATTGTACCCCCGGTCAAATCATGTCGGCGGTAGCCTGCATCCGCGAGGGGCATGCCGACAATCCCGACGAAATTCGGGAGTACATGAGCGGCAACATTTGCCGGTGTGGCGCGTATTTCAACATTGTCGACGCGATTATGGACGTAAAACAGGGAGGACAAAAGGTATGAATCCGTTTCAATTTACGCGGGTTACGACCCCTAAAGCCGCGATTTCGGCAGTTACTAAAGAGAGCGGCACCTACTTTCTGGCGGGTGGCACCAACCTCATCGACCTGATGAAGCGGGAAGTCATCGTCCCGGAACGCCTTGTCGACATCAACAAGCTACCGCTGGCCACGATTGAGAAAACGGCGACTGGTCTGCGGATCGGCGCGATAGCGAAAAACTCGACCGTAGCCGAGCATGAGTTGGTCAAGAAAAACTTTCCGTTGCTGTCGCAGGCGCTGAACGCGGGTGCATCAGCCCAGTTGCGGAACATGGCAACGGTAGGTGGCAACATGATGCAGCGCACCCGTTGCTCGTATTTCTACGATAATTCGATGCCCTGTAACAAGCGCAGCCCTGTGCAGGCGGGCCCCGAAAAAGGACAGCCCAACGGCCCGACGGGCTGCGGAGCGATCGGTGGTTACAACCGGATGCACGCCATCTTTGGTACAAGTGAAAAGTGCATCGCCGTACATCCCAGTGATATGTGTATCGCCCTTGTCGCGCTGGACGCGACGGTGAACGTATCGGGGCCTAAAGGCGACCGCAAAATCCCTTTCGTTGACTTTCACCGCCTGCCGGGCGACGCACCACAGAAAGACAACACGCTGCAACCCGGTGAACTGATTATGTCGATCGACCTGCCTACGAACGATTTTGCCAAAAACTCGCACTACCTCAAAGTGCGTGATCGGGCGTCGTACGCCTTTGCGTTGATCTCGGTCGGTGTGGGTGTCGACATGAAAGGTAAAACAATCCAGAACGTTCGGCTGGCGATGGGTGGTGTGGCGCACAAACCTTGGCGGCTGACCGAGGCTGAGCAGTTCCTCAAAGGTAAACCGGCTACGGAGGCCAACTTCAAGCAGGCAGCTATGCTGGCGATGAAGGGT
The DNA here is from genome assembly GCF_054776615.1 of Spirosoma pomorum. NCBI lineage: Bacteria > Pseudomonadati > Bacteroidota > Cytophagia > Cytophagales > Cytophagaceae > Spirosoma > Spirosoma pomorum. The sequence goes on from NZ_BAAHBP010000029.1 coordinate 192,012, forward strand.
GCCAAAGGATATGGCGAAAACGACTTCAAGCTGACGCTGGCCCCCAACTCGATTGTGGAAGCATTGAAAACCGCCACTAAAACCGCCTGACCATGACGAAAGACACGAAAAACCCGCCCATCGACCGGGTCGACGGGCGGATGAAGGTGACCGGCGGGGCCAAATACTTCGCTGAATTCACCATGCCCAGCATGACCTATTGCGTCATCGTTGGCAGCGACATTGCCAAAGGTTCAATCGCAAGCATCGACACCAAAAAGGCGGAGAACGCGCCGGGTGTCGTTGGTGTGTTTACGCATCAGAATATGCCTCCGATTCCCGGCTGGGATGCCCCGGCGCAGGGAAATGGCAACGGACCCCCACCGGGCCCACCGTCGGGTGGTGAGAAATACCGGATTCTGCATACGAAGGAGATCTTGTTCGACGGACAACCCATTGCGATGGTCATAGCCGATACCTTCGAGCGGGCCACCTACGCGGCTTCACTGGTCAAAGCGACGTATAATAAGCAAGCACCCAAGACAGATCTGGCGAAGAATCTGGAGAAGGGCGTTACGCCCAAAGGCGAACGCTTTGCCGATTACGTACGGGGTACTGCTGACGGCTACAAAACGGCCCCGGTAACGCTGGAAGCTAATTATACCATTCCGATTGAGGTGCATAACCCCATGGAAATGCACGGCATTCTGGCCAACTGGGAAGGTGACGACAAGCTGATGATTTACGCCAAAACGCAGGGCGTAAAAGCAACGCAGCGGGCCATGGCGCAGGCGTTCAAGATCAATCCCGACAACATTCACGTCCATACTGAATTCATGGGCGGGGGATTCGGTATGGCCTTGCGCACATGGCCACAGGAAACCGCCGTCGTCGCCATTTCGCGTAAGATTAACCGGCCGGTGAAACTGGTTATGACGCGTTCGCAGATGTTTACGCTGGTGGGACACCGCCCCCGCACGGTGCAGACGATTAACATAGGTGCCGACGCGAATGGCAAGCTGGTTGGTATTGCGCACGCGGCCACCGGCGAAACGGCCAGCTACGAGGACTTTACGGAGGGTACCGTCAGCATGACGAAGTTTATGTACGACTGCCCCAACGTGAGTACGCGCTACAAAATCGTCCCGCTCGACCGGGGTGTACCGATCTGGATGCGCGGACCGGGCGAGGCAACGGGGGCTTTCGCGCTCGAATCGGCCATGGACGAGATGGCCCACAAGCTGAACCTCGATCCGATTGAGTTCCGCCTGCGCAATTATACCGAAACCGACCCCGAACACAATCGGCCTTATTCAGATAAAAACCTGAAGGAAGCGTACCAGAAAGGGGCCGACGCCATCGGCTGGAATAAACGCAGCAATCAACCCGCCAGTAATCGCGACGGCGAATGGCTCGTTGGCTACGGCATGAGTTCGGGTACGTTCAACGCCAGCCGTGGACAGGCAACGGCCCGCGCCATCCTGAACGCTGACGGATCGCTGACGGTACAGTGTGGCGTCACCGACATCGGACCGGGCTCGGGCACGGCAATGGCCATGATCGCCCACAACGTACTGGGCGTTCCCGTCGACCGCATCAAGGTCGACTATGGCGATACGTCGCTGCCTAACGCGCCCATGCAGGGCGGCTCAACCATCACATCGACGGTTGGCTCGGCGGTCTATGACGTCTGTACGGCGGTCAAAAATACGCTGGCCGATATGGCGACAAAGTCCGGCTCTCCGCTCGCCGGCAGCAAAGCCGACGACCTGACCCTTGCCGACGGCATGCTTTACGTAGAGGCCGATCGCAATAAGAAGGTCGCCGTCGCCGATTTGATGCGCAGCAACAACCTGACAACGATCGACAAAACGCAGCAGTCGAAGGGCGGGGGTGAACAGGAAAAATATTCGATGTACTCATTCTCGGTGCATTTCGTGCAGGTTCGCGTTCACCCCGTAACGGGCGTCGTTCGCGTATCGAAAGCGGTAAGCGTAGCCGACTCAGGCCGGATCGTTAGCCCGAAAACGGCAGCTAGTCAGATGATCGGGGGCGTAGCCGGTGGTATCGGCATGGCCCTGACCGAAGAAGCTGTCATTGATCATCGCTTTGGCCGTTACGTCAACAATAACCTCGCTGACTACCACGTGGCTGTTAGCGCTGATGTACCGCATACCGAAACCATCGTCATCGACAAACCTGATCCTTACATCAACCCGATGGGTGCGAAAGGGATGGGCGAGATTGCTCTTATCGGCTTTGCCGCTGCGGTTTCCAACGCCGTCTTCAACGCCACCGGTCAGCGCATCCGCGACCTGCCCATCACCCCTGACAAAGTAATGCAGAAACTGGCGTAAGCCACTACGCTTCAATTTTACTCCGCTGTAGCTATCTTTACGAGGGTAGGTGCAGCGGAGTTATTATTTATTCCGAGCCTGCGAGGAATGAAGAAAGACAAGTAACTCTGAGATAATGTTTAGATTATTTATTAACCCCTAAATCCCCTGAATGGGACTTGGCTCACACGTAGACAAAGTCCCCTTCAGGGGATTTAGGGGTTGATTTGGTTTAAGCTAAAGTGTTTTCGATCAAGCATTTAAGCTGTACTACTTTCTCAGACCGCTTTTGACGTGCGCTCCATCACTGATTCCGTGCGCCGTGAAACAGGTTTTGGAATGAGAAATTGGGGTGGCGCAGGGCCAGCTCGTTCTGACTCGATTCCAACTGAGCCGCTGTAGCGTAGATCAACATCTCCTGCTCATACGCGCTGATAGCCGCCTGTATCGTATCAGATTTCCCGTTCGTGAGTTTGTCAGCTAATGTCAGGGCATCGACCAGTCCGGTGTTGACACCCTGACCGGCAAATGGCGGCATCAAATGAGCTGCGTCGCCGATAACGGTTATGGGTAGTGGACGATCCTGCTTCCAGGGTGTAGTCAGCGGTAGTTTCTTTATCGGCAACGCCCGGAACAGATCGGTGGCCTGAAACAATTGCTTGTACACCTCATTCCAGTCAGCAAACCGGTCGGAAAGAAACCGGGCAATACCGGCTGAATCCTGAAAATTGAGGTATTCGTCCACCCACGCTTCTGATTCGCTCAGAATGATATTGTAGGTCAGCAGGCCGTTGTTCTTCGGATTCGCGCCAAACAGATTTCCCTCGTGCGACGCCATCAGAATGTTTCCCTGACACAGTTGGTAAAACGCCGGACACGTTCGTTGCGGCTCAGCGACTTCACCCTGTATAAATACCGTACCGGTGTATTCGACAGTTGCATCGGTGATGTACGTTCGCACTGCTGACATGCCACCGTTTGCGCCAACGACAAGGTCAGCAATGGCGCGTTGGCCGTTGGCGAAATGCAGTTGCCATTTTCCGTCGTGGGCGTCGAGTTCGGTGAATTTTCGGTCCCACACCACCGTGTTGTCTGCCAGACTGTGCAGCAGTACCGTTCGCAACTCATTTCGGTTAATCTCAGGGCTATCGGTAGCCGGGCCCCTGGAAAACAGTACAGTCCCCTGTTCGTCGGCAACGATTCGGCCCATCGGTATCGCCTTGGCGAAATATTGATCAAGCAACCCGGCCTTGGCAAGCGCTTTCTGTCCGGATGTTTCGTGCAGGTCGAGCGTACCGCCCCAGATGCGGGCTTGCGCGTCTTTGTCGCGTTCGTATACGGTTACGGCTACGCCTGCCTGCTGCAGTAGTTTGGCTAATGTCAGGCCAACGGGTCCGGCACCCAGGATAGCGACTTCTTTATCGGTTAATAGCATGATTGTGTGTTAGCTAGTGTGTTGATTACAGCACAAATTTCCGGAAGCTGGTAGCGGCAGGCTTGTACAAACGCGACAAAATCGCCGGGGCTGTCGACCAGATAGGCTTCAGGCATGTTTAAAAAAGTGTTTTTGTCATTACTGTCGATTAGAAGTTCTGGGATAGGTAAAAATTAGAAGGCGTAAACAGGGGTTCATAGCGACGCATTTGTTCGCTAGAAGGCGGTCAGCTGCGTATTTCGTTGGTGAATGGCTTCTTCGGTTCGGGGGATGAAATTGTCTCTTACGTTCGACTCCGCCGTCGCCTGCACTTCCTCGATAAACGGCCGTAACGTTTGGTTATATTCCTGGAAGGCTAACGCAGGATTGCCGTTGTGTTTTTCCAGCACGTCGGCCAGGGCGGCAGCCCCGATCACCGACAACGACGCCCCCATTCCGGCAGCGGGCGAAGCACAATAGCCAGCATCACCGACTAATGCTACCCGGCCTTTTGTCCACGACGGCATTTTTAGCTGACAGAACTTATCGAAGTAAAATTTACCCGACTGTTGTACCTCGGCCAATAACTCGTCGGTTCGCCAGCCTTGTCCGGCAAACTGGTTCAGGATAATGGCCCGCTGCTGATCGATATCGCGGTAGTTATAGGGGATTTCGTTTTCGGAGAAGAAGCTGAAAATTATATCCGTTTTCCCATTGTATGCATTGAGCGTAATGGCCTTGTCCGGCACATTAAACAGCTGCATTGTTTTCTCGTCGATCAGCAACTTGTTGACGGTCGTTATCGAAAAATACGCTTCCATAAAGTACGCGTACTCCGCTTCGTGACCAAACCATCTGTTGCGTACGATCGAGTGTAAACCGTCGCAACCAATCATCAGATCGAAGGTCTGCTGCGTGCCGTCTTTGAACGTAACGTCTACACCGTCCTTCGTTTCTGTTAATGTGGCGATGCTGTTCGTAAAGATGAACGTAACGGTATTTCGTAGCCGGTCAAACAGGCTATTGATAAAGATATTGCGTTCGATTTCAATGTCATCGTCATGACTGTCTACGTCGTCGTTTTTCAAAACAATCGACCCGGCCGTGCTATCATCAGCCTCTTTAAATTCGATCCGTTCTACGCGCAGGCGGTTCGCGTTTAGCTGATCGAAAATGCCCATGCGCTTCGAAATATCGACAGCGGTCCCGCGTATGTCGATCGCGGCACCGGCCGTTCGGGGTTCATTGGCCTGCTCGACAACCGTGACGGTATAGCCTAATTTGTTCAGTAGACAGGCGGTCGACAGGCCGGCAATACTGGCCCCTGAAATGAGTACTTTTTTTCCGTTGGCGGATTCCATGTTCTGTGCGATGTGATTGACGTATCAATGGCACAAAACTCCGGCATGCGGCTGTGTCAGGCTTGTATAAACACGACAAAATCGTCGCCGATGGTCTGTTTCGCTTTCTTCGTTCGGCGCGCGAAAGCTGCGGGCGTTGTGCCGCTGTATCGCTTGAACTCCCGGCTCAGATGCGCCTGATCCGTATAGCCCAGTTCGTGCGCCAGACCGGCAAGGCTGACATTCGGGTCGAGCCACAAGTGGTCGCGTACCTGCTCGAAACGCATCAGCGCCGACACGTCTTTCACCGTATGCCCCGCCGACTGTTTGAATTTCCGTTCCAGCGTACGTACCGTCGCATGAGCCGCTGCCGCAACCTGACTGACCGGCAAGGTTCCGTTGGCGTTCCGCATCGCACTACCTGCTTTTTGCAATACGGCATTCGGTGCAACCGGCGCTTGTGCAGCCAGAAAATACGCGGCCACTTCAGCAAGCGCTTCGTTGATCTGGCCAGCTTGAATCAACCCCGCTAATACGGATGATTGAAGGTGAGCAACAGGATGCTCTACGATACGTACCCCGTCTTTACCAGACGGTAAGCCAAGCAAATCGAATACTGTCCAGGGAAAGCAGCGGACACCGATGATTTCCAGCCGGTCTTTCGAATGAAAGTAAACAGGTTGGTTGAGCAGTCCCACCAGAAACGGGGACGGCAGGGGTTGTAAGCCATTGCCGGTAGCGATGCTGCAATGGCTCCCAAAATGAAAGATCAGTTCCGCGTAGCCATCCGGTACAACTTCGAATTTCGACTGGTTTTCGGCGAATTCGATGCTGGTGTACCAAAAGCACTTGATGACAGATCGTAACGCTTCGGGTGGTTCAATTTCCAGATGCTGCATAGTGAACGATAACACATTCAGCGTATAGCTGTTATTTGTGTGATGGTCCCGAGAACATAAGCTATCTTCTTCACTCAATTGATAGCTCAGCCAGGCAAATTCATCATAATAACATGGTGCTTCGCTGAAGTTAACATAGATTTTCTGCTGCTGTTTATTGACAGTGAGGTAGTTTCAGCTTTTAATGTGATTCATGTTGTATAGGAAATATTAATATTCTCATGCACCGGATATTCCTGCAAACGCCAGCGACAGAATTGGCCTGGCTGGTCATTGTAGCATATTTTGTAATCGATGTTTTGCTACGGAACAAAGGCAGTGTGGCGAGTTTTTCGACAACGAAGGCAGACAAGCACAGTACGCTGTTGCTCCTTAGTGCGTTTGCCTGTATAGTGATCGTGGCCGAAATACTGTCGTATGTCAACGTAGGCCAGTTTAGCATTCCGTGGCTATCCTGGCTGGCGCTTGTGCTGACAGCCAGCGGCCTGATACTGCGGGTTGTGTCGATGCGACAACTACGAACAGGCTACACGCGTACGCTCAAGGTAGATGCGGGGCAGTCGCTCATGACGACCGGCCTATATGGTGTCATCCGGCATCCCGGTTACCTCGGTTCACTGCTAGTCTGGCTGTTTTTCGGACTGGCAATTGGCAATTACCTTGTTTTTACACTGGCCCTGTTGCTGATGCCGCTCGTCTACGCCTATCGTATTCGGCTGGAAGAGCAAATGCTGGCCGATGAGTTTGGCCAACAGTATGTCGCTTACAAACGTAAATCCTGGCGATTGATACCCCTGATCTGGTAAGAAGTAAGTCGGCAACTGATGTAGTACGTAGCAGGGGAGGCCCTGGTTATGTTACCTGCGATTGCTAGACTACCTTATTGGACGGACGTTGATTACCTGGCGTCTTCAATCAGCTGGCTAGCCAACTGCGTTAGACCAATGGTAGCAGGTTCGGCAATGAACGTAACGTTGGCTCGTTTCTGCATGGCTGGGGTATTGGGATCGACTACATAGATGGGAATACCGCGTGGGGTAGCGTAGACCAGTCCAGCCGCCGGGTACACGTTCAACGACGTGCCGACGACAATGAAAATATCGGCCTGTTCGGTTATCTCCTGCGCTACACCCATCATCGGCACTTCTTCCCCAAACCAGACAATGTGCGGACGTAGCTGCGACCCCCGTTCGCACAGGTCGCCGGTCTTAATTTCCCAGCCGTCAATGTCGTACACCAGACTCTCGTCCCTGGTGCTGCGGGATTTGAAGAGCTCGCCGTGCAGGTGAATAACGTTTGACGAGCCCGCCCGCTCGTGGAGGTTATCGACGTTCTGGGTAATGATTGTTACGTCGTAGTAGGCTTCCAGATCAACGAGTGCCCGATGGCCTGCATTAGGCTCAACTGTTAACGCCTGTTTCCGGCGCTGGTTGTAGAAATCCTGTACCAGTTCCGGATTACGCAGCCAGGCTTCGGGCGTAGCTACGTCTTCGATCCGGTGATTTTCCCAAAGACCGTCTGATGCACGGAACGTAGGAATGCCACTTTCGGCGCTGATACCCGCGCCCGACAGGACGACTAGTTTCTGACGAGATACCATAATTGATAGAGCAAAAAAAGGCCCTGCATACGGGATTGATATGCAGGGCCAAATGGAATATCAGATTATTTCTTTTTTGTGACGGTTTTCTTGGGAACAGTCGCCGTTTTCTTCTCGGCTGTGGCTGTCTTCGCTTTGGCCGGTGCTTTGGTGGCGGCTTTGGCTGTTGACTTTTTCGTCGTTTCTTTGGCCGCAGCCGGATCTTCGCCCGCCAGTTTCAAACAGTCCTCTAGCGTTAGCGATGCCGGATCGACGTCTTTGGGAATCTTGACGTTCCGTTTGCCAACCGCCAGGTAAGGTCCGTACTGCCCGTTGACGACCTTGATCGATGGGTTTTCCGGAAATTCCTTAATGTATTTGTTCGCTTCGGCCTGCCGTTTTGCCAGAATTAGTTCAACCGCCCGGTCGAGGCTAAGTGGTCCCTGCTGATCGGCGCGCGGGATCGAAATATACTTGTCGTTGTGTTTCACGTACGGGCCAAAACGTCCCTTACCGATCGTTACGAGTGTTCCCTCGAACTCACCCAGCGACTCGCTGACAGCTTCGGCCCGTTTTTGCTGAATCAGTTCAATGGCCCGGTTTTCGTCCATCGTATATGGATCATCCTCCCGCGACAACGATACGTATTTACCATCGTGTTTAACGTACGGGCCAAATTTGCCGATACCAATGGTCATAGGCTGATCTTCGAAGAAGCCAACTTCCCGAGGCAGCGAGAACAGATTCAGCGCATCGTCCAGGGATATCGTTTCGATTAACTGACCATCCCGCAGGTTAGCATACTGGGGCTTTTCATCGTCAGTCGTTTCGCCGATCTGGGCGTAGGCGCCGAACTTACCCAGCCGAGCCGACACTTTGCGGCCTGTGCGTGGATCGACCCCCAACTCACGAGCGCCAGTTTTGAACGATACTACCGACGATCCCTGAATTTCTTCAATATTTTTGTGGAAATCGCCGTAGAAGCCTTCCAGCATTTTCTGCCAGTTCATGCGTCCATCAGCAATTTCGTCAAAGTCTTTCTCGACCGTCGCCGTGAATTTGAAATCGACAATATCGGGGAAGTATTCGACCAAGAAGTCATTTACAACAATACCCGTATTGGTTGGGAATAGCTTGGCTTTCTCAGAGCCAAAGTTTTCCTTGCCACTGGTTTCGCTGATGGTATCCTGCTTAAGCGTGTATTCCAGGAATTTACGTTCCTGGCCCGGTTTGTCCTGCTTAATAACGTACCCCCGATTGATGATGGTCGAGATCGTAGGCGCATAGGTCGACGGACGACCGATACCCATTTCCTCCAGCTTTTTCACCAGCGACGCTTCCGCATAGCGTGGCTGCGGCCGGGTGAACTTCTCGGTGGCTTTCATCTGCCCCAGGTTTAGCGACTGGCCGATGTTCAGCGGAGGCAACATGCCTTTGGCGTCTTCGTCCTCATCGTCGTCCTTCGATTCCAGATAGACCCGTAAAAATCCGTCGAACTTGATCACCTCACCCTGGGCTACCAGTTCCGTTGGAGTTGGACGAGCCTGAGTGGTTGCTGTTTCGGCAAAAGGGCTGTCATCCAACGAGGCTTTTACAGTTGCTGTCGCCCCGTTAGCGAACGTAATACCGATGGTAACCGTGGTCCGTTCCAGTTGCGCGTCGGCCATTTGGGAGGCAATTGCCCGTTTCCAGATCAGCTCATACAACCGCTTTTGATCGCGGTCGGCACCGGCGTTACGGTCGTTAAAGTTCGTCGGCCGGATGGCTTCGTGCGCTTCCTGAGCCGACTCGTTCTTGTTCTTGAACTGCCGCGTATGGACGTATTTTGGACCAAACTCAGTTTCGATTTCGGCTGTTGCTTTCTCGATGGCTTCCTGCGACAGGTTCAGCGAATCAGTCCGCATGTACGAAATCTTACCGGCTTCATAGAGGTTCTGCGCGATGCGCATCGTTCGATCGACGGGATAACCCAACTTGCGGGAAGCTTCCTGCTGGAGGGTCGAAGTCGTAAACGGTGGGGCCGGCGATTTTTTGGCTGGCTTGGTCTCCAGATTCTTGATGGTATACCGGGCGCCAATGCAGCGCGTCAGAAACGCCTGTGCTTCGCCTGCCGTCGCGAAGTTCTTCGGTAGTTCGGCGTTCAGCACTTTGCTGCCGTCTACCAGAAACTGCGCCGTTACTTTAAAGGACGACTTGGCATTGTGACTGTCGATTTCGCGTTCCCGTTCAACAACCAAACGTAACGCAACAGACTGCACCCGGCCTGCTGACAGGCTCTGGCCACCTTTGATTTTACGCCATAATACTGGTGACAGCTCATAACCAACCAATCGGTCCAGTACCCGACGAGCCTGCTGAGCATTGACCAGATCAACGTCGATGGTACGGGGCGACTGAATCGCGTTTAAAATGGCATTTTTGGTAATCTCGCGGAAAACGATCCGTTTGGTATTGTCCCGAAGCCCCAGCGCTTCCTTCAGGTGCCACGAAATGGCTTCGCCCTCGCGGTCATCATCCGTCGCCAGCCATACTTCGTCGGCTGACTTGGCCAGGGATTTAAGTTCGCTCACTAGTTTCTTCTTGTCGGGCGAAACCTCGTACGACGGACGAAAGCCATTCGTTACGTCCACGGCCAGCCCATCTTTGGGCAGGTCACGTACGTGTCCGAAACTGGACTTCACCGTGAAGTCTTTGCCTAAGTAGCCTTCAATGGTCTTTGCCTTTGCCGGCGACTCTACAATGACTAAGTTTTTAGACATAACAGGGTAGTAAGGTTGATGAGGTTACGCTAGCTTGTTGATAAGCGTAACCCGACCAGCGTGGATAGTCCTATTCGGCTCAACCGGCGCGGTTCGGCTCAAATATAGAGGCAAAAGCACTGATATATGCAAATCAGCGACGGTCGCGAACCCGAATAAAGACGAGGAGTTAGTTACAAACAGATAACAAGGAGTACAACGACAACGTTCGAATTTCGCCCGCAAAAAGCTTGTAAAAAAGGGGTTAGGGCGCTGGAATCGCCTTTTGTTGGCTACGCCTTTTTTAATTGATGCTTTCCTGAAAAAAGAGATGCGTTAACTGATCAGAATGTAGACTGTTCGCGGTGTCGTACGGAAGGAACCAAGCTTAAATACGGGGGACTTTTAAGAAAGTTGTCACTATACAAATTTATTCCAATGGCTATCCCAATGTCGTCTGTTGCCACATCGTTACGCGTTGAATCGATTGTGTGAGCATGATGTTTATCGTTGACGATGAGATTGACCGTTACCAGTAACTATCAAGTTGGCCACTGAACTTAACCGTTACAGACCAACGTTCTACCACCAACAACCGCTAGACAACTAGCTCTCTCAGTCTTCTTCCGATCATAGGCGAATACCGCTCGCCATCCGGACTGCACGCTGTCTTACCCGTTACTGCCTCAACTGCTTCTAGTTAGCTAATTCTGGCGACCATCTTATCACCCGCTTGGGGAGCACTACCAACTAATGGGTGTCTGCTTCGTTAGGCCGTTCATCTCTTGCCTATGAGACATCCAACAGGAGCGAATAAACGCTCATTTTATACCCGCGTGCTTATGGGCCTGGCTAAAGCCCTATCCTTGGTGGTGTTTGTGATTCTACGTCACTTTCTTAAGTATCGATTACCGTTGGTAGTGGCTAATCTCACTCAGTCGTTTCCCCAGAAGACCCCTGCTCAGCTAAGGCTTCTAACCGACGACTACTTTCATCACATCAGTGACTTACTGGTTGAACCTTTTCTGTTCTCAATTGTGTCGGCTGCCAAGCGTCATCAACTCGCTTACTTTGTTAATCCTCAGCTACTGACACAGCTGCACGGCCAACACCAGCACGTTGTTTTGATCGCGTCCCATTACGGAAACTGGGAATATCTGGTCAACTTACCTCAGATCGTCGATTATCCGGTTTATTCGGCCTACTCCCCGGTGAAAAACCGCTTCATTGACAGGCTGCTCCTGCGGTTTCGTACTCGCATGGGCGCTCAGCTGATTCCCCGCCAGCAGTTTTACCGTCAGGCGCTGCATCTACTACAGCCATCGCTCGAACCTAATCTGGTGATCTTGCTGGCTGATCAACGACCCGCGCCCGGTCCGGTTAAACACCATGTCTCTTTTCTGCACCAGCGGACAGGGGTTCAGTTTGGCGCAGAGCGGCTAGCGACCGCTACCGACTCGGCAGTCGTGTACCTGGAGGCCAGAAAGACCGGGCGTTTTCAATACGCCTATACCTTTCGTCTCCTACAGGCTCACGCGGGCGATGCCGTTCCTATGGCTATTACCAAGAAATACTTTCGGAGCCTGGAAAGAGCTATTGTCCGGTCACCAGCCTACTGGTTGTGGTCGCATAATCGGTGGAAGTTCAATGCCCCTTTACTGGTGTAGGTGCGGATGGGTCGTTACTCATTCCGGATGATTGATCTATCGCCAGAACGCGCAACAGCACGTTATACGTAACGTTTAAACATTACTCCCTGCAAGCCGTTCTATCTGTACGTCAGTAAAGTAGCTAATAAAGAAAAGGCTTCCTACGACGATCAATCCTGTGAGTACCACATTTTTTGTGGTGACCTATTTGCTTCACGCTACCAGCGACAGCTTCCAATCCCAATCGCCCGCTACTGCGGCAGTTGCCTTTCCCGTCGAAAGGATATGATTAGTTCAGCACACACAGGGTTGTTTATACGTAGTTTCGTTCAAACCCCACAGAAAGCCTAACAGAACATCAGGTAGTCAACTGCTTTATCGCTATCCAGGGCATACTATCCTGAACGCTCTCTGTTCATTTTTTCGTCAATGTTTTGAGTGGTCTTGTTGGCCACCGCTTATTTCTCATAAACTCATCGGACTGCTCATGAATATCTTAATTATTGTAACTGGTTATGGTTCGGTTAAACCAATACCCTGGCGGAGAGCCTACCTGAATCTGGACGAAGAGGTCGCTATCCAGCGCTTCGTATCCGCGTATCCTCACGCCAGAGATGTTAGTGCGGCAAGCGTCCGATTTGACGATGAGTTAAGCATCGGTGCTAACGGAGCAATGTCCTCGTCTTATTCCGCAAATACGTCAATCTAAGGGAATCAATCTCATGAACAACGATAACAGACCTATTCTACCCCGGCAACGTAGGCTCACGCCCGTTATGCCTATTCCAGTTAGTAAGAAGCCTTATTTGGTACGGGGCACCCCCGATACCATCCTGTATCTGACACCCGAGCAGGCTGCCAGTCGGATCGATTTGATTCCTCAGTTTATGCCAGCTCGCTTACCCTAACTCGCTGCTTCAGCTTGTAGGTCGACTTTTTACTTACCTCATTCAACCCATGGCCTTTCCCAGACGAATAAATTTTGATCAACTTTTTACCGTTGACCAGCAAGTAATGATACCTAAGGTGTTAATCAATATCATGGGCGCTTTTCGGGGCGGTCCTGAAATAAGCCTTAGCAAAAACACAATTAATGGAGTGGATATTATCACCTGGCAGGGCAAGGACCTGCTGGTGGAAGTACGCCACTTTGAGGGGATTGAAGAACACTATATTCTAGGATTAGCTATTATCTAGTGCTTACCGGTACACTAACAGAATCAACAAATTCTCTTGGCTAACCTTATTACGAGAAAACGCCACAGAGGCCACCAAACTAAGTCAACCGACCTTTTTCTGTTGCACCCAATGGGAAAAGGTTTTCGTTTTTATGAAATCTACTGCTTACCTAATCCTTACGCTGGTTATCGGCCTTGGTGCCTGTTCATCCGCGACGTTCGACCCCCTGACGAATACGTATGGGGAAGAGGACGCGTTTAAAGGATTGTATGATGCCAGGGGGTATAGCCTCCTGGATGATGCCAGTATGGTACTGATCGCTCGTGCGGTGAAATACAACCAGCACCATCGACTGGTTAGTGAGGGGAAAACATTTGGCGCTTTGCTGGAGCAGGGCCAGCGAATAACCCGTCTGGAAACAGAAGCAAAGTCCGAAGAACGGCTCCTGGTTGACGATGACTTTGTCCCATTAACCAGGGCTGAGAAGGAACCCGCAAAACAACGATGGTAGCTGATTCCCTTACCAACATAGGTTCTCTATGTTGTATGTAGCCGTACAAATGAGGAGATCATTGGCCCGCAAATAGGACCTGATGAAGTGAAGCGGCTACAGGCCATAGCCCAAAAATACGGGCAGCAAGTATTCCCTCCGGATTATTTAGGGTAACTCGATGATTACGTTCTTAAAGCTCCTCTCTATTGATGATTCTGAGTAAGATTTGGGCAGATAATCAAATCTCAGAACCACGTGACCGGGTCGGATCGCTTAGTTTGATTGAATACACCTCATAAACGAATGCTCGACAGGGCATTCGTTTTCTTTTTCTGTACGTAACCTAAGGAACGCTTAGTGAGATGACCAACGCAAGCCAGCGTCAGCGCATTGAACAGCTAGTCCGTCTATCGATTGATGGCGCAATCAGGTGATGATCGTTTCAATCAAACTAAGCTTCGGTATTCAGCCGGTTTGAACTACGGGCGAAGCGGGAGGCAATAGTTGGAGGGCTGTCAATATGAATGGATGAACTGAACCGGTCCAATAGAATCATAATCAAGCTGGTCCCTGCACATAGCAGCAATAGGAGTAGGGGAGAAGTCCACGATGTGGCCAGAATTAAAATTGTTCCCAGCGTTAGACGTATGCCTACTTGCCTGATGCTCTGAAGTTGATAACTAGCCCATTGATTGACCAAGGCTAAAAGACCTGTAATTACGTAGCTGCCACCTACTCCGGCTCCAACCAGCCAGTTGGTGAGCGTTACGTCGGACTTTGGGTGTACAGTTAAGCCTAAGCCAACCCCGCTCAACAGCAGAAGTATAGTCAGGGGGAGGTGAAGATAGATCCACGCCCAGAACGGTCCTGTGCGTTGATGTTCACTTAGTGCTTGCGCCGGAGTATAGTAAATACGATCAAAATAGGAAGACCATAGGCCCAGCAAGGTTATTCCCGCCAGCAATGTCCGGCTTACGCTATCTGAACCAATACCTGCCTGATACAGTGCCATGACAATACTGGATGCGACCTGTGCGAGCATCAATGTGGTGAACGTGGCCACTCGGCCGGGTAGGTGACGGGCATCTGGAGGGAAGCGCTTTTGCAGAATTATTCCTCCGGCTACCAAAGGAGCGAGTATCTCAACCGCCAAAGCCAGCGCCCAAAAGTAATAGCTACTTGGAGCGGGAAGTAGCCCGGCCCCCACCCAGCAGGCCAGCCCCAGGCAGATGCCAATCTGTACATGGAAGATGAATGGACGGGCAGCTGGTACATAATACCGGGCACGGATGTATTTAAGATGCAGTAGGATACGTATGCCGAAGTACGTACCCACGAAAGTTAACGTAGTCAGGCGGCTGAGTAAGGCCGTTTCGGTTGCGGCAGCCATAATCAACAAGCCCAACAACTCCGCGGCTGTGAATAGAAACTCGACCGGATCATTGTCCACGCTGAACCTGTTGGCGTAAAATGTTAGTCCATGCCATAACCACCACACCGGCACAAGCAATAATAATAAATACCCCAACGCATCCAGATCGGGTTCAGCAAGCAGGCGCCTGACTAGGTGCCCTAGTATAACGACAAAGGCCAAGTCGGTTAGCAACTCGATTCGCGCCGGAACGCGCGGGCCCGGCGGATCTGCAGCTCTTAGCCGAGGTACGTTGTCAGGTGGATGCTGATCCATAGGGAGTTCCTGGCATTAAGTTAAACCCGTTCGGATAAAAATGAGGCTGCCAAACTGCAACGAATTACTGCGTTTTTTGAAGGGCTTTTAGCACCTTATCTGGCGTTATGGGCAGTGATGTTAGCCGATGACCGATGGCATGAAAGATGGCGTTACTTACGGCTGCGCTGGTACCTACGATCGACACCTCGCCCAGTCCTTTCACGCCCATAGCGTTGACGTATCGATCCTCCTCGTCAATAAAGTCCACGGTCATGTCGGGAATATCCGCATTGACGCACACGTGGTAATCTGCCAGGCTGGCGTTGGTGTAGCGGGCCAGGTGCGGGTCTCGAACGGTACCCTCCATGAGCGCTGCGCCAATGCCGAAAATACTGCCTCCCATCACCTGGGAACGAGCCGTTCGTGGATTCAGGATTCGACCGGCCGCTACCACACTCACCCAACGCGTCACGTGCACCGTACCTAGCTCCGTATCAACTTCTACTTCGCAAAAATGCGTACTGAAGGAATGCATGGAGTGGCCGGCCGCGTCGTCTTTCTTGGCTTGGGGGGTGTTTAGCGTAGCTTCGGGCGACTCGTAACTGCTGCCGTAATGACCCGTCGCCACACCCTCTACGTCGCCTAGCCCGATGCGCTGCATGAGGGTGGTAAAGGTTTCTCCTTTGGTCGGATCAGCTTTCAGTTGAAGCCGGCCCTTCACAGCCTCTACGTCTGCTGGCTTTGCTTTGTATAAGGGCGAATGTTGATCGGTAATGGCTACCTTGGTGAGCTTTTGCCATACGTCCTGCGCGGCCAGGAATACCGAGGACGACACCGTGCCAGCAGCCCGGGATCCGCCCGACATGGCCGTAGTGGGTAAAGCACTATCGCCCAATTCGAAATGCACGTTTTCGGGAGCAATACCTAAGGAGTCCGCAGCTACCTGCGTGATGATGGTATACGTACCTGTGCCCAAGTCAGTCGCAGCGGCTTGTACTAGGGCGTTACCGTCAGCATACAGGCGTACGCGGGCGTTGCCTTGGGCGTCGTGAACCGGGTACGAGCCGGAAGCCATACCCCAGCCCACCAGTACATCTCCCTTGCGGGTAGCGCCGTTTTTGGGGTTACGCTTGCTCCATCCGAATAACTCTGCGCCCCGCTCGTAGCACTGCTTCAGGCTTTTGCTGCTCCAGGGTTTGCCGGTGCCGGGGTCCTTGTCAGCATGGTTTAGCAATCGGATAGCAATCGGATCCAGTCCCACTTGGTACGCTAAATCATCCATGGCGCACTCGATGGCAAACGAGCCAGGAGCTTCACCGGGGCCGCGCATGTAGGTAGAGGTCATGACATTGGCCCGGGCCAGCTTTACCGAAGCCTCAAAATTCGAGCAGGCGTAGATCATATTCACAATCTTGCTGTTCATTTCGGAGAAGTTGTCCCAGGGCGAGGTCGTAGCCGTTTTTTCGTGTAGTAGAGCCAGTAGCCTGCCCTCCTTAGTCGCGCCAAGGCGCAGGGTCTGCTGCTGGTCCTCGCGATGGCCCATGCTGGTAAACATCTGCGGGCGTGTGAGTACCAGCTTCACCGGCTTACCTACGGCTTTGGCGACCTGCGCCGTTAGTACGGTGTGAGGCCACATTGTGAGTTTGCAGCCAAAACCTCCGCCGAGAAACTTGTTGACGACCCGAACATTGTCGGATGGCAAGCCCAGCATCACGTACAGGGCTATATGCGTCGAGGCTATGGCCTGCGTGGTGTCATATACGGTTACCCGATCAGCTGCCTCCCAGTGGGCAATGGTAGCGCCCGGCTCCATGGGATTGTGATGGTTGGTCGCGTGCTGACAGGTGAGGGTCAACTGTACCGGCGCGTTGGAAAAGGCCGCCTGAGCATCACCGCGCTTGGTGGGTACGTTGGCGGCCGCGCCCTCGGTGGGGGTGAACAGTTTGGCCTGGGCATCCTGGTAGGAGACCACGGGCGTTTCTGCGGCAACGGATACGCTCAGCAACGCGGCCGCGTGCTGGGCGTGCTCCAGCGTATCGGCAACCACAATGGCCACCGGCTGCCCGGCGTAAAAAATCTGGTCAGAAGTTAGCGGAGTAAAGCTCATCTGCATGGCCAGCGCGATCTTCTTTTTACCTTCTGGCGTGGCAGGCGTCTGCGCCAGTGGTGGTAAATTCAGGTGCGTGAATATGCCTAATACACCGGGTACCCGTTTGGCCGCGCCATCGTCGAAACCGGTGATGCGGCCCTTCGCTACGTCACTGGTTTTAATAACGGCATGGACCAGACCGGGCAGCTGGTTATATTCCGCCGAGTATACGGCCGCTCCCATCACTTTGGCCCGCCCGTCGACACGGACTAGCGGCTTGCCCACAACGTCTGATGTTGACAGCTGGTCAGCAAACGCGGGGTTTTCAGTTGGTTTCATAAGGCTTGATGAGTTGACGTAAGAGAAGTAAATGGGCGATAAAAGGATCCCATTAGCCCTTCGCTACGGTTTGCAGCGCGCGTACCAGCGTGTTTTGGGCCAGGTCTACTTTGAAGGCATTTTCGCTACGCGGTTTGGCGGGCTGAAGCGCGGCAGCTGCCGCATCCCGAAATGTGGCTTGGCTGGCCGGTGCTCCCGTCAGTACCTGCTCGGCAGCTGGGCTGCGCCAGGGTTGAGCACCTACTCCACCCAGGGCTACCCGCGCCGAACGGATGATCCCATTTTGTACATCGAGACCTACGGCAGCGGATACGAGGGCGTATGCATAGCTGGTTCGCTCGCGCACTTTCAGATAGGTCGAGTGTTGGGCGTGGGGGGCGGTTGGAATAAGTACGGCTACAATCAGTTCACCCGGTTCCAGTATATGTTCACGATGCGGTGTGTCACCGGGCAGTAGATAAAACTCGTTGACAGGCACACGGCGCTGTTTACCCTTATGGTTTTGCAAAATCAGCACGGCATCAAAAGCCAGCAGCGCTACGGCCAGGTCGCCGGGGTAACTGGTTGTAATGCAGCTTTCACTCGTGCCTAGAATGGCCATGTTGTGGTTGTCGCCGATGAGGGCAGGGCAGCCGGAACCTGGCTGACGCTTGTTGCAGGGAAAGGCTACGTCGCGGAAGTAACCGCAGCGGGTACGTTGGAGTAAGTTGCCACCGATGCTGGCCATGTTACGTAGTTGCGCCGATGCTGCCAGCAGCAACGACTGCGATACAGCCGGAAATTGCTGGACGACCAGTGGGTTTTCACCTACCGCATTCATGCGCTCCGTGGCCCCGATGCGCAGCCCATCCTTGGTTTGCTCAATGCCTGTAAACGGTAGCGCGTTGATGTCGACCAACAGAGGAGGTGCCACCAGATTAACCTTCATTAAATCGAGCAGCGTAGTCGCGCCAGCTACATACACAGCCTGTGGCCGATCGTTTATCAGGTCTGTAGCATCTTTGGCCGAACTAACTTTAGCATACTGGAAGTCATTCATGAGGGACAGGCTTAACAGGTGACACCTATATAATTTGTGGATGATGCAGCATTAGCGGCATACTGCGAACCAGAACACTTGTCTTACTGACCAGACGCCACTTCTCGTATGGCAGCCAGGATATTGGCATACGCTCCGCATCGACAAATGTTCCCACTCATCCACTCTCGGCACTGGTGATCAGACGTCGCGTGACCTTCCCGTACACATGCCACAGCGCTCATAATCTGTCCAGGTGTGCAGTACCCACACTGAAACCCATCGTGTTTAAGGAAAGCTTCCTGCATCGGATGTAACCGGGCAGTCGCACTGTCCTCACCAATAGCCAGTCCTTCGATGGTGGTTATGGCCTTACCCTGCTGCATGATCGCCAGTGTGAGGCAAGAGGTGATACGTTCCCCATCAACGTGAACAGTGCAGGCTCCGCACTGACCATGGTCACAGCCCTTTTTGGTGCCAGTCAGGTGCAGATACTCGCGTAGTGCATCAAGCAATGTCGTACGGGGCTCTGCGCGTAGCGAGTATACACGGTCATTGATACGTAACGTTAGCTCGGTAGCGCCCTGCACAATTAAGGGGTCAGGGGCGGTGTGTTCAGCCTGATTCATGGGTGCCAGCGTCAGTCCAACCAAGCCAGTGGTGTGTTTGATAAAGGTACGCCGTGAGCTGCTGCCCGGGGACCATTCAGTTGCCATAGCGGTAGGAACATGGATGAAATAAGAGAAAGGTAACCGAGAGCCCGTCACTCTATATGTCATGGAGAGTAACGGGCTCAGGCTTACTTCGCGTTTTTGTTTGCGGTTAGCCACTCGGCCACAGCGCGCGAGAAATCAGCAACATCGATCGGGTGGCGGCTGGTAATCAGGTTACCATCGACCACTACAGGCTGGTCCAGTACCTGTCCGCCAGCGTTAACGAGATCTGTGTGGACGTTCCAGTAGCCGGTCAGCTTTTTGCCTTTCAGAATGTCGGCCGTAGCCAGCACGACCGGTGCGTGACAAATGGCGGCCACCAACTTGCCCGCTTGGTTAAAAGCCTGGACAAAAGCGATGACATCCTTGTCGTTTCGTAAGTTGTTTGGATTCCAGGCTCCTCCGGGAATAAAAACAGCGTCGTAGTCGGCTACCTGAATTTCATCAACCCGACGATCCACCTTAACCCAACCCACAGGCTGTAGGTACTGAATAGCCATGATATGATCCTGAGCCGTTTCCGGCATAGTCAACCCAAACCGGGCCGGGGCCGGGTTAGCTTTCATAGATACAACATCGACCTGTGCACCCAGGGCCTTGAAGTACCATACCGGACCGAGCAGCTCGATTTCCTCGAAGCCATCGGCGGCAATGACGGCAATTTTTTGACCAGCCAACTGCTGGCCGTTATCAATCGGATTAAAGAAAAACTGGCGCAGTCCTTCGTTTCCCGGAGCAGTGAGCAGATGGGCAGCGGGCATAGCGGCCACTGCTGGTGCGCTGCTCAGTTGCTGGAGTACTTCTAATTCGTGTGTACTATTCTGTTGAGTAACCATATAGGAATTGATTTAGTAAAGGGTGTTCTAAATGAGACGAGTATTGACTTTACAGATGAATGCTACTGAAAGCAGACCAGACGCGAGAAAACGGGACGCTACTCCTGAATCGCAGGCGCAAACAACTTGAGCTTATGGAGCCCTTGCTCGAAGGGTGGGTTCGTAATGGACGTATGCAGAAAGTCAAGGATTGGCTCGACTGGAGGAAACGTTAAATGCGTCTGAAGAGCCTCCGCATTGCGAAACTTCTCGTATGTGAGAAACTTGGTATCGTCGCCCTTCAGTTGGGTAAGTTGGTAGGTGATCACGCCTGTTTCACCACGGATGGCAGGCATGGCTGCATGGTATCGTTTTTTAAATTCGTCCTGCGTTCCTGGCTTAGCATCGACAAACAACATCACCGTCATCGAGTCGTCATCGGCATTGGGTTGTCTACGCCAAGCCTCTTTGAAAAGGGGTTCAAGGTCCGTTACCGAAAGCTTCTCAACGGGTGCTGTCAGCCCCGTTTCAGTTAGTTCATTGATAGCTCTACTCTGACTACTGTCCCGCAGCACAGCAAACGCCTGCTGATTTTCCCACCGCTCAATCAACCATAGTACGGTGGGATGCTCGATTTCAGCGTAGGCTTCGGCCATTACGTTATCATCTGCTTCATATGCTAGGCGTACATATGCACTTAAAGTCATGCGAAACTGGTCTTGGTAGCTTGGGGCGACGGTGTACTTAGTCAGCTGAGCAACAGGTTCATCAGTTCTTAAAGATTGCATTTCAGTATATTGATTTAAAGCGATAGAGAAAATGCATTAATGCCAAGTGCTTCTATATAAGTCACCTAACTTGAGTCAGAAGCAAGGGTCAACGTATCGGTAAGCACACTCCAGCAACAAGCCAAAACTTATGCCAGAGTTTTAAGTGGCTGTAATACAGTGATTTGAGGGGAAATTAAAAGAGGGGGAAATAACGATATAACGGTAAAAAGACGAAAGTATCGATATATCGTAGGGTGATTGACTTGTGAAGTAAAATCGATTATGTCACTCCGCTATCGACCCTGCTTTATCAGTTTCTAATTTGTCAAAAAGTACTAGATCACGATCTAGCCAAAGTTTAATTCAATACAGGTCAATTGCGTGCTTGACGAATTACTCTCAGGGCGAATGTACCCCCGATACCCTCGCTGGCTAATTCCTTTTTCAAGGTTCGCTAAAAACCATTACGGCCTTACGAGCTGTTTTTGTAATAATGGACCTAGTCAAAACTAGCATTTAGCCAGCCGCCAAGCCCTGCGGCTGATGGCCTGATGGATGTCAGCAGCTACTACAGCCCATTGAACGTGGGTGGAGCATTTCGCTACCAAATGCTCCGGACCTACCTGATGAAGAATGCACCAATATTCAATGTCTACACCATAACGCTGTGGTTAAACGGGGTTCTGGTTCTCGGTCTGCTTCTCTGACACAGATTCTTCAACTTCGGCAGGTGCACCAGTTGGCGTTTGGGTAGTAAGAAAAACGTACGATAACTGACCTACAAGAAACAGAACAAGACTAAGTATTGTGTTCAGGTATGCTGCTGCGAGGGCGATCAAAAAGAATATTACCTGAATTAGCATTCTTTTCTTTGTAATAGATATGATTCGGCTATCGAGTTTTGGGTCGATCAATCGATGGTTATACGTAGCGTACCACCATTGGGCGTAAAAAGCTAGTAACACCGCAATTAAGTTGCTTCCATAAATCAGGACAGAAAACTGACTCAATTTTTTTTCACTAAGTAGTGCAGCAGAAAAAGGGATTAAAGAAATAAACATGAGCAGAATAACATTGAGCCACAGGTGCATGCGTGTCGTGTGCTTAATGAAATAAAACTGCGAGTGATGCCCCGTCCAATAGATACCCAGAATGAGAAAGCTGACAACGTAGGGGAAAAGCTTGACAACAACAGGCTGAAACTGCTCCCAAAACCCTTGTCCGTGTCCGGCAGATTCCTTGACGTCTAATACTAGAAGAGTCATGGCTATTGCAAACACACCATCGGTTAGTGCTTTAATGCGATCTGTTTTAAAGCCTTTTTTACTATCCTCAGATTGCTCCATTGCTGTTAGTTAATCAATTATTAGTCAATGAGTTGTCTTGCAATACTTCGGACTATTAAAAGCAGAGCACGTAATTAGTTGAGTGACAGTTCGTGATGGATGCGTACGAAGAGAAAAGCCATTCTAATGTTTCCCTTTCGTCAGACACCATGGAAATGAACTGTATTCTGTATACGTATACAGAGGTGTCGCATGTTATCAATTTACAAGGCGTTACAAGAATGAAGGATCATTCTATGCTAGTAAGTCTTCCAGTTTAGTTTAAGTTGATAGGTGTCTTACAACGTTAAGGTCCTTTGGGACGTAGGTCTACGCTCTGATATCGGAAGAAAAAAAGACAAGAATAATAGGAGGGTATTTTCTTCAGAGCGTTTTGATAAAATAGTCAATACATACTGACGAACGTTCAGGTACTGTTCTCTAGCTATACACAGTGGCTCAAAAGCTATGCCATGTGATAATTTTCTGATAATTAGAAAGTTGAGTGAAAAACTATACATGTAAAATCAACGACGTAACGCTAAAAAAGCGTAAACCACGATATGTCGTTTACGAATGTTACAAAGCTTTATATTCCAAGCTTTTTCATTCTGGATTTGAGGGTTGACGCATTGATTTCCAGCAGTTCGGCTGCTCCCCCTGGACCATAAATCTTCCAGTTACATTGCCGAAGCGCAGCCAGAATATGATCACGTTCGTTTTCCACCATAGTTTTGACCCTATGATCTGTATTCCCTTCTTTGACAGAGCGAGCAGATGGGATTTGAATATCCTTTATTTCTTCATCCTGACACAGCAGAATAGCACGGGTGATCAGGTTTTCTAGCTCACGCACGTTACCAGGCCAGGGATAGTCGATCATCATTTTTTTTACTTCATCGGAAAAGCCTTTGATCATTTTGCCAAACTGGCTCTTCTGGAGTTCCAAAAAATGAGTGGCTAGTGGAATAATATCTTCTTTTCGCTCTCTTAATGGTGGTAGTTGTACAGGGAAAATATTCAGCCTGTAGTACAAGTCCAGCCTGAATTTGCCATTTGCCATCTCTTCTTCCAGATTGCGGTTAGTTGCAGCAACTACCCGAATATCCACTCTCTTTCGTTTACCACCGATGGGTTCTATTTCCATTTCCTGTAGTACTCTCAGAAATTTCACCTGCAAATCCAGGGGAAGCTCACCGATTTCATCCAGGAAGATCGTACTTCCATTAGCCTGTTCAAATTTACCGATGCGCTTTTCAAAGGCTCCAGTAAAACTCCCCTTTTCGTGGCCGAAAAGATCTGATTCAATAAGATTATGAGGTAAGGCTGCACAATCCACTACCACAAAATTATTGGTATGCCGGGGCGAAAGTTCATGAACAAACCGGGCTAACAACTCTTTCCCTGTGCCGCTCTCGCCCAGCAGGAGGACAGGTACATTCGTAGCAGCAACAGTTTCTATGTTTTTAAGTATAGCCTGAACTGGCGTACTAGTACCCACAATCTTTTTGAGTTCCCGATCCCTGGCAGCTGTCAGTACCGGGTTTTTCTGGTTTGTCGTACTTTCCTGCACTATCGCTTTCTGGGTATGATGATACCAGGCAATGTCCAGCATAGCAAGCACATCGCGCTCTCGAAATGGCTTGATCAGAAAACCATATGGGCCAGTCATCTTAGCGGCCGTGAAAACACGTTTATCAGAGTTTGCCGACAGGTAGATAAAGGCGATGCCTCTGGCCTTCAGTATGTGTGCTAGATCAATGCCTGTCTGTTCACCTTCTAAATAAATATCCAGCATTACTAGGTCCGGTACCTGCCTGTCTATAATCTCAAGCGCATCGTCAACTGATCTGGCAATGGGTAAGACGCGGTAATCAGCCTTTAAAAGGATAATTTTTAAATTGTTGGCTTCTATAAACTGATCTTCGACAATAAGTATAGTATCCTGCATGAATAAAAGTCGCTGAGTATTTAAGTTAGAATCGTATTTCCTGCTTTCTAATATCTAACCGCTTCATTTTTGAGGTAAGTGTACTTGGTGGAATGCCTAATAACTTGGCTGCTCCATATTGCCCATTGATCCTTCCCTTGCACATCTTGAGTACCCGCAGAATATGGTCTCGTTCGTTTTCGTCGAGCGTCATTATTCGCTTATCAAGATACGTACTTCTGTCGTGTGGTGTTGAATGCGATTTAGGCAAGTCTACTACCGTTAAGGTATCGCCTTTCGTGAGTAAAACACTTCGTTCGATCATGTGCTCCAGTTCCCGAATATTACCGGGCCAATCGTACCGCTGTAGTTCCTGTAACACAGCACTGCTCAACGACTTGATGTTCTTGCTCGCCTTGAGTGCGTATTTCGTTATGAAATGGCTGGCTAACAATGGCATGTCCGATAACCGATCGCGTAGAGGGGGAAGTCGAATTGGAAAGACGTTGATGCGGTAAAAGAGATCGCTTCGAAAGGTGCCCTGCGCCACCTCTTTGTCAAGATTCCTATTAGTAGCTACAATAACCCGAACATCGACTTTGATTACCGACTTGCCTCCAACCCGTTCAATTTCTTTTTCCTGTAAAGCACGCAACAGTTTACCCTGTAGATCGAGTGGCATTTCCCCAATTTCGTCCAGGAACAGCGTACCCTGGTTGGCTAGTTCGAACTTTCCTATTCGTCGTTCCGAAGCACCCGTGAAGCTTCCTTTCTCGTGCCCGAATAATTCAGATTCAATTAAGTTAGCCGGTAATGCCGCGCAATTTACTTTTACCATCAACTTCGCTTTTCGGGGTGAGTTATTATGGATAGAACGGGCAACGAGTTCTTTACCGGTACCTGTTTCCCCCAGTACCAAAACCGTACTATCCGTATAGGCGACCTGTTGAATAAGCTTTAGCACAGCTTGGATTTCGGAACTGGCACCAATCATATCAGAATTGCTGCTAGGAGCTTCCAGCTCTCTCAATATATAGATTTTTTCATCCTCTAGGCGTTCATTCTTTTTCTTTATTTCTACCAACTGTGCCCTAATATTATCTGACGTAATCATAGCAGAAGCCATTACGGCGACTTGAGAGCACATGCTGAGAAATAATTCTTCCTTTTCCTGAATAATATAAAACTGTCGGGTGAAAAAAGTTAGTAAACCAACAAGTTTGTCTCCTATACGAAGTGCAATACCTCCCATGCCTAGTGAAGAATTTTTGTCTGTTTCTTCTAAATAGTATGGATGGTCGGCGTAAGCTATTCTCAACTCATTTGGCTCAACGTAAACGATGCCTGATTCGACAACAAGCATGTCGTGAATTATGCCCGTGTTGTCAAAGTCCTTTTCGGTGTCTGTTTGATAGCATGGGTGATGGATGAATAAAGAACCTTTGTCATAGAGAACAGGCGATCTATACTGTAAATCAGTAGATAAAGACCAAAGAAGAAAGTCGTCTATGTCAAAATGGTCGAGTAAGTACTCTTTAATAATTTTGGTTAGTTTATTTCTGTCTTGGATAGACGTAATAAGGCTGTTAAATTGTAATAGGCGCTTTTTCTCTGCTTCCCGGCGCTCATACATTAAATTGATTACGATGTTTCGAATCGAAGCAGATAGATGGCTGGCGATATCCCTGATCAGCTGCAATGCACTTGACGTGATAATATAGCTATAGTCAAATGTTAATACCCATGCGCCGAAAGCTTCGGTACCTTTGACGAGTTTGGTCAGCACCACGTATCGGATACCACATTCAATATTCATATTTGGAAAGCTCGGTAGTTGACGAGTATGGAAACGATTTTCCAAATCAAAAACCAGAGGGTCATCACTTGATAACACCTGATCTAAAATTTCGTCGCTGATAGATTGGCTTTCGAAGAGCAACTGGGCATAGTCAGCAAAATGCCGACTGAATTCATGAAAATCAAGTGAAAAAGCGCCAGGTTTTGACCTAACGCGGTTGATTTCTCTAATGCTCGTGTGCGTAAATCCAATTATAGGTTTGATACATTTGCTGATAGTTTCCAGAAGATCTCTATTGCTACAGATTGCTGCCATCTGAGCGCTTAGGCTAATTACTAGGTCCTGCTGAGCGATACGAATTTGTGCCTGCTCCTTCTCGACGAGCTGAGAAATGATTTTTGAGAACTGGGCCAAAAGTAGTTTGGACGCTGGGATGTCTAATTTCGCAATTGAATTTTTGTGGGCATAATTAAGAAATAGTAATCCCCTTATTGTACCATCTAGATCCAGTGGGTACATGATTTTTTCTGTAATTCCGTTGGCAAGCTCAGCTTGCAGATGTGAAACTTTACATGCTATAGTTATTAGTGATTCCTGATTGTAATAAACAAGTTTCTCGCTATCTGTAGATTTTTTATACCAGTGCATGTATTCTGACAATGAGCCGGTATAGTTATCTGGTGTAATTGTATTTTCAGTAAATAATGAGTTGTTTGCGACCATCAAACAACGGCAATTTTTATCGTCGATTTCTAATAGAGCAACGCAGGAGACCGCCTTAAAAAATGGCAGAATATTGTTCTGTGTAATTCGTTTTAAGTCGGTAAAGCTTTTAGCATCCCATAAGCCAAAATCGTAGCTAAAGGGTTGTGTAATATGGGAGTTTTTTGTCTGTATTAACTTGTGCTCTTCGATGATTACACGGTTGATCGTCATGTTAATCGTCAATGATAACAGTAACAGGTCATCTTTGTCTGGTAGGGGGGGCGTTGAATCGGTAAAGAGTAGTAAAAGGTTTCCCGAAAAATCATTGTCCTCTTTCAGTGAAAAGGATAGAATTATGGAACCGTGTGGAGGGTCTTGCCAAAAATATTTTTTCAGTGCTGACTGATGCCAGTCTTCGTCCACATCAAACTTATTGAAACTTTGCTGACCCGGGCTGTTGCCTAGAATTACCTCATCGACCGATAAATCCTTCAACTGAATATGATGAGTGAATTGGGTGTACTCTTGGGGTCTATCGTCTAATTGAAGCAGGTTGTTAAACTGATTACTTTCGGTGTCCAGAATGAATATAGCTGGCTGAGTATATCCAATATATGATTTGAGTGTCGTTTCAAAGATGCTTATGAGGTGGGATTTGCGCTTTACTGACAGCAGTTCAGTGGCCACCTTTTGTCGTAGTTGACGGGTTTCGTTCATTGTACTTTCCTTTTCAGTCTTTAAAGGTTAGACAACCTTTCTACCTTGGTTGATCAAGGCTTCAACTGTTTTCAATAAAAGTCCTGCCAAAAAATTAAACGCCTGATAGACAGGGTATAATTAGAAAACTACTGTTCGTCCTATCATGATATATCGTGAGAAGCTAGGGTATGATCATTATATATCATGGTACACAAGTAGAGGATAGTTCATCAACGGCTTCGCGTTATTCCACTCTATGCCAGCCCCTTGCCAATCAGGATATTTAATCTTAACTTCTGCAATAAAGCCCAATGGCCATACCTATAAAATCAATCAGCGACTATGTTGAAGTTTAGTTATCTACGTAATTTTCTAAGCCTTCATGGGTTGGTTTCTGTATGGCTCCTAGTTGGCACGACCATACCCGAATTTAGCTTTGGTCAATTTTATCCCTCTGCGCCCATTATCCCAGAAAAAAAGATTTCTCAGTTACAGACTCTTATTCGGGAACCAGCCACTACTCATCACGATCGTAATCGCGCCTTGCTTGACCTAGCTAATCTGTATTACAACAAACCACGAAAACGGTATACAGATTTGAATAAAGCAGTGGCTTGTATACGCAGAATCAAGCTAGAGGATAGATCTGCTAAGAATCAGGAACTGCAACAAGAAGCCATTACTTTTCTAGCGCTCGTAGCTATTGATAAGAATGAATTTAGTCGAGCAGAGAAAATGCTGGAGCAACTCAATGGTCGTTTTAAAGTGGACCTTCAACTGCGGTTAGCGTACGCCTACTGTGAAACTGAGAATGATTATAAGCAGAAAGACTGGCCTAAGGCAATCACCCTTGCAGACCAGATTATACGCAGTAGTATAAAATCACGCGACACCGTCCGTGAAATACTGGGGCGTCAAATCATAGCTCTTGTTCATGCTAAACAGCAGGACCCAAATGCAGAGAAAGAGTTACTTGATATAATTGAATGTTTCAAAAAAATAGGAAATGATTGTTACCCAGTTACTTACGCAGTATTGAGTGAATACAATTATTATTTAGGCGATCAGTCGAGAGCACTGGCTTACTCCTTGCTCGCTGTTAAATCCATGGAGATCACCCATAATTATAGCATGGCCGGTGACATTTATGCTAATCACGCTATGATGTGGACAGATAATGACGATTATGGCAAGGGTGTCTATTATATCCAACTGGCTATTAAATATTTCAAACAACGAGCTGGTCGATACAATCTCTCTGATCCAATCTTTCTTTTCAATACGGAATATATATACGGAAAAACAAGTAATTATGAAGAAGATTTAATAAAAATGAAGAATCTACTTGCCAGTGCCCCCCCACAGACAATTTTAGATCAAATTTACCACAATGTTATTATGGGGTGCATTTACCGTCGTATGAAACGCTATGAAAAATGTGAGATCTATTATAAACGGGCCTATACTATCAGTAAAAAGTACGGCATCTCTCAATTTCGGACTACGGCTAGTCTAGGACAACTATACACCGATTCGAAACAGTTTGCTAAAGCAAGACCCTTTCTTTACGAAGTACTTCGATTTTCAGAAAGCTTGCACGACAATAGTGTCAATAGACATCTCCATTACATGACCTTCTTAACGGATTCGGCAACAGGTCATTATTTTGATGCAATTAAGCACCTCAGTTTGTGGAGTAGTAGTAATTATTACAACCTTGCCAAATCAAGAGAACGCGAAGTACAACGTCTCCGTATCGCCCACGAAGCGCAACAAAAAGAGGATGAAATTAAAATAAAAAACCAGAATATTAAGCTCTTGAGTCAAAATGCAAAGATTCAGCAAGAACGGCTTCGTAATGCTAACCTAATTGCTATAATTGCTGGAGTCGTTGTACTGTTTCTAACTTTAAGTTCAATATTATTTTTTTCTAAATACCAGCAAAATAATCGAAATAGCCGTGCTATTGAAGACAAGAACGGCATTATCATAGAGAAAAACCAGATGCTGGAACATCTGCTCGATGAGAAAGAATGGCTATTGAAAGAAGTGCATCATCGAGTGAAAAATAATCTGCATACTATATTCTGCCTCCTTGAAAGCCAGAGCTCGTATCTTGGAAATGATGCACTGAAAGCCTTAGAGACGAGTCAAAGCCGGATTTACGCCATGTCATTGATCCATCAGAAGCTGTACCAATCTGATGATATCAAAACCGTTGATATGAGGAGTTATTTCGCCGAATTCCTGCTTTTCCTAGCTGAAAGTTTTGAGGACTCAGATCATATCAGGATTGTACAAGAAATTGATTCTATTAAAATGTTAGCTTCACAAGCGACTTCTTTAGCACTGATCATTAATGAAAGTGTGACAAATGCCTTTAAGCATGCCTTTCCTGAAAACCATGATGGGCTGATAAGCGTGAAACTGTATCAGCTGGATGATTATTTATTACTGACTGTAGAGGATAATGGCATTGGTTGGAATGAAAGCGTTTATGATGGCCAAAATTCGTTGGGTATTCAACTCATGAAGGGTTTGAGCGAAGAGTTAGGTGCGCAAATTCATTTTGATAATCGCAATGGTACTAAGGTTTCACTATCTATGAAATATAAGCTAGCAGAGGACTCAGTAATTCGTGAAAAATTGTTTACCTAATCAACGTTCATACTTTTCGGTCGCCACTTTTTACTTTGTATTTGAGGATCAAGTTTACCTAGCTAAGCTGCAGGCGAAAAAAAAGAGTGCACTCCTGATTTCCTTGTGAATGGAGTATAGTTTCTTGATGAGGGATTTTGATTGGTTGATTACCCCAATCATACCATGCTTTCTATCATTCAAATAGATGGAGCGAGACGGACGGGGGTACAGCGGCAAACACACCGGTTACGGTCAATACGTTGTTTGCTATTGCTTCACTGAGCAAAACCTTCATGGCCATGGCTAGTATACAATTGGTGGATGCGGGCCGGATTTCGCTCGATGCGCTTGTGGTCCGATACGTTCCTTTCTTTTCGATTGAAGACAGTCATAGCCGGTTTATAACGATTCGCCAAGTTCTGCAGCAAACCAGCGGGCTGGCTGATACGGTTTTTTCAGAATTAGCCTTTCACCAGTAACCAGCTACGTTGAACGAAGTGACGACTCAGTTCAAAAGCGCCCGCCTGATCAGTGAGTCGGTTAAGAGGTTTCATTACCATAATCCCAACTATCGACTGTTAGCACAGATTGTTGAGTCGGTTAGTCGTGAGCCCTTCGCTGATTATTTACAGGAGCATATTTTAAAGCCGTTGGAGATGACTCACACCAGCGAAGTGTCGGCTACCCAATCGTTTTATACGGGTCCCGGCCGAGTCGATAAGGGGCATATTTTCGTGATCGGCACATTCGTTGCCATTCAAGAGCCAGATTGTTTTGTGGAAGGAGCCGTCTGGATACGTTCGACGGTTAGCGATATGGCGCACTGGCTCAGCCTGCAACTAACGCAGGGCCGCATTGGCAATAGGAAGTTACTGAGTCGTGCCTTCATGACGCTAATGCATACCTCTCCGGCCTAACCATCGATGCATTATGGTATGGGCTGGATAGTACGTCCTAATTCAAGTCTGTACAACAGCGGTATACCATGAACTTATAGCGCTGAATAGCAAATGGCTACGGTGTGGTTATACTTTTCAACAGTGGTATTAACCCATACGTCGATTACAATTCATTTCTGCGGGGTGTGGCCGGAATTTTGGCTGGTCAGGAATCGGAGGTGCCAGCGTTTCCTGATCGGGTTTTGCCCATTGGGGTAGGGTTCATTCTGATGCTCTTCATTGGGATAGCTGTACAGCGGCTTTTGGGAGGTAGAAAATGGCGTCAGGCATATTACCAGAGAGCTGTCTGGCTTTAGGGACTCGATTGTTACCTTTTATTATGTTGCTGCTTATTCCGGCGATACTGACGGCTATTGGTGGGCACATGTTGAACTGGGAACGTATTTTTCTGATGATTCCCGATGCGCTACTAGGCTGGAGTTTGATCGCCTTATTAAATCTGGCTATCGTTTTTTCTTGCCTAGTCTGGCTTTAAGGCCACAATTGTACACCTGGCAGCAAGAAGTAGCACATAAAGCTTCGTCCGCTAATAATGAGTGTCAAACTGCTAGAGGATGAAGTATTACAATACACCGCATATTGAAGTTCTTCAATACGATCACTCAGCACTTGAGAAAATGTCGTCATTCATATATAGTTTGTTGGTATAGATTTTGTACAAACTACTATACCAATTGGGTTCATGTAGTGACTATGTACTAGTCAGACTTACCTAGAGAAACATAGATTGTAAATCTGCATATGTTTCGATCCTCTGTACGTGTCAGACAGTGTTAATGTAGACTTGTGGTCATATACTATGATTCTGCTTGCTTAACAGGAATACGTGGGTTGACTATTGAATTTAATTAACCCAAAAATCCACAATCCAAGTACTTTTCTCTCCTGAGAAAGCGGACCATGAACACTAAACTTGACGGTATTTTACTGCCGAGTTACAACTTCATTTACTGAATGACTGCTCACCGACGTATTGCTTTGATGGTTACCTCTGGTTTAATAATCAGTGTAATTATCGGTATCAATGCCCATCAGACAATTCGTCAACTTATAGAGATGAACAAGTGGCTTGTTCATACTCATTTGACCGTCAATAAAACACAGCGAGTTCTAGCCATACTACATAACCTCGATAATGATTTACGGGGTTATTTACTCAGCCAAAATGGTTTTTTTAAAGCAGATTTTGATCAAAATACGCAACAGATGGTCGGCCATCTGAGCCGACTTAAAACACTTACGTCAGACAATCCTTCCCAACAAAAGCGTATTCAGACTTTGAACGCGCTTTTTCACAAGAAAATGATGCTAAGTGAAGCATTGTTTAAGCAAGGTGGTATCGTTAAGGGTACTGCTCGTCTTGATTCGATAAAAATTTATCTGACATTGAGCGATCGTTTTAGTCAAGTATTGACGGAAGCGGAACGCCACGAAAATATTTTACTTGACCAACGGACCGCCCAAAATGAACGATCTGCTCAATATGCTACATGGAGCAATTTAGTTGGTGCCGTTACCGCTTTTGCCATGATCATGTGGGCTATTTATTTACTATTTCAGGCACTCCGAACTAGCACTAGCCTTAATAAACAACTAACTGATAGTGAGCGACAGACCAAAAAATTATTAGAAGCGGTCCCTGTTTCAATCGTGATTGTCGATCGACAAGGTAAATTTTATTACGCTAATGAAGCCGCAAAAAAGATGTTCGGTAATATTAGCCAATTTGATTCCTACACAGATGTCCTGGAGTCAATTCAATTATTTCGCTACACTGACGGAAAACCCTATCCTCTGGAGGAAAGACCTACTTATAAGGCGTTACAAGGCCAAGTCGTTCAGACGGACGATCTTGAAACTCGGGTAGACGGTAGAGCGGTTCAATTATTCTGTTCTTCGTCCCCAGTCTACGAGGAAAGTGGGGAGCTGCAATACGTTATCTCGTCTATTATTGATATTAGCGATCGGGTTCAATCACAAAACCGTTTGCAAGAAGCCAAGGAAATTGCCGAGAAGGCTGCTAAGGTTAAAGAAAATTTTTTGGCCAACATGAGCCATGAAATTCGGACACCGCTCAACGCGATCTTAGGCTTTTCGGACCTTTTATCCACTACCACTCTTGACTCGGATCAGCAAGAGTT
The DNA here is from genome assembly GCF_054776615.1 of Spirosoma pomorum. Classification (NCBI taxonomy): domain Bacteria; kingdom Pseudomonadati; phylum Bacteroidota; class Cytophagia; order Cytophagales; family Cytophagaceae; genus Spirosoma; species Spirosoma pomorum. The sequence continues at coordinate 225,228 of NZ_BAAHBP010000029.1, forward strand.
TGTCGGCTTCGTTCGAACTGCAGGTAAGAATTTATTGACGATCGTCAATGATATTCTTGATATTTCGAAAATAGAGGCAGGGATGATCAGGCTCGAATCAATTCCCTTTAGTATTTATCTGCTTACAGCTTCAATTAAGACAATGCTTCAGCCTTCGGCTGTCGATAAGAATCTGTACCTGAGAATAGAAACAGATCCTGATATACCCCCTGTCTTGCTTGGAGACCCTACTCGATTAACGCAAATTCTGCTTAACCTGCTAAGCAACGCTACCAAATTTACGAAACGCGGGGGAGTGATTCTGCGGGTGGAGAAAGAAGAGCAGTCCGCTGAAACAGTACGAATACGATTCCTCGTAGAGGACACCGGAATCGGTATTGAGCCAAGTGTGTTACCGACCATTTTTGAGCGTTTTCAGCAAGCCAGTGATTTTACAACGCGTTTTTACGGTGGTACTGGATTAGGGTTGAACATCGTAAAATCGTTAGCTGAATTGCAAGGTGGTTCAGTCAGCGTATCGAGTACGGTTAATACAGGTTCGGTCTTTACGGTAGAAATTACGTATAAGATAGCTGAGCCACAGCCAACTAATTTAACTAAAGCACAAGAGTCGCCGAATGCAATTGCTGACGATCGTCAGGTCTGCATACTGGTAGTAGAAGATAATCACATAAATCAAAAGCTAATTCTGCAGGTAATTAAACGATTAGGGTATCATGTTGATTTGGCCGATAACGGCCAAAAAGCGATTGATTCACTGTTGTCGAAATCGTATGACATTGTTTTAATGGACATACAAATGCCAATAATGGACGGTTACGAAACGACCCGGCAGATCAGAAATCAATTACAAAGCTCGGTCCCGATCATCGCGATGACAGCGCACGCACTAGCTAGTGAACGAGAAGAATGTTTGAAAGCGGGCATGAACGATTTTCTATCTAAACCATTCCAGGTAGACGATCTTCAGCGGTTGATCAAAAAGTACTTAGCTTCTAAAAATTCAGAAGAAGAGTTCAATGCGGACAGAGAAACATTGGTTGATACTTCAGACGATTTCTTTATTAATTCCTTGTTGCAGACAACAGGCAACGATATGGAGTTAGCTGTTGAATTGCTGCATATGTATATTAACCAAGTGCCCAGAGAAATTGAAGAGATTCAACAGGCTCTTAAACAAAAAGATATAAACACTGTCAGTCGCTTGATTCATACGCACAAAGTGCACACTAAAATGTTAAGTATGGATGAAGCAACCCGTTTGATTATCCAGGCCGAAATGTTAATTAAATCAAATCACGATTTTGATGAACTAGTAGCTACCGTCGAAAAGTATATTTTGCAAGTTTTTCAAATCTTACCAAAGCTCGTCTTGTTTTTAGAAAATACAGAAAAAAAAGTTGCCTAGTAAGTTCATATTATTAGGCATCAATTGAGCTTGAGTAGTTAAAATAGCTTGTGTTCTCAGTCATGCTTTTGTGAAATAAGTCCCAATTGGTACTTTCTTGTGCTTTCTTGGCCAAATAGGGATCTCTTTCTGGTTTTCCGGTAGCCTATCAACTAATTAAGTAAAGTGTAAATGCGTTGAGCTATGTATATTGATATGGATTTTTGATATACTAATTCACGTAAGTAAGAAATAGGTAATCACATATTATTCTTAATTTTTACAAATAAATGTCACTTTAAATAAATATTCGGTACCAAAATTGTACACATATCTGCTGCATAGGTTGCCTTACTATTTTATCCGTTAACAGCAGATACATGTCCATGGAACAAAGTTTGTTAGACGTCCGAATACTCCTGGTCGACGATAACCAACTCAATTTACTGTTGATTCGTAAGCTACTTACTAAGTGGGGTAGTAGCGTTGATGTGGCGGATAACGGCGAGAAGGCCGTTGAGCTTAGTCGCAGTCGAGTTGGTAGCCAGCAGCCATACCAAGCTATCATTATGGATCTGCAAATGCCGATTATGGACGGGGCTACGGCTTGCCAATTAATTCGCCAATTTGATGCACAGGTCGCAATTCTAGCTTCATCAGCAACGGCATTGCCGCAGCATGAATTAGACGCCAGTGGTTTTACCGGTTTAATTGTTAAACCGTTTGAACCGGCTGAGTTGCGGGATCAACTTTTGTCGATCCTAGTCTAACGGTATGAAGCTAACCTCTACTCCTGTTGGTCCGGAGGCCGTTTCGACGGTCGAATTAAATCGAGAAGTCAATCGCCGGCTGTCCTATAGTACGACTACAATTGTCTGGATTTTTTTATCCGTTTATCCATTTTTTTCGATTCTGGATTACGTTTTCGCTGAGTTCATCTGGCAGCCATTTCTGTTGGTACGGGCTATAACCGCACTCGTAGTATATATGGTTTACCGCATCAGCCAGGCTCGTAATGGGACGCATCAGCTACCGCTGCATTTCATTATGGGTAGCGTAAGCCTGACGTATGGTATTCTATGTAATCTGGTTGATTTTGGCGCGGTTAATACGTATTTTCTAACGTTATCAGCCATCTTTTTGCTCATCAATGCCACGGTGACATGGCCACCCGTTAATTCGTATCTGCATACGATCCTCGCCATCGGTTTTCAGTTGTTGTGTTTCTACCTTCTGAATCAACGATACTCCTTATTGACTTTCTTTCAGGAGGGTGGAGCCGTATTTCTGGTGGTTGCTTTCTGTTCTGCATACATCCCCCGGGCCCGGTACCGATTATTAACCCGCGCTATCAAGATGCAATTGATGGCACACCGAACAAACGAAAAGCTACAGGACCTAAATGGAGAACTGCTGGACAAGAACCAGCTTATTCTGGATACTAACGCTAAGCTTCAGCGGATTAACGAGCAGAAAAACGACTTCATCTTAATTGCGAGCCATGACCTGAAGAACTTGGTCAGTACTATTCGGATGTCGGTCAGTGAATTGCAGTCCGAAGAAGCCGGCATGAGCGCTGACCAACAGGAGTATGTTGGGTTTATTTCGGATTCATCGAATCGGATGCAGTACCTGCTTAATAAGCTGTTTGATGTGAAAGAGATTGAAGGTTCAGAAATAGCCTTCAACTACGAGCTGACTGATCTGAATCGAAAAATTACTCAGGTTGCCAATGAGTTATCCGATGCTGCGGCCCGTAAGGATATAGAGTTATCCCTGAATATTCTGCCTGCCAGTATGATGGTTCGGGTCGATCGTATTTTCGCCAAGCAGATTTTTACTAACCTGCTTACCAATGTGATCCGGTTTTCTCAACCGGCTAACACACTTACTTTACGCACGGATGCAATTGATTCTCGGTTCGTGTTCGAATTGATCGATCATGGACAGACGATCGGACAGACCCATATGGAACGGCTTTTCAACAAGCTGGATGAATTGTCTTATACCAATATCAGTTCGCCGGACCGTACTGGATTAGGTCTTTCCATCGCTTTACGGCTGACCGAGGCTATGGACGGCAAACTTACCTACGCCAGCGACCCGCGTATCGGTAATTACTACCGGGTTGAGTTTCCGCTGGCGTGATTTCGTTTTTACTCCCTCACTAGTTATTTCTCGTTTTTTATGCTGTATCCCCGTGTCTTGACATACCAGGCGTTGCTACTCGTTCTGCTGGGTCTTACGCTGCAATCTACTTTTGGTCAACAAGCATCGTCTCGGAAGTTTCCCGTTCAGCTGGCCAACTCCACGGGTCAAAAGCCAACAACCGCATCCGTATCCCCAGGAATGGCCTCACCAACGGTTGGTCCTGCGCGACTAACATTTGCCGAGGCCGGCTACCCGGATCAAGCGTTACAGGGATTGAGTAGCACCGCCACTTATTACCTGCGTATTCCGCCAACTGCGACGTTACAAAGCGGCTCGCTAAAGCTCTTTCTGACGCCATCACAAGCGCTGCAGTCCAACCAGTCATCGGTAACAGTACTGGTACGTAATCAACCTGTCCTGAGTTTAAACGTCAGTCAGTTACCGGCTGGGTCGCCGATCGTTATCCCCTTGTCGTCTGCTAGCCAGGAAGCAGGTTCGCCGTTTGTTCAGGTGGAAATTAAAACGCAACTGGTTATAACGAATGACCGCTGCAAGGATCTCGAAAATCCGGCGTTATGGCTCCGGGTCGGTAGTGCGTCATCCATTACGTACCAGACAGCTTATAACGCCAATCAAAAACTGAATCTGTCGAATTGCTTAGCGGCTAAAACGGCAATTGTATATCCGGCTGCAGCCAGCGCTACTGATATCCGATTGGTAAGCGCATTGTATAGCCGACTGACTGCGTTACGATCAGAACCGATTGGCTTGTTTGCGGCCAATCAAATCCCTGATTCGCTGAATAACCTGGTTGTTGTGGGAGAGCTAGCCAGTTTGCCCCCTCGTTACCGCTCCCTGCTTCCCCAGCAGCCTCAAGCGCACCAGGGCTTATTTGCGTTGCGGCCCGCTACGGCAGGAGGACCGGAAATACTATACGTGACGGGTGGCGGCCAGGATGGCTACGCCAAAACCGTTGATGCCGTCAGTAACCCCGCCATTCTGGCATCGGCATTTGGCCGATTCCTGGCTGTAAGTGAAGCTCAACAGACTCAGCTCACGCGTCCATTATCGGATCGGCAGTCGCTGGCTCAGTTAGGAGGGAAGTCCGTAATAATGCAGGGGATTGGTTCGCTACGCCAATTATACAACTTCCGAATCAGTGATTTCAGCCAGCAGCCTGATGAACTGGAAACGCATTTAGAAGCGCGCTACAGTGGGTTACAGGCTGGTGATCGGGGGTTTCTGAACCTTTATATAAACGACGTATTATTTAGCAGTACCCCGCTTGACAAGTCGGGTTTGATTGCGGTATCACCCAAAATAAAACGGTACCTGCTCAAACCGTATAACACGATTCAGGCGGAATTTAGATTTTTCCCGGGTACCAACATCTGTCAAAACAGCTTCACGAGCTTCTTTGCACAAGTTGATGTACAGCGGTCTTACCTGTATAATACAACGGCGTATTCAGCAGAAAGTCTGAGTTTTCTGCAGTATCCGGGCGCTTTCCAAAGTAAACCGCTTGCGGTAGTTGTGAGTCCATCGCAAGTATCACAGGCTGTTCCGGGGGTTTGCGAACTGGTTCGGCAGTTAAATCTGCGGCCTACCAGCACGTTACTTATCCCACCAGTATACCTATCAAACGCTTATAAGCTGTCGAATGAGGAAAACCTGTTGGCGGTGCTTGATCGGGCTGATCCACTCTGGGCTAGTCTGGCAAACGCTCCATTGCAATTCGATCGCAATTTTCGGCTTTACGGCGATGACCCCAGTAAACCCTTGTTTGCCGTATCTGACTCCGTTGCCTGCGGTATCGCTCAGGTATTTCGGGACAAAGACCGGGCTGTGCTGCTGCTGTCACTGAACGGTCCGGCTACAGCGGATGCACTGCGCAATACGGCGCTTCATCTGACTGATCAGATTTCTAGTCAGGCCAGTAACGTACTGATTTCGGCGGGATCGAATCACTTCATGTTCAATCTGACCGAAGACAGCTCAAACGTTGACTACTACGATCGGACTGACTACGCTCGTGACTGGTGGAGCCGCTATAACCTGTACGTTCTGGGGGGCTTACTGGTGCTGGTACTGCTGGCCTTCCTGTACGTACGGTCAAAAGTGAGAATGTCGCAGGCCCTTTTCGATAACTAATCATGCATCGTCTACTCTCTCCGTTACTGCTGCTCGTCAGCATTACCGTTTGTGGTGGCCCTCGGTCAGCCTGGCCACAGCCGAAGCACCGATTCATGTTTGTACCGGGCCTCTATTATTACCAGGCCTCCAAATACTGGCAGCCCACCGGACCGGTTGAGGCATTTGGCGACAACGGGAAATTTCAATCGGTCAGTGTGCGGCTCTATGGCGAGTATGGGCTCTCGAACCGGTTAACGATGGTTTGTACCCTACCATTTGCGGCTAATCAGTACAAAAGTGAACGGCAGGATAATCGAAACAGTGGACTGACTGATCTTGAACTGGGGCTGCGCTACAATCTGCTCAACGTAAACAACCGACGCTATCTATCCTTGCAAGCCATAGGTGTCGTTCCCCTCTATCAAAACGCGACCAAGATACCGTACCTGGGTTATGCCAGTAGTGGGGCGGAAGCCAAGCTACTCTATGCCGGGAGCCTGAAGCTGGCAAAGCGGGATGCTTATTTCAATACGGAAGTTGGCTTACGCCGATTTTTTAAGGTTGGGCCGCGTCCCGTTAATCAGGCCACTATGCTGGCCACTTTCGGCTGGTACGTATCGCCTAAAAACGTGTTGACCGGTGAACTGAGCGGACTGATCTCATACAGCAACATGTTTCGCGAGCTGAATCCCGTCAACCCAACGGTCAATACGGATTTTCGATTCGCGAAGGCAACAATAGGCTACGGGCGACAGCTAGGTGGCAACAACTGGTTGTATGCCAACGTCTATACCGATGTTTATGGACGTAACGTCGGTATTGGTAGTGGCTTTTCACTTACCTCCGTTATCCGCTTTTAATTCATGCAGGCTACGACGCAAACATCGCAAACCCTCACAGACTGGTTACTCAGCGACGGCTTATTAAAACCAATACAAGTAGCCCGGTTAACCCGCTTTCAACGCGAGACGGGCTTTGCATCCGTCAAGATTCTGCTCAACTATTCTTATCTGGCCCGCAAGCAGTACGAGCGGCTATTGGCTGATCGCGGCTTTCCAATAGTGGATATTCGGGCAGAGGAGTATGATATGAACGTTGTCAACCGGCTAGATCTGCGCGTCGCTGATCGTTTCCTGGGCATGCCGCTTCGGATCGATAAAGGTCACGTGGTAGTGGCTATGGCCGATCCTACCGATGAAACGTATAAGGCCCTCGTGAGTGAAACGTTTGGGTTGCCATTGGACATCCTGCCAGCCTCGGACCTTGACATTATCTGGCTAAGTCATAAGCTGCTGGGAGAGCCGTACGTCAAAAAGGCGGTTTTTGACTTGGTGCAGCGCGATCCGGAAAGCTCGGCTCTGGTAACGTTTACGAACCGGCAACTGATTGTCATCTTCAGCGCGATCGCGGTCATCATTACGCTGCTGTGTCTCAACTTTGTTGAAACGACCATCGCCATCAATATTCTGATGAGCACGTTTTTTCTAGTATCGATCAGTTTTAAGTTATTTCTGGCGCTGGTTGGGTCCCGATTTGAGCTGTTTCAGGCCGTTACAAAAGAAGAAGTCGGGCAGGTACGTAACGCAGATTTACCAATTTATACGATTCAACTGCCGGTATACAAGGAAGACAAGCTGATCCGGAAACTGATCTGGAACCTGCAAAATCTTGACTATCCCATCGAAAAGCTGGACGTGAAGCTACTGATCGAGGAGGATGACGATAAAACCCTCAACGCTGTTCGGGCGCTCGACTTCCCGGCTAACTTTGAAGTAATTGTCGTGCCGTTTCACATGCCGAAAACCAAACCGAAGGCCTGTAATTACGGCCTGCATTTTTCGCGCGGGAAGTTTCTGACAATCTACGACGCTGAGGATATCCCCGACGCTGATCAGCTAAAGAAGACGGTTTTTCTGTTCAATAAGCTGCCCGCAAACTTTATCTGTCTGCAAGGGGCGCTCAACTATTTCAACCGGAACGAGAACATACTCACGCGGATGTTCACGCTTGAGTACAGTTACTGGTTTGATTACATGCTGCCGGGGCTGGGCACGCTCGATATTCCCATTCCGTTGGGCGGAACTAGCAATCACTTCAAGCTCGATATGCTGCGAGAGTTGGGTGGGTGGGACCCTTTTAACGTAACGGAAGATGCCGATCTGGGCGTGCGAGCGTTCGCTAAAGGGTACAAAGTGGCCATCGTCAATTCCACCACGTACGAGGAAGCTAATAACGAACCGTTCAACTGGATTCGGCAGCGGTCACGATGGATCAAGGGGTACATGCAGACCTACCTGGTTCACATGCGTGATCCGCGTCGGTTGATCGGGAAAATCGGATGGCGTGGCTTTATTGGCTTCAATTTTTTTATCGGCGCTACATCAATGACGTTTCTTTTATATCCGGTGCTGTTAGCCTTTTTTCTGACGTATCTGATATTCGATCTAAGATCCATTCGATCGTTCTTCCCGGACTGGGTATTATACATCTCGACCTTTAATTTAATCGCGGGAAACATGTTGATGATATACATTAACATGCTGGCGGTGTTTAAACGCCGTTTTTACGAGCTGATCTGGTTTGCTCTGCTCAATCCCATTTACTGGCTTATGCATTCGATTGCTGCCTACAAAGGACTATGGCAGCTGATTACGAAACCATTTTATTGGGAGAAGACAAATCACGGCCTGAGTAAAACCAACGCTATCGCGACTAAATCATGACAGCCTATTCCCGACGACCACTCATCGGAATAGCTCTGGTGTTGGCGATTTATTACATCGTATTGGCTATAAATGGTCAACGCGTAGGATTTCATACAACTGAAGCATTATTCCTGACCGAAAAAGCACTGATTGTTTGGCAAGGCGTGGGGGATAAAGTGTCTGTACTCGGACTAACCTTTCCCATATTTTCTTTCTTTTTCAGCCTACCGTTCAGTGCGTTCATGCCGTTGCTGGGGCCGGTTATTGCCTCGTCGCTTGGCATGGCCCTTCTGTTTTTCCTAGTTGTTGATGATCAGCGGCTGCGGAACATTCCTGTTTTAATTCAGGTGGGTACCGGTCTTTCCTTTGCTTTCCATCCGGGATTGGTGTTCACGGCGGTATCGGGGCAGAGTACATACACGGTGTTGCTCTTTGGCTATTTGTTCTTCCGTAGCCTCTTAATGTACTACCAGTCGAACACGACTTACCACGTATCGATGGCAAGCCTTTTTTTACTTGGTCTGGTCTTCAGTGAAGTTGATTTCGCTTGGTTGTGTTTGTTTCTGCTTCCCCTGATTCTTTTTATCTCGTTGCAAAGTTTGTCATTGCGGGGTGAAGATACGCTGCTTCGACTGGGACTCGCCTTCAACAATATCTCGCTCCGTCGTAAACTGATCAATAAATCCCTTGCCTTGGCGATACTATTGTTTATGCTGCCGCTGGTCAGTTTGGTTGTTTTTAGCCTGCTTAATCGCGTGTACACCGGTGATTCTCGCTATTTTCTCGAAAACCCTTATGCCAATAGCAGTGTCATAACAGATCAGCTTTTTCGTCAGCAATTTGCCGGCTCGCCTACGGACGTAACGCAGGCGGATGCGCCAATGCTGATTTCACTCGGGCGTTTGGTGTACGCGCCTTTGATGCTGCTGATGCTGCTCAGTTTTCGCGGTCGTACGTATCAACTACTGACGCTGCTTAGTCCACTTCTACTGGTAGAGTTTCTGCACGTTAAAGACCCATTGGTACCGGCACAGCTTGAGTTTTATCAAATCTTTATGATGCTGGGTTGGGCAGGATTGACAACTATTTCCGTCGCGAAACTACGTCAGAAAAAAGAATTGGCATTCGCCCTGATGCTGGTGCAAATCGGTGTTGGCGCTTTTTACCAGCTTCACTCGTCCTATGCCGAAGAACGATCTTTTATGCATACGCTAAGCCTACTCAGTGATCCTGAACAAAACGACGACACCCGCTTAATTCAGTTTGTTCAGCAATTGCCCGCCGACAAGCGTATTTTGACAGACGATGCCACTGCGTACCCGTTCATTGCCCGTACCGAGCGTATACGGCCATTCATATTAGTTTATCAGCAGAATTATTTACCAGCGTTAGATAACCCGTATTCATTTACTCAATACATATTGACTCAAAACGTTTCTGATGAGCCCAAAGCGCAGTTTTCTATGGTAAACAAAGCATACATTGGCCGTCTACAGCGTAAGACAGGACAACAGCTCTCGCTCGTCATGAAAAGTAACGATTGGTCGATCTACTCCTTGACCAAACCGGCAAATAAAAGACTGTCACTAAACCAGGCCACCCTGTTATCAACCACAAACTGATAAGTAAGGCGTAGCTGACTAAACGTAATAATTATAATTGCCTCGGGTTTAGGTCATGTGAGGTGATTTTTAAGCAGCTCACCTCTTAGCCAGTCATAACCCGGTAAACCAGAAAGGCTATCCTTCGATGGAAGGATAGCCTTTCTGGTTGGTCAAGAGAAGAGAAAAGTGGATTAGAAGGCGTCTTATTTAAAGGCAATCTGACGACTAGCGACCTGGGGTGTGTTAAGCTGCACCTGATGCTTTGTAACCCGCGCTCCGTCGGATACTTCCACCGTATAGTCCCCATCCGGTAGTTGACTCACGTCAAAACGCACCTGCGTGTTGGTCTGCCGTTTGGTTACCTGCTGAGTGAATAGGGTAGCCCCGTCAGCCTGGTTGAGCCGAATCGAAACCACCGGGCCAACGTTCTTTTTCAGCGACAGCACCAGTCGCCCGTCGACGGCGGTATAGAAACTGGTGGCGTAAGTTTCCGCTGGTTTAACGGGATCTAGAGGTAGGGTAGCCTGACTGAAGCTGGTTAGCGAAACAACAAAAGCGAAGGCGGTCAGGATGGATGTAGCAGCAGTTTTCATGGCAATGGTCAACTTGAAGGTGATTGAGCCCAGGGGCTTAGTGCCGATTGGTGAACCAAAGCTATGGCGGTAAACGGGCGGCTGATAGTGATTTCGGACGAAGTGCGAAAAAGCGTCAATGAACACGCAATTTCGCTTGATGAAAGGTAATTGTCTGCTCTTAATATTATTTTTTGATAAAAATTGTCCTGATATACAGGTAGTTATGGTATGTTTGGAGCTTGTCCCGTTTTTGTGACGCACAAAGATGTTTTGCGCCACTCATCCTAAATTACTGGACGTTTGAGTGATTAGTAGCTTGCTTGGGCCCGTCATTTCGTATATCTAATGATACCAAAACATCGCCTTATTTAAGCGGTCTTCTTCAGCTTAGTCGTGTTAGCCTATTAGCTTTTCAGCAACGGTAGGATTCAGAAATACTGACAATGCATATCAGCTAGTGCGACACTAACTCTTAAGTAAAGCTAGATACCCTTGTCCACATAACTCAGTGGTAGAATTGGCTGCTCAGATAATTATAACGTAAAGCGCAGTGCTCCAAAATACGACCCGCTTGGTCTAGACTAAGAACCCAGGCTCTTTACTTTGTAATCGCGCTTTACTTATTCGTATTAGATGCTCACTAAATGAGACGAAGGAGTGGGCAGGCAATTGCCACTCATAGTGGTGCGTTTAAAACGACCGGGCTACGCACTCAACCAGCGAGTTGTAAGTTGCTAGGCCAAAACAATTGTCAGGTTTAAGGAGTCCTGATTAATGATTTCTGATTTATTCAACATGAACGATTTCCTTGGTTTTATTGCTAGTCCCGTCGGGCGGGCCGCCCGAATTGCCCTGGGCTATACGCTGGTGGCGAGCAGCCTGGCTACCTCGGATAAATTGACGCTCCGCACGCTGGGCATTGTGCCGCTGGTAGCTGGGTTGTTCGACTGGTGTGTTCTGGCGCCAGTAGTCAACAAGCCCTTCGAGGGTACAGAGCTGCGCCGTTCGCTTAAAGCGCATGCAATTGTTAGCCGGTTAGGCAAGAAGGTGGGCTAACCCGGAACCCCACTCCAGAGTATCAGCCGGGGCATCATACTTGATTAGGACTGAGGGGCTATTAGCTCACTTTTATCGAACTGTTCGTCGTTATCTTGGTGGGCGAAGTTGTCAGTTCAATACCCACTTGCTACAGCCGTATGATTGCTGGATTGATCTGCATCGTTGATGACAACACGGATTATCGAACCTTTCTTGGTTTACTCTTCAGGCGGTATTGTCCAGACCATCCCACTCGCTTTTTTGCCGATGGGCAGACTTTCCTAGAGGAGCTGGGCAAGTTGAATCAATTGCCCCGCCTAATTCTGCTGGACCGTCATATGCCTGGCTTTGATGGGCATCAAGTGTTAACCATATTGAAACAGCATCCGGTATACAAGCGAGTTCCCGTCGTGATGATGAGTGCGGGGGCTACTGATGAAGAGATTATTGACTGTTATGAATCAGGAGCCAATTCATTTCTGCGAAAAGACGCTTGGTCGGCGTCGATAACAACGGTTTGTCGCTACTGGCTCGAGCTAAATCAGGGCGCTGTTGAGTAGAAATAAGCGTAGTATAAAGGTTTAATGATCAGCAGCATACGTGTCGGATGGGCTACAAGTAAACTAAAGCCTATCAATAGAGGTGTTTACCACCTGACAAAATCCCTCCAACCGCACGTCAACCTACTCTTGCGTTTTTTGGCAAGCATTATCTCCGAATAGAGGTGAGCTGTAAAGAGGAAAATAAATATATTGAGCGGATTTGACGAAAGCGCCATGTTCTCAAGCGCCGGTATCGCAGAGAAGAAATAATAGTTATAGTCAATCCATTCCCTGACTAAGCTGGCGTGTAGTACCCAATTTCCAGCCTTTAATGAACGATAACAAACTTGGCACGAAGCCACACTATCAACTGTTAGATGGACTTCGGGGCGTGGCAGCTATTGTCGTAGTGTTTTTTCACCTGGCCGAGCCGCTTGCCAAAAGCCGCCTTGACAACGTAATCAATCACGGTTATCTGGCGGTTGATTTTTTCTTTCTCTTATCCGGCTTTGTTATCGGTTACGCCTACGACGACAGGTGGGGCAAGTTGACCATTGGCGGCTTTCTTCGGCGTCGGTTCGAACGGCTGCAACCACTCGTCGTACTGGGGATGACCCTCGGTGCTATAGGCTTTTACTTTACCGATTCAACTATATGGCCGCTCATTCATACTGTTCCAATATGGAAGCTGATCGTTGTTATGCTGATAGGTTACACGCTCATGCCCATACCTCTGTCAATGGATATTCGCGGCTGGCAAGAAATGCATCCGCTCAACAGTGTCGGCTGGTCACTGTTTTTTGAGTATATAGCCAATATTCTTTACGCACTAGGATTGAGGAAATTATCGAATAAGGCATTGGCTTGGTTTGTCGTGTTGGCCGGTGCAGTGCTTTTGCATTTTGCGGTTACGAACCCAAATGGAGACGTTACCGGTGGCTGGACATTAAACGCTGAACACATGCGCGTTGGAATAACGCGTACCATATTTCCTTTTTTTGCCGGTCTGCTTTTATCGCGTGTGTATCGGCCTGCCCACATCAAAAATGCTTTCGCGTGGTGTAGTTTGCTGGTTGTGGCCGTTTTACTGATGCCAAGAATAGGCGGTGCCGATCATCTCTGGATGAATGGTTTGTATGAAGCGTTTTGCATCATCGTTATTTTTCCGCTCGTTGTCTACATGGGGGCGAGTGGGGTAGTGCGTAGTCAGAGGGAAGTTAAAATCTGTCAGTTCCTGGGCGACCTCTCTTATCCCTTGTACATGACCCATTACGTACTTGTCTATTTTTACGTAGCCTGGGTAAGCAATCACAGTGGTATTACGTTGGGGCAAGCTTGGCCTTACGCGCTGCTTACCTTTTCAGGCGCTATCGTGTTGGCGTACACCAGTTTAAAGCTATACGATGAGCCGGTACGGGCCTGGCTTCGGAAAAAGCTGAAGGTATAACGCCAAGGGCAACGATCACCAAAAGAAGAGCACAGCATAATGTCTAAGTTCCCACCTACTCAGGCAGCATTTTCGAAAAGGATGTTGTGTAGCTGCTGTTAAGAGCGTTGCCAGCAGGTGAGCAGAGGAATCAAGATCGAGTTCGCAGCAAAATACCAGTCTCCCAGTCAAACGAAAATAGAGAGCGATCTCACAAAGTCGTTCTCTATTTTTCTATTTAATTTGCTGATGTTCAATGCAAAAAAAGCGATTGTAAGCCCACTACTAATCCGTGTTAGTAGTCAGCCGGTCGTGTTTTTAGGCATTAAGACTACCGATTACAAAAGCGTACCGTTGCCTCATAGGGTAGGTAAGAAGACAAGCCACAGATCCATTTAGCTAGTTACCTCGACTAATGAAGACAATTAGTTCAACCCTGCACGGTAACGCTCCCGATTCTTGTCGGGTTGCCATGCTAATCATCGATATGATCAATGACCTGGAGTTTGCTGGAGGCCCCGAACTGTTGCCGCCGGCGCTCCGGGCTGCCACCTGCATTACTGCCCTCAAGGAGCAGGCTAGCCAGAAGGGAATTCCCGTCATTTATACCAATGACAATTTTGGGCACTGGCGCTCTGACCTAAATGCGTTAGTAGAACACTGTCTGCACGATGGGGTACGTGGTCAGCCTATTGTTGAATTGCTTCGGCCTCAGGAGGACGATTACGTAGTGCTCAAGCCAAAACATTCGGCTTTCTTCGCGACCCCATTAGAGCTGCTACTAACCTATTTGAGTACCGAACACCTAATCCTGACGGGGATGAGCGCTGATGTTTGTGTGCAGTTTACGGCTCAGGACGCTTTCCTGCGGGATTTTACGTTGTCTATACCAGCTGATTGCATAGCTGCTTGTTCAAAAGACCAAACACAACAGTGTCTCTCGTATATGCAGCGGGTATTGAAGGCTGACACCACGCCCTCCGCCAAGCTTAATTTGGACCATATGCTACTGAATGAGCAAGGCGATACAGACGGCCATATTTGACGAGAAATAATCAGACTATTGGGAGATTCATTAAACAATTACGGGCCTATCGGCCACCGCGCGGTTTCCCGCCCGAACATAGCTAATAGGCCCGTAATGGCTCCAATTACAGGCTAATGGATTGATCTAAATATCGCTTGACAGCCTGTTTGGGAGGGTTATGTTTTACGCTGTCTTCAATACGGGCAGGATCAGCGTCCATTTTCGCTGATCCCAGAAGCGATGCCAGACTCCATCTTCATCCGCCTTGTAGAAGCCGGACTTCCGCTCATGCTTACCTGGTTCAATGATCGTCCAGCAATCCCCTTTCAGTAATCCAATCAGCTTGTGTATCGTACCTGCCTGAACGTCGTGGGTTGTTCCTGGCAGGCGCTTGACTGTTGTTAGGGCTAACGTTCCATCGTCGCATGGCTCGGCGACAATTTCAACATAGCCGCCCGATAAGATGGTACTGCGAAACGGCCACGGATGGTCATGAAATAACTCGTCGTTAGCCGATGTAAAATGATGCAGCACCCGGCCACCGCCTAAATGATATTTGGTAAAGTTCTTGTTCATTCGTTCAATGCGAACGATGCCTTCTGGGGTTGAATAGGATTGCATAATTTCGTTTAACCTGGATATTCGGACTCGCTACAAGCTTTTGTTAATTCACAAACCCAGCGAGCCGCTCCCTTACTACTTTCAGTCACAAAAGTAGCAATGCAATAAGTGGGGAGGAAAATAAGAGCTCCATACTTGATCGATCCAAGGGACTCTGGATGTTATTTATTGATAAACAAACAAGTCGGTGAGCTGACTTTGATTACTGGTTCTGTTCTCTACGTACAAAGAATAAACAAGTGAAAAGGTTAACGGTAGACTCTGGCTCTGTAAGAAATGAGGTAAAGTTCTGGCGGTTGTAAGCCATTTAGTAGTCTATTGAGGGAACGGACGATAAAGTCAGTTTGCCAGCCTTATTGATGACATCGCCTTACGTATAGGGCGCTCGGTAAGCTTTGGGCTGATACAGTCAGAAACGATCATCCACGCGCCTTTCAAAGCCACAATCTGGGAGAACCCCGTCTTGGTAACTCACGCAAAATCTGATTTGGTACTTATTTGTTGTTATGAAAATTATTACTGGAAATTTAGTGCTAGTAGGCCCATAAACAGAATTTGTAGGAATAAAAGATTGTTTTATTCGTATGAGACAAGGCAACGCCATCCCCTGGTTTCTCAGCAAATATGTTTGAATTTTTTGTGGGTGATATTGTCTATTATACGACGCCTGAACAGCAGTTAGCCAAGGGTACCATTACCTCGATCATTAGCCAGAAGGAGAAGGGTAGGGCAAAGCATATCTATTTGTTAAGCAATGGGTTACGTAAAATAGAGGGTGACTTGTTCTTAAGTCTCAAACGAGCGAAAGAGTATTTCAACCATTGTCACATCGAGATCGTCATTCCTCCGGATTTAGAACGTAGTTAATAGCTGTTCAACGCTAACTACAATTCGCTGTACACGTCCGCCCTGTGACGGAGTAACGTTGGGCCGGTTATGAGCAGTCGAGCCTTGCCATAACTGGGCCAACTAGTTTAAATGGGCATGAGCAAATTTGATAAAAGCCTGCCAATCGTAAACCGTTAAATCATGGTCACCTTTCCTGATATGGTAGCCTATGTGAGACGTACTAACAGATTGGTTTAGTCCAGGTGGATCAACGGGTAGTTTGGCGTCGATACCGTACAAGGCATACACCGCCTGGGCACTCGTTATCGACAAATAGGTTCCTCTTGGATCAGCCCACAGGTCCTTCGATGCATTCGTTACGTAGAGCGGCCTGGGAGCGATGGTGGCCAGTAGCATATGCTGGTCTACGGGTAAAGCAGCTTCGTTGTCATTGTATCGCTTGTAATTCTGGGCAAACCAGTGGGGAAAGGTAGTGTTGATCCGACGGATGGTTTCGCCAAATCGCCGACGAGATAAGGCCGCCCCTGTGTTGCCCGAGCAATTCGAAAAGCACAGCGCAAAACGTTGATCCTGGGCAGCCGCCCATAAAGCTGCTTTGCCACCCCTGGAATGACCAACAAGGGCTACTTTTTTCGGATCTATAGCTGGATCCGTGTTAAAATAATCCAGTACCCGACTGGCCCCCCAGGCCCAGGCACCTATGGCCCGCATGCCATTTGCTGCGGTCAGCTGTTGAGGATAGAGTTGAAGCACACCGTTTACGTACCCAATCGAATCATCTGGAGCCAGCTCGCTAACGTGAAAAGCGGCAATGGCGTACCCGCTGTCAATCACCGTTTCGGCGGGCCAAAACTCGCTTTTATGTGCTCGGGTGGGGTCCGTATTCGTAATGCTCCGGTTGTTGATCAACAGAAAGACGGGTGCTGGGCCCTTATGCTTAGTCGGCACGAACAGAACCAGGTTTATTCTAAGCCGCTTTTTGCTGTGAGTCACCTCAATCTGGACTTCTTTCAAGCTCGCTTTGCCGCCCATAGCGCTGGCCTTCTCGTTTTTCACTGAGTAGGTAAACTGGTCAACTGCGTTCGGGATTTGTCCGTATACATGCTCTTCAAAGAGTTTGAGGATTTCTGGTCGTCGCACAGTTTCCCAGGTTGTCTTATGGCGGACAGGCAGGTTCGAGGTGGTGGTTAATACATCAGGCAAGGCATAGACCGGCACCTTTGCTTCGTCATAATTAGGTTCCACTATATTTTGGGCTAGCAGGCTAGCGTCAAATACACCCATCAACAATAGAGAGAGGAAAAGGACGTGTCTGGTACGTTGCATATGAATCGCTAGCACGTAGTAAAACTGTGCTCGTGGGGTAGAAGCTTAGGGATTCTTTGTTTTACTGGGCAGGTAATTTCTTCGTAAAAGTCTACACGTTTCCGAGTGCCGATAAATCAAACCATTTTACCTGAACGATTCACTAGCTGGTTAAACATCTCCAGGTAAATCTGAATTTGCTATATTTCGCCGAATACAACTGATAGCGAACGTAACGTGCTGTTCAGTAACTAGTTAATCGTTAAAGGTTAAGTAGTATAGTCCTGTCCACACAGAGTTTAAAAAAGCGTTCTCCTCTATGCCTAGTCGGCTAACTCCATTCCTGACCAGCGTGCTGCTGTTGACGGCCTGTTTAGGCGCTACCGCGCAGCAATCGGGGCACCGTATCCCCGTTGACAAACTAACCCATCAGATTGATAGCATTCAGAAAGCCGATAAAATTCCGGGGTTGCAGGTACTGGTTTTTACCAAAGACTCGCTGCTTTACCAACGTAATGCTGGGTTGAGAAACATCAGATCCAAAGCGCCCGTTACCGCCAACACCCTCTTTCCAGTTGCCTCCATTACCAAGAGTATGGTGGCCGTTGCGACCCTGATGCTGGTTCAACAAGGGAAGCTGGCGCTGACCGACGAAGTGAAAAAACTGGCTCCTGAAATTGATATTGATAATTCCTGGGAAGCTACCGACCCGATTCGCGTAGCCCATCTGCTGGAGCACACAGCGGGCTTCGACGACTGGTCAATGAAAGCCTACGCTTACAACAACCCCACCATCTCGCTGCAAGAAGGACTCACTATTGCGCCACAATCCCGCCGGGCCCGCTGGCGACCCGCTACGTTCATGGCTTACAGCAATGCGGGCCCGCCTGTGGTAGCCCGCCTGATTGAAAAGAAAATGGGGCAAGAGTTCGAGTCGTTCGTGCGACAGCGCATCTTCATCCCCCTGGGCATGGACCGGGCTACTTTTCACCGCGATGGAGCGGCTTTAACCGATCTGGCCACCGGTTATCAGGGGAATGACCAGCAGGAAGCCCCCTACTGGTACCTATTGGCCAGACCTACGGGTGGACTCAATGTGTCGGCGCTGGAGCTAATGCCTTTTGTGCAGATGCTGATGGGCCGGGGGACGTACCGGGGACAGCAGTTCCTTTCTGCTGCTATGGTCGATCGGATGGAAACGCCTACTACCACCTTGGCCGCCCGGTCTGGTTCTAAACAGGGCTACGGGCTGAATAACTTCACCACGTCTTATCAGGGGCACCTGTTGCATGGCCATGACGGAGCTGGGGTTGGTCTGCGAGCCCACTATCTCTACCAGTCGGCGCTGAACCGGGGCATCATTGTCCTGACCAATACCGACGGTCCCGGCTTTAGCCAGCTCAAAAACGCTGTTTTGACGCTGGTGATGCAAAACGTTCCCCCGCAACTCCCGCCCGAGTACCCTTTGTCAATGTCCCAACAAGACAAGTGGGTAGGCTATTACCGGCCGAGTAATTTTCGACAGGCACTGACGGGCTGGTTTCTGGGATTAACTGAACTCGTGCACATCGATAAAGAAGGAGAACAGTTAATACTGCATGATGGCGTCGGAAGCGAACCCGTACGCCTGCTACCCATCGCTCCCAACCGGGCCCTTCGGCTAGCGAAAGGTGGCTATACGCCGGAGCTCACATTAGTACAAAACGACAAGAACGAACCGGTCCTGGTCCGCTCCTTCGGGGCCGGTTTACTGGCAAACACGGCCACAAAAACATCAATGGTAGGTGCCTGGCTACCCGTACTGCTCGGCTACTTTTCGCTATTGGTCTTAGGACTCTGCTTGTTGCTCGGTATTGGCTGGCTCATTCGCTTGGTCTGGTTGCGACGAAAAGGTCGTCGGTTGAGTGCCCTGCCGGTGCGGGTCAGTCTGTTTGTGTATGCGTTATCATACCTAGTGATGGTTATTGGGTTAGATAGTGGTGGTGATGAGTTAGGCGTCGTTTCGCCACTGTCAATCACGGTTTTTATTACGTCCCTGCTGGGGCCAGTGGCTGCCTTGAGTGCTTTGTTGGGTTTGCTCCGCAGCCGGAAGCTGGTTTCATGTCGAGCTGACCTGATTTTTATGAGTATGGCCGTTGGGACAGCCTTGTTGGTGGTGGGCTACATGGGAGCTTGGGGCATGATTGGGTTCCAAACCTGGTCGTAAGGCAGGTATCCAAAGCCAAGTTTTCCACTTAATGAGTCTGGCTATACTGGAATTAAAGGAATTGCTGTTAGTAAACCAGGTCTATTTACAGGTTCTTATGAAGGTGACGTAGGCCTTTTTCATAAGAACCTGTAGCTCTATACTGTAAAACTCCTCTCAGAACATATAGCCAAATGATAGGCCAGTTCGCAAATCGACATGACCAAATCGACTTTGCCCAGGGTTTTTGGCGTCAGTTTCATCTAAGTAGAACAGATACCCTCCGCCCAAAAACGCATCGATAAATGTTCGTTTAATGAATCTGTTGGGGATCTGTAAACCCACCGTTGTACCGAAGCCCAACGAATGCCCATTTGAATCTCGGCCTCTAATGGGAACCAGCCAACTGGAAGAACCTTCTACGTAGATTTGGCGGTGCATGTATTTAGCATAGGGAGCCAAATACGCACCCTGAAAAACGCTGGCTGACTTTCGGTAGAATCGTTTTTCTACAATCAGGTTCTGAAACTTATAAGCGTCGGCGAAGGCTAAAGCACCGTCCGAACCAAAAGCCGCATATAAATTGATCGAAGAGTGTTCAGAAGTCGCTGCTTCCAGAGCAAGAGATCCCCCTCTAACTATAGGGTATAGTAGATTCGTTTTAATTATCACCTGGCTACAGGCTACATGTGTGATGACCGTTAGCAACAGGGTAAAAATAGATCGCATATAGTGCATAGTTTGCTGTTTAACAACTCATTATATAATAGATCAGTCACCGCGAGATAGTAGCTACAATTTTTGCCAGTGTTTGGTCCCATCTGCGCTGAGTAGGTTTCCCGCCATTGCTGCCCCCGTCTCATGGGTCAGCATGGTAAATCCTGGACTCCAGCTTACGTCCAGCTCCTCCTCGTCCAGTGACTCGAACTTGGCCCACCAGAGCGCGGGCGGATGACAGTCTGGGCGGTAAACATTGGCGGTTTCGGCCACTACGACTTTCTTTCCCGGAAATAGATTTCGTGCTGTTTGCAGCATGTGAGGAATATCGTTGTCAAAATAGATATTTAAGCCAATGATATCCAGAAGCTCCGCCCGACCCAGCTGCCAGGTTAGACAATTATTTTGGTTAGCAATGGCATCGGGTTGACCCAGGATAGTCGCAAAGGGTCGGGCCTGATCCGGGTAAGGCATATCGCCCCATCCCCAGGGTTCACTCATGGCAGTCTGGCAAGCGGGGTCTCCAGCCTTTAGTCCTTTAGCAATCGCAATGGTAATGGCACTGGTTTGCCGATACACCTCCCACCAGGACCGTCCGCCGAAGGGCCATTGGCGGTTGTTGGGAGCCGCAATCCAATCGGTCCAGATCCCCAGTTCCACGCCGATGTTGTAACTGCGAAAAGCACCTCGATAGCGGTGAGCAATCTGATACGCCTGTTCGTACATAGCCTCCGCAGCCTGATCGCTCCAAAACATAGCCTCCGTGATCCATTCGGGTAGTCCGTAGTGATTCAAGGTCAGTTCTATCTGACCATTGCTGACATGTTGCAAGCGGTCTATCCAGGTATAGTCTGGACAACGGCGCGATTCGTCCCAAAGTACCGTGTCGCGGAAGAGTGTTATACCCATCTGGCGGGCTCGCCGGTAATTTTCTTCCATCTGGTCTTTGTGTCCCGTGGCCGAGGTGTTAGAGAACTGAAGCCATCGCCCGTCATCGCCCCATCCCCGCACGACGCTGCCATCGAAGCACATACCATATTGTATAGGCATAGTAGTAGTTAACTTAGTTTATAATGAGTGAGCCTGCTGCTTAGTAGTTGAATTAGATAGTAGCAAGCGTTCCAACCACAGAAATACGTTTCGACTAGGTTATAGACGAAATGAAAATCGGATCGCCAATGCTCTGTCTGCTTTTCAAAAAGACAGTTAGTGAAACAAAGAACCCTTACAATTGTCTCAACTTGGCTCTGGTAACCTCGAAAGGAATGGGAACTAGGTTCATGTGTTCTAGTCCGGGCCAGGTAAGCCAGTAACCGCTAACGTAAATCGCTAAACCGTCTCGCTTAAACTCTTCTGGTAGATTGCAGGCACTCCAGCCTACTCCGTTATCGGCCACAAGCCGATAGCCAATAGCCAGGCCGCCCGATGCTTGGACGGTGACCGCTACGTCCGTAACTAGCTTAGACCGGTTTGCATTTACGTCTGGATAGCAAGTCGAAGCCGCCGACGGAACCTGTTCTTTGTTGCAGCCTACCACTAGCAACATGGCCACAAGTAGTAGCGCTGTACAGTATCGATTAATTGCTGGTTTCATGGCAATATGTTGAGTCTCGTAAGTGGAAAGAATGTAAGATTAAAACGCTGGTTTTGTTCTTTACAAGCCGACGTTTATGAATAGGTCTCTTTACCTAAATCTTATCAGTCAAATTTAGAGATTTCTCTATATTAGGCTATCCAGTAACATGCTATTGCGCCTATGATGAACACAGCTAGACAAACCCAGTCTACTTCAGTTGACCACTATGAATTGGTATACAAAGGCAGTCTTATTGTGCCAGTCTTGGGAGTACTTATTCTTATAATTGCTATTTGGTGGTTTTTAAGGGGACGTAAATCGACAAAATGATAATGATTTAACGGTTGTCTGTAAACATTGTTACCGAGTTTGAAGCGTAAGTGATTGACCCTTAGTAAATAAAAAGGCTAGCCCAACGGATGGTTTTTTTATAAATCGGTAGTGTTTCATAATTAACTAATTAGCCTGTTGTCAATTTTTCTTCGCTGATAAACGCTAGTGAGATCACTACATTCCGGTTGAATACACATATTAAGTTTTGTTGTTTGTAGAGAAAGAAAAGTTGGTTCATTTGGCTTTTTTAATGCAGATACCTTAACTCAACGTCAAAGAAGGGATGACTGAATTACAATCAGTAAAAAGCCCGATCGATTTTTAAATCGATCGGGCTTTTTACTACAAAAGAGCTAACGCCCTTCTACAAACGCTCAGTCAAGGCGTAACGGTAACGACCAGTGAGCAGACGTAGAAGGCCGAACTGGAAGAAAAACAAAAACAAGTTAATTAGTTGGTCAAGGCCTGTATTCTTGATCCTTGTCCGCTCAACATAACCTGAGACGAAAATACTGATCTCGTATAAGCCCAGTAGCGGCAAAGCCACTAGTACTTGACTGTAAATTTCGGGAGAAGGAGTGATTATGCCAGCCACAACCAGGATAATAATCCAGGCGTGACGCCTGTACAAACGCATGAAAGAAGGAGTTAAAATACCAACCTTCGACAGGACAAAAACCACGATTGGCATTTGAAAAATAAGCGCACAGCCCAAGGAAAGCGTGACTAAAACCGACAAATACGAATTGATATCAAACTGATTTTTTAGACCAGGTGCCAGCTGGAAATTAGCTAAGAAATTGATGGACAGCGGAGAAACAATGTAATAGCCAAATAGCAGACCCAGCAAAAAAAGAGCTGATACAAAGAAGACCGCTCCCTGAGCCGCCTGCCGCTCTGAAGGACGTAAACCAGGCTTAATAAAGCGCCAGAGTTCCCAGAATGCATACGGAAAAGCAAAACAAAGGCCAATCACGACGGAGGACGTCATGGCTAGGGTGAACTGATCGGAAATGCCCAATATCTGAAGGTCAAAGTCCAGCTTTTTAACGCATAAGTCCGCATACCCAGTTAAATCGGCTATTTTACACATCATGCGGTACGTCCAGAAATCAGGCGATTTTTGAGCCAAAATCACATTCTGGAAAACAAATTCTCGGTAGGTAAAAGCAATTATTGCAAATACGGCAATAGAAGAAACCGAGCGAATAATGTGCCACCTAAGTTCTTCCAGGTGTTCCAGAAAGCTCATTTCTTTACCTGCTTCTACAGGCTCCTCGTCAAAGTGTTGGTCAAGTGGCATAGTAACAACGTTTTCGTGATTGCTTAAATGTAAATAGGTGTCGTGTGTTTATTGCTATCAATTACCCTTTTGGAGGGCTTCACCTTCGCCTTGCCCAAGGTCAACAAAAAAGTCCACTTTCATAACTAAACAAGGCTCCAAGCTACCTCGGTGTATCACGTATCGCTGAAGCAACTTTGCCATTGACCTAATCCTGATTAGCAGCCAGGCGACAACCGCTAAGGCTGGGGCTTTTGAAACTCAATTTGGCCTCCCTTCATCACAAAGGACACATCAAACAGCGTCTGGCTAAAATTCTGTTTTAGGTCCCCATTGAACACGACAATATCAGCCAGCGCATTGGCTTTGAGAACGCCCAACTCATTGGTTCGCCCCAAGATCTTAGCCGCGTTAATAGTCGCTGACTGTAACACGTCTTCCGGCGACAGACCTGCATCGGAATACCCCCGAAGCGTCTGTTTGGCCCACTCGCCCCGTGGTACACCCAGATTGTAATACGCGTCCGAGCCAGCTACCATCAGCAAACCCGCTTTGCGGATATCCATCACCCACTTTCCCCAACTAGCTGCAAATTCCTTTCGCAGTTCGTCAAGTTTATAATCCTGGTTTGCCAACTTTCGGTAATAAACCATCCCATCTATTGAACCATAGGTGGGGACAACGTAAATGCCTTTTTGCGCCATCGTATCCAGGGTGGTTTGCTTAAAACCATAAGCATGCTCGATGCCATCGACACCCGCCTGAATAGCCGCATGGGCGGCCCAGTCCCGATCGCAATGCGCCGTTACCTTTATCCGATGAGCGTGCGCCGTTTGGACAATGGCTTTCATTTCTTCCAGGCTCAAGGTAAGGCTGTTACCGATGGCCAATATTTTGATTAGATCCACGCCCCGGGCAATATGCTCCTTAACTGCTTTGCTGGCTTCCTCGACCCCACTAATCAGGCTTTGCTCCGAGCGGGCGATATGGTCGAATTTTCGCAGAGGAAACCCGCTCGTCAACTGGCCGTCCATCGAGCCAATGATGGGACCAGAAACAAACATTCGGGGACCGTCAATATCGTGTCGTTCAATCGCCTGGCGTAGTTCAATATCAAGGTACTGACCGGAGTTGCCTACATCACGAATGGTGGTAAAACCGGCATCCAGATAGCTCCTGAGATGTTTGACCGCCCGCAGGACCCGGTGCTCGGAGGAACGCATTATAGCGTCAGCCGCCAGCTCTTCGGTGATTCCTTGACTGGTCAGTACGTGTGTGTGGGCGTCGATTAAGCCTGGTGTTACAGTAGCGTTGGGGAAGTTGAGCACCTGAGTGGTAGCGGGTACGTCAAGTTTTGCTCCAACCTTAACAATCCGGTTACCTTTGACGAGAATCTGTTGATCCTTAAGAAATACATTTTTTTCGGCGTCGTAGAACTGACCCGCTTTAATCAAATAGTATTTTTCCGCAGGTTGCGCTCGTAGATGCGGGTGGGCGAACAGAATAATCAACGTGCATAAAGCAAATTCACGAAGAACGGTTTGGATCATACGCGTAACTAGTAAATCATGATAAGTAAAGGGGATTAGTATTGCATTACTACTTTATAGACTGGCATATCGAGCCGTCACCAGCGCTTGGTGAGGCCTCTTTTCGATCAGAATTGATCATTAATTAACTCGGATTCAACAGCAACTCCACCTAATAAGCTAGTCTTTTTTACGAGAAAGCAGCGTCAGACCGGTAGCTCACTAACCGAAAAGAACTGTGAGTGCTTAAAGCTTATTTTTGAGATCGTTACAGGGAGTTAGTTGACATTAGTATGAACGTAAAATCTATATTGTTTATAGGGTTAATCAACATTAGTCGGGAAGGTCTGGTTGATCTAAGTCAACACTAGTGGCATTAACCAATAACCCCTTGTCTGATGATTCTGAAAATCGACCGGCTGCCAATTGAGCTGCCAACCCCTAAAAATCCGTCGCCCAATGACGCAGCCGCCATCCAGGAGTTACTGGGGGGAAAGTTTGGTGAGATGTCTACCCTGATGAATTATACGTACCAGTCGTTCAACTTTCGGGGCCGTAAGAAAATCCGTCCGTTTTACGACGTAATCAGCAGTATTGCCGGGGAGGAGTATGGGCATATCGAAGTTGTTTCATACGCCATCAACCTGCTGCTGACCGGTACGACCAAACGGGGATTTGATCCTACCGTTGGTCCGCTGGCGGAGGCTACTAATTGGCGCAATACGCACCATGCCATCGCTAGTGGCCAGACGGCGCTTCCGATGGACTCAATGGGCCATTACTGGACGGGACAGAACGTATTCAACAGTGGTAACCTGAAGCTGGATCTACTCCACAATTTCTTTCTGGAATGTGGGGCGCGGGCTAACAAGATGCGGGCCTATGAAATGGTCACTGATCCTACCGCGCGAACGATGGTAGGTTACCTGCTGGTTCGGGGTGGGCTGCACGTAGTGGCTTACGCCAAAGCACTGGAAAAGCTAACGGGGGTTGAAATGACCAAGCTGCTGCCCATTCCGGAACTAAGCAATAACGCATTCCCGGAAGCCAAGAAGTTTATGGAGCAGAAACTGCACTTATCGTTGTATACGTTCAGCCCGGACGACTACAAACAGGCGGCTTTGATCTGGAACGGACCACACCCGGACGATGGACAGGAGTGTTACGTCGTGCAGGGTGGAATGGAAGGGTACCCCGTTCCTGACCTGGAGGAAGAGCCCCAACTTAACGCCCCCGGCGCCGACGATTTCGATCCACAAGTGTTTGCGGATATGGCCAAAAAAATGGGTATTAAATACGAGTACTAGACGGCTGAGTGAACTTAGCCAGAAAACAAAATGGGGAGTACAACACGTGTTGTACTCCCCATTTTGTTTTCTTAACACCTTTTAGTGCTGGCATCATACGTGCTGATCACTAACGTAAATTGCCGCGAAAATTCTTTCTAAGAAAAAAGTCGGCTACGTCAGTAAGCCGACTTTTAAACTCTTATGCAGTCCACTGGCCTACTTTGAGGTAGTCGAATTCATCTTTGTCGTTTTGCCCTTCTGATTGCTACGGTTCATCGATCCGCTCTGCATCGATTTGTTATCATCAGATTTCATGGTGGATCCATTGCCGGAAGAAGAACTGCTGTTCATCGACCCCGACTGCCCCGAGTTACCCCGCTGCATCTGCGTGCCATTCATTGAGCCTGAGTTAGTGGTGCCTGAGCCCATTGTCGACTTAGACCGGCTGCTGTTAGTTGACGAACCGTTCTGCGAGCCCGAAGAATTCATCGTACTTCCCGAGCTACTTCCACTGTTTGTTGAACCCGTTGTTGTTTGCGCTTGCGCACTGAAGGTCGCGATGCCCATCAGCATGGCTCCTAGCATGATTACTTTTTTCATAACCTTGAGATATTATTACTGGGTTAGGTTAGTCTAACCAGGAACGTAACTCTGCGTGGAGGCATAAAGGTTATGACAATGAGTGAATTAATTGTAAATATTCGGAAGTGGTTATAGAACGTAAAGAATGGCCTGACTTTCGTCATAATAGTAGCCAGTTTGATCAACGGTTTGCGGCTTGGCTAAGCCTATCCTTGGTAAAACCGTCGTACCCATCAAAGCTTTTTGAACAGGTCGCCCAGCTCACGCATAGGCAGCACGTCATACCATTCCTCCGTTCCGAGGTTAAGCCACTGGCCGTCCTGTCGGGGAACTTTGGTTAAGGCATCCTCGGGGTCGTAATCGTAGCTATACACCGTTCCCATAATTCGCTGCAGATCCGACCAGGGAAGGGTTTTTGTGCGCTTACCCTGATTCGTCGTCGTGGAGACCTGAATGTTACGTTCGACAAAGGAGGCTGTAAGGCTTACATCAAAGCGGTCTTGTTGACGAATATCCAGAAACGTCAGCTCGAAGGGGCGCTCACGTCCCTGGGCTTCGTAAATCGCCTGGATCAACTCCTGCATCAGATATTGCCAGTCATCGGTACTACTTTTTCCTTTTTCGGCCGGCCGGCCGTGACGGGTGGGACCGTTAACCGGCTCCACATTAATCTCCCAGAAGTCATCATCTTCCCCCAGGGTGTCTTCGGTAGTTGGCATCAACCGAGTCTGTGCCGCTAGCTCAGCCAGTGTCTGCGCCCAGTTCTGGGGAAGTTGTCCTGACCATTTGAAATCGTCATCCCGGGTATAGCCCTCCGCAATGAGTTCATCGTCATCAATATCCTCGCGGTCGGGATAGGTCATGGCGATGTCGATCTGCAGGCCCTTGTTGGCGAGCCATTTGGCGCTGAAGGTATAAAAGTAAGCGTAGGGCGCTGGAAGCGACCGAGCCGTTTGGTAGCGAATCTGAAGCGCTTTGACTGTCATGGTAATCGGTAAGACGTACTGTCCGGTCAGTTGCTGATTACTGGCTGGAACCAGGGGCAAAGTTAGCGGATTCGGATTATGGTCGCACGCCGGTCAATCTTACCGGTGGGCGTTTCCGAAAATTGTGGAACGCTGACAAGGCTCCTGGGAACGGCATAGGGGCCAATCTCCGTTCGGATGGCCTGTTGAACAGCAGATAAAACTTCGTTAGGCTGAGCAGAAGGATCACCCCCTTCAATAACCAGAGTTACTCGTTGCCCCAGCCGTTCATCCGGTAGACCAGCCACAAACAGGCGGTTTGTCCGTCCGAACTGAGCGAGCACCCGCTGAGCAATTCGTTCGACAGGCTCGGGCTGAACTTTTACGCCCCCGCTGTTGATAATGGTATCGGCCCGTCCCAGTAATCGAAAACGATTATCCGGAAATAGCTCTACAACGTCGTTGGTCTGTACCCGTTCAAAGTTCGTAGCTGCTGATTCGATGAATAGGCAGGAGCGTTCGTCGGTGCCAAGCGTAACGCCCCGTAAGGCCATGAACGTATCGTCGCGCTCATTACCGTTCAATCGGCGCAGGGCAATGTGCGATACGGTTTCGGTCATGCCGTAGGTGGCATAAACCGGCGCAGCAATGCGCTGAATAGCCGCTTCTAACGCAGGGCTCGTAGCGGCTCCGCCTACCAGAATGGCCTTCATGTCGTTCAGGATTGGCAGCTTCTCCGGCGTGGTGTCCAGTATAGTCTGGAGCTGTAAAGGTACCAGCGCTGTAAAATCAAACCGATCTGTCAGCAGATCGATGTTGACTAGTGGATTGCCCGAAGGCTCCTGAATAGTCATAGGTAGCCCTAGTTCCAGCCCCCGCACCAGCATCATGATACCAGCCACGTAATGAATATTGAGGCACACTAGGGCTGCGTCGCCCGCTTTCAGGCCCAGCGTCTGACCTGTCAGATGAGCGCTGGCCTGCATCTGGGCGCGGCTGAGCTGGATCGACTTGGGCGTTCCCGTCGATCCGGACGTCTGGAGCGTAAAGACAGACTGGCCCGATTGCCACGCCCGGCAGAAGTCGACAGCGTCGGCTTCGTAAGCGGTTTGTGGATCGGGCCAGTTGGTCGGTTGGGTTGGGTCAACCGTCATGCGTAATGAAAAAAACCTATTGGAAAATGCGCAGTGTACCGCTGGACATATTAGGGGCTACCTGATACTGCGTCAGGGCCTGCTTGGCGGGGCCGAGCACGACCTTACCTGTCGCGTCGAAGCGATCAAGGTGCAGCGGGCAATAGAACTGATTTTCGGCCGCCCGGTAAACCAGTTGCGATTTGCCTTCAGGATGGGTACACAGCGCCGAAACGGCCAGGAAGTTGCCTGCCTGTGTCTGGGCAACAATGACGTTGTTGACGACCACAAAGCCACCTTTGTTCATCAGGTTAGCGTTGTTCTGCTCATTGAGCTGAATCGTGAAATCAATTTTCTGACTGGCGACCGGGGTGGGGTCTTCGCTGGTTTTTTCGGCGCAACCGGATGCGGTATGGCCCAGCAGAATGGCACCGATGCCCGTGCCGACAAGGCGAAAAAACTCATGACGATCCATTGTCGGAAGGGTGTTTTCCATGGTGGTTATTATAATTTTGCCGGAAACATAACGGACGTTTCCATGCGAACAAAAATAATATTTTTTGTTCGTACAACAGTCGGATGTCACCGGAAGATTTCTGGGGTATGTAACCCTCGGTTCGTAACCCAGATTATGCATCCGGAAAATGACGTCGAGCGAAGAACGAACAGAATTGCCCGTTCAAAAAGCTTGCCGAATTCGCGCCGTTGAGCGACTTGAACAACGGCAAACTCGAAACAACGATTAACAGGAGCGGTTATTGGTAATAGGTATGGAAGAAGCAAAAGTAATAGTCAATCCAATTTCACCGGATAAAGTGGCCGAAGCGCCGGGCTTGCTTGAGTATGCCCACACGGCAGGGGGCGCTGTTATCCGGCCGGAAGACAAAGGAAAAATTACGGGTCGCGCGGTAGCGGCCATGCGGGAGCAGACCGATATGCAGCTCAGCCAGCTGTATAAGCAGATGCAACTGCTGGCCGAGCAGGCAACTGCCATTCGAAACCGGGTGGAGATTTCGGAGCGGATTTATTCGGCAAACATGAGTTTTGAGCCGGTTGTCGGTCATACGTATTACTTTTACCAGCGAAAAGATGGTACTGACCTGCTGTCCATGATCGCACCGAACGAATGGGGACGCAAATTCCCCTTCGAGCGCTGTCTGGCCACCGTCCGCATGATGGCCGACCATACGTGGGATGTGTACTATCACGAAGTATCTTATTCATAAAGAGCGAAAGACTGAAAGAGCGAAAGAGTGGCCTGCCGGATTAACGCTCTTTCGCTCTTTCAGTCTTTCACTCTTTCATTCACTCTTTCACTAATTATGAACACTAGTTACCCCTGGGAGATTATTAAAGAGTATCAGGAGATTATCTTCAGTTACTACGAAGGCATCGCTAAAATCAGCATCAACCGCCCCCACAAACGGAATGCCTTTACACCCCTGACCGTAAAAGAAATGTCGGAAGCGATGGAGCTGGCCCGGCAGGACGAACGGGTAGGCGTAGTGATTCTGACCGGCGAAGGTGGTGAAGCCTTCTGCTCGGGCGGTGACCAGTCCGTACGGGGCCATGGCGGCTACGTGGGTGAAGATAAAGTTCCCCGCCTGAACGTCCTGGATTTGCAGATGCAGATCCGGCGGATTCCAAAGCCAGTGGTCGCTATGGTAGCGGGCTATGCGATCGGTGGTGGGCACGTCCTGCACGTAATCTGCGATCTGACGATTGCTGCTGACAACGCTCGCTTTGGCCAGACCGGACCAAAGGTGGGTAGTTTCGACGGGGGGTTTGGGGCGTCATACCTGGCGCGGATCGTGGGACAGAAGAAAGCCCGCGAAATCTGGTTCCTCTGCGAACAGTACGACGCGCAGGAAGCTCTGGACATGGGACTGGTTAACAAAGTTGTCCCACTGGACCAACTGGAAGAAACAACCGTAGCCTGGTGCCAAAAGATGCTGGAAAAAAGTCCGATCGCCCTGCGCATGCTCAAAGCATCCTTCAACGCCGAGCTTGATGGCCAGGCGGGGATTCAGCAACTGGCGGGCGATGCTACGTTACTGTATTACCTCTCCGACGAGGCAAAAGAAGGAAAAGATTCCTTTTTGGAGAAGCGAAAGCCGGATTTTAGCAAGTTTCCGAAATTTCCGTGAGCCGACGGGGCCAGCTAAGTGCTGGCCTTTTTTTATGCTAAAAAGGGGAGGAACCGCCAAAAAAAGTTCGGTGTACTAATTGAATCGGCTATTTTTAAGGCCGACAATCGAATCGGTTCATAATCCAGTCAGCATGAAAAAAATCTTCCTCTCGTTGTGTATCGTTGGGTGCACCGTCGCTAACCTGTATGCGCAGGGCCAGCGTAACGCAACGCCAGCCACAACCCCCACCAAAGAACCCGCCAGGAACTCCGCACCCACGTCAGCCAGTCGTACGCTGGACGTTGACAATAAAGTAGAAACCAAAGGCGAAGTAACCATCAAAGGCCAAAAAGTCCCGTACCGAGCTACGGCGGGTACGATTCCCGTCTGGGACGAAGAAGGAAAACCCGTTGCGGGCGTATTTTATACGTATTTCGAACGTTCAGACGTAAACAACCGGACGGCCCGCCCGCTGGTCATTTCCTTTAACGGCGGCCCCGGTACGGCTTCCGTCTGGATGATGTTAGGGTATACCGGTCCCCGTATCCTGAAAGTGGATGACGAGGGGTATCCGCTTCAGCCGTATGGGCTACGCGACAATCCGAATTCAATCCTTGATGTAGCTGATATTGTTTACGTTGATCCCGTCAACACTGGCTTTTCCCGGCCTGCTAACAAAGACGTACCAGCCGCCAAGCTCTTTTTCGGCGTCAACGCTGACATTAAATACTTGGCCGACTGGATCAATACGTTCGTGAGTCGGTACAATCGCTGGTCATCGCCCAAATACCTGATTGGCGAGAGCTACGGTACGGCGCGGGTATCGGGTCTGGCGCAGGAACTGCAAAACACGCACTGGATGTACCTGAACGGTGTGGTCCTGGTGTCACCAACGGATCTGGGGCTGACGCGGGAAGGCCCGGCCGGGGATGCACTGAAGCTGCCTTACATGGCGGCTACCGCCTGGTACCATAAAGCGCTGCCCGCCGATTTACAGAAGAAAGACCTGACGGACATCCTGCCCGAGGTCGAATCCTTTACGTTGGACGAATACATTCCAGCCCTGGCGCGCGCCGGGTCGCTGACCGATCAGAAGCGGAAAGACATCGCAGCCAAAGTAGCGCGGTATTCGGGACTTTCAGAGACGGCCATTACGCAGCAGAACCTGGTTATTCCGGCTAACTTCTTCTGGAAAGAGCTGTTACGAGATAAGGGGCTCACCGTGGGTCGACTTGATTCGCGTTACCGGGGAATCGACAACATGGATGCGGGCAACGGACCGGACTACAATGCCGAATTGACCTCCTGGCTGCACTCATTTACCCCGGCCATCAATATGTTTATGCGGGAAGAATTGAACTACAAAACCGACCTGAATTACTACATGTTCGGCCCGGTGCGTCCCTGGGATAGCTCGAACAACCGCACGGGTGAGCAACTTCGGCAGGCTATGTTGCAGAATCCATACCTGCACGTGCTGGTGCAGTCGGGCTACTACGACGGCGCTTGTGATTACTTCAATGCCAAATACAATCTCTGGCAGATGGACGCGGGTGGCAAGCTGAAAGACCGGATGTCGTGGGAGGGCTACCGGAGTGGCCACATGATGTACCTGCGAAAAGAAGATCTGGCCTCCAGCAACGAAAACCTACGGAAGTTCATCCAGAAATCGACGCCAAAGCCCAACCAGCCTGCAAAGTATTAAGCAGATGGGCTGAAGAAATGACAGGTCTCCTAGGGTATACCCTGGGAGACCTGTTTGTGTTTTTGGGGTAATACGATCAAGAAATAGCCTGAAAAGAATCTGACAGATTGGTAAGACCGTATACGATTACAGAGGCTTCTCGTTGGGGCTGGCTTAGTCAGTGAAAAGGCAACTGCCGAATGAATTGACTTGTAGCGTTGTTACATAGGCAAAAGAGAGGATGATGCGTGACATATCGAATTCGGTACATACTGAGTAGTTGGTTAAGCCTGATTGTCTTACCTGCGGCACTGGCACAGTCCGTTCGGGTGAGTGGATATGTCTATGATGCGGGTGACCGGCAGCCGCTAGTGGGCGTTAGCGTGAGTGATGCAGCCCAGCGATTGGGTACTACCACGAACGAGCGTGGATTTTTCAGTCTGGCGATACCGGATAAGTCGGACGAGGCCAGTCTGACCATTTCGCTGGTCGGGTATACCCCCCAGCTTCTTGCCGTCCCGACTCGTGATACGTTACTGACAATATCGCTGGTGGCCGGTAATACACTAGAAGAGGTCGTTGTGACGGCTCCACTGGAGCAACGGGTGAGCGATAGCCCGCAAATGAGTCAGATTGTTTTGTCGGTTGAGCAGATTAACAAAGTGCCCGCCTTTCTGGGAGAACGGGACGTTATCAAAGCCATTCAACTGCTGCCGGGTGTGCAGAAAAGCACCGAAGGGAATGCCGGCATTTACGTGCGGGGTGGGGGACCGGACCAGAATCTGATTCTACTGGATGGCGCCACAATCTATAATCCCAATCACCTGCTGGGTTTTTTCTCGGCGTTCAACAGCGACGCTCTGGGACGGGTTGAGTTTATCAAAGGCGGCTTCCCCGCCCGGTATGGTGGTCGGGTGTCGTCGGTCATCGAGCTGGAAACGAAAACCGGAAACAGCGATAGTCTACGTACGGATGCCAGCGTTGGTATCCTGGCCTCCCGCGTGACGCTGGATGGCCCGTTGGCGAAAGGGAAAATTCGGTACGTGATTGGCGCACGCCGGACGTACCTGGACCTGGTAACACGTCCGTTCAATCGACTGACGGGGAATGGTGCGTCGGCCCTGCAATCCTACTTCTACGATATTAACGGAAAAGCTCAGCTACAGCTTGATGTACGTAATAGTCTTAGCTTGAGCGCTTTCTACAGCCGGGATCGGTTTACGAACTTTAGTCGACCGACGGCGCAGTCACTCTCGTCCGGTTTGAACTGGGCGAATACCGCCTTGTCTTTCCGCTGGAAGCAGATCCTGTCCGAACAGGACATCGCCTACTGGGGTCTTTTTTATAGTCAGTACAAGCTGGCAATCAATAACGACGCGTCGGTTAGCAGTGGCCTGGATTCTGCGCAGGTGTTTTCGCTGAGCTACCGATCGGGTATTCAGGACGTAACGCTGCAATACAGCCGCGAGTTATTTTTTAATAATCATGAACTGCGAACGGGCGCTCAGGCTATATACCATCGCTTTACGCCCGACGCTGTTGTCCTGCCGGGATCGGGTGGGACTGCATCCGTGGGGCGTCATTATATCGATGCGCTGGAATCGAGTGCCTGGCTTGACGATACCTGGAAACCAACCGACCGATGGCGATTCAATGGCGGGCTTCGCCTGAATCATTACGCCCTGGTTAACGAAGGAACGCTGGGTGTGGGTGGCGGAAAGCCCCCCGCTGGCGAAGAAGCACCCCCTGGGCCAGGTACGCCAGCGGGTGAGGGAACAGACCAGCGGAAAACGGTTCAGTATTTCCGACTGGAGCCTCGATTCTCGGCCGCCTATATCCTTCGTCCCAACCTGTCGTTGAAGGGTTCGTATTCGATTACGAATCAGTTCGTTCATCTGTTGT
Organism: Spirosoma pomorum; assembly: GCF_054776615.1. Lineage (NCBI taxonomy): Bacteria > Pseudomonadati > Bacteroidota > Cytophagia > Cytophagales > Cytophagaceae > Spirosoma > Spirosoma pomorum. The sequence goes on from NZ_BAAHBP010000029.1 coordinate 259,897, forward strand.
CGAGTACGGGCATCGGATTGCCAGCCGATTTGTGGATTCCGACAACTGACCGGTTGAAACCGCAGCAGGGGCGACAAGTTGCCATCGGGATAGCGCAGGATCTGGCCAGGCCGGGCCTGACGATAACCGCCGAGGCTTATCACAAAGACCTGTTAAACCTAGTGAGCTACCGGGAAGGAGCCAGTTTTTTAAGTCGTAACAGCACCGATGAGGAGCAAAGCTGGGCCGATAACGTAACGACGGGTCGGGGCTGGTCGTCGGGTCTTGAACTATTGGTACAAAAGAAAGCCGCTTCCGACTGGCTGCCCCGCTGGTCGGGTTGGGTGGGGTACACGCTATCGCGCACCCGCTGGCAATTTGCGGAGCTGAATGGCGGTCGTCCGTTCTATCCGCGTTACGACCGGCGGCATGACGCATCCGTGGTATTATTGTTTGATCTGTCGCCGACGATGACCCTGGGGAGTACGTGGGTGTATGGGTCGGGTAACGCGCTGACGCTGCCCTTGTCCCGCTTTTCGGGTTACGCCAATCAGCCAATAACAGCGAACCCGGCGGTTCCGAGCGAAGTAGCATTCGGGAACGGCCCTAACGTAAAGGAATATGGTGACCGCAATGGATTACGCGCCGAACCCTACCACCGGCTGGATATAAGCTGGCAGATTCGGCGGCAGCGACGTACCTACGAACGGACCTGGGCCATTGGCGCGTACAACGTGTACAACCGCCGGAACCCGTTCTATTACTCGCTGGAAGGGAAAGACCAGGGCCCCGGATTGCCCTCGTCAACGGCCTTGTACCGCTATTCCGTGTTTTCGTTTCTACCGTCCGTTAGTTATTCGATCAAGTTCTGATATGCGCTATCTACTCAGTATCGGCCTTGTTGTGTGGCTTACCGCCTGCGGGGACCTTCGCGAAGAAGTAGCCCCCGCTGAGCTGGTCGTGACAGCCTCAAAGCTCGCGGTGGCTTGTTTTATTTCACCGCAGGATTCGTTGTTAACCGCGAAGGTTTCCCGCTCACGACCGTTGCTTGATGAGGACCCAACCCGTAACGTAGAGATATTTGACGCCACCGTTACACTTTCTGATGGGCAGCAGACGACAACACTGACGTATGACGGTCAACTGGGTTATTATCGAGCTGATGCCCGGTCGTTACCCATCCGGGCGGGAAAAACGTATAATCTGACGGTCGTATCGACGGACGGATTGCGGGTAACCGCTTCCGCGACAGTACCGACTGAGGTTCCCATACAGGCGGTTGTTGCTGAGTTGCAACCGAACGGCAATAACGGCTCCAGCCAGCTTCAAACTCAGATCAGGTGGCAAGACCCGCCGGAATCGGCTAACGTTTATCAAGTTCGCGGGCAACTGGCTTCTGCCGCGGGTTCTCAACCCCGCCAGACCGTAGTTTTTGCCGGGAATGAGCAAGGTTTTTTCAGCGATTCTGACGTTACCGAAGGACAGTCGCTATCAGCCACTGGCTACATCTATAACCCGGTTGGGACCTTACTAACGATGGAGCTATGGCACGTGACGGATGCTTACTACCAGTACCACCGGGCACTAGCTCTGCAATTGCAAACGGACGGTAACCCCTTTGCGGAACCGACGCCCATCCCGTCGAATATTCAGAATGGCCTGGGTTGTTTTGGTGCCTATAACCGTTCCGTTATTGTTCGGTCACTTCGGTAGCATTTCCGTTACGTCCAGCTGCTGGATTAAGGCCGGGCGTTCGGGCGTGAGGGTGAAGAAAACACGTAACGTGCCGCGTTCCCCCTCAATGGGAAACCAACCCCGTAGCTGATTCTCCGGCATTAAATCACCCATACGTTTTATCGTACCAATCTTGCTGAACAGGGCTTGTGTGGCTTTACGTCGATTGGCCAGCGAATGATCCGGAAAGAAGTTCTCGGCGAAGATGCCACTTTGGTCGGCGTTGGTCCAGTCGGGGAGAAGCTTGACCAGCTCGGCTTTCCGCTGCGCCAGAATGGGCGATACCGGCAGTTGGCGCGGTTGCAGCCTGGCACTGTGAACGAGTGTGTCCAGAACGGCCCAGTTGACCGTACCGATATTGGCGTAAGTTAGATTGGCGTAAGCGACCACCCCGATTCCGTAGTCGGGCATGAAGCGCCACTGACTGCCGAAGCCGGGCAGCCCCCCGCTATGGCCCACGTATTCCCGACCTTCGCCATCCCGTACCCAACCGAGCCCGTAGGCGTAGTGGCTAACAATGGGTGTCGCGCGACCGCCCGGAAATTTGAAAGTAGGGCTGAAGCCACTGAACGTACGGGGCAGATGCATTTCCCGAACTGAGCTGCGTTTGAGGGGACCTTTGTCGGGTTCGTTGCGGGCGGGCCAGGCGGCCTGGTGGTAGGCAACGTATTTACTGAAATCGTCAATTGAGGTCAACAGACCACCCATCGCGCCGTAACTCCCATCGTGCAGGAGCTCTTCCTCTACCCACTGCCCGTCCAGCCAGCGGTAGCCGTGCGCCAGCTGATTGGCTGGCACGCGGGTGTATTCCCATTCGGTGTGCGTCATGCCAAGCGGCTTGAGGATGTTCTGGGTAATGTATTGCTGATACGTTTGCCCCGACACTTTCCGGATGATTTGTCCCAGAATGGCGAACGCAAGGTTGCTGTATTCGTAGGTGGTTTCGGGGACGTTCGACAGCGACACTCCGTTCTTCAGGAACGCCAGAAAATCAGCGTCAGGGTCGGCGAGTTGACGGTCACCCCAGGGATTGTCTTCGGGAAAACCCGCTGAATGAGCCATCAGGTTACGGACGGTCATGGGTGGGGCGTCGGCCGTGAGGGGCGTTTGCTGCCGCATCTCTGGGATGTACGTCGTGACGGGTTCATCGAGCCGGAGCTTTCCCTCGTCGCGCAGCTTCAGAATGGCCATGACCGTTACGCTCTTGGACATGGATGCTATACGAAAAACGGAAGCCGGTGTAGCCGGGGTTTTCTTCGCTACGTCGGTGTAACCCAGCCCACCCGTATGCACCAGCTTACCATCAACGACCAGGCCGTACGTCAGACCCGGAAAATGATTCTTCTCGGCATAGTCGCTAAAAATCTTGTCGACGGCCGGGTAAAGCGCTTCAATGCGCTGTAGCCGGCCGGCATCCGTAAAAGCGGGGGGCTGATATGTCTGTTGTTGCGACGGAGACTGGGTGGGTTTGGGCTGCGCCCAAGTGGATGGTCCTGAAACAGAAACCCCCAGGATCAAGGTCAGGCAAAGTGTCGAGCGGTTCATGAAGTCGGTGGGTTAGGGAAGGGTGTAAAAGTTGTACGTGAGTGTCCAGGTGAATTCCTTGCCGGGTTCGGCCCGCACGGCAAGGAACGGCTCGGGGGAAAGATTCGTAGGGCTGGTCCAGAAAGCCAGCTTCGCCAGCGGTCGATTACTACGGATTCGGACCCCCGCTTTCGTTTTTTGGTTCTCAACCCGGATGTCATAATCCTCAGCCGATGAGCCGAATCCTTTGAGTCCCATGTACACACTTTCGCGGTTTAGCACGCGCTTGAACGTAATCCGTTTGCCCTGCACGTCCAGCGCCTGGGGTAAGGAGTCCGTTGGAACAAGCGTAAAGGGGAACGTAACGGTAAAATCCGGGCCGGACGGCTGTTCATCAACCATCAGAAAGTTGTGGTCGTACACGTTCGATTCGATGGTTCGTTTGCCTGTGTTCTTTAACCGGTGTTCAAGTACCAGCTGCGGTTTGCCGGGCACCAGCCGAACTGTTTTCTCATATTCGTACGCGTATCCCGTTTCGTCCGTCAACGTATGTGTGAAGGTTACCCGGTCGGCTGCTTTTTTCACGCTACGCTGCCCCCCGTTGAGCAGTTCGTAAGGCGTCGTGAAATTGTAGCGAGGTTCGTCCGGTTTACGCAGGACGCCGACGCCGATCTTGATAAAGGTCTCACCGACTTTCGCGTCATCGTATCCCAGCGCTGTAAATTCTTCGACAGGCCCCGTGATGGCGTCGTTACCGGTGGGGTCATACTGCGAAAACCACTTACCGAAATAGGTGTGTCCCTGGTACGTCAGTTTGGGGATGACGCCTGACCCGTCAAATCGTTTACCCCGGTAGTAGCCAACTTCGGCGTCGGGCAGATAGAGCGTGGCGTCGATGAGGCCATTGCTGATGGACGCCTGCGGGGGAGCTGGCTGGGCAAGAGCGGTGACATAAGTGACAAGAATACCGAAACTAAAAAAGACGGGCCGAAGGATACGTTGACGGGTGGAGATCATAGGGGTACGTAACAAGCTGCTATCGTTCGGGCAAAGATGCAATGGATATTCCGCACCAGAATGCATATGACCCTGTTTTTGGGCATGTGCCGCTACGTTTTTTGGTAAGCGCACGGCAACGTAATGGGAAGGAAGGGGCTACTCGGTCGTTCTGGTCATCCGAATGCGACCTGTCTTAGGACGACCGTTGTGTTCAGAACGGTACAGAAACCAGGTAATGATAAACGGTAGCAACCGGGTAAATAACGAAATCTGGATTCAGGATGGATACGCCAGTCGCCAGCAGCCAACCGCCCCCAACCAGCCGATGAGCAGCCACGCGCTGATGGGTAGCCCAAACATGATGCTGACCAAGCCAAGAATAAAGGCCCAGAATACGCTGGTCTGCCAGCGCTCAGGCGCGATGGTACGGGTAGCCGCCAGACTGTGCAGCAGCAACAACCACCCCCAACCCGTCAGCCAGAGTCCGGCCGCGTACACGGACGAAACCGCATCCGGACAGTTTCGTAATAGAATGAGCAGCTCGGGGAGCCAGATCAGCCCATACGTAAGCCCATAACGTCCCAGCCGCCGAAACCACGGTAGCGGCAGATTCGGCAGAAGCAACAGGTAACGCTGCTCAAAAGCCTGATGCTGGGGCCCCACCTGGGAATGGGTAATGAGGGCCAGCATTAGCCCAATCAGTAACAGCCGCTGGTCGTAATCATCGGTGGGGTACAGGCGGCAGACTCCCACCAGCAAAAGCGCAGAGATCGTTTTGGTCAACACCAATGACAGGGTTTCCTGCCGAAGCCAGTAGGTGGGATAAAAGAGCTCGTAGGGAAGCCGAACGGCCAGGGACGGGAGCGTCAACGAAAAAGGAGTTGGGTGCCGAAGGCGAAAGTCAACGGTCCAGGCTCCGTAGCCAATCAGGCTGATGACAACAAATACGATAGCACCGAGCGCTCCCCAGGCCTGATAATGAACGGCGCGGGCCAGCATCCAGCCCGCGTAACCAATGACCGGCACGAGTAATTGCGCGACCAGGATTAGCCAGAGCACGTACCGTTTGACAGGAGGAACCAACCAGAACGTGTGCAGAAACAGATGTTCCGGTGCCAGTAGCTGACTTCGTACGAAGCTAACCGTACGCCACGTATACAGACCCCAGCCAATGAAAACCAGTCCAAGTAGAAACGGAGAACCCAAAGCCGCCGTAATGAGCGCTTCGTGGTCCATGGGACGCATAAAACCGAACGCGAGCAGCACGATAACCAGCAGCGTTCCGGCGTTGCGGACATAAAAGGGAAGGACAAGAGTGCGGGATAGGACCGTAAACATAGGATCAGTTTAGGGCTGTAATGCCGCCATTACCAACCTGCCAGACTTGCCGAATGGGCAACCCCGTCAGGCTAACGTCCTGGTGCGAGGTGAGCCAGAGCGATACATGCTGCTGGGTATGAAGTTGCCGGATGTAGTCAAACAGGCGGGCCGCTGTCGTTACGTCCAGCGTTGTCAGGGGCTCATCAAGGAGCACCAGACGGGGCGAACCAAGAAACGCCAGCAGGAGCGATAATTTCTTCAGCATACCGCTGGAGAAGGTACCCGTTGGCTGCGTCCAGAACGTATAGACTCCCAGCAGGGCGGCCAGCGTATCGATCTGATTGGCAGTTGCTCGTTTTGTCTGCCCGACAAATCCAACCAAATCACGTGGAGTCAGAAAGGCCGGATAAAGCGGTTCGGCTTCGGCGTAATTCACTCGCAGCCGATAGGCGACCGGATCACGGTTGATGTCGAACTGATCGTCCAGCGTAATCGCCCCCGCGAAGGGGAGCAGGCCCGCTACCGTCCGGAAGAACGTCGTCTTCCCGGAGCCGTTGCTGCCCTGGAAATAGTGGATACCCGCTGAAAACTCCATCGCTGGAATGGTCAGGACAGGCCGTCCTTCGTAAGATTTAGTGAAGTTCGTAACAGTCAGCAAGGGGATGGCGTTAGAGAGAGTCACAAAAGTAGCGGCAAAGGCCCAGGCGATACGTACCGGTCTACTGGCTAACCGACCGCTTATCCGAAACGAGGTGCAACCGAAGTTACGGAAGGACTATGACATAGCTTCATCCCCAAAAGTAAGCTGGTCTAGTAAAACTTTTAATAAATCACCCGACTTGCCCCGCTGACTTTTAGCCGCCGACTGCCCCGCCCATAATGAAATCAGATCGGGTATGTTGTGTTGCTGAGCATGCGCCCGTAATTCCGCTGTCAGGCTATTTTGATATGTATAGTAGGGAATAGCCAGACCTGACTGCTCGATCTGATCCATGAAGCGATTCCGGATACCTCTGGCCCAGCGACCCGAAAAAGCCCTTGTTAACGACGTTGAGGTGTCGGTAGACGTTAAAACCGCCGTTTTGTACGCTTCGCTGGCTGCACTTTCGTCAGTAGCCAGAAAAAAGCTACCCAACTGCACGCCTGCTGCCCCAAGCACAAAAGCCGCTTCAACCGTTCTGGCATCAAATAAACCACCCGCTGCGATCACGGGCCGTGAAATGGCATCCACAACCTGGGGGAGTAAAGACAATAAGCCGATCTGGGGCAACGGATCGTCGGCCAGAAAACTACCCCGATGACCACCCGCTTCTGTACCCTGGGCAACAACGGCATCAACGCCAATGCCTTCCAATAAGACAGCCTCCTGTACGCTGGTGGCGGTACCAATCAACGTAGTACCCCGACGTTTGAATTGGTAAACCAGGTCAGGCTCCAGAAGGCCAAAGGTGAAACTGACAATTGGAATCTGTTCGTGCAGCAGTACGTCAATTTGATCCCGGTAGCTGTAAAACCGAAAGTTGGTCAGCGCTGGGCGCGAGAACGGAATCGCATAATCTTTGTAGATCGTCTCCAGCAGGTCCAGCATACGTTCAATAGCGTCGGGATCGGCTGGAACAGTGGTTTCATGGGTAAAAAGATTGACCGAAAACGGTTTGTCCGTTTTGCTTTTTGTCGCCCGGATCAGTTCGCTGGCTTTTTCGGGCGAAAGGCCGCCAATGGGCAGGGAGCCCAAACCGCCCGTATTCGCTACAGCAGCTACCATGGCCGGGGTAGTCACGCCCAGCATTGGCGCTTGAATAATTGGATACGTAATGGGGAGCAGGTGTGACAGCTTCATCGACATACTTAGCAGAACACGATTAAGAACGTGACAGATTCCGAAGTACGTAAGGAATAAAGAAAAATCAGCGCTGGGCTGACGTAGGCTAGTCTGTAAAAGCAGTCAGGCAGCCTACACAAGGCTGCCTGACATATGAATTTAAATAGAGTCTGTTCGCTTTAGCTAACGAGTAAAAGCAACGGGTTTCGTTGACACGCAGTTGCCAATCAACCAGTCCTGTCGGAGCCGCATGATCTCGTGGTTCAACTGCTGTAAGGTAGGTGGTTTGGTAATAAACCCATTTGCTTTTAACAAGGTTGCCTGCTCCCGGTCCGAAAGCTGATCGGATGTCGTCAGCATAACAATGGGAACTGTGTCGTAATCTGGATTCTCACGAATGATTCGCAGGGCTTCCATGCCGCCCATAAACGGCATGTTGACGTCCAGCAGAATCAGACTGGGCAGGGATTCGGCCTGCGTGAGTGCCTGAATAAGTTCCTCGCCGTTGCCAAGGAGTCGGAGGGTACATTCCGGACTAGTTTGTTTGAAAACTTGCTGAACCAGGAAACGGTCATCTTCATCGTCATCCACCAGGTAGACGCACTCCTTAAGCAATGGATTCATGTATACTTGTTGTTCGAGTTGCCAACGTATCACCTCGGCAAAAAGTTCATTGACTTGTATACGTAAAATGCAAAACAGGGAAGCGTTATACGGAACCACTTTCCTCTATGTAAGGATATATAGCGGGATTTTCGGCAACTTCTTGCCAATAAGTAACTACTAATGACTAATTCGGATCTTTGTAAAGTGCAACTGTTTGCCTGGCTGTCTGGGGTAGCAGATGGATCATATTGATGGGGGCTCGTCTACCATTTCACGCTTATCCGCGCGCCACCGAGCGCGTTGCGGGTAGGAGCCGCATTGTAGAAGCGATTTCCAAAAGCATTAAGATCGTAACCCAGCGAATACACCTGATTCAACAGGTTATCGCCACTGGCATAGACATCCAGCGACCAGTATTTTCCCAGCGACCGTCGGATGCCTAGCGTAGCCTGTAAGAGCCGGGTTGGGCTGGCCGATACCGTATTCGCGTCATTGAGGAAAAAGGGATTCAGGAACTGATAGGTTACGTGCGCGTACAGGCCGGGTTTCGTTTCCAGATCTACTCCCGTGATGAGTGTGACGGGGGCGACGCCCGGAATGCGATTGTTGGATAAATCAGATGTTCCCTGCTGGTAATCGCGGAACCGGTAATTCGTCAGCGTCAGGCTGTGCCAAAGCCGGAACAGCGAGAAGAAAGCTGGATCGGCTACCGACGATGGCAGGATAAAATCATATGATAGTTGTCCTTCAATACCCTGCTGGCTCGTGCGCCCGGCGTTCACGAAATACTCGGCTCCCGCGTCGTTGGAACGGCGCACGATCGTTTGGGTAAGCTGCAACTCATAAGCCGACACGTCAAACCGAAACCGACTGTTCAGCGCCGAGCCCCGAATGCCTACCTCATAACTGGTTCCCCGCTCGGGGTTGAGCGTCGCATTAAAACCGCCCGCCGACGGACGTACCTCCTGACTTGATGGGGTCGAATAGCCCGTACTGATGCTGGCAAACGCCGAGATGTTTGGACCGAACGTACGTAACAGCGCGACGCGCGGTAACCAGACAGGCTGAAAGGAGCGGTTCAGCAACGTAGCGGGTACGGCCCCGGCGCTCCGGATCGGGAATCTGGTAAATCCGTAGCGGCTATCGTTGCGACTCAGCCCCGCTGTCAGCCGGAACCGGGCGGGAAGCTCAACTTCGGCCTGCGCGAAGAGCGTACTCTGGCGGGCAATCAACTCCTCGTCGGTCTGAATGGTATCCGCTACGCCCCCCCGGTTACCAAAATTGCGGTCGACGGTGAAGTTGCGTAGGTATTCGGCACCCACCGTAAACGTAGCGGGTAACGGGCCGTTGGGTAAGCGAAACTGGGTAATTGTCCGGCCGCCAATGCCCTGGTCAGTACGGCGCTCGTAGTTAGAAATAAACGGATTGGCAAAATCCGTCGTCGACCCGTAAATAACGGTTGTGTTCTGAATCCGGTCGTTCCAGCGGTACTCCTGTGACACACCCAGATAACCCACTTTCTGATAAATGCCCGCCTGTTGCTGAGCACTACCGGGTAGTGTTGGCGTAGCGGGGCGCGCGGCCCGTGGATTAGCCTGGAACTGCGCGGCCGTCAGGCCACCGGGCGTCTGATAGTGTAAATCCGAATACAGCCCCAGTACCGAGATGGTTCGTTTAGGACTGGCGGTAAATGAAGCCGTCAGGCTCAGATTATCCCGCACCACGGCGCTGTGGTCCCGGTAGCCGTCGCTCTGGAGGTGATTGTAGTTGAGCGAAATCGCCGAGTTATTTCGTCCCGTTTGCACGGCAATCCCGTTTCCGTACAAACCGTAGCTACCGCCCAGCGCCGATAATTCGACGCGGGTTTGTCCAGCCGGAACGGACAGACCGCTGAACAGTAGAGTGCCACCGATTCCGGCTCCGTACAGACTACCCGATGGCCCTTTGATGACTTCGACCCGGCCCAGCGCCCGAACGTCCAGCGCGTTCAGGGGAGTGTTGCCACCCGCATCGGTCAACGGGAGTTCGTTCCAGTAGGTTTTGACGTTACGTACCCCAAACGGCGACCGGATAGCGCTGCCCCGAATGGCGAGCCGGTAGCTGCCCGGCGATCGTTCGTCGGCCCGAACGCCGGGTAACGTATTGAGCGCCGGCACCAGCGTGGGCGTACCAAATCGCTGGTTCAGATCCCGGCGCGTCAGCAGGCCGATGGACGCGGGGGTTTCGAGCAACCGCCGATTCGTCGCGTAGCCTCGCACGACAACCTCGTTTAACTGGAGCGTATCCTCTAATGACGACGTAACGGGCGTCTGGGCAAAGGAGACTATGGGAAAAAGAGAGGTAACAACGAAGAGTAATGTAGATGATTGGGTCATTTTGAGCAGGCAAACTATTCGCAAATCAATACGTAGTTAAACGCGTACTGGTTCAGAACGATAAAAAAAGACGCTTACCGGGCCACTTCGATCTTGTACTTCTTTCCTTTCATCTTCTGCTGACTGATACTGGCGAGCAGTCCGGGGATTTTTTCGGTTCGTACGGCCGCAAACGACATGAAGTCCTGTACGTCAATCCGTCCCAGGTCGCCTTTTTCAAGACCGCCTTTCTGACTGAAGAAACCGACGATATCAACCTTGTTTACTTTGTTCTTTTTGCCACCACTGATGTACAACGTCTGAAAATCGGGAGAGGCAGGCAGGGGCAGGCGCGTAGTGGGTAACTGAAACTCCGGGAGCGTATCGGCAAGATAACTGGGATAGGTTTCGTCTCGGCTCAGCAGGATATATACCGTACCTGACGCGTGCATCCGGGCGGTGCGGCCGTTGCGATGCACGAATTCCGGCTCGTTGGGCGGCAGCTGGTAATGAATGACGTATTGCATTTCGGGGATGTCCAGCCCTCGGGCCGCCAGATCGGTCGTAACCAGGTAGCGGACACTCCCGTTCCGAAATTGAATCAGGGCTCGTTCGCGGTCTTCCTGCTCCATACCACCGTGGTAGGCCCGGGCGTAAATGCCCCGTCCTGTCAGCCATTCGCTGCATCGGTCAGCCGTTTCCCGGAGATTGCAGAAGATCAGGGCGGGGGAAGAGTCCAGCGTGCAGAGTAACGCAAATAACGTATCGAGTTTGTCACTGTCCGGCGAGTACACAACCTCCATCGTCAGCTTGCCCGGCTGCGTATCATCTGCGACGAACGTTACCATTTTGGGCGACTCAAGACCCACGAAATCGGGAATGAGCAGGCCCGCCGTGGCTGATACCAGAACGCGTTGTTGGAGATTATGTAGCCCATCAATGATAAAAGCCATTTCCTCCTGAAAGCCCAGCGTCAGCGATTTGTCGAACTCGTCCAGGATCAGCGTGTGAATACCATCCAGCGCAAACGATTGGCGGTCGATATGGTCAGCAATGCGGCCGGGCGTACCAATCAATACGGCTGGTGGGTTGCTTAAATTCCTGATTTCAGTGTCGATGGCATGACCACCGTAACAAACGTTGACCTTGAAGCCCGTTGCCATGGCTTTCCAGACCTGCTCGATCTGAAGGGCCAGTTCACGGGAAGGAACCAGAATTAAACACTGAACACTATTTTTCTGGGGAGTAAGCAACTGGAGCAGCGGGAGCAGAAACGCGACGGTTTTGCCCGAACCAGTAGGAGCAATCAGAATGGTATTGGTGCGGTGTTGAATGGCCTGCTGAGCAGCCTGTTGCATCGGATTCAGGGTCGTAATCCCTAAGTTCGCCAGAAGCTGTTCCGACTGTTGGGGTGTTATCATACCCTAAAAGTAAATCAAATAGGTGGGCAATCGACCAGCTGTATCGCAAGGATCAATTACCCACCTACGAATAGAGGGTACTTTATTTGGCTAACTGGCTAGTGAATTGCCCGTTATGAGTAGTGCAGCTGAAGCCCTTAATTCGGCAGCTTCATGCGGTACAGGCGAAACGGATAGTCGACTTTATCCTGTCCGTCATTGTATTTCTTCGTGCGGTGAATCTGGGCAGCCGTCATGTACAAATAGCCATCCGAACCCACGGCGAAGCTATCGGGCCAGAGAAAACGGCTGTCTCTGGCCAGCGTTTCGAGTTTGCGGTCCGGCGTTAAATACCGTACCGCTTTGTTGGGCGAATCCGTCAGGTAGACATTACCCTTCGCGTCGGAGGTCATGCCGTGTGATACGCCGGTCTCAGCCACTTCTTCTACGTGTTTGGCAACCTCCGCCGGACTCAGGTTAGGATTCCGCAGGTATTGTGTTTCGATTCGGTACAGCTTGGTTTGGTTAATGGCCCGGTAATAAAAATACTTGAAGTCGTCGGTCAGGGCGATACCATTGACGTTGCTGCTGAACGATTTTCCTTTGTCGTCCTTTACTTCCTTGCCGTCAATTTTGAGCTTAAACTCCGGATCGGCCTTGGTCGATTTATCGTCCTGTAGCAGATTTCGGCTCTTGCCCGTTTTTAGGTCTAGTACGACAATCGTGGCCCGCTTGGGATCCGACAGGTACGCAAACTGGTGCTCAGTATCGACGCGAACGTCGTTGAGGGCCGTTTTCTCGCGGGGCAGGTCCTCGAAGCGATAGATTTTCTCGACCTGATCATTTGCCAGGTTGATCTTCATCAGCTTGACGCCGTCCGGAATGGTTGCCTCCTCGCCGGGGTTGCCGGGGTCGAGTACCCAAAGCGCGTTGGTTTTGTCGACGAACAGCGCCTGTACGTTCATAAACCGATCTTTGGGCTTCAGCGAATCCCACTGGTTCCATTCGGCGTTGGGGTAAGGTTTCCGCTGCCCCGGTCCGTCGCCACGGTTGATAATCTCCGCCAGCCCGTAGTCGTAATTCTCCGGTTTTTTCGGGAACGTAATAAATATGCGTCGTTCCTTGGAAACGCCCACGCCGATGGGCTGGTGTTTGCCAAACTCAGCCACCGTTTCGACCTTTGGCGACTGGCCGGGCTGAGACTGAGCGATTACCGCTGTGCTGCTCATAATTAGAGATAAAGCAAAAAGAGATGTTTTCATGCGTTGATTAACTAACTAGCTTCCTAACGACGGTCCGATGGGAAGGTTTCAAAAATTTACCACCCGCAAAGCCGCGATCCCACAGGCTCCGCTTTGTCGGTTTTCGTAACCTTCGCTTTCGTACAGCGGTTAGGTGAGAGCAATACATTTCAATGTTATGTTCGTCTCTTTTACGCGTCAGTTGCTCCCGTTGCTGTTAACTATTGGTAGCGCAACAGCCTGGGCGCAGTCTACGTCCTACGCTACCATCGGGCAGGTTGTCCGCACGGACCCAAAACTGAATCAACTTATTCCGGCTGATGCCAAAATCGAAATTATCGGCGCTGGTTTCGGTCATCTGGAAGGCCCCGTCTGGGTCAAAGACAGCAACTGTTTGCTAGTCAGCGACACGAAAGCGCAGATCACTTACAAGTGGTCGCCAACGAAAGGCCTGTCGAAATTTCTCGAGAAAACCGGCTATACCGGCCCGATGCCTTACAGCGAAGAACCCGGTAGCAATGGCTTGACGATTGACGGGAAAGGCCGACTAGTTATGTGCGATCATGGCGACCGGCGCGTTGCTGCGTTGCAGCTGGACGGCAAGTGGGGGAAACAAACCCTGGCCGATAGCTACCAGGGCAAACGGCTCAATAGCCCCAATGACGTAGTAGCGCACGCAAACGGCAGTTTGTATTTCACCGACCCATCGTATGGCCTGCCGAAAAAAGAGAAAGATCCAACGCGGGAACTGATCGTCAACGGCGTGTACCAGCTGATGCCGAACGGTACGGTTAATCGGCTCATCAGCGACATGACGACCCCCAACGGCCTGACGTTTTCGCCGGATGGTAAAACGCTTTACGTGTCGCAATCGGACTCGCTGAAGCCACTCATTATGGCATACCCCCTGCTCGCCAACGGCACTGTCGGCCAGGGAAAAATCTTCTTCGATGCTAAGTCGGTTCCCAAACTTCGGGATAAGGAAGTGCCGGACGGGATCAAAACGGACCGCGACGGTAATCTCTGGGCGGCTGGTCCGGGCGGCTTGCTGATTATCTCGCCCGCTGGTAAGCTGCTGGGCCGGATCGACACGGGCGAGGTAATTGCCAACTGCGCCTGGGGAGACGACGGATCGATGCTTTACGTTACGTCCAATACGTTCCTGTGCCGCATAAAAACCAACGCCAAAGGGATCATACCCGGTAAACCATAATGAACGAATTACGGCGAGCCATATGCGAATCAAGCGGAGTGGCTTATCTACACAGATAAGCCAACCAAATCAAGCGGCACGATTTTGTCGCTTTTTTTGTATATTTGGCATAATGCTATTGGATTGCCGTAGCGACTGTTTGCTGGCCAGGATGTTAAGGTCAGCGTTGTATCACCTTCACAAGCTGTTACCTTGACATTTTCTGAATTCAATCTCCACGACGACCTGCTGGCCGGAGTAGACGCCATGAACTACCTGAAGGCCACGCCTATTCAGGAGATGGCCATCCCTAAAATCATCGAAGGTCGCGACCTTATTGCCAGCGCCCAGACAGGAACCGGCAAAACGGCGGCCTATCTGATTCCACTCCTCGATAAAATTTCCCACGCCGATCACGATCACACCAGTACGTTGATCCTGGTGCCCACGCGCGAGCTGGCCAAGCAGATCGACGAACAGGTCGAGGGATTTGGCTACTTCGTTCAGGCGACCAGCATCGCGATCTACGGGGGCGGGAAAGGCGACGAGTGGGACAAGCAACGGAAAGCGCTGGAAACCGGTGCTGATATTATTATTGCCACACCTGGTCGGCTCATTGCTCACATGCAGTTGGGCTACGTCAAATTCGACAAGATTAGCTATCTGGTGCTGGATGAAGCGGATAAGATGCTCGACATGGGCTTCTCCGACGACATCCAGAACATTGTCGATAAACTACCCAAACAGCGGCAGACCCTGCTGTTCTCGGCGACCATGCCGAACAAGATCCGGGAGTTTTCGAAACGGATTCTGAATGAACCGGAAGAAATCCGGCTGGCGGTGTCGAAACCTGCGGCCGGGATCGATCAGCAGTTTTACATGGCATACGACAGTCAGAAACTGCCGTTGCTGGCGCACCTGATCAAGAATAGCCCGACGCCGGTCAATAACATGGTGCTGTTCACCTCGCGCAAATCGGAAGTGAACGGCATCGTCCGGACGCTGAGCAAGCTGGGCTACGAAGCCCGTGGGATCAGTTCCGACCTAGACCAGGATGACCGTGAGGTAGTACTGCGGGATTTCAAAAACAAAGCCTTCCCGATTCTGGTCGCCACCGACGTGTTGTCGCGGGGGATCGATATCGATAACCTGACGCACGTCGTTAACTACGACATTCCGCGCGACGCCGAGGATTACGTACACCGGATTGGTCGTACGGCCCGGGCCGCGACAACTGGAACCGCCATTACGTTCGTCAGTGATCAGGATCAGCGCCGGGTGGTGAGCATCGAAAAACTCATCGAACGCGAACTGGATAAACGGGCGGTAACCGAAGAACTGGGTATGGGCAAAGCCCCCGAGTTCGACCCCCGTCGGTTCGGCGGCCCCCGCGACAAGAATAGCCAGGGCCGGGGACGAGATCGGAACCGGAGCCGTGGAGAGCGTAGTGAACGCCCGCGTTCGTCGGCGACCACCGAACAAAGTGAAACCGGCGAAGCGAAACCGGATAATAACCGCCGGCGCAACAACCGCCGTCCCGGTCAGGACAGACCCGGACAGGATCGTCCCGGTCAGGAAAGACCTAAACTAGTAGGCGATGGCGTAGAGAGTGGACACCTGGAAGGTGTCCCACCAACCATAGCCCGTCAGGTGGACAAGGATGTCTGTCAGCCGGTAGGCGAACCCGTCATCAAGGCTGAAGGCGAAGCAGGAACCAAGCCTAAACGCCGGAAGAAACGTCGTCGGGGACCGAAGCGGGAAGGCGAGGGGAACACTCAATCAACCGCCGATCAGGCGCCCGCACCAGTGGGTGAATAGACTGATAGCTAGCTTTATTAGCCAATAAAAATGCCCGATTTACGTAAGTAAATCGGGCATTTTTATTGGCTTTTACGTGGGCAGGTCTCAAAATAATATTCTGAGAGTAGGGGAGTCGCCAGGTAGTTTATGTATTTTTGCCAGTTACCAACCTAATCATCAACTGGTAAATTACATGATAAAACATTTCCTGACAGGACTGTTTGTCGCCAGTCTGGCCCACGGGGCGATGGCACAAACAACGTTCCCGAACAATGGGGTATACGACGAGCGACCGGGGGTCTTTGCCTTCACCAACGCCACTATCGTCGTCGATCCAAAAACAACCCTCCAAAACGCGACGCTGCTCATCCGGAACGGGCGCGTCGAAGCCGTCGGTACCAACGTAACCCTACCTGCTGGGGTTGTCGCGACCGACCTGAAAGGCAAGCGAATTTACCCTGGTCTGGTCGAGATCGATTCGGACTACGGTATGCCCGAAATCCGGCGCGCACCGGGTGGCGGTGGCCGCGGTGGGGCTCCCCAACTGGAGTCGAACAAGAAAGGGCCGTATTACTGGAACCAGGCTGTTCAGCCCGAGAACGAAGCCAGCCTGCTGTTCAAAGCTGACGAGAAAAAAGCCGACGAACTGCGGAAACTGGGCTTCGGCGCTACGCTGACCCATAACCATGACGGTATTATCCGCGGAACCGGCGCGCTGGTGTCGCTGGCCGACGAACGGGAAAATACGGTGGTGCTGATGCCTAGTGCAACGACGCACTATTCGTTCAGCAAAGGCAGCTCGACGCAGACTAGTCCCAACTCCATGATGGGAACGGTCGCCGTGATCCGGCAGGCGCTGTACGATGCCGACTGGTATAAACGGGCGGGTAACAAAGAGCAGGCTAACCTCTCCCTCGATGCCCTGAACCGTAGCACGTCGCTGCCCGCCATCTTCGAAGCCAACGATAAGCTCGGTATCCTGCGGGCCGACAAAATCGGTGATGAATTCAACATGCAGTACATCATCCGGAGTACGGGTGACGAATACCAGCGGCTGGATGAGGTGAAAGCCACGGGGGCTTCGCTGATCGTACCGGTGAACTTCCCGCAGCCTTACGACGTCGAAGATCCCTGGGATGCCGACAACGTATCGCTGTCAGAAATGAAGCACTGGGAAATGGCTCCGATGAACGCCGGTCGGTTGGTGACTGCCAACATTCCGTTTGCGCTGACGACGGCCGGGTTGCGTAACAAAACGGAATTCTGGGCTAATCTGCGGAAAGCCATTGAAAATGGCCTGTCGGAAGAGAAAGCCCTCGAAGCACTGACGACCATGCCCGCCCGACTGATTCGCGCCGAGAGCCTGGTCGGTACATTGCAGAAAGGCCGCGTCGCCAACTTCATTATTACGTCGGATAACCTATTCAGCCCCGACAATGTCATCTACGAAAACTGGATTCAGGGCAAGCAGTACATCATCGGTCAGAAAGATGCCACTGATCTGCGGGGCAGCTGGACGCTGGCCATCGCCGATCAGCCCGCACTGAAACTGAATATTACTGGCAAATCGATCGAAAAGCTGGATTACCAGATTCAGGCTGATACCGTAAAGATTACGCCGAAAGTTGTGCTGAACAACGACTTCATGTCGATTCAGGCGCAACTGAACAAACGCCGTCCGGGTACAACGCGTCTGACCGGTTATCGCACCAGCCCAACGACCTTTAAAGGCGATGGCGAAACGCCGGACGGTAAAAAAGTAAGCTGGACGGCTACCCGCACGGGCGATGCACCGGCAGCAGGTGGCCCCCGTTCGACATCAGCCACATCCACGTCGGCCGCTTCCACGGCGGCCGCTTCCACGGCGGCCGCTTCCACGGCGGCAGTTTCTACGACAGTCGCATCCACGACAGGTCTTGCTTCACTGCCAGCCAGCGCTACGGCGGTTATATATCCGTTTGTGGGAATGGGCAATGCGACCAAGCCCAAAGCCGAAAATACGCTGTTCAAAAACGCGACGGTCTGGACCAACGAGAAAGACGGTATCCTAACCAACGCCGATGTATACGTTGTAAACGGCAAGATCAGTCAGGTTGGCAAGAATCTGTCGGCACCGGCTGGGGCGAAAGTCGTTGACGCCACGGGCAAACACCTGACCAGCGGCATCATCGACGAACACTCGCACATTGCGCTGCTATCCGTGAACGAAGGGTCGCAGTCGAGCACGGCCGAGGTGCGCATGGCTGACGTCGTGAACTCCGAAGACATCAACATCTACCGGCAACTGGCGGGTGGCGTAACGGCCTCTCAACTGCTGCACGGATCGGCTAACGCCATCGGTGGTCAGTCGGCAATGGTCAAATTGAAATGGGGCGAAGCACCGGACGCCATGCTGATCAAAGGTGCTGACGGCTTTATCAAGTTTGCTCTAGGCGAGAACGTAAAACAAGCCAACTACCCCAACCCGAACGTACTGACGCGTTTCCCACAGTCGCGGATGGGTGTGGAGCAGGTGTACATGGATCACTTCACCCGCGCTCGTGAGTACGGCAAGCAGTGGAGCGATTACAACGGACTGAATAAGAAGGACAAAGCCAACGCCCAGGCTCCCCGCCGGGATCTGGAACTCGACGCCCTAGCTGAAATCCTGAACAAGAAACGGTTCATCACCTGCCACTCTTACGTCCAGTCGGAGATCAACATGCTGATGAAAGTAGCCGATTCGCTGGGCTTTAAAGTCAACACGTTCACGCACATTCTGGAAGGCTACAAACTGGCCGACAAGATGGCGAAACACGGCGTAGGCGGTTCGTCCTTTGCCGATTGGTGGGCTTACAAAATGGAGGTGAAAGACGCCATTCCGTACAATGCCGCGCTGATGCATCGGCAGGGCGTAACGGTGTCGATCAATTCGGATGACGCCGAAATGGCCCGTCGCCTGAACCAGGAGGCCGCTAAAACGGTGGAATACGGTGGTATGAGCGAAGAAGACGCCTGGAAAATGGTGACGCTCAACCCCGCTAAACTCCTGCACCTCGACAGCCGTATGGGTAGCGTGAAAGCGGGTAAAGATGCTGATCTGGTGCTTTGGAACGCTAACCCGCTGGCTATCTACGCCCGCCCGGAGGTGACGATGATCGACGGTACGGTGTATTTCAGCCTGAAAGATGAGGACGCCAAACGCGACGCCATGCAGACCGAACGCGCCCGGCTGATTCAGAAAATGCTGTCGGTGAAATCGGGTGGTACGTCTACCCAACGCCCCAACTTCCGGCGCGCCCGGATGTGGCACTGTGAAGACATTGAAGGTATGATGGCCGAAGGCGAAGAAGAAGGAAAATAAGCCACCGATGAAGAAACTATTCATTTCAATACTGACACTGGCATCGCTCACGGGCTATGCGCAGAACCCTGCTCCCGCCAAACCGCAGACCAAGACCATCGCGCTCACGGGCGGAACGGTCCACGTCGGGAACGGGCAGGTTATTCAGAACGGGATTGTCCTGTTCGACAAAGGTGTGATCACGAACGTAGTCGACGGTACGCTGGTGAAGCTGAACCTGAGCAATGACGTTGAGGTCATCGACGTAGCAGGGAAACATATCTACCCCGGCCTGATCTCCCCCGCATCGACGGTGGGCCTGCAGGAATTTGCGTCGGTCCGCGCGACGGTCGACATGCGGGAGATCGGTATCCTGAACCCCAACATCCGGGCACTGATCGCCTACAACACCGATTCCGAGATCATCCCCACGATCCGGAACAACGGCGTGCTGCTGACCCAGGCAACGCCCCAGGGCGGTACGGTATCGGGGAGTTCGAGCGTGATGATGACGGATGGCTGGAACTGGGAAGATGCCGCGCTGAAAAAAGACGACGGTATCTGGCTGAACTGGCCGACGTACTTTGCCCGCAGCTTCAACTTCGAGGATTTCAGCGTAACGCTCAAGCGGGACGAGAAACGTAACGAAGCTATTGCGGCCCTGAAGGCTACCTTCGCCGACGCCAAAGGTTACTCGGCAACGAAGAACCCAACGCCGATGAACCTCAAACTGGAGGCCATGCGTGGGCTGTTTACGGGAGCGCAGAACCTCTACGTTCGCGCCGATTACGGTAAGGACATCATTGAAGCGGTTAATTTCGCTAAATCGATGGGTGTGCAGAAAGTCGTGATCGTGGGTGGGGAAGAAGCCAACCGGGTTGTTACGTTCCTGAAGGAAAACAACGTACCGGTTATCCTCAGCGCCCTGCATCGCCTGCCGAACCGCGAAGACGAGGACGTCGATCTGCCGTACCGCATGCCGGGCATCCTGCAAAAAGCGGGTGTGCTGGTGGGCCTGAGCTACGCCGAAGAGTGGTGGCGCACCCGGAACCTGCCCTTCCTGGCGGGTACGGCCGCTGGCTTTGGTATCACCGACCGCGAAGAGGCCCTGAAACTCGTTACGTCGAACAACGCCAAAATCCTGGGTGTCGACAACGCCGTTGGGACGCTGGAAAAAGGTAAGCACGCGACGTTGTTCGTCTCGGCGGGTGATGCCCTCGATATGCGCACAAACCTGGTTGAGCAGGTCTTCATCCAGGGCCGAAAAGTCAACCTGGACGACCGCCACAAACGCCTGTATAAAACGTACAAAGACAAGTACGAGCAGAAGTAGTTTTTAGGTAGGATTAACAGGGTTTCGCAGATCAGCAACCTGTTGATCCGGTCTAAAAAGAAAAAGGGGGAGCCGGTAGGTTGCCCCTTTTTTGTAGCTTTAATGGTAACCACTGTACCACCTTCCTGCCATGATTACAATCCGCATCGATGACAACGATGTCAGCCTGCTCACCGTTTCTTTTCCCGAAGACCCCATTGGCAATGATCTGATTCGCCAGATACCGGGTCGACGATGGAGTTACAGCCGCCGGTGCTGGGTGGTGCCTAATAACCGGGAAAACGTAATAAAGCTTGGGCAACTTTTTGGCCGTGACTATTGTCGCTTCGACGAGGCCGTTGTGCGGCTCTATAAACCTGCCGCAACCCCCGCTGAAGTAGAACAGGCAACCAATCCGCCCTGGCCACCTGTCAGCAAACAACGAACAACAGCGCGTCGACTACCATTTCGTTACGCACCGCCCCAGCATGAATACGATCAGCATCCGGTTATCGTGGCTGTGTGTAATGCCCTGCGGGTTCAGGCGTACAGCTACAAGACCCTGAAAAACTACCGGCAGGCACTGATTATGCTGATTCGTTACCTGGGCGACAAGCCGGTTGAAGGATTGACAAAATCACAGTACCAACAATACCTACTCTACCTGGTCGACAAGCGTCGATTGAGCAGTGCGACAGTTAATGTCCATATCAACGCGTGGAAGTTCTATCAGGAGAAAGTCCTGCAGCGCGATAAAGAATACTACGATGTCGACTATCCGCGTCAGGCCGTCAAGTTGCCAACGGTATACAGCGTGGATGAAATCAAGGCCATTTTCCGGGCGACGACGAGTCTGAAATACCGGACGCTGTTTCAACTGGTGTACGCGACCGGCCTGCGGCTCAGCGAAGTGATCATGCTGCGGCTGGTTGACCTTGACCGCGTTCGGCGGCTGATCACCGTTCGGGGTGGTAAAGGCCGGAAAGATCGGATTGTGATGTTTTCGGAGAAGCTGGAAAATACGCTCGAGACATACCTGGCTCAAAACAAACCACAGGTGTATCTGTTTGAAAATGCTGAAAACAAGGAGCCGCTGGCCAACCGTACCGTGCAGCAAGTGTACAGCGATGTGGTTCAATTTGCGGGAATCACTAAACGGGGCGGCATCCACACGTTACGGCATTCGTTTGCTACCCACCTGCTCGAATCCGGTATGGATATCCGCTATATCCAGCAACTGCTGGGCCACGAAAGTATCCTGACGACTATGCGCTACACCCACGTAACAGCCGACAAAATCAGCACGCTTAAAAGTCCGCTGGATAATCTGTAGCCGGGTCATACCGACGTAGCATCGGACGGAGCCTGGCTAAACTGTAAAACTGTCGTTTCAGTATGTAACCCTGCGTCGTTCCAATCAAAACCCGTTTGTTTCGTTTTACCTGGCCTCGGGCGTCAAAGCGATATAACTGTTTGTCTGTACCGAAGAAGTAGTTGGGAAATCCGTCAATCGACCACTGCCGAATAATAAATTCGGTTTTGATAACCGTTTCTGTACCCTTCATCTAGTTGCCTACTACGTGTTAAAACTCTATCCTTGTTAGCCGACAAGGACTAAGGCTACAAAGCTAAATAAAAAACAGTGCGCTTAATATGGAATGCCTGATAGTCAGTGGATTGATATTAAGCGCTCTTGCGTACAATAGTATGTTGGGTGAACACAACAAGCTGAAAAGTGTGTTTGTCATCGCTCCGGCGACAGGGCGCACGACTCGACAGGCAGGCTGTTTAGCTCGTTAGGCAGCTCCCGTTGACAAGTTAACCGCCTGAATTGGTGAGTTTGACAGGTTGGGCAGGTGGCGTGCGACAGGGGAAACGCCCTGAAACGGTGGCTTGACAAAAAGCGGATTCAGCCCGTAGCGGGAAGGCTTCGCGCAGGTCTGGAATCGGATTCGTGCGTTGTGTTTCGCTCCGCGTGGGCAGGCTACCGCTGACAAGACGCACGTCCCGCAGGACGGTTTGCAGCCCAACCAAACAGGGGTGTAAAGGTTGACACTACGTTTGTTGTTTGCAGTGGTCGCTTCATCCATCAGCCCCTGTGGGTGTTGGGTGAATCGGCCAAAATGCTAGTCAAAGGCGGGTTACCGGCGACAGGCGTACGGCTCAACAAGTCAGCTTTTGGCTCGTGAGTCGGGTTGCGGTTGACAAGCCAAACGCCCCGGCATTTAAGCTTGGGTAAAAGCTACAATATAGGGCTAAATTAATGCTAAGGTTGTTGTAATATTGTGTTATACGCTACAATAGAATGAAAACACTGACTGTCAACGATAAGGATTACGCCAAAGCTCTAAAGCTGTTGATTGAAAACGGCATTCAAACTGAGACAGAACCCGAAGTTATGATTCCACTCCTGCGCAAGAGTAACGCTAAATCTGGCGAGACTCCTGCCGCTTTCGGTGGTATTTGGGCTAGTGATGAACGTACTATGGCATCAATCCGGGCGAAAGCATGGCCAAAAAGAAGATAATCCTGTGCGATTCTAACGTATTGTTTGACTATTTCCGAGGAGTGCCCGTGATGGTTCAGGAATTGGATGAGCTTGGTTTTGACCGTCTGTTTCTGAGTGTAATTTCAGAAGCGGAAATGTATGTGGGTATGAAACGTAGCGAAAAACGTAAAACGGTCGAAACTATCAACAAGTTTAACGTGATTGGTTTGGACGCTGAAATCTCACGTCGACTACTCAATCTGACTTGGGAACATTATGCGAAACGACCGGGCATAGCTGACATGATTATCGCAGCAACCGCGTTAACCTATCCGGTTGAATTGTTCACCTTTAACAAGAAAGATTTCGATTTTGTGGAGGGCATCGCTTTTTACCGTCCCAAGTACAAACATCAGTACGGCCCTGAATCTGCATAAACCAGCTCTCCTGCGACAGTACGCTCGTCCCGAAGTGAAGATTCGACAGCCCAACCTCCCATGTGTGTAAATGTCTCGCTACGCTCGTCATAAGCACATGGTGGCGTTGGGTGGTAAGCAACAAGAGTAGCCGGAATACTAGTAAGCGTTGACTGAATAAGGCGGAGAAAACAGGGGTGGTATAAAGTGTAGAGTCCCGCCTTTGGTGACAAACCATGTTCAAGGAATCATTACTAACACTCTGGTCATGACGCAAAGTCACGCCCTGCTGATAAAAGAGGCTTCTTTCCTACATCTCAACCACCCGCGTAATGGCAACCGATTACAACGCAATTGCAAAAGAATACCAGGCCTCAAAGTTATTGCCCTGGCGAAACTACGTCGAGTCGCACACATTCTTTGCGTTGGCAGGCGATCTGTCCGACCTGGATGTGCTCGATCTAGCTTGTGGAGAAGGGTTTTACACCCGGCAGATCAAGTATAGAGGGGCGGCTCAGGTTACAGGGGTTGACATTTCGGATGGTATGATTCAACTTGCGCGGGAGGCTGAAGCCGCTTCGCAACTCGGACTTGAGTATCACTGCCAGGATGTTTTGCTGCTCAACCTCGACAAGAAATTCGACCTGATCTGCGCCAGTTACCTGCTTAACTACGCCCGCACGGCTGACGAACTCAATCAGATGTGCCGGGTTATTGTCAACCATCTGAAACCCGGCGGCCGTTTCATTACTATTAATAGCAATCCTGATTATCAAGGTAGTGCTGCGATCATGTTTCCGTATGGATTCACCCGCGAAAACGATAGTTACGAAGAAGGAGCCGCCATTACGTATCGCTTTTATCAGTCGGATGCGTCACACATTGCCGTTACCAATTACCACCTCGAAAAATCTACCCACGAAACGGCTTTACAGTCGGTGGGCCTTTCCCAGATTCAGTGGCATCCGGTGAAGGTTTCTCCCGAAGGCGTTGAGCTGCACGGAAAGGACTATTGGGTCGCCATTTTAAGTTGGCAACCCATCGTCGGGCTTTCGTGTGTTCGAGAAAAGATGTAAGACATAGGCCACTCGGCCAAACTCATCATGATTTATTTAACTCAGTTAGTCTACGTTAAAGAAGGGCAGCAGGAAGTCTTCCATCAGTTTGAAGAGGTTGCTATTCCACTCATTGCGAAGTACAATGGTCAACTTTTGCTACGCATACGTCCTACGGATGAGGCCTACGTCGAACAACAGATGGACCGTCCCTACGAAATTCATTTTGTAAAGTTTGATACGGAGGAGGACTTTGCCGCTTTCAGTAATGACGAGAGCCGTAAGCAATTTTTGCACTTGAAAGAGCAATCCGTTCAAACGGCTATTTTAATTAAGGGAGAGAGGCTGTAATGCTGATGCCGGGTTTCTTGAAACATAGAGGATACGTTCCGAACGCACACGAGACGGCGAATAATCGCCTGTGTCACAACTCTATGAAAAAGAATGGGGTCTTATCAGAAACTAAATTGTACGGGTATGAAGACTTGGCTGGTTTCTTTTTTCGTGATCGTATTCACCAGTTTACTCTCATGCAACGAAAAGACAGTTGACCCCATTGACACTATTGCCCAGTCTAAAAGTGGCTGGGCAACAATTGACCTCAATACTGACTACATAATTCAGTTTCCAGAAAACCAGTACATAGGAAGCGGCTTTAAACTACGAACCTCCTCCAGTGACTTTGGTGATAAGCCTACCTTCATTAATCGTAGAGATGAGCAGGCAACGATCAATGCCACGTTTTGCAACCCGAATGCTTATCCCTGCTCGCTGATATACTACGGTGAACGCCTGGCTGTCCCGCTAACGGCTTCAATTCCGTTTCGGAATGCCAGGGGAGAGGACGACGTATTACCGAACCGTGTTACGTTTGGAATAGCAAACGACCTGTTCGCTGTGTTGTACTACGGTGAAAATGCTGGCGTAACGCGTCGTTCGTACGAAGGTCGTTTGTACACATTGTCTCGCTCCAGCGGTTCACTGCAACTGGCGGGGAGTGTTCAGTTTAGCGAAGCAACGAAGGCCGAAATCATTGCTATTTTATCGACGATCATGCCCAAATAAATGGCGGTTGCCGTTTTGCGTTACCGTGGGTGGTTATTAAATCAGCCTGACAAGTAGATCGGGTTTCTGTTTACAGTAGAATTGTAAAAAATGAAGTTTAGACAGGCGCAAGTCGGTGATATTTTAGCCATCGTTCAAATGCTGGCAGACGATGAGTTGGGGCAAACTAGAGAAGATTTTAGAACGCCATTGCCCGCTGCCTATTATCAGGCATTCGAACGTATCACCAGCGACCCTAATCAGGAGCTTATTGTCGTTGAAAATGAATCCGGAGAGATTATTGGTACGTTGCAACTGAGTTTCATTCAGTACCTGACCTATCAGGGGGGCATCCGGGCACAAATCGAAGCGGTCAGAGTTCACAAACACCACCGGGGTGAAGGCGTTGGCCAGCAATTCTTCCTGTGGGCCATTGAACGATCCAGGCAACGGGGTGCCCACATACTCCAACTCACCACTGATAAGCAGCGGCCTGACGCGCTTCGATTCTATGAGCGCTTAGGCTTCAAAGCGACTCACAAAGGCATGAAATTACAGCTGTAGTTTGGAAGAGATAACACGCACAATGCGATGCCTACTTACAGGCCCGTTGCTGACTGGTCGATCATACTGCTTTATAACCCAAGAGAACTTTTTTAGAGATTATTTGGGGGATTGTTTTTGTCATCCCGACGACAGGAGGGATGACAAAAAAAGGCGATTTTGACATGGATAGTACTTTTTCCAAACAGTCCCCTATGATTACTACGCATCAACTGGACGAGCTACGCGACGAACTGGCAATCGAAGCGAAGAATGGGCTCAATTTTACGTGTGCCGCCAGTCTGATATGG
This sequence comes from Spirosoma pomorum, assembly GCF_054776615.1. Classification (NCBI taxonomy): domain Bacteria; kingdom Pseudomonadati; phylum Bacteroidota; class Cytophagia; order Cytophagales; family Cytophagaceae; genus Spirosoma; species Spirosoma pomorum. Next base: position 286,359 of record NZ_BAAHBP010000029.1, read on the forward strand.
TTTGCGATTGGCTTTGTCTGGACGCTGGACGTAACGCCCTACACGCAGTCAATTCTTACGTTCTGCGTCGGAGCACCCATGCTGCCAGTAGCTTTCGCACTGTCAAAAGTATTTAAAACTGCCTGGACGGTTAAAAATAATCCATTACAACCACTGGGCCTTTGGTTGAATTTTGCGCAATTGTTTTACTTCCCTTTGTTGTTTTTTGTACTCGGAAAAATGCCGCTCTATTTCGTTATGACATATGCGATTATTACCGGAGCGCATTTCTTTCCATATAGTTGGTTCTATCGAAATACGCTATATGCCGTTTTCGCAGGTATCGTTTCGATAGGGTCCTTTTTACTGGCACTATGGCTGTCAAACGAACACATGTATGTCGTCCCTTTTTTCGTGAGCGCGTCGCTGGCTGTATTGACTGGGTTGCTTTACCTGAACTACCAGAAACGGTACCAAAGCGCCTTGGCCAGTCAGGTTGAAAAGTCATTTTCTGGGACACAAAGCTTGACGTAAACACTGGTATTACCGGCTTTATCTAACTTTCGATGCTGCATCCTGATATTGCCCAAGAGCTGATAATACGGCGTAAGCACGACCTTGACGTTCGGCAACGACTTATTGCCGACGGGAAGCTGTTTCGTGGGTATAGCCCGGACATGGAAGCCGTGCATCTGGATAATGCCCGTCGACTTCAGGAGATCATCGACCAGATTGGCTGGCCCGCCCAGGAACAGGTAGGCGAGGAGGCTAGTCAGGCCGCCTGGTTACTGGTCCAGCACGCCATCAGCTTACCTGCTTTCATGAAACGCGTTCTTGCGTTACTGAATGAACAGAAAACGTCGAGAACGATCGATCCCGTTAACGTGGCGTTTCTGTCGGACCGAATTGCCATGTATGAGAACCGGCCTCAATCGTACGGCACTCAATTTATTCGCAATGAACAGAGCCAGCTTGAACCCTATCAGCTAGACGGACCTATTGACCAGGTCAACCAACGTCGCCAGCAACTAGGACTCAATACTGTTGAGGAACGGTTGGCTGAGCTGACCGCTCAAATGAACGTTGAGAAGGAGGAGCCCCAAACGGCAGCCGAACAACAATCGGAGCAGCAGGCATATGAGGCCTGGCGCAGACGAGTTGGTTGGATCACCACGTAATTGCTTATTTGTTACCAACGTGACATAGCCGGGAGCCCAGCGACGGTAAGTAAAAGATTGACTCGTTCGACTGTATCTTTGGCGAACGTAATAAATCGTTCTACGTCGAATTAAAACGTTCTGATCGGCATCAGAATGTAGTTTACTAGCCTCGTATGTTATTCCTTGTTACCAGCATTGTCCTGTCGGTCGTACTGCTGCTGAATTTTCGGTTGTTTCCGCGTTACGGTGTCAATACCTTTCAGGCCATTGTCTTTAATTACATCGTCTGTTTTCTGACGGGGTGGTTGTTACTCCCAGCGGGTCAGTCGTTTTCGCTCGATTTTTCGCAGCCCTGGACCTGGCCGTCGCTGGCGTTGGGTGTCGGCTTTATTCTGACGTTTTTGCTGTCAGGGGCGTCAACCCAGACGATGGGAATCACTGCTACGTCGCTGGCTAACAATCTGTCGCTGGTGATTCCGGTTTGCTTTAGCCTGTTCGTCTTTCAACCCGGTAGCGCATCGGGAGCGGGATTCAATTTCCTGAACTACCTGGGATTAGTGATTGCCGTGCTGGCGGTTGGGCTGAGCACGTACCGCAAAAGCGAGGTCGAGACGGCGCCGTTGGCCGGAACGGGCGAACAACTCAACCGTCGGCGGGTAGGAGCGGCCGTGTTACTGCCGGTAGCTGTGTTTCTAGGCTACGGCGCGACGAATACGACGATTAACTACATCAACCTTCGCTTTATTCCGTCGGCCAACCAGACAGTACAGGTAACGCTGACAATGGTGTTGGGCGCTATTGTCGCGGGGTTGGTGATGCTGATCGTACGGGTTATTCAGGGAAAAGAGAAAATTGAGGCAAAAAGCTTTGTGGGGGCCGTTACGTTAGGCGTGCCCAATTTCCTGAGTTTCTACACGCTGCTGCTGGCCTTGTCTGCTTTTCAGAATAATGGGGCGCTCGTGTACCCGCTCTATAACATCGGCGTGATTTTACTGGCAGCGCTGATGGCTACCGTCTTCTTTCGGGAGCAGCTTTCTACCGCCAATCGGATTGGGCTAGTGCTGGCCGTACTGGCCATTGGACTTATTTCGTGGCAGGAATTCATCTGAACGCCTGCCACGTATGGTTACCGTCTGCGGCTGGTGTCGGCATTGGCCGTGCTGTCCGCTTTTTGCTTGGCTTCCTGTTTCTTCTGTTTCTTAAAATAGCCACGGAGCAGGAAGTTATTCTGAGCGGCTTTCAGGTCCTCGTTTAGCAGGGCGCTGCCCGTACTGAGGTTACTCAACGTGTTCCGTAAGTTGGTGGCCGTTTCCTGATCCGTCAGTAAGACGCCTAAGGGCGAATTCGTATTGTTCAGCTTCTCCGACGCTCGGTTGAGGTTAGTTGACGTCTGACTCAGCGTCCCAATCGTGCGTTCGGCTGAGGTGGCTGCCGTTTCCAGACGAGCCGCCGAACGGCTGAAGCGTTTAAATACCGTCGTGTCGGTTACCAATTCATTGGCCAGAGAGCCTTTGGTGTTGAGCTTAGCGGCAAAACGAGACACCGAACTGGTAACCTGTGCCGTACTGGCCGATGCCCGTTCGAGGTTTTGCATAGCCCGCTTGAAGTTGTTGGCTACCATCGAGTCGGTCAGTACAGCGCCGACCGTTCCTTTACCGCGCCGGATATTACCGACCAGCGCCTTGAAATCGTTGGTGACGTTGAGCAGGTTCCGGTTGTTTTCCTGTAGGGTTTCCAGTACCTGATCCGAGCTCAGAGCCTCCTGCGACCGAAGCCGGTCATCTTCTTCAATTTCAGGGTGACTCGTCGTGCCGCCTACGATCAGAACGATTTTGTTACCAATCAGACCGTCGGAGCTGATGGTCGCTTTGGCGTCTTTCCGGATGTAAGGCTGAGCGCTCTCTTCGACGGTCATGTCTACTTCGACCTGCGCGCTGCCAGCAAACTTGATCCGTTTGACCGTCCCGATTTTGACACCTGAGAACCAGACGTTGTTCCCGGCTTTGAGCCCGGCCACGTCCTTGAAAACCGTAGAGATATTAATGCTTTTGGAAAAGCGTTTTTGCTGGCCACCTAGTACGAAAATACCAGCCAGTAAAATCACAATACCAAGCAGGACAAAAATGCCGACAATAACTGAGCGTTTATTTGATTCTGTACTCATTGGAGCCGAGTCGTTAGCGATTAGCAGGGCAGGTTATTAGCCAGCAGCCAGCTACTTCGTTGCTTAATTCGTAAAATTATAGTTGTAAAATTGTTGAATGCGTTCGTCTTTGTCGGCAAAAACCTCATCGAACGTGCCCACGCGCTCAAAACGGCCATCCAGCAGTATAGCTACCCGGTCGCCGGTTGTTTTCGCGCAGGTCAGGTCGTGGGTAATAATGATCGACGTTGCTTTGAAACGTTCCCTGACTTCATTGATCAGGTTGTTGATTTCAATACAGGTAATAGGGTCGAGGCCCGCCGTTGGTTCATCATACAGCATCACTTTGGGCTTCAAAATCAGCGTACGGGCAATCCCGATTCGTTTTCGTTGACCACCCGATAACTCCGATGGCATCTGGTTGATGGCCTGCGAAAGCCCAACGTCGTCCAGCGCTTCTTCGACGGCCTTGTTGATTTCGGCCTGCGACAGATTCCGTACGTTCCGCACCAGCGGAAACTCCAGATTTTCGCGGATGCTCATGCTATCGTAGAGGGCACTGCTCTGAAACGAAAAGCCTACCTGCTGGCGAAAGCGATCCATCTCTTTGCCGCTCAGCTGCTGAACGTTTTTTCCCAGCACAATGGCTTCGCCGGCATCCTGCTTGAGCAGGCCGACCAGAATTTTGATCAACACCGATTTACCCGTTCCGGACCGACCCAGTACCACCATGTTCTCGTTATCCTGCACATCCAGATCAACCCCCTGCAGCACGTGCAGCGAACCGAAAGATTTTCTGAGATTGCGAATCTGGATGACGGGTTCAGATTGAGTGGGTGTTGCCTGCATAGGTGACTAGTGTGACTAGTGATTGACAAATGAAACGGAAAATGATCAGGAGGACCGGAGAGCGCCCACGATCTGCAGCGAAAGCAGTTCCTCCATGAAAACCAGAAACATCGCCGTTACAACGGACGCGTTAGCGGCCTTCCCGACTCCTTCCGTTCCCTTCGATGAGTGGTACCCTTTATAACAACCAACCATGCCGATGGTATAACCAAAAACAATGGATTTTATCACCGAAGCGAAAATATCGAGGTACGTAATGGCCCCGAATACCTCCTGAATAAAACTCGGAAAGCTGGTCTGCTCGTTGACGTTCACGTTGATGTATGCGCCGATGAGGGCCACAAAAACGGTGTACATGGTCAGGAGCGGAATTGTAAATGATGTGGCTATAACGCGGCTGACAACCAGGAATTTAAACGGATCGGTGCCCGAAACTTCCATTGCATCGATCTGCTCGGTTACGTTCATTGAGCCCAGTTCGGCCCCAATACTTGAGCCTACCTTGCCAGCGGCAATGAGGGCCGTAACAAGCGGCCCCAATGCCCGAATGATAGCAATCGCGATCAGCTTGGGAAGCCAGGACGTAGCCCCGAACTCCGCCAGCGAAGGCCTTGACTGGTTCGTGAAAACGATACCGGTAATAAAACCCGTTACCGAGATCAGGAGTAATGACCGATAGCCAACTTCGTAGCATTGCCGTACAATTTCCTTGAACTCATACGGCGGCATAGCCAGCTCCCGGAAGAAGCGGGCGTTAAAGCTGGCAACGTCAGCAATGGTCGTGAAGAAAGAGTCGATCCGACGCGTCAGTAATGGTTTGTTCGACGAAGCCGATTTATTTACGTCAGATTGCATTTAGGCGTCAAAGTAATACCAAAAGCGTGAAACCCAGCCAGGGGGTACGTGTAGATAACTGTTTTACCCGGTCAGGGTTTTTTTTGTCAAAAACTTGCTGGAAAAGCAGACAATGTTTCTGACAAAAGTGTGCAAAGGTAGCCGGTTACGCCCAAAAAATTGCCCCATTCCAGCGGTATCATGCGGGAATGGGGCAATTTTAAAACTAAGCACTTCTGAATCAGCTCAGATACGTCTGGTGTGACTCCACCCAGGGCTGATACGCCGTTTTGATCAGCGGTTTCAGGAAGGCCGAGTAGTCGTCAGGACGCGACATAACTTCCTTGTAGACCAGTACCCGAAACAGGTAATATTTCGTTTCGCGGGGCAGCGACATCCGATAATAATCGCGGTGGTCGGTCCGCCGAAGCTGGTTTTGCAGGTAGCCCGGCCCGGCATTGTAGGCTGCTGCTACCAGCGACCACGAACCCAGTTGATCGTACAATTGCCGTAAGTACCGGCAGGCCGCCGTCGTGGCTTTCTGAACGTTGAACCGCTCGTCGACGCGGCTATTTACCTTGAGGCCCAGGGCTCGTGCCGTACCGGGCATCAACTGCCAGTAACCGGCTGCTCCTGCCCGCGACACAGCCTTCGGGCGTAGACCGCTCTCGGCCAATGGAATGTACCGGAAATCACTGGGGATATCGTACTTGGTCAGAATGGGGTCGATAACCGGAAAGAATTTATCGGCCCGCTCGCGCAGGGAACCCAGATCACGGGAGGAGTTACTGCGAAACAACGTAAAAACGCGTTTCCAGCGATCCACCACATCGGTTTGTTCAAAGGGTAAACATTCGCCACAAAAATTAACGTCCAGCAAAGGGAGCTCGGGTGCTGTTGTGGTCGTTAAGAGCGTTGTCAGTACGTTGGACTGCGTTGTTTGTCTTGTTCGCTGGGCAGTCCGTGAGGTGAAAGAAGAGGAGGTAACGTTTGCCGTAACCGTCGTGCCGGGCCAGAAAATGACCATTAGCAGAAAGATGCCAACTCGTTTGATCAAAACTCTACTCTGGATGATGAATAGGTATAACGCTAAGTCCTTGCTATGTATTCTCTTGATTGTCAGAAAATTGCATGAAAGAAGGCTATATGACAAAAACGGATTTTGTGAATGTACAGGCCAAAAAGCTGACCTTCATGGATTTACACCGGAAGACTTGGGCCAGTTGGGAAGACATTAAAATTGGATTTATGAAGGTCCATCTCGTCCGAATGCTGGCACTTCACCGCAAAACTCCGACCTTTGTCCCCAATCCGTCAGCGACCCGCCTGGGTTGTTAACTAGACGTACTATGCTTGAACTTGGACGAATGAATAGGCTGGTCGCGCTACGTGATACCAGCGTTGGTTTCTTTCTCGGCGATCCCGACGGTGATCCCGCCGACGATGTGCTGTTGCCGAACAAATACGTACCAGCTACGTTGCAACTCGACGACGAGATCGACGTATTTGTGTACCCCGACCACGAAGGTCGACCAGTAGCGACAACCCTGTCCCCCGCGATCCAGCGGGGTGAGTTTGCTGCGCTACAGGTGGCTTACGTGAATAATACAGGAGCCTTTATGGCCTGGGGCATGGAAAAAGACCTGCTGGTGCCTTACCGGGAACAGAGTCAGCCGATGGCCGTGGGCGAATGGTACGTTGTTTATCTGTATCTGGACCGGCAAACGAACCGCTTGGTAGCCTCGCCCCGTGTCAACCGGTTTCTGGATACTGATGCGAGCGATCTGTATGTAGGGGAGGAGGTACAACTGCTGGCTTATGAGGAAACGGATCTGGGTATCAACGTAATCATCAACAACCGCTACAAAGGGCTGGTGTACGCTAATGAAATCTTCCGTACGGTGCATCCCGGCGATCAGATGGTTGGCTACATCAAAAACATTCGGGATGATAACCGGGTAGACGTCAGTCTGCAACGGAGCGGCTACGACAATGTTGAGCCCAACGCCCAGCGTGTTCTGGCGACGCTCAAAGCCGAAGGTGGATTTTTACCCCTGACCGATAGCAGCGCTCCGGACGAGATCTACCGTACGCTCGAAATGAGCAAGAAGACATTCAAAAAAGCTATTGGTACGCTCTACCGCGAACGGAAGATCGTGCTGGAGGAAACTGGCATCCGATTGGTGTAAGCATCCTTATTATGATTACCTGGTCTGACTTTGAACGCGTCGATATTCGCGTGGGGACAATTCTGGAGGCCCGTCCGTTTCCGCAGGCGCGTAAACCCGCGTACCAGTTACTGCTGGATTTTGGCCCCGAGCTTGGTCACAAAAAATCAAGCGCGCAGATAACGCACCACTATACGCCCGAGACGCTGGTGGGGCGGCAGGTGCTGGCCGTGGTCAATTTTCCGCCGAAACAGATCGGCCCATTCGTGTCAGAAGTACTGGTGCTGGGTGTGCCGGATGACGCAGGTCATATCGTCCTGTCGGCCGTAGCTACGCTGGCTCCGAATGGAAGCCGATTAGTTTGATAATAATTAACACGTAACGACGCCGAATGAAACCTACCGTGACCATCGAATACTGCCCTAAATGTGGTTGGCTGCTGCGGTCGGCCTGGATGGCACAGGAACTGCTCACGACGTTCACCGACGATGTGCACGGGGTACTGCTACATCCGGCCGAGGTGAGTGGTCGCTTCTCCGTTCGTATCGGTGAGCAGGTGATTTTCGACCGGAAGGTTGCCGGCCGATTTCCGGAGATCAAAGAGCTGAAGCAACTGGTTCGGGATGTTGTCAATCCAGAAAAAGACCTGGGGCATTCCGACCGAAAATGATAGGCGAACTGGTAGATTACTATCATCGGCTACTTTCCTGTCCAACCTTGTTTCACTGACTTTATGCCCCTTCGCTCGCAAGAATGGTTCGGCCGTACCGGAAAAGACGGCTTTATTTACCGCGCCTGGATGAAAAACCAGGGCTTTCCGCATCACGAATTTGAAGGGAAACCCGTTATCGGTATCTGCAATACCTGGTCGGAACTGACGCCCTGCAACGCCCATTTTCGTGAGCTGGCCGAAGCCATCAAGCGGGGAGTGTGGGAAGCTGGTGGCTTTCCGCTGGAGTTTCCAGTGATGTCGCTGGGGGAGTGCCAGATCAAACCCACGGCGATGCTGTTCCGGAACCTGGCCAGCATGGATGTAGAGGAAAGTATCCGGAGTAACTCGCTGGATGGCGTTATCCTGATGTGCGGCTGCGATAAAACCACGCCCTCGCTGGTGATGGGAGCCTGTAGCGTTGATATTCCCACGCTGGTCGTATCGGGTGGACCGATGCTGGCCGGGCGGTTTCAGGGACGCAAAATCGGGACGAGTGATCTGTGGCGCTTCGCCGAAGATTTTAAAATGGGGCTGATGTCGCAGGAGGAGTTTGTCGCGGCCGAAGCGAGTATGGCCCGGTCGCAGGGGCACTGCGCCGTGATGGGAACCGCCAGCACGATGGCTGCCATGGTCGAATCGCTGGGACTGGCCCTGCCCGATAACGCTACTATACCGGCCGCCGATTCGCGCCGGAAAGTGCTGGCGCACATGACGGGCGTCCGGGCGGTAGAACTGGCCCGTGAGAACGTAACGCCATCCAAACTACTGACCCGGCAGGCGTTCGAAAATGCCATCATGATCAATGCCGCGCTGGGTGGCTCGACCAACTTCATCCTGCACCTGACCGCCATCGCCGGACGGGTGGGGATTGACCTGTCACTGGATGATTTTGATCGACTGTCGGCCAAGATTCCGCTGCTGGCCAATTTGCAGCCCTCGGGCGAACATTTTGTGGAAGACCTTTTCTACGCGGGTGGGCTCCCGGCCATTATTCGCGAACTACAGCCGTTCCTGCATAACGACGCGCTGACGGTTAACGGCCGGACGATCGGCGATAACTGCGTTAACGCCCAGTGTTACGACCCCGCGGTGATTGCGAGCGTCGATAAGCCGTTCAAGCCCGAATCGGGAGTAGCTGTCCTGCGCGGTAACATCTGCCCGAACGGAGCCGTCCTGAAGCCATCGGCCGCGTCGCCGTCGCTCATGCAGCATACGGGCCGGGCGGTGGTGTTCGAGAACATCGACGACTACAAAGCCCGCATCGACGACCCCGAGCTGGACGTTGATCCCAGTTGCGTGCTGGTTCTGAAGAACGTGGGGCCGAAAGGTTATCCGGGTATGCCTGAGGTGGGGAACATGCAGCTGCCCGCCAAGATTCTGGCGCTGGGTGTGCACGATATGGTCCGGATTTCGGACGGACGGATGAGCGGTACCGGCTTCGGTACGGTCGTCCTGCACGTATCGCCCGAAGCCGCCGTGGGGGGGAACCTGGCCCTGGTGCAGAACGGTGATCTGATTACGCTTGACGTTGAGCAGCGTAGTTTACACCTGCACGTCTCCGACGAAGAACTGGCCGGGCGGCTGGTGCAGTTCAAACCGCTTGATCTGGGCTATTCAAGGGGTTACGTCAATCTCTACATCCGGCACGTAACGCAGGCCCACGAGGGTGCTGACTTTGATTTCCTGAAAGGTGGATCGGGTAGCGTCGTTAGACGGGATTCGCACTAGTTAACGGCTTCGCGACGCTAGGATATTACCATAATGTCCGTAGTTTTAACGCATTAAACTCTGCTAAGACATATCGCTTTGCGCTCGTCCTTTCCTAGTGAGCGCCCAACCAATCATCTGCCTGTAGGTTACTGCCGGGCAGGTGATTGGTTGTTGTATTCTTTCAAGCATAAGTCTTCAGCTGTATGTCAACTCCCAAAAATTCAGCCATTGCCATTCTAGGCGGGGCCGGCAAGGCCGGTCGTCCATTAATACAAGAAGCCCTGGCGTCGGGCTACCACGTCCGTGTGCTTCTACGCCATCCCGAACAGTTCGATCTGGCCCATGAGCGGCTAACGATCATTCCGGGTGACGCCCGTTCGCCTGATTCACTTATTCAAGTCTTTCAGGGCTGCGATGCGGTGCTCAGCACCCTGGGACACCCGAAGGGAGAGACAGTGCCTATCATAGCCGATGTCGCGCAGCATATTGTAGCAACCATGCAGCAGCTAGGCATTCGTCGGTACGTGGTTGTCAGCAGTCTCTTCGTGACGGGCTCCGAGCAACTGGATGAACCTACCCGCCAGGCCGCCGAGTACATGGACGCACACTTTCCGCTGATGATGGACAATCGGCGACGTGAGTTTCGGATACTGGCCGACAGCGGTCTGGATTGGACTTACGTTCGAGTTCCTTTTCTGGTGCAACAGCCTGCTACGGGTGGGGTTGGTCTGAATATCAACCATCTACCTGGTCAGCAGATTACGGGGCCGGATCTGGCCCGCTTTCTGCTCGACCAGATTCTGGATCGGCGCTACGTCCGGCAGGCGTTATTCGTTGCCAGTAAGTAGTCGTAAAGCAGTATAAAGTACGAACGCCAGCGTTACCCTCGGGTAACGCTGGCGTTCGTTTTCGAGGCTATTCAGAACTATATTTCTTTTCCATTCGAGACCGCATCGCAACGATACGTATCAAAACGTTGGGTAGGATAACTGACCAAATAAGTTGCACAAGTAGATCAAATTTTGGAGTATTACCCGCTCATTTCTTGAACAGATGCTCAACTTTTCGAATCAAACAGCCATCATTACCGGTGCTGGCATTGGCATTGGTTTCGCCATCGCCAAAGCACTGACCCAGCAAGGGGCCAACGTAGTACTCAATGATTTTGACGCCGATGCGGCCCATCTGGCTGCCGATACGATCAACAAACAAGCCCAGCAATCGCCGTTGAACTGGGTAACACCGGGGCGTTGTCTGGCCTATCCGGGTGATGCGTCCGATGTAACGTTTATTCAGCATCTGGTTGATACGGCCGTACAGACATTTGGAGCTATCGATATTGCCGTTGCCAATGCGGGTATTACGGTCTTCGGCGACATATTTACAACGACACCCGAAGCATTCGAGAAGATCATTAACCTGAACCTGAGAGGGACATTCTTTCTGGCGCAGACGGTTGCAAAGCAGATGCGGGAACAGAATCAGACGGGTCCGCGACATGGAGGAAGAATCCTGCTTATGTCGTCGGTGGTGGGGCACCAGGCGCACCCTGGTTTGCCCGTCTATAGTATGACCAAAGCGGGGCTGGAAATGCTGGCTAAACAGCTCGTCATTGACTTATCGCCCCTCGGGATCACCGTCAACGCTGTCGCGCCGGGGGCTACGTTAACCGAACGAACGCTGGACGATCCAGATTACGTGCCGATCTGGTCGCGGATCACGCCGATGGGCCGCCCCGGCACCGTTGATGATATTACGAATGCCGCCTTGTTCCTACTCTCTCCGCAGTCTGGCCATATCACCGGCCAAAGCCTAGTTGTCGATGGCGGCTGGTCAAGCATCAGCCCACCACCAACTTTAATTAATGAATGAGCGAATGATAGAATGAGTGAATAGATACGACTCAAAGCTATTCACTCATTCTATCATTCGCTCATTCACAATTATTTCCTCCCCAGCGTAATTAATACTACTCCGGCCAGGGCGATGACGGCGCCGATGAGAGACTGACTGGTGAAGATTTCGCCCGCAAAGACGGAACCCAGCAGCATGGCCACAACGGGGTTCACAAACGCGTAAGTGGAGAGAAGCTGGGGCGGGGCATTGCGCGCCAGCCACGAATAGGAGGAGAAGCCAATAATGCTGCCAAAGATTACCAGATAAAACATGGAGCCAATGGCCATCGAAGGCGCCTGTAAGATGCTGAGTGGAGTAACCGGTTCAACGAGCAGGCTAACAATCATCAGAACACCACCGCCCACCAGCATCTGAATCCCACTGGAAATCGTACCCGATGGCAAGGTCACCCGGGGCGTTAGCAACGTGCCAATAGCCCAGGCAAAATTCCCGGCGGTAACCAATCCCGCGCCGATTACGTTAGCGTCGACACCGCCGGTTCCCTGTAGTTTGTCCGGTTTAACGAGGAAATACACTCCGACCACGCCCAGCACTAGGCCGGCAAGCGCCAGATTCGTAGGACGTTGCCGCCCGAAGGATACCCAGTTGAGCGTGAGCAGGAAAACAGGTAATAAACCACCCAGCATGGCCGCCATACCCGTTGGGATATACTGAAGTCCTACGGTCAGGAAACCGTTGGAAATGGCGAGTAGCAGGATACCAATCAGGCCCGCCGATTGCCATTCAGCACGGGTAGGCCGCGGAGTACCCGTTAACCGGGCAAACCCATACATCAGCGTTCCCGACGTCAGGTACCGCATGGACGCCATGTAGAGGGGAGGCATCTGTTCCGTCATGAAATGAATGAACAGGTACGTAGATCCCCAGAGAATATAAACGGATGTAAGCGCCGACCAGAGCTTTAAACGGCTCGGTTCGGTTGACAAGGATGGACCAGCAACTTGCATAAAATCAGTAAAGGAGACATTGGAGACTCATTTACGTTACAAATTTCGGCTGATTTCTGCGATTTTTTATATTATCTGCAATTGATTATGAAGATTCTAAGCAAAATTTTATTTGGTTAGTAGAAAACTTCCGTTTTGTTGGCTTCGAGTTGCTGAATAATACCGGCATACGGCCCCTTGGTAGCCCCTTGCCGAATGAATGGGTTCGACCGTAGATAAAGATGTTTTAATTGTTTCATCCCGGCCAGTGAGGCTGGTAGTTCCTGCAGGTTGTTATTACTCATGTCCAGATCTTCCAGGGCTGTTAGTGAAGTCAATGTCGTTGGGGGTACCGAGAACCAGTTATACCCCAGGTCCAGCACGCGTAGCTGATTCAGCTGTCCCAAGCGAGGAGGAAGCTGGCCGATACGGTTATGATGAGCGTACAGCTCCTGCAACCGGCGGAGTTTGGGTAGTGATTTGGGAAGTTCGCTTAGATTATTATGTGCCACGGCTAGCTGTTCCAGCCGTTTTAGCTTTCCCAGTTGGGCAGGTAAAGCAGTTAGGTTATTATAATACAGATCAAGCGTCTTCAGCCTCTTCAGGCGCAGAAGGCTTTTGGGAAACGCCATCAAGCCGACATTGTAAAGATTAAGATCGTTTAAGCGACGTAACGTTTTTGCCTGAACATCCAACAGGTCATTATTTCCCAGCCATAGACTGGTCAGTCGTCGGTTCTTGCGTAACGTAACGGGTACGTGAGCGAGCCGGTTACGTTGCAGGTTAATAGAAACAAGATGTTTGTTGCGTGAAAAGTCAACACTGTCTTCAGTCAGTAGATTTGTCATCAGGTTTAACCGTTTTAGTTTGGGTAGAGCGGTTAAACGGGCGGGGAGATGCGTCAAATTATTATTACCCAGCTCGATTTCTTCGACGTTGGTAAAGCGGTAGAGTAGAGCAGGAATCGTATCCAGATGAAGCCCTGAAAAAACAAGGCGAGTGACTGTATCAGGCCGGTTCGTCTGCGCAGCCGTACTCAGATCATTTATCGTATTCTTTGCTGGTATAACGTGCCTTTGTTGTCCACTAAACAACATGATGAATGAGTCGTAATGAAATGGTGTAGCAATGAGGTAACTCCGCACGGTTAATTGGTGGGTCGCAAAAAATTCGCGAATAAGCCCGGTCAGAATGCGTTCCTGGTCATCGGGCCAGAGCTTGTCGGACTCCAACCGATACGTAATCAAGTCTGCCTGCCCATTCGGCTGAAAATAGCCATTAAGAATAAGAAGTGCTTCATCTTTTGGTTGAAAGCGCTTTTTATGCAAGAAACGTCGAAAGTCTAACACGAGATTTCCGTTGGCAATTTCGTAAGCGATGTCTTTAACGGTAGCTTGCTCTGCGGGCTTGATTGCCGGTAAGTAAGTACGCATCAATTGTTTTTTTGTGTCGTCGGGAAGGTCGATCGCTGACCTGACCTGAACCTGAACCTGTGCATTGACTGACAAAGCAGCCAGAAAAGGGAGTATAAGTAGAATAGTTTTCATGGGGCAACGTATTAATTAGTTGTATAACGTAATATTTAGTTGTAAGGTATAAAAAAGAACCGGAACGTAACGCTCCGGTTCTGTTCACTAGCTAAAAATCTGATTATTTTTTGGCTTCGCCACCGCTCACCGATGAAGCAGGTTTCTGCGCGGCTGCTTTCTTAGCCGCATTCGCAAAATCACCGGCTTTGATGATTGATATCTTGCTAGGATCGATGTGTTTTTTCATCGCAGCGTTTACTTGCTCGGGCGTCAGAGAGGCTAGTTTCTTCTCGAAGTCAGCATCCCAGTTCATCGTCCGGTTCAAGTACAGATAATTGTTCAGTGTGCCAGCCAGAGAGGGGTCCTGGGCTCGGTTTACCATCCGCGACTGTACCAGCCCAGCGCGGGCGGCATTGATCTCGTCGGCCGTGAATCCTTCTTTTACGGCCTTATCCATTTCTTCGCGGAATGCTTTCTCCAGACGCTCCGCGTTTTCAGGATTGTAAATGGCGTAAGTCATAAACGAGCCCGTTTTGTCGAGCGGGTTAGCTGAGATGTTCGATCCAACCCCGTAGCTGATACCTTCTTTCTGCCGGATACGCACCGCCAAACGTGAGTTCAGGAAACCACCGCCAAGCATGTAGTTGCCCAGTACCAGTGCTGGATAATCTGGATCGTCATCGCGCAGAGGTAGATTCACGCCCGCTACCATCATCGCGTTGGCCTTATCAGGCGTTTCAATCGACTGGGGCGTTGGTTTAATGTCGTTATAAGGAGTTACCAGTCGGCTGAATGGCTTTTTCGCTTTCCAGGTGCCTAGTTCACTCATCACCACTTTCTTCACTACAGGCTCGTCAAAGTCGCCCACGGCAGCGAACGTGCCCGCCGAAGCACCGTAAAAATCCTTGTGAAACTGCTTGAGGTCGTCCAGTTTGGTCGCATTCAGCATGGCTACGTCCTCGTCCGGGGTACTCGTATAGCGAATATCCTCCTTAGAATAGGGACTCATTTGCCGGCTATACATGGTAAACGCAATAGACTGCGGTTCGGACCGTTGCGCTTCGATTTGTGCCAGCTGCTCTTGTTTCAGTTTCTCAAACTCGTTCGCGTTGAAGGCTGGATTTTTGAGCATGTCGCTCACGATCCGAATAACTTCAGGTAGATTTTCCTTGGTCGTCTTGATCATGGCGTTCACCTGGTTGCCACCGCCAAATACGTTCACCTGCGCTTTGAGCTTGTCCAGTTCGTCTTTGATCTGCTGACGGCTGCGCGTAGTGGTCCCTTTGTCGAGCATACTAGCCGTTAGACTAGAAATGGCCGCTTTGTTCATCAGCGATTTCTCGTCTCCATAGCGGAGCGTCAGACGGGCGTTCACCTCGTTGCCCCGGGTCGACTTAGGTAAAAGAGCTAATTCTAAGGTATTCGGCTGCTCGACGCGTCGGGTGCGCCCCTCAATATTGCTTGGGGATGGATCGAACGCTTCCCCTTGGGCCACCAGGGCACGCCCCTTGTAATCTTTAACAAGGGCTGCCACATCGGGCGCCTGTGGGACGTCTACCCGGCTGGGTGCCTGTTCTGGAACGAACAGACCGACGGTCCGGTTTGACGGCTTGAAATAATAGCTGGCAACTCGTTTTACGTCGGCAGGGGTTACTTTTTCAAGGGCATCGCGGTAGAGAAAGCCCAGACGCCAGTCGCCCGTAGCGATATATTCACTCATGGCCAAGCCAACGCGCTCGGCGCTCTTGAAGCTCAGCTCAACATCTTTCAATAATTTAGCTTTAGCCCGGTCGATTTCGGCTTTGTCCGGCGTAACGATCGCAACCGAGTCCAGCGTATTCAGTAAAGCTGTTTTAGCGTCGTCCAGAGATTTATCCTTGAGCATCTCAGCCGCAAAATATACGTAGCCAGGGTCCTTCGTGGTAAACGAATAGCCGTACTGCTGTGAGGCTTTTTTGCTCTCTACCAAAGCTTTGTACAGCCGGCCACTGGGTTCGTTCGTGAGCACCTCAGTGATAACATCCAACGTCGGGTAATCGGGGTGAGACCCCGGCATGGTGTGGTACAGAGCAGACACTACTTTTGTGTCGCCCACGCGCCGGAGTGTTACCGTCCGTTCACCATCCTGCGTCGGTTCCTGACTGTACGTTGGTTGAAGGACCCGCGTTGGTTTAGGGATTGCACCGAAATAGTCGTTGACCATAGCCAGCGTCTTACCCTCGTCGATCTTACCTGCTACGACCAGTACGGCATTATCGGGCTGGTAGAATTTCTTGTAAAATGCCAGTAGATTTTCGATGGGTACTTTTTCGATGTCGGTTCGGTTCCCGATGGTCGAGTTACCATAATTATGCCATAAATAAGCCGATGACACAACCCGTTCATTCAAGACATTTTGAGGGGAGTTTTCGCCCATCTCAAACTCGTTTCGAACAACCGAAAACTCCGTCGCCAGGTCTTCCTTCTTGATGAACGAGTTAACCATTCGATCCGACTCCATATCGAGCGCCCATTTTAGGTTTTCGTCGGTGGCGGCAAAAGTTTCGAAATAGTTGGTTCGGTCAAGCCAGGTGGTTCCGTTGGGTCGGGCTCCGTGCGAGGTTAGCTCCTGGGGAATGTTGGGGTGCTTGGTTGACCCTTTGAAGACCATGTGCTCCAGCAAGTGGGCCATCCCGGTTTCGCCGAGGCCTTCGTGCCGTGAACCAACCAGGTACGTAATGTTAACGGTAACGGTCGGTTTGGAAGGGTCGGGGAAGAGCAGCACTTTCATGCCGTTCTTCAACTGGTACTCGGTAATCCCTTCCACGGAGGCACCCTGCGTGACACCGGCAGGCAGGGTAATTTTAGCTGGCTTATCCTGGGCCAGCGTGAGGGCTGCGCTGCTCATAACGACGGCCGTCGCTAATACGCAACGCCGGGCTAATTGAGCGAGTATCGCTTTGTTCATGAGGAAAAAAAGAGAAGTTGGGTATTTTTAACTAAACTACGTGAATAGTTGGCAAGATGAATAGCTGTTAACAATTTTTATAAAAATATTGGATGAGCGGTAGGGGTACAAAAAAAGCCGGAGCGTATGCCCCGGCTTCTCTTTATCAACTGATCGGTTATAAATCAGCTACTGTCTTATTGATTTCATCTTTCGTTTTACCAGTTTTCTGCTGGAGTTTACCCCACATTTCGTCTTCTTTGCCTTCTTCGTAGGTTAGATCGTCATCGGTCAGTTCACCGTATGCCTGTTTGATCTTGCCTTTCAGTTCGTTCCAGCCTCCTTTGATCGTAGTCTCGTTCATGATCGTAGTGTTTGACGTTGAATAATAGTTGAATAATATGCATAACCACAGTGATTACATCAATAGAACTAAATGAAGACAAAATTGTTTCGGCTGGCTAGTAAACAGCAACGAGTATTCTGTCACAACTACTTATTTGATGCGGGTCCAGGTTTGGGTTTTGCCGAGTAGCGAAATGCCAACGTACCCCCGAACGTCCAGTGTATTGGGGTCTTTGAGGGTCATTTTGCAGTTATATTCTTTGCCATCTTCCGGATTGTAAATCTTACCATCACTCCAGACGTTACCACCATCATATTTAAAGTTATACATGAGCGGTAGATTCAGTAATGGGCGAGATCGGCGGCTGGCATCCTGATTCTTGCTGTCGGTTTTGGGTTTCCCCGTTTCCGGATCGTTGGGCTCTTTCAACCAGATTAGCTTACCGAAATACGTACCGCCTTTTTCGTAAATCTGGACGTGGCCCCGTTTGGTACCGTTTAGCCAGGTACCTACCACCGCGCCGGGATTATCCTTGGGCGCGAAGGACGTAAAAAGTAGTGTTGCAACAAACAGAAGGGCGATACGCTGAAAATGTCGCATGGTGGTCAAGTGTTTTTTGAATTTAACAATGATTTTATTGAATAAACGCAAAGATCAGAATTCAGCGTACAGGTATAAATAAATTTGCCTGTATTTTGTCAACTTGTGTTAACCAGCAGGATTACTACGTATCAGCCGTATGTTTAAACGAGACCCCAACCGGAGTTACCCAACCGAAACCGAATCACGTGTTATTATCCGGTTTCAGGATTGTGATCCGTTGCAACACCTCAACAACGCCAAGTACTTCGATTATTACTTCAACGCTCGCGAAGATCAGGTAGCCAAGCTGTATGATTTCAGCCCCGGCCAGTTATTTCGCGAACTGAAAACCAGCTGGGTAGTCTACCAGCATCAGATTGCCTATATCCGCCCCGCACTGGTCAGTGAATGGGTACGTATTTCGTCGCGGCTGATTTACTATAATGAGGACACGATCGTGACGGAGTACTACATGATGGATGATGGTAAAACGCACCTCAAAAACGTACTCTGGGTAACATCGAAATACGTCAGCGTGGTAACCGGTAAACGAATCCCTCACGACGACAAGGTGATTGGTCTGCTGGAAGCCACACTGGTTCCTCACATTGATTTCCTCAGCCTGAACTTCAACGATCGCATCCGGGCCATTAAAGAACAAGTTATAAAATAGGGGAGAAAGGAGGAAAGGTGAAATGAACAGTAAGAGTAACGCTTCAGCATTACATTCTCTATGTTCAATTTTTTTCTCCATCTTCCCTTTCCTCCATCCCGCTACGGCGGACCGTTCCCCCTCCTCCTTTTCTCCTCTTTTCCTAATGAAACTCCTGAACAACCTGACCGTTCGCGTACTGATTGCCATTACGCTGGGTATCCTGACGGGCTATTTCTTTCCTGAAACAGCCGCTAAACTCAAGCCCATTGGCGATCTTTTTATTAACCTGATTAAGATGGTCATTGCGCCGATCATCTTTCTGACCATTGTACTGGGCATCAGTAATATGGGCGATCTGAAAAAGGTGGGCCGCGTGGGCGGGAAGGCGTTGCTTTATTTCGAGATTGTTACGACGGGAGCGCTGGCGATCGGTCTGATTCTGGCTAACGTAATCAAACCAGGCGAGGGCGTGCAGACGGCCGCCGTCAAGGGGGGAGACGTTTCCAAATACGCTGAACAAGGGGCGGGGATGGACTGGACGGAGTTCTTTCTGCATATCATTCCTGACAATGCCGTAAAAGCCTTCGCTCAGGGTGAAATCCTGCAGGTGCTGGTGTTTTCTGTATTATTTGGTGTTGGTCTGACGAAAATGGGCGAGACCGGCCGACCGTTGATTCAGACGTTCGAACGACTCTCCAAAGTGTTTTTCAATATCCTGAGCGTCGTTATGGTGCTGGCTCCGCTGGGCGCGTTTGGGGGCATGGCCTTCACCATTGGAAAATACGGGTTGAGTACGTTGCTGCCGCTGGCCAAACTCATGGGTACGGTCTACGCTACTATGTTCCTGTTCGTTTTTGTGATCCTGAACCTGCTGTTACGTTACTATAAAATCAGTCTGTGGTCGGTACTTAAATTCATCAAGGAAGAACTGCTGATCGTGCTGGGTACGTCTTCGTCGGAGTCGGCCCTGCCGCAGATTATGGAAAAGCTTGAGGTGATGGGCTGTTCCCGCTCGGTGGTGGGGCTGGTCGTTCCAGCGGGGTATTCATTTAATCTGGATGGCACGTCGATCTACCTCGTCATGGCGACGGTTTTTCTGGCTCAAGTATTCGGCATCGACTTATCACTGGGCCAGGAGCTGACCATCATCGGCATTCTGATGGTGACGTCGAAAGGAGCGGCTGGCGTAACGGGCAGCGGTTTTATCGTACTAGCTAGTACGTTAACCGCTATCAAAGTAATTCCCGTTGAAGGGCTGGCGCTGCTACTGGGCGTCGACCGGTTCATGTCCGAAGCCCGCTCCATCACTAACATCATCGGCAACACCGTCGCTACTATTTTTATCGCCAACAACGAAGGCGACTTCGACCGGGCTAAGTACCGGCAGGCCATGCAGGAGTAATAGTAGTTAAAACTGGGATTGATGGTTACATCGCACGTACTCAAGCGCTGTTTTAAGTAGAGACGTAAGACGGAGATTTGAGGTCGCAATGAGGAGGTCTTAGGAATGTCGGTTCTCTCAAGTGTCGTCCAAGGGGGGCTGTTTCTATGCGAAGCAGCCCCTTGATGAGTGAACCCCTGGGGGTACCTAAGCATCACTACGACGTCCGCGCCAGTCACGGATTCAGGGGCGATCTGTTATCTTGCCGATATGAAAATTCTTCTGGCAGCGCTTCTGATTGGTACCACCTTCTCCCTTCAGGCTCAACATCAGCATCAACTTCTCCCCGATAGCCTAAAGTTGATGCTCAACAAAAGCTTCGCCATCCTCCAAACCAACGCTATCAATCGGGATACTATCGATTGGTCGAGGCTCAGAGAACAAGTCTACCAAAGGGCGGCTACGGCAAAATCCTATCAAGAGGTAGCCGCTGTCTACCCTTACCTGTTTCAACAAATTGGCGATCATCATGGCGCCCTGCAACTCCAGGGGCAAAGCTACTCCTGGAAGCCAGCTAAAACGTCTTACGCGAATCAAGCAGTACGTAAAGCCATCAGCACCTATCCCTCCGTCCGGGTACAAACCATTGGCGAGGACGTAGGCTATATCTTGCTACCAGGTAACCGCGATTTCACCGGTAAAAACATCAATGCGGATACCCAGGCGATCCGGGATGCCTTACGCGCGGTGAATACGGGCAAGATCACCAAGTGGATTTTGGATCTGCGCGTGAACACGGGGGGAAGCATGTACCAAATGTTAGCTGGGCTGGCTGATCTTTTAGGCGAAGGCATGGTGGGTCAATTTGTGAACCAACACAAACAACCCGATGGGGCGTGGATCATCAACGCGGGTAACATCTATTTGGATACCCAACAAGTCTCTTCGGTGGCTCATCTGCCGTTGGGCATCCCCAATGATCTTCCGCTGGCCGTGCTGATCAGCGGCCAGACGGCCAGTTCGGGTGAAGTGGTTGCCATCGCTACGGTGGGTCGAAAAAATTCGGTTCTGATTGGTGAGCCCAGTGCGGGCTACACGACGGCCAACCAGGGCTTTTCGATCAATGAGCATGCCGGTCTGAATCTAGCCGTCGATTATGACGCTGATCGACGAGGTAAAATATATACGGACCTGGTTCGACCCGATATCGAAGTGCTGGGGGGAGATAATTTCGAACAGCTTGACCACGACCAGAAAGTACAGGCGGCTCTGCACTGGTTTCGCAGCCGATGATACGTTCTCAGCATTGACGCTCAATAGCTGGTTTGTTTATAAACGGCTTAGGCGTACTGGGCCCGCAAGATTAGTCGGGGCCGGTATCCGTTGCGCCCCAAGGTCTTACCGATTTATGTTACAGCTTACTCCGTGAATCGTAGTGGCGTTACCAGTCGCCAGTCCGATTGTGGATTATTGCGCTCAAACATAATATTGAAGGCAAATACCGTCTGCTCGGTATTGTGCTCAGTTAACGTCGATCCGGGTAAGGCTGCTGGATCCCCGTGCAGGGGAGTAAACAGGGAAACTTTATAGCGATTGCATCGTATGGGGCGCTGGCTGAGCTCCTGAAGTAGTTGTTGATAGAAGCGTTGAGAGATAGCATACATAGGCTGCGTTGATAAAGCGATTGTATGTCTACAACGAGAGGAGAGCCAGATCGGTACAGTCACTGAAACATTTTGTTGATAACAGGCACGGCTCGTTCACTAGATACACGCTTCTCAGCGTCCCGGTCACCCCATCTTATAGCTTATCTGTCAAACCGATAGAGTCACCACCTGCTGTCCGTGGTAGTAACATTGATCGACTGAGTACCCGCCCCTGATTATTGTGGTTCAGGGCGTAATCATTGATGTAGGGCAGACTGGAAGGGCCGCCATTGGTTGGTCTACGCCGAATGATATTGTTGGCATTCGCCGTAAACTCGGCGTAGTCGAAGTTGCCGCTCCAGAACAGATTTCAGGTCGGATCAACTCGCCGGTCGTACTCATATTTATAACGACTTGATTGGATGTTCCTGGGCTTTGGAACGACCGTTTCCTTTTTAATTACGTTGCCATTCCGATACGTGTAGCGCTGATGAACGAAACACGGCTTAATAGTCATGCTCTCAACTAAATTGCCATCCTGATCATATTCTATTCGACAAAAAGGCAACCTCATTTTTTGCCAAACCAGATCATCCCATGAAACTACCACTAAAGATAACCGTCTCCGCTCTTTTACTTTTGGGGGTTAGTGCCTTCGGCCAGAAGCAGAGCACGAAGTTGGCAAGCCAAACAATAAATCTGACGACAGATGAGCTGAAAAATAAGATCAAAGGGGGCTGGGCCGGGCAAACCATCGGTGTTACGTTTGGTGGTCCCACCGAATTTAGATACAACGGCACGTTTATCCAGGATTACCAGCCCATTGTCTGGTACGATGGCTATCTGAAAAAGACCATGCTCGAGAACCCCGACCTGTACGATGATATCTACATGGACCTCACGTTTGTGGAGGTACTTGATCGTGCGGGGCTGGATGCGCCGGTTGATTCGTTTGCTCATGCTTTTGCTCAGGCGGGTTACAACCTATGGCACGCCAATCAGGCCGCCCGCTACAATATCCTCAATGGCATTAACCCACCACAGTCCGGACATTGGCTCAATAATCCCCACGCTGATGATATTGACTTTCAGATTGAAGCGGATTTTTCCGGACTGATGGCTCCGGGTATGCCTAATGCGGCCATTGCCATCGGCGATAGGATCGGGCATATTATGAACTATGGCGACGGCTGGTACGGCGGGGTGTATGTTGGGGCAATGTACTCGCTGGCATTTACATCGACCGACATTCCCTCAATAGTAAACCAGGCCCTTGTCGCTATCCCACCCAAAAGCCAGTTTTACCAGTGTATTGCCGATGTCATTGCCTGGCACAAAAGTATCCAAACGACTGGAAGCAGACCTGGATGGAGATTCAGAAAAAATGGTCCGAAGATATTGGCTGCCCGGAAGGTACTTTCGCGGCTTTGGACATCGATGCTAAACTGAACGCGGCCTACATCGTACTGGGCTTATTGTACGGAGAGGGCGATTTCAGGAAGACGTTGGAAATAGCTACCCGCGCTGGTCAGGACTCTGATTGTAATCCCTCGTCGGCGGGTGGCATTCTGGGGACGATGCTGGGCTACAAGAAGATACCTGCTTTCTTCAAGATGGGCCTTTCCGACGTGGAAGACATACCATTTAAGCACACGAGTACGTCACTCAATAAGGTGTATAGCATCAGTTATAAGCATGCCCTCGAGATGATCAAGCGAAACGGCGGGCAGGTTGTCGGCAATACGGTGCGAATCAAACAAGTACCAATCAAAACGGTACGGTTTGAAAAGAGCTTTGCGGGCCTGTTTCCCATTGCCAGAACTTCCTTTAGTCAGGGAAGTGGCAAAACCGAGTTTAGCTTTGACTTTACTGGTACCGGCTTTGCGTTGCGGGGAGTAGCAGCCAAAAAACGGACTGACTTACCCGAAGTCATTCTTGAAGCCGACGTCTACATTGATGGTGTTAAGCAGGAAATAGCCCGGTTGCCAACCAGCTTCCTGACCCGGCGGTACGATCTCTGCTGGAAGTACCAATTGCCGAACGAAAAGCACTCGGTTCGGGTGGTGGTGAAAACTCCCAGCGCTGATTATGAGCTTCGCACCTGGGATTACGTCGTCTATTCGAACAAGCCAGCCGATTTACGGACTAGCAAAGATGAATAGATGACGTTACCCCCCTGCTCTGGCAAAGAGCCGCATTGCTGTGGGGTGATTCTATGTCCCATTGAATACAAAAAATGCTTCCAAGGGAGACGGAAGGGCTTTCATGTGGCGTCTTTCCAAACTGAGTGATTTTTGAGAGGGTACACACCACTCTGAAAGACGGTCGTGTTTGCTGCTTTTCTTAATAATCATTAAATCTGTGAGCCCAGTTTGAAATTAATACGAGTCTTCTATAACCTTATCGGTCTTATAACGATCGCTATGAGAAAAATAAGGACTATTCAAGCACTCTTCGCCCTGATCATGGGGCTACACGTTTCCGTCACCTTTGGCCAGACCACCTCAGAAATTGACTGGCTTAATCGACAACTTAAGCCCATCGCATCCGTCAATCCGAATCACTTGTCAAATGGCGACCTCGAACCATTCAGGCGAATTGTTAAACAAGCCAGAGTAGTAGGCCTGGGAGAGTGTACGCACGGTAGTCATGAGATTTTTCAGATGAAACATCGGCTATTGACGGACTTAGTAGAGCAGCTTGATTTTACCATCTTCGCCATTGAAGCCGACTTCGCTGGTGCCCAAGTGGTCAATGAATATGTGCAGTCGGGCACCGGCGATTCCTTATCAGTACTGAATGCATTAGGGTATTGGACCTGGTATACGGATGAGGTTTGGCAACTCATCAAGTGGATGAAAGCGTATAATCAAGTTCATCCTCGTAGACTCGTTTTT
Source organism: Spirosoma pomorum (assembly GCF_054776615.1). Lineage (NCBI taxonomy): Bacteria > Pseudomonadati > Bacteroidota > Cytophagia > Cytophagales > Cytophagaceae > Spirosoma > Spirosoma pomorum. The sequence goes on from NZ_BAAHBP010000029.1 coordinate 310,719, forward strand.
ACTGGCTTTGACATGAATGTGCCTTATCCAGCCATTAAAGCCATACGACGTTATGCGGTTCAACGAACAGACGTGGCGTTGATGGGTTGGGTCGATAAACTCGATACGTTATACCGTAGCAACGCCCCAAAACAACCCAATTGGAAGAAGCAAATCCAACAGTTATCAAAAGCCATCCAGAAGGAGCTTGAAACTCAGATGGCATCTCCAGTCTTGCAGCAATCTGCTCATACTCTGTTTCAGTACGCCCAACTGAGAAGCAAAGGCTTCCATGCTGGTAATATGTTCCGGGATAAATGCATGGCTGCCAATATTGACTGGATAGGTCAGCAAAACCCTAAGGCAAAAGTGGTACTATGGGCCCATAATGGACACGTCGAAAAAAGAAGTGGCTTGTCTAAATCAATGGGCCATTATCTGGAAAAGACTTACGGCGCTGATTATGTATCAGTAGGCTTTACGACGGGGCAAGGTACTTTTACGGCAATCACAATTGACCCACAGACCAAGCAGCGACATCTAAGCCGTGTCAACAGCTTGCAAGAGCCTATTCCTGATTCGTTTGAGAAGTGGTTTGCGGGATCCAGTGTGGCTAACTTTTATCTGGATCTACGAACCCTGCCTATCGACCACGTAGAAGCTGGCTGGTTAAGCCAGAAAAAATGGATGCGGAACATAGGTTCAGCAGTATCTGCCACGCCAGACTATCAGTTCACGCCAAACCATCGTATACGCGAGCTTCACGATGTGTTAATTCATCTAAACCAAACGACTGCCTCCCGATCCTACTTAGTAAAATAAAAGCCGCTTAACTGCTAAGCGTTGTACAGACAGCTACACACTAGCAGAGCAAGAGCCCTTCATACTAATACCTTGGCCCATCTGCAAAAACAAGTACATTTAAGTCAACGATTAAGAGGTTGTTTGTGGAATAATTTTGGGGTCACAAAATCGCCATTTTTGTCATTCCGACGCAGGAGGAATCTTCGTTAACAGGCGATTCTGTTTGCTTTTAACGAAGATTCCTCCTGCGTCGGAATGACAAAAATGCTTCCCCAAACAACCCCAAGGCGTAAAATAACATTCCTGGCGCCACTGGGACAAGCCAGGGGGAATATTTATACACCGTGGAGCGATGCTACGTTCGGGGCTTTCCACCAGAATTGGTTCGACCAAGGTTCCCTGATTACCACATTCCCTTATTGGCCAGCAGGAACATTCGCGTCCACTAAGGATTCCAGTAAGTCGGCTACTTCGTAAATAGCCTGATGGCGCTCATCAAGCACTCTTTCCTTGTAACTGGTAGAGGCTGTCAACTGGCGAATGGCCGGAACGATCTCTTCGACCCCATCTGCCAGAATACCGACCCCATGCTCAACCAGCCAGGCTTCGTTGGCGCGCTGAACCGGACGCATACCCCGACTTTTCAGGGCAATGAGGGGTGTCTGCGTGATAAGTGCTTCAGTAATCGTCATAGCCCCTGGTTTACCAATGGCAAAATCGACTATATGAAGATAACGGATGGGCGTCTCCTGAAGGTAACCGAACACGGCTTTTGGATAAGGCATTTCTAACTGATTGATGGCGTCATAAACGGCCTGGTTCCGTCCGCACAGAAAGATCATGTTTACCGGGTGGGCCGATTTCGCCACCGCTTCGGCGATGGCCTGCACATGCGTACATCCCTGGCCACCAAAGGAAACCAAGCCGGTTGGTAAAGCAGGATCAAGTCCCAGCCTACGTAGCGCGGATTCTCGATCAGTTAGTGGTGCCTGGTAACAATCCGGATCGACAACCATGCCCACAATTCGGTGATTATGCGAAGCGGATATGCCAGCAGCTTCAGCCTGCGCCCATAGTCGAGCCGTTCCATTCAGATAGTGCTGCTCTATTTTTGGCGTAAACCAGTAGCGGGGCTTTACTTCGTCGAAGTCGACGGGAATAGTTACGCAAACCACTTTGGGATTCACGACCCGAACACTCTGGTACAGAGCAGGATTATACATTGGCGTTACCGACACCACCATGTCAGGAGGAGCATCGGCCCAGAAGGTGGCTAATTGAGCAAGACCTTTAGTCGATACTAAATCATGGAATAAGAGCGACAAATTAATCTGGCCGCCCAGATCAAACACCTTATCCTTTTTCAGCTGTCGATTAAAACGGTCGATACCATACCGCACAAGGCGACCCAGGCGGTGATGCCGATCGAATACGTCCACAATATTCACCAGACTGACCTGCCAGTGAGGGTATTTTTCGTCAAGCACTCGTTTAAGCGCAACAGCCGCCGATCGGTGCCCGGAGGCTGCATCAAAATATAAAATGGCGATTCGTTTGGTCATTGGTTATGGAGTTACGAGGTGAGGTAGTTGGGCGAACAAAACACATATAAATTGTTTAGCGCCCGTACCCATCTTCGTCTTCAAACCACCGGGTACGTGTTTGCTTATGAACACGTTCTTTACGTTGACGACCCGGCGAAAGCATAGAGCGTGTAAATATTCATGAGCTTGTGCAAGGCCCAGTCTTCCTGATCAACAACCGTTCGAAAGCCATGATGGTGGAATAGACTAACCAGTGTAGAAAGCCGGTTTTCCAGATCGTGAACCTCAATAATAAACTGACGGATTTTGGGCCAGTCATTTTCGTCAATGCCTTGAATAACATCCAGTTCGCTGCCTTCTACATCTACCTTAATGAGGTCAATCTGCTTGAGATTGTTTTCCTGAATGACTTGGGAAATTGTCTTGAGTGAACAACGTATTCGCTTCGTTTTTACGCGTTGTGCAGTACTCATAACCACCAGCGGTAAACCCACCAAGCCCAGCGTTGGGATGCGTAGGTATCGGTTCGATAATAACCGGTTGAGGCTACGGGCCAAGCCCGACGGGAGCCTGGAAACCAGAGCCATATCATTGATCAGCGCCTGCAACCAAACGAAAATGCTCAGCTGCTTTTGGGAACTCTGAGCGATCACGTCGGGATACATACTGGCCGTCATACTTAGTGAAGGATTGAACGTAAACTCAGCTGTACCCGACCGATTCGACAAGCCAATATTCAGTAACTGAGCATTTTTCTCCGGAAAGAGTGTCTTAGCATTTTGCTGCAGGACCGCAAACAGCGACGGAATTGGCTCGAACGCGAATAGCCGAAGATTTTGGTAGGATCGTGCTAGAAACAGCGAATACAAACCAATATTAGCTCCTATGTCAAAGACGCAGTTCCCGTCAGCGATCTCAACCCCATGCTGCTGATACGATTGCATCGTGAATATCTCATGATACAATACATCAGCTTCGGTTCCATTCAAAGCGTTGACAACTAACCCATTGGGCAAATAGACCTGTTTCATGTTACGGATACAAAGGGACTTCTTTTTTGCTGTTAAGCAGTGTACTCTCAGCTTGCTTTTCCATCACCAGCCATTCACCATTGACTGGGTTACGATGGAGAATTGGTAAGTTTCCCTGGCCAATATGGGTAAACTGCTGACAAAGGAATGGAATCAGTTTCAGAAATCCGGGCAGACCGTTTCCCCACATTATCGTTGATATCTGCATGGCCAACCGAAACTTGCGGGCCTGATAAACCAGGATCTCGAATCGGAATACGCTCAAGTAGTAAAATGCCTGTTCTGGTTCAAAATCAGCCAGATAGATTGACGTTTCCGTTGGATCACATAATATTGCCAGATAAGTTGCCTTGCCTTTGCCCATGATATGATGCGTTAGTAACAGAGCTGGAAATATTCGCTGACCTTTAACTGGAGCCCCAACGTACCCAGAAAATACGGTTCTAGCTTAGCCAGCAGAGCCAGACTCAGCTGATTCAGAATAATATCCAGCTCCTGTCGCTGATGCCAGTCACATACGTCTCTGAAATGGGCTACCACTTCGGGCATGCGCTGCCAGTCTTTACCACTCCTGTTTACCAGCGGGATGAACTCGTTCCAGAAAAAGTTTATGTTGGTGGATAAGCCTAAATCAATAGCCGGCCATAGCTGATCGACGGGACTGCTCTGAGCCAGTCGCTGTAAAGCCCTAATATGGAGAGCACGTCGTTTACAGTGAACGGCATCCGGATGAAATAGCTCAGCCCGCCCAGTCCTCGAAGAAAAAGTCCCCAAACCAACGTAGCGTGCAATCATTCACTAGCTAGATCAAGCAGGATCATAAGAGCAGAACGTAACAAAAGGGCTTAGTAATGCCGTTCGAGTACGTACCAGCCGAAGGCCCGCATCTTGATCTTTACGTCCGAATCGGGAATCAAGGCGTCCAGCTTCCGCCACGCATCTTCAACCAGTTGTTCTGCTTGCACCTTACAGGCTTCAATGGCTCCGCATGCTTCGAGCTGCTCGATAACGCCGTCAATCACAGCCCGGTCCGCTGGTTTGCTGCGAATGATTTCCCATAAATCCCGTCGGGCGGGGTAACCCAATCGGCTCATCGCTTTGGCTACAGGTAGCGTAATTTTGCCAGCGGTGATGTCTTCACCCCGATTTTTAAGATTGTTCTTAAACCCGCGCAGGTTCAGTACGTCGTCAATGATCTGAAAAGCAAGCCCCAGCGCTTCCAGAAACTGCCCCACTGCCGCCACCTGTTCCGCTAATCCGTCGGCAAGAATGGCACCCAGTTGGGCCAGCGAACTGGCAGGTACAGCTGATTTAAGCCGATGAACAGCCAGGATTCGATCTTCCAGCTGAGTGCCTCGACCATAGCCAATTACTTCGGGCATAAGTGCACTGAACCCATCAATGTCGATTGCCTGACCGGCATGAGCTGCCCGCAGGGTTTCGAAATACAGGGCATACAGCTTCAGCTTTTTGGCATCCGAGAACGTAGCATCAGCGAGCAGTAACTCGCCTAAAAAGTAGCAGGCATTACCGGCATTTATGGCAATCGCCTGGCCATACAGTTTATGACAGGAAGTTCCGCCCCGCCGAATGTCTGATTCATCCTGTACGTCATCCACGATCAGCGATCCCGTATGCAACAGCTCCGGCCAGGCAAGCCAGTTCAGGTATTGCTGCGAGTTGCCCCCGACTAAGTCAATACAAGCCAAAGCCGCGTAAGAACGCCATGATTTACCTCCTCGGTCGATCATTTCCCGAATGGGTTTTATCAAGGCCTGGCTATACTGAACCGGGTCAAGGCCATCAAGGTAGTGCGGATGTTCATCGCTGGCCACTAACCGACGGATCTGCTCATCGGTGGGGTTAAGTGGTAGCAATGCCTGAACTGCTTTTCGTGTTTGTTTGGTGACCGCCCGGAAAAAATCATCCAGCTTGTCAATACGCCCAAATCCGCTACGTTCTACATAGCCAAGACCTACTACCGGTACGTGATCAACCGTGCCTCGGATGCTGACGCGTCCTTCCCAGAAGGCAGGTTTGGAAATCATCGTGATAAATTCCTGAGCGGCTAGATCCGCTTCCACGAATAAACTGACTTTAGCGTCAGGAATATCCAATTGCCAAGCGGTTGGGTAACTATCAAATGTGCGGGAACTCGTCCAGCTCTTGAGTGGCTGAAGGGTGAAGTCGGTGTACTGATGGGCATTCCCCTGTGGGTCAATCAGGATGACCCATCGGCCACAACCGGCGCCATTCTGATTGTTATCAAACAGGTCATAGGCGCTGATCCGATAACCATTTCCGAGTTGCACTGAAATCCAGTTCCAGGCCGTGTCATGCTCGATCGTGCCTTCTGGTGCTTCAGTAGTAGGCTTTCCAAACTCGTGATCATACCAACCGGTTGCTTCAGCGACTGCAACGGATTGGCCATTCAGGACAACAGTTCCCTCCACACGACAATGGGGCATGAAATAGTAAAACATATCCTCCCCAGCTGTGCCGCGTACGACGCCATCGTCGCCATGGCGCACCGGTGGCGTCTGTGACCGGAAATACAGATCGGTCCCAACCTGCTTATCTGCATTCAACAAAGTCAATCGGTAACGTCCATCGGCTTGTTTACCGAATTGGTTTCCATCGTAATCGAGGTCCAGTTCATTCAAACTGACTGAGGCTTCCTGCGTCAGTAGTCGGTCGGGTAGCGGAACCTGTCCTTTCCGAAATACTTCCTCCAGAGCCCGTTGCAGTAGCGGGTCGGTCGTATCATTGCCCCGCCGTATGACATCCAGGCCAATATCGGGGGCCTTGTGGTCAACGGCTGAGTCGGAATGATACTGCTGCGCGCCAACGTCTGTCAGTGCCCAGGTTAGCGAATGCGCATATCGGAACTCCCCAGTTGCTTCGTTACGTCCGACGGCCATCCGGAAAAACGAAGCAAACAACGAACACAGTCGACCATCAGCCAGGGTAAAGTGGCTGTTGACATACCACCACTCAATGGTCGATGAGGCATGGGGGCGGTCGTGAATTGATAAGTCAATGGGGCCTGGACCGGGCCAATCACGAGGCAATGAGTGTTTTCGTTCGACGGCTGCTACGGGTGTAATCAATGCAGAGGGGGCTGGATTTGCCATGGTCACGGATCTTAAGTTAAGTTTAACCTTTCTAGCATCATTCCAGGAGCCTACCAAGCCCAAACCAGCGGCAATAATTAACCCGTGGCTACAGCGAAGCATAGCCAAACAAGCAGTGTACTACTGATCTATACAGGAAGTTGATTCGTCGAGAGTTAGCCGATCGGCTTACACTAATTAACCTTCAAAAATAATCTTTTTTCTAAAATCTGATCATTAATTGTAACTACTCACTGCTTCACGATTTTGACTGCCATAATTACTCAGGTAACTACGCATCATCAACTTTATTCGATAAAGCACGCAGGTTGTAACGAGGCAGAATGCCCGCTCAATAAAAAGTGGAAATCTCGTTAAGCGCTCGCCCTTTCTCGAAGGGTGTCTCGCCTGCGTATATACGAACGGGGTGGGTCTGTATAGCTACACTGAGGTTATGATGGTGGCTAATAGCTACCTGTGCTTTACCTGTTAACTGCGGTCCAAGGATGTAGTTGAGAGGAATTATTCTTCCTGTTCTACACCCGCACGTAAATCTTACGTTTATCGAGCCACCAGCCAACGGCCCAGCAGAGTAGCATGAAGCTAAGCGCGAACAATAACGAACCGACAGGGCCGGGAGCAAGCGGTTGAAAAATGCTGGTGTTGATAGCACCGAAAAGACTGCCACCGTCGGCGGGAATCATATAGAGTGCAATGGCCAGCACTTCGGAGAGCAGATAGAGAAACAGTGGGTTCTTGCCGGGAATCAGGAAAAAACGCGTCCAGTTAGCGGGGTTCCACTGGCGTATTTCAACGGCATAGATCAGCGCGCCCATTATTACCAGATCGAGCCCGGTGGTCAGTAACGTGAACGGACTGGTCCAGAGCTTTTTATTGATCGGGAAAACCATATCCCAGGTCAGCGCCAGTAAAATGAACAAGGCCCCCATCAGCAACACTTTCGTTACGCTTTCGTAAGTCTTGCCGTGCGTTTGGACAAACTGGCCGGCGTAGTAGCCAATGATGACGTTCACAATGGCGGGCAAGGTGCTGAGCAACCCTTCCGGGTCAAATGGGACGCCACCGTTGCCGTGGTAGAGATGCGCATCGCCCAGCATCGCCTGGTCCAGATACAGAACTGCGTTGCCCGTCAGACTCAGCGGGTCCGTTACGTCGCCAAAACCGATCAGCAACAGCCAGTAGCCGACCAGAAACGCAATGCTCAGAATAACCACCGTTCGAAACGGTAAGAAATAAACCATCAGCGAAGCAATTCCGTAACAGACCGCGATCCGCTGCAAGACCCCCCAGATCCGGGTCTGGCTGATGGGGAAAGGCAGTATGTCACCCCCGTCTCCCAGTTTAAAGAACGGAAACCAGTACATCAGATAGCCCAGCAAAAAGATCAGGGCGGTCCGTTTGGCGACCTTGGTCAGTACGGCCCCGGTGCCCAGCGCGTGGTACTTCTTGATGGCAAAGCTCATCGCGTTACCGACCACGAACAGAAAGGACGGAAAGACCAGATCAGTAGGCGTAAAGCCGTGCCAGTTGGCGTGGTTGAGAGGGGAAAAGGGCGTGGCCCCGCTGCCGGGGGTATTCACGATAATCATAAAGCAAACGGTCATCCCCCGGAACACGTCCAGCGAAAGAAACCGATTGTCGGTCTGGGTCATACGGCTAACTGAAAAGAGGAAAACGAATTTGCCCCGCAAACGGGCAATGAACCTGTTGCGAGGCAAATTCGCGAAAAACCACGAAAGGCGTATACTTATTTGGTTTTCGTGTGATATTTAGCCAGAATCGACATGATTTTATGCTGAATCTCGGTGTTTTCGTACACGCCCCGAAAGTCCAGGGAATGCGGACCGTAGGCAAAAACGGGCACCATAACACCTGAGTGGTCATTGGTGCTGAAGTTGCCATCGACGTAGCCTCGTTTCAGATCACCATCCAGCAGGCTGAGCCCGCCCGTCTCATGGTCGGCGGTGACGATCACGAGCGTTTCGCCGTTTGAATCGGCAAATTTGATGGCTTCGCCAATGGCCCGGTCGAAATCAATCATTTCCTGCACGACGTAACGCGTGTCGTTCACATGACCGCCGTAGTCGATTTGCGCGCCTTCGGCCATCACGAAAAAGCCGGCTGGGCTGGGCTGTAACGTCTGTAGCGTTTTGCGCAGGGCCGGTACCAGAAACGCGGGGCGGCCCTTGTAAATAGAACCCACAACGGAATCGTCCAGCAGAACGAACGGTGGTTTCAGTTGCTCCAGGTCTGAAAACGTTTTGCCGATCTGGTAGCCGCGCTGCTGGAGCGTATCCAGTACTTTTTGTTCCTTAAAGTACCGGTGACCACCGCCGATGAGGATGGACACCGGACTACGTAAAAAGTCCGTTGCAATTTCCCGCTCAAACATCCGGTCGGGCTGGTGGGCGTAGAAAGCGGCCGGGGTTGCGTCGGTAATGGGCCCGGACGAAAGGATACCGCTGGGCATATTCCACTTTTTGATCAGCGCGGGAATGGCCGGTAGCGATTTTCCCGTCGCGTCGACGCCAATGGCGCGGTTGTTGGTTTTCTCACCCGTGGCCATAGCCGTGCCGCCAGCCGCTGAGTCGGTGATGTACGTATCAGCCGCGCTGGTTTTCGAGAAGCCAATGTTCAGCAGTTTGGCCAGGTTCAGATCGCCCCGGTTGCCGGTCAGACCGGCGTAAATCTGGGCGAGGCCCATCCCGTCGCCAATCAACAGGATCACGTTTTTGACCCGGCTACGGCTGTCGTTGTTGCGGTACGTCGGCTGGTACGGCGTATGGGGCGTGGGTTCGGCGTATTCAGCCGTTTGGCGAGTACTCAGGAAACGGCCCAGCCCCGATAGGTTGTCGGTATTAATGAAATCGACGCCCAGGTTCATCAGCGATTTCCAGGTGTTGATGTTATCCGGTGTAGCCCAGAAGCGAATCTTCTTGCCCTGTTTGTGGACCTGATCAACGACTGCCTGAATGGCATCCCGTTCTTTCTTAACGATCAGCCCCTTGCCATTCCAGCGGGTGTATTTCTTGAAATCCTGACTGATCAGACCAATATGAGTCAATTGCTCCGCGGTGTACGTAACGGTAGGACGCCCATCGAATTTGAGCCAGTCGGGAAACTGCGCGAACTGGGCGGGCGCTGGTACGTTACCGCTGACCACGACCTGCACCGGACCATTCGTGCCAAAAACATCAGGGTAGGCCGACAGCGCCTTCACTAGAAGAGGTAGCGACTGAGCGGCCGGAGTTTTCAGGTCGATGAGCCACTGTAAGGTATAATCAGCGTCGGCGTAGGCCTTACCCTTATTCGCCTTCACTTTTCCGACGATGGGTTGGAGGTAGAGCGCGTCGAGCGTCCGGTCGGGGGTGATATCGGCTGTGTCGTGAGCGACGTACAACTGACCGTTTCGGGCGTAAATGTCGGCTTCGATGGAGCCAAACTGCTGATCGTAGGCCTGCCAGAATGGAATCGTATGTTCGTAATCATTGTGGGCGTGCGCCTGCGCGGGCGAATACTGACGGGTCTGGGCCAGGCTCAGGCTACTTAGGCAGGCCAGTAAGCCCGCTAAAAAGTGATGTCTCATACGAAAAGAGCACCACCCGACCAGCCGTGAGGCAGCAACCGGGTGGCGCAGATTATTACGTTATTTTACCAGCCCTGGTTTTGGGTCAGGGCACCTTTGCTATTCTGAATCTCAGTCGGCGGGATCGGCCACACGTTCATGTAAGCCGGATTGAATGTCCGGGCCGCGTAGATGACCGAACCGTCTGCGTGGTGTAGCGGCTTGGCGTACGTAGCTTGCGCATCGCCCCAACGCACGAGGTCAAAGTGCCGGTCGGTCCACTCGCCCCCGAACTCGCAGCGACGTTCCCGCTTCAGATCGGTTAGCGTTACGTTGCTCAGCGCCGTCAAACCGGCACGGGTGCGGATCTGGTTGATCTCCGTGTCCGCGTTTTTGCCCAGCATTAGTTTCGCTTCGGCTTTCATCAGCAACACGTCCGCGTAACGCAGCAGTGGTACGTTGAGCGAGGTCGATGGTTTGTCGCCGTTAGGGTTCACGTACGAACCGACCGGGTTAGCGTAGGTGTACGGCTCCATATATTTCCGGAACTGATAACCCGTCCGGTTGCTCGAACTCACCTTGAACGTACCGACGTTGAATACGCGCTGTTCGCCGAAGAACTGGAACGTATCGCCCGTTTTCAGGATCGTCACCTCCCGGCGTTTGTCGCCCGTGGCGAAAGCGTCGTACAGTTCTTTGGTCGGATAGAAATTTCCCCAGCCATTATACAGCCCCCAGCCTTTGTCTTCCAGGCAAACGCCGGGAAAGATGCAGCCCAGTCGCGTATCGCTGGCGCTGGACGTAACCGACCAGATATACTCCTTCGACCAGTTGTTGGCTACCTTGAACACGTCTTCATAGTTTGTGAGCAAAGCGTGTTTGCCGCTGCTTATAATCATGTCGGCGTATTTTTCGGCGTTTGCCCAGTCTTTAGCGTAGAGATACGTCCGAACCAGGTAGGCCCAGGCGGCTGTTTTGTGCGCCCGGCCGTAGTTAGCGGTCGTGTACTCCGAAAAATAAGGGAGCAGATCAGCCGCTTTTTTCAAATCTTCGGCAATGTAAGTGTAGTTCTCCGCGACGTTTTTCGCCCGACCTACATAGATATTTTCTGGGTTGCTGCGATCCTGAATCGGAATCCCCGCCCGGTCGTCGCCGTACCGGTACGCCAGTTCCAGGTGCATGATGGCGTGGTTGAAATACGCTTCACCCAGAATCCGGTTTTTGAGCGACTCGGTCATTGTGATGTTCGGTACGTTACGCAGCACGTCGTTACACCGCTTCATCACCTGGTAGTGCTTCCCCCAGATTGGCCGCGTGTCCGATTCGTTACCGTCCACCTGGAAATTCTTGATCCGTTCGGCGTTGGCGCGGGGTTTGGTACCGATGTCGTCGCTGGCGTTATTGAGCCAGAAGAAGCCACGACCGTACATGTCGTCGTCGGAATACAGTGCGTACAGGCTGTTGGATCCGGCAAGGGCGTCGCTTTCCGTTTTCCAGAAGTTGCCGGTGGTAGGAGCGCCCTGGGGTTCCAGGTCGAGTTTGCTGGAGCAGGAGAGCGACAAACCGCACAACGCCAGCACAAAGAATTTATAGGTCAGTTTCATAAAGCCGTGATTAAAAAGAAAGATTAGCACCGATCATGTACACCCGGGCCAGCGGATATTTGGCAACGTCGAGGCCGAGGCTGTTCAGACCCACCTCGGGGTCCATGCCGCTGTATTTCGTTACGGTCAGCAGATTCTGGCCAGTCAGGTAAATCCGGGCGCCCGCGCTTTTGGTGAATGTGCGAGGCAGCGTATAACCCAGCGTCAGGCTCTTCAGCCGCAGGTAGCTGCCATCTTCGAGGTAGAAGTCCGAAATCCGGCCGAAGTTGTTGTTGGGATCAGAGCCCGCCCGCAGCCGGGGAATCGTCCCGCCCGTATTGGTCGGGCTCCAGGCATTCTTTACGTCTTCGAGCATGTTGTAACCTGGATATGCACCGGGGTTCAGGGCCAGGTTTTTAACCGAGTTGAAGATTTTGTTGCCCGCCGAACCCTGGAAGAATACGTTCAGATCGAAGCCCTTGTAGCCGACGTTACTGTTCAGGCTGAAGGTCTGCGTTGGCAGGATACTGCCCAGCACCACCCGGTCATTGTCGTTCAGAACGCCATCTCCGTTGGTATCCACGAACCGGAAATCACCCGCTTTGGCGTTAGGCTGAATGCGGGTACCCTGCGCGTTGGTGTAGGCGGCCGCTTCCTCGTTTGACTGGAACAGCCCGGCGGTGCGGTAGCCGTAGAACGCCCCGAATGGTTGCCCAACAATATGGAAGTTGGAGTAGGGAAGACTCCGGACGGTGCTGCCGGTTGACTGAAGATTCTGCCCGGCGGGTAGCGACGTAACCTGGTTGCGCAGGACAGCGTAGTTGACCGTTGCGTCGAATTTGACGGGGCCGAAACTGCGTTGATACGTCAGACCCAGCTCGATACCTTTATTAACCGTCGAACCGGCGTTGATTGTCCGTCCTCCCGACACGCCTGCGACACCGGGTAGCTGCTCCTGAAAGAGCATGTTCTGGTTCTGCTTGGAGAACACATCGATGGTGCCCACGAACTGATTGCGGAGGAAACCAAAATCCAGACCAACGTTCGTTTGCGACGAGGTTTCCCAGCGCAGACTCGAGTTCGACAGGGCGGTTTCGGCGAAACCGTAGTTGATGCTGGGCGTAGAGCCGATCATCGAGAGGGTCTGGGCCAGCGGCAGACTGTAGGCGTAATCACCCAGTCCGGCCAGGTTACCGATGCGGCCCCAGCTAGCCCGCAATTTCAGGTTCGACAGCCAGTTGACGTCTTTCAGGAACGGCTCGTCGGCAATCTGCCAGCCCGCCGACACCGATGGATACCACTCCCAGCGGTTCGCACTCAACAGCTTGGACGTACCGTCGCGCCGGACGATGACCGACAAGAGGTATTTATCGTTGTAACTGTAATTCAATCGACCCAGGTACGATTCTAGGCCACGCTGGATAACGGTCGAGTTGTTGTAGAATACTTGCTTGGTGTTGACCAGATAACGCTGCGACGGCGCTTCGTTGTCGAAGCCAGTGCCGCGCACGCCGAAGGCGTTGATGTCCGTCCGCTGGTAGGTATACCCCAGCAGGGCGTCGAGGGCATGTTTGCCAAACGAACGTTTGTACATCAGCAACTGCTCGGTCAGCAGATCGTTCGATTTGTAGCTATTGAGGTACAGCTCGTTGTAGTCGAAAATCTTACCAGGTTCGGTGATTTTTACGTTGAACTGCGTACCGTCGGTGCGGATCTGGGTTAGGCCCCAGTTGCTGCGGAACGTCAGGCCATCAAGGATTTGCCATTCCAGGTACGGATTGATGAACAGGTTGCTGGATGGGTTCCGGTTGTCCAGCCGCTTCAGGTAAGCAACGGGGTTAATCAAATCGCCGTACGAACCCGCAAAGTTCTCGGGGACGCCCCCAAACCGACCCGAACCGTCCTGCCGGTAGATGGTCGCATTTGGTGGGTAGAAGATGGCCGTCAGAATGGCCCCCGTGTAAGCGCTGTTGGTGTTGGCGGTCTGACCGTTGTTGACATTATACGCCAGATTCTCGCCGATCTTCACCCGCTTTGATAACTGGTGCGAGGAGTTCAGCCGGAAGGTGTACCGATCCGAGAACGTATTGAGCAGAATACCCTGGTTTTTTCGGTAGCCACCCGACAGGAAGAAGGTCGATTTCTCGGTGCCGCCACTCACGGAGGCATCGACGTTGTAGATATGGCCCGTCTGGAAAAGTTCGTTCATCCAGTTCGTTTTCGTCGTACGAGCGTCGGGGTTGACTGCTGGATTGAATGCTCCGATCCGGGGCAGTCCGGCGTTATCAGTTGCGGTGTTCACAGCATTCGCAAAACCGGCCGCATCGAGCGGTTTCAGCGTCCGGGCTACCTGCTGAAAACCCTGTTGGTAATTGACGTTCACGCGCATCTGCCCGCTGGACCCCTTCTTGGTCGTCACCAGAATAACCCCGGCTGAGGCTCTGGCTCCGTAAACAGCGGCTGACGCATCCTTCAGGACGCTCACCGATTGGATGTCGTTGGGATTGATCGAGCTGAGCGTACCGGGATAGATGACGCCATCGACCACCAGCAGCGGGCTTTCGTCGTTGAGTGAGCCGATTCCCCGGATTTTAATGGTCGCCGACGCGGTTGGGTCACCACCTTCGTTCACGACCGTAACGCCTGATACCGTACCCTGGAGCACATCGGCCGCGGTGTTGTAGTTCCGGCTGCCAATTTCTTTCGTCGGTACCGTCGCCACGGCACCCAGTACGTCGCGTTTCTGCTGCGCGCCGTACCCAACCACGACCATCTCATTGAGTTGCTTGGCCGCCTGCATCAGCGTTACGTTCACCTGCGACCGCCCGTTGACGGCTACGTCGAGTGGCTCATAGCCGATGAACGAAACGACCAGCACCACATTGGCGTCGGGTACGTTGATGCTGAATGTACCATTGGCATCCGTTACGCTACCCACCGTGCTACCTTTCACGACCACACTGGCTCCCGGCAATGCCTCGCCCGTCTGTTGGTCGGTTACCGTCCCGGTAATGGGAATTAGCTTGCGGCTGCTGGTGGATGCTTTCGTACCGGTCCGAGGACGTAATACGATGTGGTTGTCGACCTGTTCGTACGCCAGACCCAGGGGCGATAGCAGGTTGTCGAGCAGGCTGCTCAGCTTCTGCTTTCGGGCCTGAATACTGACGGGCTGATCCAGGGGCAGAGTTGCGCCGTAGACGAATCGTAAATCGGTCTGCTGCTCCAACTGGCGGAGGGCTTCGCGCAGCGTGACGTTCTTAAGCGATACGGTGACGGAGACTTCGGGCCGGTCCGAAAGGGGGCTGGCTGACACAGCAGGCTGCTGCGTCAGCAGGCATCCGGCGATCAGCATACATCGCCCGAACTTTTGGACGGAGGAGCGTTGGTAATACAATTGTTTCATCGTGTAACTAGTTGGGTGAGCGAAAAATTAACAGCCTTTGCCCGACAGCAGGATGGTATTTCCCTGCCGCTGGTAGGTACCATTCAGGTAGGTGCACAGCACGCGCAACACACCGGATAGTGTCGGTTGATCGAAACGGGTGGTCAGCACGCAGGCCTTCAGCCGGTCGTCGCTGACTCGTATCTGTACGTTGAATCGTCGGTTGAGTAATCGGCAGATCTCGGCTACTGACCTGTTGTCAATGACTAGTTGGTCGGCCGTCCAGGCTTGGTAGCGGGTCGCGTCCATAATTGTTTGTTTCGTCAGCCGACCCGTTTGCCGGTCGTACTGACTTTTCTGGTTCGGGAGTAGATCGACGGAGGGCTGTTTCAGATCGCCCACCCGGACTTTGCCGCTTAACACGGCGACCTCAACGTCAGGGTCGTCGGCGTAGGCGCGAACGTTAAAGCGGGTGCCTAGTACCTGCGTATGAATAGCCCCACTGCGGACCACAAACGGATGTTTCGTATCGTGAGCTACTTCGAAATACGCTTCTCCCTGCAACTCAACCTGCCGCTGTGCCGACTGACCAAAGGTCGGCGCCAGTCGAAGCTGGCTTTGCCCATTGAGCCACACGCGTGACCCGTCGGGGAGGGTAAACTGAGTACGTTGGCCCGCCGGTGCCACGTACTCCCGTGAGGCAATAGTTCCTGCTTCGTTCGATAGCCAGGCACTTTGGGGACGTAACAGGAAAAATGCCAGACCCGCCAGGACCGCAGCGACACCGTAAAGCCAGTAGCGCGTCATGGCTATAACTTGTCCGGTTGGTTGCCCCTGGTTAATGTCCTGCCGCAAGCGGTCCCAAACCCGCTGCTGCGTGGCTTCCTCGGCAGCGCTGCTGGGGGGGAGTTGGTCAGGCCAGGGGCTGGCATCCAGCAACTCGCGCAGCAGTACCTCGCCCTCTGGGGTGGCCAGTAGCCGCTCGGCCTGACGGCGCTCGTCGGGCAAACACTGGTTGGCGAGGTACCGTTGCAGAAGTTCTTTGCTGGCTGCGTTGCTCAAAACGTACTGGTTTTAGGAGCAATACAGCTGCTACTAGGAATAGGGTAGTTCGGAATCAGAAAATTTTTACAAAAAAGTACGACCAAGCGCAGCAGCCAGTTTTGCCGATAGCAGCACGAGCAGGCTAATGTCGGTGTACTGACGGAAGAAGTGATGCAGCACGCGCCGGGCTCGTACCATGTGGTCTTTCACCGCATCGCGCGAAATACCGAGCAGATGTCCTGCTTCATCGTAGGTTTTGTCTTCGTGGGTGCAAAGCTGGTAAACGGCCTGCCGCCGGGGAGGGAGTTGAGCAATAGCTTGCCGGGCGAGCTGCTCATATTCGGCTGCTACGCAGGCGTCTTCAACCGGATTTTGCGGAATGGTTATCCGGCTGGGCAGTTCCGTATGCAGCCGACGTACGGACGCCCGCTGCCGGAGCAGATTGAACGCCTGATTTCGGGCAACCGTGTGCAGGAAACCGGCGAGCGGCCGATCCGGCTGGATAGTTTCCCGGTTGTTCCAGACCTTCAGGAAGACATCGTGCATCAGTTCCTCCGTTTCGTCTTCCGAATGAACCAGCCCATTAATAAACTGATACAGCGGTCGTTTGTACCCATCGAACAGGTACTCAAAGGCCTTCTCGTCGCCGTCCCGAAGGCGGTGTAGTAAAGCGGTTTCCTGAGTAGTGTTAAATGGTCCGGGACCCACGAGTGAAGGCGGTTATGGCTAGTTCTGGCTCAAAATTAGGGAGAGAACTAAAGGCGGGTGATTGACCCTGAACGATTTAACAAATTGATATTATTCGAAACCGGAAAGATTTATTCGTTACAGGGCGAAAGAGGAGTCTTGATTTGATTTTGCCCTACCTTTGTGGCTCGATGCGTACGCTGGTCAGCTACATATTACTGTTTGCCTTGCTGCTGCCCCTGGTTAGTCCCTGGGGAACCATCGCCTATTATCAGCTCAATAAGGACTACATTGCCCGTGTTCTCTGCGAGAACCGCGACCGACCTGAGCTGCACTGCAACGGCCAATGCTTCCTGGCCAAACGACTTAAAGCCCAGCAGGACAAACAGGATAAGGAGACCACTGAGCGCGTCCAGAATACGCCCTCTATTCAACTGTTTGTCGAATCGACTGCTTCCTTTACGTTCGTGCCTGCTATCCGCCAACTGGCCGCGTCCCATCTGTTTACGTATTTGATTACCTCAACGAGCCGATCGCTCGACGGCCTGTTTCGACCACCCCGCTTCCGCCAGTAAGCTATTGGCTCACGCCAGCAAGATAGACGTACTCCTGATCTAAATGGATACGTACTAGCTAGTCCCTGCTATTCAGACCAATAAAAGGCCTGGCGTAAGAAACGTATCTTTAGTTTTCTGCTGCCGGTTTATCAGGCTGCGAAACTGGTTTGGCTGTTCGGCACACCGACTGGCATCTATGCTCGTTTCCAATCACGGCTGTGATACTTATGAGTTTTGGTCGCTATCGGCTGGCTGTCAGGTCGATGTGCATTATGTCATCCCGACATCAGGACCGGGCCGCCGGAGCGGGGAACCTCGGGATGCACTACTCCTGCCGAAGATTCCCGCTCCGGCGGCCCGGTCCTGACGTCGGGATGACAGAGAATACGATTGATTATTAAAGAGACAAGCCCTACTCATACTACATTAAAAATTCACGCTATTAATGAAGTTAACCCGCCGTTTATTTATCGTTCACAGCTGGCTGGGGCTGATCTCGGGACTGTTTCTGCTGGTGCTTGGTCTCAGTGGGTCAATTCTGGTGTTTCGGCACGAACTGGATCGGCTGGCGAATCGCGAGTTGCTGACCGTGAGTCCTCCGGCCGTGCCGGTCAGTAGCCAGCAGGGAGCCGGACAGCCGCTGGCGCGCTGCTATGAAGCTATTACCCGACGATACCCGAATCTGGATGGTATCGCCTGGCTGAACCCGAACGCCGGACCGGACGAAGCCTACGATTTCAGGCTCTATCAGAACGATGTTCGTTTGCTTACGTATGATCTGGGACTGATTACGTTCGATCCGTACACGGGCACGATTCTGCGCGAAGGAAAATCGAGCGAGTTCAGACCCAGCCTGATCGAGTGGCTGCTTCAGTTTCATTTTAGCTTTCAGGCGGGCGTGCCGGGAGCAGCACTGACCGCTCTGTTCGGGTTGACAATGCTGGGGTCGCTGTTGACGGGCCTGGTCGTTTACCGAAAAATGATCTGGAAAGTGATGACATTCCGGGTCCGGATCAACCGAAAAAACTGGCGCACCATCAGTTCGGATGTGCACCGGGTTGTCGGCGTGTGGTCGCTGGGACTCAATGCGGTGATTTTCTTTACCGGTTTTTGGATGAACCTCTTCGCGTTTAAGGCTAAAAGCTGGCAGACCGAAGTGACACCGACTCGCTCCAATACGCCGATGCAGGTTTCGGCCGATACGTTGTACCGGCAGGCACTAGATGCTATTCCGACGTTACGTCCCTCATAC
Source organism: Spirosoma pomorum (assembly GCF_054776615.1). Lineage (NCBI taxonomy): Bacteria > Pseudomonadati > Bacteroidota > Cytophagia > Cytophagales > Cytophagaceae > Spirosoma > Spirosoma pomorum. The sequence goes on from NZ_BAAHBP010000029.1 coordinate 329,281, forward strand.
GTGTATCTGCCCACGCAACCCGAGCGAAAGTTCAGCGTTCGGGGGTATCTGACCGGTCAGTGGGTGTTCTGGGGAGCCGCCAACTCGGTTAGTATTGACCAGTATACGGGCCAGATGCTGACGGTGCGCCGGTTGTCTGACTTGTCTTTGGGCGAACGAGTCGAGGCCACCTTTTTTCCGCTCCACGTAGGCAACTACGGCGGTTTGCCCATAAAGATTTTTTACGTATTGATTGGGTTAACGCCCAGTCTGCTGTCAGTAACCGGCTTTCTGCTCTGGTGGCGACGCACCCGTAAAACGACCCGCGTTGCATCCCGGAAAGCCCCCGCGATTAGCCTCAACCGTTAAGGTGGGATCTGATTTTTAACCCGTAAACCTGCATGTTGGCCGTGCTTCCGCTGCCAAGTTTTAATACCTGCTTGAACTGATAATAATCTCGTGCGAACGATTACCCTTTACATACTGGTTCTGGCGACGCTGCTGCCAACGGTAAGCCCGTGGGGGATCATCACGCATTATCAGCTCAATAAAGCGTACATCGCCCGGGTTCTCTGCGAAAATCGCGACCGGCCTGAGTTGCACTGCGACGGCCAATGCTTCCTGGCCAAACGGCTCAAAGCCCAGCAAGACAAACAGGATAAGGAAACCACCGAACGCGTCCAGAATACGCCCTTTGTTCAGCTTTACGTAGAGGGAGCACTGGTGTTTCTGTTTGCACCTGCCATCCACCACCAGACGGGGAACCCTTTATTTGCCTACCTGTTAGCTGTCGTCTCCCGGCCGCTTGACGGCCTGTTCCGGCCTCCCCGGCTGTAGCTTTCCATTGATTTAGGTTGCCTTTATTGAGCGTGTCAACGCGGGGATGGCTTTTATCCCGTGCGAACCGATACGTATTGCCTGCTGCTGTGCCATCAGGTCTGGATCGATGCTGCCCTTTCGGGAAAACCGGTATCGTGCCTGAATCAAACGCGCTACTCCTTTTTTCTTAATTTTTACTCATTTGTTAGTCGTAATTGGCTGACTGTCATACATATGAAATGCATTCATAGTTCTGGAATTTATTTATTCATTAGCCTCTGTCTGGCCGCTGGTTTCTGGGGCTGTGACGAAAAAAGCGACGCCGAGGTACTGGCGATCGACCCCAACGGGAAAGGAAACCTGACGCTGGAATTTGACAACATCGTCGGCGGTACCAACCTGGCGCTGGGCGGGGCTAAATACAAAAACTCGTTCGGGGAAGAGTACACCGTCGATGTGCTGAATTACTTTATCAGTAACGTCGAGCTGAAAAAGGCGGACGGCACGACGTATAAAGTGCCTAATAGCTACTACCTGATTCGGGAGTCGGACGTTAAAACACAACTGGTGAAGCTGACCGACGTACCACAGGGAGATTATACAGGCGTGAATTTTACCATTGGCGTGGACAGCGCCAAGAGCGTGTCGCCGGTAACGGAACGGACGGGAGCGCTCGATCCAGGGGCTACGGGGCAGGCGGCCGACATGTACTGGTCCTGGAATTCGGGGTACATTTTTGTGCGTCTGGAAGGAACATCGTCGGCGGTTCCGGCCGACCGGAATCATCAGTTTGCCTTCCATACGGGTGGTTTCGGCGGTATGACGGGCAAGACGGTTAATAACATCCGGTTGGTGTCGCTGACGATGCCGACGACGGCAACGGTTCGGGCTTTGATCGCGCCAACCGTTCACCTGCTGGCCGACGTAGCGAAAGTGATGGACGGACCCACGAAGATCAGTTTGACCACGCTGTACCAGAACCCGACGTTCAGGGGGATTCATATGCCGGAAGCAGCCCTGAAAGTGGGCCTGACCGACAACCAGAAGACGATGTTTACGGTCGATCACGTGCACAATGATCCGAAGTAAAGTCAATTGCTGCCGTACGCAGGCCGAGTTGCTGGTAGTGGCAACCGGTCTGCTGCTAGGCTTGGTGGCCTGCTCGCCCGAACCCACGCCGAAGGAACCACTGTTTCAGGCACCCGCTAATTTTCCACAGCCCATTTACCACTTTGTAAACAACCCGCTGACGAAGGAAGGGGTGGAACTGGGGCGGATGCTGTTCTACGACGGACGTCTCTCCCGCGACGGGACTATTTCCTGCGCCGAATGTCATAACCAGGCTTATGCGTTTACGCACCACGGCCACGACGTGAGTCACGGTATCGACAATCGACTGGGAACCCGCAACTCGCTGCCCCTCCAGAATCTGGCCTGGAGCCGGGAATTTATGTGGGACGGGGGCGTCTTTGACCTGGATATGTTTCCCATCGTGCCCATCGAAAACCACGTCGAGATGGACGAAAAAGTGGCCAACGTACTGGACAAGCTACGAGCGGACGATACCTACCGGAAGCAGTTCAAAAACGCCTATGGGTCGGAGGACGTAACGACCGCCCGTTTTTTACAGGCTCTGTCGCAGTTCATGCTGACAATGGTGTCGGGCAACTCGCGCTACGATAAATACATACGTAACGAATCGGGTAATGGCGCTACGTTGACGGCTGACGAACTGGCCGGGCTAAACCTGTTCAAAAGCAAAGGCTGTGCGGGTTGCCATGCCGGAGAACTGTTCACCGACCAGAGTTACCGCAACAACGGACTGAGTCTGGCCTTTGGGGAAGACGAGGGGCGAGCACATATCACGGAGAAGTCCGAAGACAGATACACCTTCAAAGTGCCTAGTCTACGCAACGTCGAACATACTGGCCCTTACATGCACGATGGCCGTTTTCGAACCCTCGAAGCGGTGCTGAAGCATTACGCAGAAGGCGTAGAGGATACACCGAATCTTGACCCACTGCTGAAACAAGACGGCCGTTTGGGACAATCCCGGCAGGACCAGTCCAGGCTGGGCCAATCTAGGCCGGGCATTGCCTTGACGCCTGACGAGCAGGCCAAGCTAATTGCTTTCCTGAAAACGCTAACGGATGTTGACTTTTTAACCAATCCCAAATTTGCGCCAAAATGAAACGACTTCTCTTTCTCGCGTTTATGGTAGCTGCCGCCCCGACCTGGGCCTGTGATGTCTGCGGTTGCTCGGGTTCTAATTTCTACCTGGGCGTGCTGCCGCAGTTCCAGAAACATTTTGTGGGCGTGCGGTACCGGACCCAGAGTTATGATACGTTTATGTCGCGCCACCACATCGATCAGGCCGATTCGCGAGAGTCGTTTCAGGCCATCGACCTATGGGCGCGGTTCTACCCCCTTCGGCGCATGCAGGTGCTGGCAATGGTCCCGTACCAATTTCACCAGCAGACACAGGGAACGACTATCCGGCGGCTTCAGGGGTTGGGTGACGCAACTGTGTTGATCAATTACAAACTCATCGATAAGTCACGCATCCGCGACAGTACCCACGTCGTTAAACAGTCACTGATGCTGGGGGGCGGAGTTAAACTGGCGACGGGTGATCATCGCTACAGTGAGACGGACCTGACCGACGTAGCAAACCCCAATTTTCAGCCCGGTACCGGCGCTACCGATCTGGTGCTGAACGGAATTTATACGGTACGGATTAACCGCTGGGGTATGAACGCCGACGCGACCGGTCGTATCACGGGTACCAACGCCGAAGGATACCAGTTCGGTAATCGGGTGAACGGTTCGCTGATTGGCTTTTACGTGAAGCAGTGGGGGAGTACGGCTGTCATGCCCAGCGTTGGACTGTACGGGGAGTATGCCCGGAAAGACCATAAAAATGGTGTCCTGATTGCCGAAACCGGCGGCTACCTGGCGGCTGCCGCGCTGGGCCTGGATGCGTATCGGGGGAACTGGGTGGCAGGTGTCAATGCACAACTACCTGTTCAGCAGCGTATTTCGGAAGGCCTGGTGAAAGCTAACAATCGCCTGGCGGTTCATCTATCACGGGTGTTCTAGCTGATAACGAACGTAAAACCGTAATTTTGATTAAGAATTAACACAACATGATTCAGACAAACACCACCAAAATATCCCTGCTAGCGGCCCTGATCGCTCTTGGGGCTGCCTGCTCGGCGGATAAGAAAGCCGACCACGACCACGCTGGCCACGATCACTCAACCAAAAGCGAAACGAGCCGGGGGCCGGTTGGGGATTTAGAAGATGAGGTGATGGCCGTGCACGACAGTGCCATGAACGACATGAGCGACGTCATGCGACTGCGCAAAGCCGTCGACCAGAAACTAACCTCAGCGACGGGGTCTGATAAGGATAAAGGAACCGACATTCGGAATCGGTTGCAGCAAGCCGATAAGCAAATGATGGACTGGATGCACGGCTACAACGGCGATACGCTGGGTAAGCTGGATCAGGCCAAAGCGCTCGATTACCTGAAGGCTGAGCAGCAAAAAGTCCTGCGCGTACAGGACCTGATGAAAAAGAGCATCGCCGATGCCAAGGCGTACGTTGAGTAACGTTATTCCGGGTTGATTACACGATAAATCCTGTCCCATGAAGTGGACAGGATTTATCGTTTTAGACGTTCTCCGCCTAGTATCTTTAACCTCCACTGGCCTGCCAACCTGTCGGCTACTTCTACAAACCGTAACCGGTTAGGTAGGTTATTGTAGATCAGTCGTTGGTGTCCGGCGCATGGGTTGTCGTTGCCAGTAGGTTAAGCTACGCCAGACCCATTCAAGCGGGCCAAACTGGTAATTACGTAGCCAGATCGGACTGATAATCAATTGCAGTACCCAGATGGCTGCGACCAGGAAATAAAGCTGGTAGAACTGCCATTCGGCGTACTGATTCAAACCGTAGCCGTAGAAAACCAGCGTACAGATAACCGTATGCATGACGTAATTCGTAAAGGCCATCTGCCCGACCGACCCCAGTCGATTCAATAATCCTCGCACCCAGCCCGCACGCCCGGTTGCTCCCTGAACAAGCAGAATGATCAGACTGGCATGGGCCATCACCAATAGTATTCGCTGGAAGGGATAAATCAAGCCTACCCATTCTACGGGGTGCTGTTCCATGTATGGAATAAAGGCTTCTGAACTGGGCAGGTGATGGTAGTAATAATAAAAGCTGAATGCAACCAACGGCAACCCCAGTCCATAGCCCAGCAGCATCGTCTGCCAGTAGCGTCGGCGGGTCCATTGCCCCGTTATAAAGCCCCATTTGTAGAGCGCCATACCTAATAGCATCAGAGCAAGAGGGTCCCAGATGCCGAAAATCAGGTATTTGGTTTGCCCGTCCCAAACCTCTTTTCGAAAACGTGATGCCACCGTAAGGTAGTCTGGCGATTTCATTTTGCGGGTGTGTTCGGCAATCTGAGCCTTATCAGGAAAAAATTCTTTCTCCGCTTCTTTCCAGTCGTTGAGGGCCTGTCGTTGGTCGGCGGTTATTTGTTGACCCTGTTGCTGGGCTTTCTGAGCATCTAAAAAAGCCAGCCGCTTGTCGCGTACATTCTGATAGAACATGGTGTTCATCACAAAACCAATAATGGCGACCAGCGGTACCCCAAGCGCCAGATAGGCGGGCTTCATCCGGCGGAACCAGAAGGCAATCATGCCGATGATGCCATAATAGTACAGAATGTCGCCCATCCAGAGTAGCACGTGTGCGTCGATCAGGCCAAACAGGACGAGCCAGCCCATTCGCCGGAAGAAAAGCCGAACGCGGCCCGGACCCGTTGCGGGCTGGGCACTGCTCTCTTTTCGAGCCATGAACAGGATAATGCCCACGCCGAAGATCATGGAGAACAGCGCGCGCATCTTACCTTCGAATAGAATGGTGATGACGACATTGACCCAGAAGTTTATGTTACGTGGATCATTTCGGAAGACGTCGCTGAATCGTTCGGCCATCGCGAAATAGGGGATATTCATCAACAGGATGCCCAGTAGGGCTACACCCCGCAATATGTCGATGGTTTTAATGCGCTCAGCCTGCGAGACGGGCCGTGCTGGTCCTGCGTCGACGAGGGTTTCAGTAGTAGAAAAGGGAGTCATGAAGGATTGAGGAGTTAGCGTTAAGAATGGCCTACAGGCTAGTCAAAGAGTGATGATGTTGCCTGGCACCGACAAAGCACACATCCGTCTTTTATTCGCCTGGACTCTTCCGTTCGGAATAGTAGAACAAATGAATGTTTTACGTTCTTAATTTCTAAATCCTCTGGTAGTCAACTTAGTAATCGGTAGGTAAGACAGTGAGTTGACTTCTTTGGGGACCCACCGTTTAGCAAGTTTTCGCTATCCGTTGCAAACTATTCACTCGGCAGGATGACTTGCTTCAACCAACCTAATCCTGGCGTCAAACACGTTGATCATAGCTAAAAACTTACCCAACACAGGCGTTTCTTGTGTCAAATGAAGCCGCTCGATGAGCCCAATAGCCCATCTTTCGGACGAGCTCCCTGTTGCACGAGGCCAACCGCTACGCTGTTTCCCCCTGTCCTGGCGCACCCAACGACCACAGGGGTTGATGAATGAGCGCAAAATTACCCTGAATACAAGCCACTTGTAACCTTTACGCCCCTGTTTGAATGTACTGTTAAATTTCAACTGCTTGATTATCAGGTATCGCCCAAGAGGGCAATTCAACACTTCTTCTGGGGTTCGTTCGCCCGCGAACACGGTAGCTGTTGGGCTGAAAACTTTACCTCGGAGACGAGTAACCTGTCGCCGGAAACCAAACCCACATGGAGCGAATTACAACATTTAGCTAGCTTTTATGACATATAGTTTGTTGATTATGGTTAACTCTTGACAAGAGCTAGCTTTACGATAACCATATAACTATTAACTTTTATGAGTCGCAAAAATTCTCAATTATCTGATATTGTTGAAAATTTGATTGAATCAACCTGTACACAATATAGGGAGCAGTTGAAAACAATGAATTTAAATGAAGAAGTGTACGATGACACTCTCACTAAATCTAATTTAAATATAAATAACTTGTCAATTTTTGATTTTATGAGAGAACAGCAACGAAAAAATAAACAAAAAACTAAAAACAAGTTTTATTTTCAAGTAAAATTTTTAGAACTGCTAGTTAATGAAAGTAATAGTCTTTTACTTTTATTCTTAGATTACCTTTCTAATGTCTACAATATTTCTAAAACGATACCACTCGAAAAAGAAAAACAAGTTTTTTTTAATAGAATAACACCGTTGATAAATCTTCTAAATGACAATTTGTATACTATGAACCATTTGCTATCAATAGGGATGAGTCATCAAGTATATTTGATTCTTAGAAATTATATTGAAGTTGGTTGTATAACATTAGCAGTATTAGGTGATAATGTCTTTGCGGATAATTATTTTCAGCATGGTGAGGAAAATTTCAAGGATACTCTTAGTAATTGGCATAAGTTCTACAAACCTGATAAGGTAGAAAAAACATTAAGTTCGATATACACTTCAATGAATATGGCCGACCGCTGGGAGGCTCTGAAAACATTACGAGATCATTGTTATCAAACCTCATCCAAGCATAGTCATGGGCATTTTTTGACTTCTTTATTAGAAACTTATTCGTTTGAAAATCCTCAAGCGGAAAACTTAAAAATAAAAATTTTTGGTTCTGTAACAGCAACTACCCCTTCTGTTTTTGAAAATTTAATTTTAATAGTTAAATATATTCTGCAAGATATAATAATATTTCTTGTGTATCATCAGGAATTACCGCTAGCTAAGTTTGGAAATCGAGGACAGTATCATGGAATGTTGTTAAAGGTTAATGAAGAGATGCTAAAGGCTTACGCTACAATGTTTGTACAAAAGAATTAATGTCATCTCTAACGACGCCCAAACCACCTGTTTCTATGTAAGGGTACAGCTTGTCGATATAACTGCGATATAAGAACCACAAACCGGCATAACTGGAACGTTTACGCTGTTGCCAACAAGTCCTATATAAACGCTCAAACGATACAATGGGGCTCTTCTCGTGTCAACTGGAGCGGCCTAACCAACCGTAGTTCTCTTAAACAGCTACGTACGCTCGTTAACCCCTTTAACCCGATACGCCAGCAACCGCAGGGCATTAAAAACGACGATTAGTGTCGAGCCTTCGTGCGCGACGACGGCCGGACCGATCCGGGCGATACCCAGAATGGTTAGTGGAATCAACAGGGCTACCATGCCCAGGCTAATATATAGATTCTGCCGGATGATGCGCCGGGCTTCGCGGCTCAGGCCGATGGCGAAGGGGAGTTTGTCCAGTTGATCGCCCATGAGCGCGATGTCGGCGGTTTCCAGTGCTACGTCGGAGCCGGCGGCTCCCATCGCAATCCCAACCGTACTCTTGGCCATGGCGGGGGCATCATTCACCCCATCGCCGACCATCGCTACTTTGCCTTCCTGCTCGCGTAACTGCTGCACAAACTGAACCTTGGCCTCGGGTAGCAAATCACCTTTCGCGTCGGTCAGGCCGACTTCGCTGGCAATGGCATCGGCCACGCGTTGGTTGTCGCCGGTTAGCATAATCATCCGCTGGATACCCAGGGTTTTCAGGCTGGAGAGCGTTTGCTTTGCTTCCGGACGCGGGGTGTCCATGACGCCCAGAATCCCCAGAAAGGTATTGCCCTGCCGCACGATCATGGCCGTGTGTCCTTCTGCTTCTAGCTGATCGGCCTGTTGCCGCACGTCGTCGGTCAAGGTTTTCTGTTCTTCGAACAAGGCTTTATTGCCAATGAATACCAGCTGACCAGCGACTTCGGCCTGCACACCACGGCCGGTCAGGGCTTTCAGATTCGTGGCTTCAGGAAGGGACGCAGCACCCAGTTTTTCTTTGCCACCCTGCACAATGGCTGACGCCAGCGGGTGATCACTCAGGCTTTCAACCGCCACGGCGACGCTCAGCAGTTGCTCGTCAGTGCTGCCCGATAACGGTACGGTCCTGTTTAGTTTCGGCTTCCCCTGCGTCAGTGTACCGGTTTTGTCGAAGGCAATAGCGGTTAGATCACCCAGGTCTTCCAAGGGCCGGCCACCTTTGACGAGTACGCCCTCGCGAGCCGCCCGGGCTACGCCACTCAGCACCGCCGATGGGGTCGAGATAGCGAGCGCGCAGGGGCTGGCAGCCACCAGAACCGCCATCGCCCGGTAGAAACTAGCCGAAAACGGTTCGTCGATGACCAGAAAGGCAAAGCAAAGCGTAACGACCAGAATCAGCACGGCGGGCACGAACCATTTCTCAAACCGGTCGGTAAACTGCTGCGTGGGCGACTGCTGGGATTCGGCTTCGTTGACGAGTTTGATCAGCCGGGCGAGGGTCGAATCACTGGCGGCCTTTGTTACGTTGATTTCCAGGACGCTGGTGCCGTTGATGGTTCCGGCAAAAACCTGGTTCTCCGCTTTTGTTTTGGTGAGATCCGCTCCGTCGGCAATGGCCAGTTTGTCGACCGGAACGCTTTCGCCCGTGATGGGAGCCTGATTCACAGGGCCGGCACCTTTGATCACAACGCCATCAGCGGCAATCTTACTGTTAGGTTTCACGATAATAATATCTCCGACCTGAAGCGCAGTTACGTCGATTTCCTCGGTCTTACCATCCCGCCGAACGGTAGCGGTTTTGGCGCTCAGGTCAGCGAGGGCAGAAATGGATTTACGGGCGCGGTTCATGGCGTAATGTTCCAGCGCGTGCCCCAGACTGAACAGGGCCAGCAGGAGCGCCCCCTCAGACCATTCGCCCAGTGCACCCGCTCCGGCGGCCGCTACCAGCATCAGAAAGTCGATCTCAAACTCGCCCTGCCGGATGGCTTCAATGGCTTCTTTGGCGGTGAAAAAGCCGCCGAAGAAATACGCCAGTCCGTACAGGCTCAAACTGACCCAGTTGGGTAGCCCATCCACGAACGACAGCCCAAAACCAACTCCCAGACTAACGGCGCAGAGAATAGCGAAAATCAGCTCGGTGTTAGCCCCGAAGATTCCCCCGTGTTCGTGATTATGTCCCCCGCCATGCGCATGGTTATGTCCGGCTTCGTTGTCGTGCGTATGATCGTGGGGATGTGGTTTGTCGTGGGAGTGGCTGTGATCGTCCTCCGAGTGGCTGTGCTCGTGTACTGGCTGACTGGAAGTGTCTGTCTGAGCTGGATTTCCTTGTTGACTCAGCTTATCCAGGAGGGTATTCAGGCTGGTCGCTTCCTGATCGAATTCCAGATGAATGGCCCCCGAAGCCGATACCGACGCTTCCAGAACGCCCGGCCAACCGGAAATCTGCTGCGAAACTGTGCGGGCCTGTCGGGCGTGCCGGATACTCGGCAACCGACCGACGTAATGACCGTAGCGGTGGGTAATATCGGCTCCTGCCTGGCGGGCTAACGTCTGCACCCGATCCAGCGAAATCGTCTGCGGATCGTAATGAATACAAAGTTGGTCCGTGTGACTGCCGGTGGCCGAGCGGATATGCACTTTGTCAATGCCGGGACGCCCATCGAGCAGACCCATCAGCCGCTGAACACACTGATCTTTCTGGTCGGGTACGTCCGGCAAAAGTACGGGTACGTCTATCTGGAGTTTTTTCATTGGTACGTTGATTAATGCGCGTGGCCCGCTTCTTCGCCACTGGCGGCTTTAAGTTGTGAGAGGAGTGCATAGGCACCCTTGGTGACAATTTTGGTGCTGCTGAGGTTAAGCGTTTCGGGCAGTGTCACCTGCGAGTAGCCGCTTTCTGTTACACCCCGCCGAACGGGTATTTGTTTAAAAACAGTGCCGTGTTCGTGCGTTTCGGTTTCCTTATCATGGTCGTCATGCTCCGCTTCGCCCGCTTCGTGGTGTTCGGGTAGCTTTTCGTCCGTTACCACAAAAATGTAATCCTTGCCCTCGGCAGAAACAATAGCTTCTTCGGGCAGAGCCGTCACCCGGCTGGCCCCTAGATCCAGACTTGCTTTCAGAAAGGTGTTGGGCGTTAAGCGACCGTCGAGCTGGTCTAGCTTGGCGACTATTCGCACGGAGCGGTCGGTGTCGATTGTCTGGTTGATGTAGGTAATCCGCCCGGTACGTTCCCGCGTTTCGTTCGTAAGCCGGAGGCTGACGCGCTGCCCTGTCTGGAGCTGGGGCAGATCTTTCTCAAACACGATCAATTCCGCATAAAGCCCCTGGCTGCTGGTCAGTTTCGCAATGATGTCGGCCGGCTGGACATACTGTCCTGCGGTGGTGGCTACGTCGGTGACAACGCCGGCCACCGGGGCTGTGACCACGTAAAATGAACTGAATTTACCGGCCAGGGCAGCCTGGGGCGAGAGACCCACCAGCCGGATTCGCTGAGCGAGGCCCGTCACGCGGGCGCGGGTGGCGTTCAGATCGGCGGTGGTTTGTTGAAGCACTTTCAGGGCACTCACGTTCTCGCGGCTCAATTCCTTCTGTCGAACAAGCTCCGTTTCCAGATAGGCCAGTCGACTGTGCGCTTCGGCGTACTCCTGCTGAAGAGCAATCAGATCCGGATTTTCGATCCGGGCCAGCACTTGTCCTTTGTGGACGGGCTGACCGGGTAGCAACGGAATCGTACGAACGAAGCCACCCTGTAATGCTGTGATCGTTACCTGGCTCTGGGGCGGTACCGCCAGCCGACCATTTACGCTCAACTGCTGACCCAGGTTCCGGTAGTCAACCGCTCCCAGCGTAATATCGGCCAGGCGAATCTGATCGTCGGAGAGTTCGACCAGGTCGGTGGGGGCTTCTTCGTGAGCGTGTTCTGCCTCCTGGGTCTGCTCATCGGCGGGCTGTCGGCAGGCGAATGCCCCGCTCAAGAGGCTGACGGCGAGAAGCGTACGGTATATGTATTTGGGGAAAGCCATGGTGAGTAGCGTTAAGGAAGGCCAATGAGTTGTTCGAGTGCAACGACGGCCTGGTTGTAGTGATTGATGGTGTCGAGATACGTGGTGCGGGCCTGGTAGGAGCGGGTTAACGCTTGAGCGTATTCCAGGTATCCGGCTTCGCCCGCCCGGAAGGCTTTCTCCGCTCCTTCTGCCAGCCGCCGGGCAACGGGTAAGCCGGTTTGTTCGTAATAAGCTAGGCTGGTCTGCTGTTTACGGATCTCCTGAACGGCGGCCGCCAACTCCCCCTGTAAATTTCGCTGATTGTACGCCAGCGAAGCCTCGGCGAGCTGCTGCCCCAGCCGGGCCGACTCGATCCGGGCCCGCTGAGCGCGCTGAAAAACAGGTATCGAAATACCCGCCTGTACGCCCTGGAATCGTTTACCCCCGCCGAAGTAACGATCCTGCGGCACGCCATTAGAACCGTCGATCGTCTGCGTGCCAATCAGCGACTGGTTGAAGTAGCCCACTACGTAATCTGGTCGTAATCTGGCTTGCTCAACCGCAATTTGTCCTTCGGCGATAGTTACCTGCTGTTGCAGCAACGCCAGCGTCGGGTTCTGGATCAGGATCGAATCGGAGAAGGTAGGCAGCGACCGGCGGGGGAGGGCACCCGTGGGGAGCGTTAGAACGCTGGCTGTGTTCAGGAGGGTTTGCAGGTTGCTGAAGGCAATCGTGCGGTCAGCGGTGGTCAGTGCGAGCTGGTTACGGAGTTCCCCCAGCAGATTGTCGGCCGTGGCTACTTCGAGGGCGGTACCTTCGCCGGTACGTTGCCGGACCTCCGTAGCTCGCCGAAAGGCGACCAGTAGGCTATCCTGCGACGTCAGGAGCTGCTGGCGTTCGGTAAGGTAAGCCAGCGTCAGATACGTGCTTTTGACCCGGCTGCGCAGTTCGATTTGGATCAGGCTGGCCTGTAGTTCGCTGCCCCGGATGTTGGCGTCGGCGAGTCGCTCCTGGTTGCGAATTAGCTTGCCGTTGGGTATGCTCTGTGAGATGGTGAAGTTATTGTCCCACCGAATCGAGTTGTATTGCCCACCCACCCAGGAAAGGTCAAGCCGCCCGATGTCGCGGGCCGTCCGGCGACCCGTCTGCTGAATAGCGATGTTCAGGCTGCTGACCCGGCTGGAACCGTTGTTGGTCTGCGCCTGCGATAAAGCCGCGTCGAGCGTTAGCGGCACCTGGGCAACTGTAGTCGGTGCTGTTCTGGTGAGCGTCGATGGCGCGGGCGTTGGTACCTGTGCCTGGCTGGTTGCCGATAGCAGTAGCAATAAGCCAACAGCCAGCTTCCCGGCATGGGCCGAAAGTCCTGTTTTTGTTACGGATTGATTTTTCGCGGTGCTCTGTTCCCACCAATAGAGGCAGGGGAGGACCAGTAGCGTCAGCAACGTAGCCGAAACCAGCCCACCAATGACCACCGTAGCCAGTGGACGTTGGACTTCGGCCCCTGCCGTCCGCGCCAGCGCCATGGGCAGGAAACCGAGTGAGGCTACCAGAGCCGTCATCAAGACCGGTCGTAGCCGGGTAGCCGTTCCCTGTAGAATCCGGTCATGTAGTGATAAATCCGTCTCTGTTTTGAGATGATTGAATTCGCCGATGAGCACGATACCATTGAGCACCGAAACGCCGAATAGAGCGATAAAACCCACACCAGCCGAAATACTAAACGGCATCCCCCGAAGCCAGAGGGCAACTATGCCCCCGATAGCCGCCAGCGGAATGGCCGAGAAGATCAACAGGCTCTGCTGAATGGATTTGAACGTAAAAAATAACAGAAGGAAGATGAGACCGAGGGCGACGGGAACAGCAATCGCCAGGCGGTCTTTCGCTTCCTGTAGATTCTGAAACTGACCGCCGTAAGTGACGTAATAACCAGCGGGAAGTTTGAGCTGGCTTTCCAGTTTTTTCTGAACGTCCTGCACGACACTTTCCACGTCGCGCTCGCGCACGTTAAACGCCACCGTAATGCGTCGCTGGGCGTTTTCTCGTTGTACCTGGTTGATGCTGTTCTGGAACGAAACGCTGGCAACCTGACTCAGCGGCACGGCCTGTCCGTCTACTGTGGTCAGCAGCAGATTCTGTACGTCCTCCAGCCGCTGACGGCTCTGTTCCTGGAGCCGGACGACCAGATCGTAACGGCGTTCACCTTCGTACACTAGTCCAGCCGACGCGCCCGCAAAGGCCGCCTGGAGATAGCGGTTTGCTTCTTCGATGGAAAGACCAAATCGGGCCAGCGCATCGCGGTCGAATTTGACAACGATCTGGGGCAGGCCCGACACTTGCTCAACGTATAGGTCTTTGGCGCCTGGTACGGTGCTTACAATCCGACCGATTCGGGCGGCATAATCGCTCAGCAACTGAAGGTCTTCGCCGTAGAGTTTAACTGCTACGTCCTGTTTAACCCCGGTCATCAATTCATTGAACCGCATCTGGATGGGCTGCTGAAAACCAAAACTGACGCCTGGTATGCGGTTCAACCGCTCCTGCATTTTTTCGGCTAGTTCCTGTCGGGTTTCGGCCGAGGTCCACTCATCCTGATCCTTGAGAATAACCATCATATCGGCCGCTTCGATGGGCATTGGATCGGTTGGAATCTCACCCGCGCCAATCTTTCCGACAACCTGCTTTACTTCAGGAAATTCCTTGGTAAGAAGTCTGCCAGCCTGTAGACTGGCGTCGATGGATTGCGCCAGCGACGAGCCCGTCATCACGCGGGTTTCAATGGCAAAGTCGCCCTCGTCTAATTCTGGGATAAATTCACCCCCCAACTGGCTAAAAATCAATAGCGATGCAACAAACAAACCAACTGACGAGCCGACAACGAGGGCTTTATGACGCAGCGTCCAGCGGATGGCCGGGGAATACAGGCGGTGGAAAAACGCCATAATGCGGTCCGAAAGGGTTGGTTTCGGATCGTGTATACTCTTTTTGCTCAGTACCAGTGCTGATAACATGGGGACGTATGTCAACGACAACACAAAGGCACCGATGATGGCAAAAACCACTGTTTGCGCCATCGGTCGGAACATCTTGCCCTCCGTACCGACCAGTGCCAGAATCGGCAGGTATACGATCAGGATGATCAGCTCCCCGAAAGCTGCTGACGACCGTATCCGACTGGCTGCCTGATAGACTTCTTCATCCATGGCTGATTGCGAAAGAGTGAATGAGTGAATGAGTGAATGTTCGGTATTTTGCGTAGAATTTATTCGCTCTTTCGCTCTTTCGCTCTTTCGCCTTTCTAGATGGTGCAGCGTGGCTTCGACGATAATCACCGCCCCGTCGACGATGAGGCCGAAATCGATGGCACCCAAGCTCATTAGATTACCTGATACGCCAAACAAGTTCATCATCGCTACCGCGAACAGCATGGCCAGCGGAATGACCGAGGCTACGACCAGTCCAGCCCGCCAGTTGCCCAGCATCAGCACCAGCACAAACACGACAATTAGGGCTCCTTCGATCAGATTGCGCTCGACGGTGCTGATGGCCCGGTTCACCAGATTCGTGCGATCCAGAAAAGCATCGATTTCAATACCTTCCGGCAGAGATTTTCGAATCTGCTCGATACGTTGTTTGACGTTGCCGATTACCTCCGACGAGTTGGCTCCTTTAAGCATCAACACGATAGCGCCAACCACTTCACCATCGCCATTCCGGGTCATGGCGCCGTAGCGGATAGAATGGCCCAACTGGACCTGCGCGACATCGCTTATGCGGACAGGAACGCCTTCGCTGGTTCGGCGAATAACGATTTTGCCAATGTCGCTCAGGCTACCGATGAGACCTTCGGAGCGAATAAAATACGCGTTGGGCCGCCGGTCGATGTAGGCTCCTCCGGCGTTCTGGTTATTACGTTCCAGTGCGGTAAATAGCTCATCCATTGTGACATTGGCCGCCCGGAGTCGCTGCGGATCGACGGCTACTTCGTACTGTTTAAGCCGACCGCCGAAACTGCTTACGTCGGCTACGCCTTTGGTGCCGAGCAACTGCCGCCGAACAATCCAGTCCTGAATGGACCGCAGTTCCGTGGCCGAGTAACGGTTTTCGTAGCCGGGCTTTGGCTGTAGAACGTATTGATAAATCTCGCCCAGCCCCGTTGTGACCGGGGCTAGTTCGGGTTCGCCCGCGTTGGCGGGGATTTGAGCACGGGCCTGCTGGAGCCGTTCAAAGACCTGCTGTCGGGCAAAATAGACATCGACGGCATCATCAAAAACGATGGTAACGACCGACAGCCCGAACCGGGAAATGGAACGAATCTCGTTCAGGTCGGGCAGCGTCGCCATCGTTTGCTCGATGGGAAAGCTAATAAGCCGTTCCACATCGGGGGCCGAGAGAGCCGGACTTTGGGTAATGACCTGAACCTGATTGTTGGTGATGTCGGGTAGCGCGTCAATGGGCAGGCGCGTGAGTGAATACCCTCCCCAGACAATCAGAGCGAACGTAAACAGCCCAATAATGAGCTTGTTCTGAATGGAAAAACGGATGATGCGATCCAGCATGAATGAATCTGAACAGGTAAATCAACGGGAAGATGTTGGGCATAATCAACTAGCACACGCTTCCAGAGAAAGCATGGCAGATTAGACCCGGAATAGCGTTGTTTAGACTATCTGTTTAGGCGGTTGCCAGATGGCGGTAAGGGGCTCAGCCCAGTGCGTAGGGGCGTGATGAAACCGAACGGACGGGAGCCAGTTCTGCTCGGGTAGAGAAGCCGTCTGATACGTAAACAAAGGCGTAAGAGCAGCTACCACGGCGCAGCAGGTGCAGGTACAAAAAGGAGAGCATTGATCGTGGTGATGCTCCTGCTCCCCGTCGGCGGACGAATCGGTATCCGGTGTTGATGCCGCAAAGACCGTTGCCAATGCCTGCCCCGCGAGGGGGAGGGCATCATCGGCACAGGGCCAGAATGATAGCCCGAGCAGATAAACGGCAAATACGGTCGTCAACCACTTCATGTCAGCAAATGTATACGAAAGTGGTATGCAACAGGTAGGCAAAAAAGAAAAAGATTGAAGGTATAAGATCGCAGAACAGGACGTTTGCAGATGCGTGCGCCTTTGGGTAAGAGAAGCTATAAGCTGTCTGAAAATTGGTTTCCGTACAGCCTATAGCCTCTGTCTTACCGGTTCATGATTAGTTACGTTCGTACACGCCCTCGCGCGTTAGCAGTGCTATGGCTTCCATCAGCATGGTACCGCTCAACTGACTGCTTAGACCGGTTTGGCCGTTCTGGGGAGCACGCTGCCAGAACGTACCGAACGCAAACTGGGGGCGGGCGGTACCCTGCTGCCACAAAGTTTCGGCGTTATGCTTCAGGAAGGTCGCGTACTGGGTCCGTAGCGAACGGGACAGGCCTGGGTCGAGGATCAACTGAGTGAGGTAACGTACCAGGATACCTTTGAACAGACCGCCATCGCCTTTGCCTTCGTCGCGCATCAGACCATTGGTCGCCAGGGTTGGGTCGCTGATCGCCAAACTGGCGGTTTTCGTCGCGTCGGTCAGGTAAGCGGGGTCTTTAGTAATGTGATACAGTTCCAGCGTACCACCGATCCAAACGCCCTGGCAATACGTAAACTTCCAGCTCGTATTCAGCTGACCATCGTTGTTCTGGTTGATGCCGTCATATACCAGGCCGCTGGCTGGATCGACTAGCACCTTCTTCTGCCAGGCATACACCTTTTTTGCCCAGGCCAGATCCTCCGGCCGTTTTAGTCGCTGATAGAGCCGGGCCGCCAGGATAATCGCCGGGCCATTTACGGGCGTGTTCTTGTAATAGCGTTGACCTTTGCGCCAGGCCATACCCCCGTCCAGCGTATCGTTCCAGGCTGTTTTAATATCCTCCCAGAGCGTAAGCGTTTCGTCAAGCCATTTTTTCTCTTTGGTCGCATCGTAGACCCGCAGCATCGCCAGTGCGTTCCAGAGCATGTCGTCGTAATATTCGTTCAAAAAGGTGTTCCCGTTCTTGACCCGCACGCCCGCCATCCAGTCTTTCATCCGGGGGAGATACTGAGGGTCACGGGTGCGCATGTACGCATCCGTTAGTACGTCCAGCGCATGTGCCTGGGGCCAGTAGTGAAAGGTTGTATCGCCCTGATTTGTGTTATTGAAATAGCGGCCTCGGGTATTATAAAAGTCCCGATAGAGTACCAAGGAACAGCTGTCAGCGATTTTGGCCCAGTTTGGCGACGTTGCCGGTGCCGTCTTGCGGCTCGTCTGACCATTGACCTGACAAGAGAGGAGAAAACCGACGCTGAGAGTAATGGAAAGAATGATTTTACGCATGAAGAAAGATTGGATAAAGCCGTATTCACTGCCGTAAACCCAAATACCCGAGCGTTTTACTCGGCTTGTGTCTTAATCCGTTTGTTGCTGTAACTGGCCGGGATGGTAGCCGGCGGGTTGATCGTATCGGTATAAATTCAGGCGATTATCAACTGGAACCGGAGCAAGCGGTGTACATTTGGGGTCAAAAAACAAACGAACACTAACAAACTCTACCGTTTCTTCATCATGAAGCGATTAACGTTACCAGCAGTTGCCGCAGCCATTTTATTCACGCTTTGTTCTGGCTCGATCGCGCAGGCTCAGCTTAAAGTTCCCGCGGCCAGTCCCCTTCAGACCACCAAACAAAACTTTGCGCTCGGCGACATTACCCTGGAATACTCCAGACCTGCCGTGAAAGGCCGGACCGTTTTCGGTGACCTGGTTCCCTACGACAAAGTATGGCGTACCGGTGCCAATGCAACCTCTAAGATCACGTTCTCGTCGGACGTAAAGCTGGAAGGCAAAGACGTGAAAGCGGGAACGTATGGCCTGTTCACCATTCCGGGCAAATCCAGCTGGGAAGTAATGCTGTCGACTGATCTGGGGCTGGGCGCTAATGTGGGCGCGTACAAGAAAGAAAACGAAGTAGTACGGGTTCAGGTGAAGCCAACGACACTGGCTAACCGAGTAGAGAACTTTACCATCAATATCGCTGATATTAAGCCCAGCTCGGCCGTGCTGGAAATCATGTGGGATAAAACCCGCGTTCCGGTTACGATTACCGCCGATATTGATCAGACGATCCTGAAAAATATTGAGACGTCGCTAGCGTCGGACAAACCCGCTTATTTTGAGGCTGCCAGCTACTACTACGACACCAATCGGGACCTGAAACAAGCCCTGAACTGGGTGAACAAGGCGACGGAACAAAATCCTAAAGCCTTCTGGATGATGTTGCTGAAAGCACGGCTTGAATTTAAATTGAACGAGAAAGCCAACGCCATTGCCAGTGCCGAAAAAACGGTTGCGCTGGCAACCCAGGCGAACAATGCGGATTACGTTAAAATGGCGAATGATCTGATTGCGTCGGCCAAAAAGTAACGGCTGGTTTTCGCGCTAACAATAAAAGGCTAGCTCTGATCAGAGTTAGCCTTTTTGTATATTGTTTTCGGAACGTTACGTCCACCGCAAGACGCTAGGCAGCAGCTGGCTCGTAGTGCAGCACCACGATGCCGCAGGGGAAGGGTCTTGCGTTGAGCAGGGTCAAGGGCTGTTTATGAGCGAGTTCCTGGAAAATGGGAAGTCCTTTACCGATCGCCGTTGGGTTGACGAACAAATGGTATTCATCGATAAGGTTATGCTTGATGAGCGACGAGATAAACGAAGCGCCCCCGTAGACGATGATATCCTGGCCTTCCTGTTGTTTGAGAGTATTTATTTCTTCGACCAGATCGCCCTTGGCCAGTACCGTATTGGCCCAGCCGGAATCATGCATCGTTTTGGTGAAGACGACTTTTGCTGTTTCGTTGATCTTAGTGGCTCCCTCCAGCTCTGGGTTGTCCGCCCAGTGTGGAATAAATCCCTGCGCCAGTTTACGGCCGAGTACAATGCTGTCAACGGATTCTGTTAGGGCGCTCACATATGATTTCAGTTCGTCGTCCCAGTTGAACGTTAGCCAGTCCATTTCGCCATTGGGGCCAGCAATGAAGCCATCGATCGTTAGCTGGACCTGTAGTTTTAACTTTCTCATTGGTATAGGGTTTTTGGGTTGTTTATATCGTTAGTAAGTAGTGAATTCGGCTGTAATACACACTTTGCATTGTACAGTAAGATCGTTAGCCGGTCAGTTTGGTTGACAGAATAACGGCACAAAGGTAGATCTACCCTGGGTCGTAACAGGGGTGGAAGCCGACAAATAACGGGAGGATTGCGACAGGCCGCTGGCACTGTTTTGGCGTTCAACGAAACTGGTTTATGAGATTGATCGACGTAACGCGATTTGGCTGCCTGCTTATCCTGATTAGCCTGTGGCAGGGGGGAGGACAGCCGCTGGCAGGTCAGACCATACCGCAGAAGCTGATGGTAAATAAACCTGTTGGACGGGCCCTTCGCGCGGACGAGTCGCACACCTATGCGCTGGATCTACAACGAAAACAGGTAATGCAAATCAAGTTTACCCAACAGGGCACTGAGGCAACCATACAAGTTACTAATGCGGCAGGTAGACCAGTTTTTCATCTTGAAGCACTGACGAACGAGTATGGAGACGAGTCGTTTACGTTCCAGGCTCCCCAAGCCGGACGACATACCGTGACCGTACGACCTAGCCCCAAAAGTGCGTTCGTTACTCATTACACCATCGAATTGAGCGAAGTGCTTTCGGGGGAGGTATATGCTGCCCGCGTGGCCGAAGCGCGTCGGCAGCGGACAGCTGTCATCAACTGGCTGAAGACACGGTCTATGCCACTAAGAACCCTGGTCGTTGACCCGAATCGGGCGGATCTGGCTCCGTTAAAAGCGGTTCTGCGCGATGTCCGGATCGTTGGGTTGGGCGAGCAAACACACGGCACCCACGAATTTTTTCAGGTCAAACATCGGCTGCTTGATTTCCTGGTTCGCGAAATGGGCTTCCGGGTGCTAGTTATCGAAGGGAGTTATGCTGGCTGGCAGCAAATTAATGACTACGTAACCGGAAAGAGTAACGATGGCGATCGGGCGCTGACGGAACAAGGGTTCTGGGCTTGGAATACGGAAGAAATGAAAGCGGTGATCGACTGGGCCCGGCAGTATAACGAAAACGTTCCCGCGACGGAGCAACTACGGTTTGTCGGGATTGATCCCCAGTTTAATCAGCCCGCTAAAACGAAACTACTCGACTATTTACGGCGGACGGCGCCGGAACGTGTCGCGCCGACGGCGGCTTTCTTCGCTCTTGAGCCCGACTCACTGACCAGTATCGGGCAAGCAGCTGATACATTGGCCGCCCTGCAAAGCCTGTACAACGAACTAGGTGCCTATCTCGAAGAAAGACGTCAATCAAATACAGACACGGCTGAAGCCAGGCAGATGCAGGAATACGTCCGTGTGCTTGCGCAGGACATCAGTACGTACGCTGATGCCGATTCCGTCGGTGTGGCTGCTCGTGATCGAATCATGGCCGCTAATTTTCGGCGGCTGGTCGACCGGGAGCCGCCCGGAACGCGCTTTGTTTTCTGGGGCCACAATGGACACGTTGCCACCGGCGGGAACAGCTTGTTCAAGCCCGTGGGCGCCTACCTTCGGG
Source organism: Spirosoma pomorum (assembly GCF_054776615.1). Taxonomy (NCBI): domain Bacteria; kingdom Pseudomonadati; phylum Bacteroidota; class Cytophagia; order Cytophagales; family Cytophagaceae; genus Spirosoma; species Spirosoma pomorum. The sequence goes on from NZ_BAAHBP010000029.1 coordinate 350,592, forward strand.
AGACGTACGACAGCGCTTATTACGCATTGGGATTCAGCTTCAACGCTGGCACGTTTCGAGCTCGTGAAGTTCCAACTGCCGATTCGTCCCGACGGCGACTGAAAGAGTTTACTGCCAGGCCAGCCCCCAGACTGTCCGTGGACTGGTACCTGGCTCAGAACGGCCAGAAAAATGTCATCATCGATTTTCGGGCAGCACCGCAAACGGCTGCTAGTCGAGCCTGGCTGGCTGAACCACTGCTGATGCGGAGTATCGGCTCCGTATACAGAAGTGCAGTTCCGTCCGCTTATTTCTATCCTGTGCAGCTTAACGAGCGCTTTGATGGCCTGCTATTTGTTACTACCAGCACAGGAACCCACCCGGCTACGTTCGTAAAAGATGTGCCTGAAGATGCACATTAGCTAACATAATGTCATTAAAGACGTATCATTGACGAATTCAACCAGCAAACCTTACTGGTTTGTTGTGCTAGTGCAACGCACACTAGCTACTTTTGTCTTTTTGTAAAGTCGTAACCCATACTTCATGACCGGCGAGCAGCAGCCATTTGAGAGTAAGCAGCTTAACGAGCGATTAGGAATCGATTTCGCCCTACGAGCAGCCCGACTTGGTATCTGGGAACTAGATCCAGAAACCAACATGGTTGTCTGGGACGATCGATGCCGGGAATTGTTTGGCGCTCACACCAACACGTCCGTATCGTACGAAGAGACAAAAAAACACATTCATCCCGATGATAGAACCCGGATTGAAGCTGCCCTTGCGTGGGCGATGAACCCCGCGTCGGGCGGCTCCTACGAGGTTACCTATCGTACCATAGGAATCGATGATGGTAAGCTACGCTGGATACGAATTTTCGGGCAGAGCCATTTTTCCGCAACCGGTGAGCTCATACGGTTCGCGGGCGTAGCCCAGGACGTAACAAAAGATGTCCAGACGCAGCAGCAGCTGGCTGAAAACGAACAGCGCTTTCGCAGCCTGATCGAACAGGCCCCCGTCGCTACCTGTCTGTTAGTTGGTCCCGACAGACGAGTGGAGGTCGCTAATGAAATAATGCTTCGGTACTGGGGAAAAGATAAATCGGTACTGGGCAAGCCCTTGCTGGAAGGGTTGCCGGAACTGATCGGTCAGCCTTTCCCGAAACTTCTTGACGAGGTGTATACAAGCGGAAAGCCGTATGCCGCCACCCAGGATCGGGCCGATCTGGTCGTGAACGGTCAGCTAACCCCGTTCTACTTCAATTTTACGTATAAGCCTCTATTCAATGAGCAGGGGGAGGTCTACGCCATTATGAATATGGCCGTGGACGTATCCGAGCAGGTACGGATGCAGCAGGAGCTGCAGGAACGAGAGTTATACCTACAGACCATCATCGAACATTCGCCCATACCAAAAATGGTATTCCTGGGCGAAGACATGATCGTTAACCGGGTTAACGAAAAGATGCTGGAAATTTTGGGTCGTGATATCAATTCGGTACTCGGCAAGTCATTTATCGACGCGGTGCCTGAACTCCGGCACACGGAACTGATGGACATTCTTCATCGGGTGTACACGACAGGTGAAACCTACACGAATACCGAAGGACAGTTTGAACTGATCCGCAACGGTGAGGTACATACCGGTGTATACAATTTTACGTTCAAAGCGCTACGGCGGACCAACGGTGAAATTTATGGAATCATCAATACTGCCGTTGAAATAACTGATCAGGTACGCGCCCGGCAGCAACTGGAAACGAGTGAGAGCAAACTCCGGTCTATCATTGCGACGGCTCCGGCGGCAATGGGTCTGTTCGTCGGGCGGGATTTGATTGTGGAACTGCCTAACCAGACATTTATCGACATTGTTGGAAAAGGCCCGGATATCGTTGGCAAGCCCCTGCGGGAGGTAATGCCGGAACTGGCTAGCCAGCCGTTCCTCCAGATTCTGGACGAGGTATACACCACGGGAAAAACGTACCAAAGCTCCGGTGCCCAGGTAGATATTGTGCGACAGGGGGTTATGACGCATAATTTTTACAACATTACCTACAGTCCTTTATTCGATGATAAAGGCGAGGTCTACGCTATTCTGGACATCGCTATCGATGTGACGGGGGAGGTAAAAGCCCGGCAACAAATAGCCAATACCGAGAAAAGCCTGCGGGGAGCTGTGGAATTGGCCGAGTTGGCAACCTGGAGCATGGACATAAAAACCGGACAGTTCAGCTACTCAGATCGCTTTATGAACTGGCTCGGGTTTTCCGAAAACATCCAGCCGCAATCCGTAGCCTATGAACCGCTGCCCGATGAGAACCAGCAGCAGGTTATTCGAAAGATCGAAGAGGCTATCCGCCCCGGCTCGTCGGGGTTCTACGAAAACGAACATCCCATCATCAATCAGACTACGGGCATCCGCCGGATTATTCACGCGCAGGCTCAGGTATTTTATGATGTCGATGGAAATCCCGTTACGTTAAGTGGCACGGCGCAGGACGTAACCGAACAGCGGGAAATCCAGTTGGCCCTCGAACGATTGGTGCAGGAACGGACCGAAGAACTCGAAGCCACGAACGAGGAGATGGCGACGACGAATGAAGAAATCGCGGCTGCCAACGAAGAACTGGCCTCCATCAATGAAGAGCTTGAAGAAGCGAACCAACTGCTAACCCGTTCCAACGATAACCTCCAGCAGTTTGCTTACGTAGCTTCTCACGATTTGCAGGAACCTCTGCGGAAAGTACAGCAGTTTGGCGATCTGCTCAAGAGCCGCTACGCCGAGCAACTGGGCGATGGGGTTGATTACCTCGAACGCATGCAGGCTGCCGCCAGCCGGATGTCGGCGCTGATTCGCGATCTGCTCGCTTTCTCCCGCATTTCCAACGCGCAGAACAATATCATACTTGTCGGTTTGAATCAGGTGATGAGTGGCGTACTGAATGACCTGGATTTACGCCTTCAGGAAACCGGGGCGATGGTGCACGTTGAACCACTGCCTACTGTCTATGGAGATCCGTCGCAACTCGGACAACTTTTTCAGAATCTGATCAGCAACGCGCTCAAATTTCAACGACCAGACAGTGTACCCGAAATCTGTGTTCGGCATCAACGCGTCAGAGCTGCGGATTTGCCACCAAGTATCCGCCCCACCCGAACCAGCGCTGTCTATCATCAAATCGACGTAAAAGATAACGGAATCGGTTTCGATGAAAAGTACGTCGATCGCATATTTCAGGTATTTCAACGGCTTCACGGAAAGAACGAATACGTGGGAACCGGCATTGGACTGGCTATTTGTGAGAAGGTAGCGACCAATCACGGGGGCGCCATCACCGCCAGCAGCGTGTCGGGACAAGGGGCTACGTTTAGCCTGTTTTTACCGGCCTGGAACCCGGTAACCAGCCTGTAGTTTAATTGCAACCCTTTTGGTAACTTGAATCCTTTGCTAAATTGCCTGACAAAAGATTCATTACGCCATGACTGGTGAACAAAATCGCATTAGTCTGACTAGGTCAAACCAGAATTCACAACAGCAGGTAGCGCTAAACGCAGCTGGCCTTGGTACCTGGGAAATTGACCTGAGAAATGGTCAGTGCTGGTGGGACGTCTGCTGCCGGAAACTGTTCGGTGTGCCAACGAGCGATGCTCACGTCAGTATCGAAACGGTACTAAGGTTGCTGCATCCCGAAGACCGAACCCAGATTCAGGAAATGGTACAGAAACCATTGGCCGGTGCGACAGAACAGCCGTATGACGTTATGTTTCGTCTTGACAGTCAATTAGGTGGGCAAACGCGTCGTTTGCGCACTAAAGGTCGGGTATACTGTAATTCGGAAGGAACGATTGAACGGTTGTCGGGTATTGTAGACGCCGTTACTACGTCGAATTATAACTCGTCGGGTGTTGCGGAACTGCAGTTTCAGCAGTTGGTTGAACAGGCTCCGGTTGCCATGGCCCTGTTTAAAGGAGCTGAATTTCGGGTATCGCTGGCCAACGAGCGAATGCTTACGCTCTGGAACCGTACGTACGAAGACGTTGTCAACCAGCCCTTGCTTGACTTATTTCCGGGTATCAAAAAACAGGGAGTAGAAGCGTTTCTCACCTCTGTTCGCGAAACAGGACAGCCATTTGTCGCGCGGGAGCTGTTGATCCAACTGGAGCGGGATAGTCAAGTTTGCGCCGTTTATCTGGATCTGACCTGCGAACCGTTCTTTGGCCTGGACAAAACCATCACGGGCGTTTCCATCGTCTGTATTGACGTAACGGACCAGGTTCTAAACCGACGTCAGCAACAGCAACTGGCCCTGCTCGTCGAAAACGCCCCCGAAATCATGACGGTGTCGGGACTGGATGGTCAGGTTCAGTTCATCAATGACTATGCACTGAACCTGTTCGGTGTCAGCCGGGAAGAAATCAACGGCAAGTCGATCCGGTATTTTTACCCGCCCGAGGAACAGACCCGATTAGAGACCGAAATTATTCCCCGCGTTGTGGCAGGGCAGTGGACAGGCATAACCAGCTTCTGGCGACCAAAAACCGAAGAGCGTTTTCCCGTAGCGGCCCAGGTTTACCTGTTGACGGATTCAACAACCGGGCATCCGTACGCTATTGCCGGCATCTTCCGGGACCTTCGTGCGGAACAGAAAACACAGCAGGCCTTGCAGAAAAGCGAACTGTTTGCCCGGAGCGTGATCGAACAGTCGCCCGTAGCTAAAGCCGTGTTTGTGGGTGAAGACCTGCGGCTGCAGTTTGTCAACGCCAGAATGATGGATTTACTGGGCCTGGAGGGCGCTGTTATTGGTAAAACGTTTGACGAAGCCGTACCTGCGCTAGCGCAGAATCAGTCGCTTGCCTCGTTGCGAATGGTCTATCGGTCGGGGGTAGGTCGCTACCTGCGGGAACGAAAGCACGTTGTCATTCAGGAAGGAAAGCGGCAGGAAAACTACTACAATTTAACATTCCAGCCGCTTCGTGATTCGGAGGGGGCCGTATATGGCATTGTGAGCTCGGCTGTTGACGTGACCGAACAGGTTGTAGCCCGGCAGCAACTGGAAGATGCGCAGGAAGAACTACTTCAAACGACACAGCGGTTAATTCTGGCGCTGGATGCTGGCCGACTAGGTTCGTATGAACTTGACCTGACAACGGGCCGGATGACCTGTACGGCGCGCTGCAAAGCCAACTTTGGCTTACCGCCCGAGGCCACGTTAAACTTCTCCGACCTATTGGCGATGATTGTGCCCGAAGACGTAGCGCACATGCAGGAAGCCGTAGACCAGGCCTGCGAAACTATGCAGACGTACCAGTCTGAGTACCGGGTAACATGGCCTGATGGCGCGGTGCACTGGATTAAAGCGACGGGCTTGCCCATACAAGTCGTTGACGGTCGGCCTACCCGCATGGTTGGCGTAACGCAGGAAATTACCGCCCAGCGTGAGCTTCAGCTTGCCCTCGAACAGCAAGTGCAACTCCGTACCGAGGAACTAGAGTCGATCAATGAAGAACTGGCGACGATGAACGAAGAGCTGACCAACGTTAACGCGGAATTTTTGCTGATGAACGAGCGGATGGCTGAAACCAATCGAAACCTGATCCGTTCGAACGAAAACCTGGAACAGTTTGCTTACGTTGCCAGCCACGACCTGCAGGAGCCCTTACGCAAGATTCAACAGTTTGGCGACCTGCTGAAAACACGTTATACCAATTCGACGGGCGAGGAGCTGGCTTATCTGGAACGCATGCAGGGAGCGGCTAACCGGATGTCTATTCTGATCAAGGACTTGTTAACTTTTTCCCGTATCTCAACCCGGCAGGCTACCAACGACCCCGTGTCGCTTGGGCAGGTGGTGACAGAAACCCTGGAGAACGTATCCGTAGCGATTGAGGAAACCAATGCCCAAATCGACGTGTCAGAGTTACCCATCGTTCAGGGCGATGCATCGCAACTTCGGCAGCTCTTTCAGAATCTGATCAGTAACGCGCTTAAATTCAGGCAAATGGATGCCTCAGGGAATGGTGTTGCACCCCATGTTCAGATTCAGGCAAGCACTGTACGAGCCGACGAGTTACCGGCGTCCGTCAATCCGGTTCGGCACGCGGGTGCATATTACCGAATTGACGTAGTCGACAATGGGATTGGCTTCGAAGAGAAATACGTTGACCGAATTTTTCAGGTCTTCCAGCGGCTACACGGCCGTAACGAGTTTGCTGGTACAGGGGTCGGTTTGGCGATCTGTCAGAAAGTAGTAGCCAATCATGGGGGCGCAATTACGGCCAGCAGCCGACCCGGCGAAGGGGCTACGTTCAGTGTGTATCTACCTCGTTAGACAACAGACGAAACGCCTAGAATCAGTAAGCGAGAGCGCGAGTAATAATTATCAGTGCTGGTGGGAATTGTTCTGCTTTTAGTGCGCAACGGCAAAATAATGTCAGGCAAATGAAGCTTACTACATCTATAAAGCAGAAGTCTCATTAGTTAAAAAAATATCATCTTCCGCATATCGCCGGAAAACTAGGACTAGCGCTATCTGGTACCTTCGTATCAGTACGTAACCGCCTTGCTGATTTTGTTTCCTTTAGCCCGGTTGTTGGCTGAAGAGACGATTCACACCACTACTCATCGTAGTTGTTACGGAATTTGTATTGCCTGACCTACTGCATAACTGATCGCATTTCGTTTTCTTATGTGCTCTTTCCTGTCTAAACTGCTGCTGGTACTAACTTTTACCGGCGCACTGAGCCTGGGTTCCGCTCAACCCAACTCATCCTCAGCCAAACTGGGGGGCGACTATCCCATTCAACCAGTGCCGTTCACGGCCGTAAAAGTCACCGATCAGTTCTGGGCACCGCGTATCCGACGCAACCACGACGTTACGATCCCGATTGCGTTGCAGCAATGCTACAGTACGGGTCGGGTCGATAATTTTCTGGTGGCTGGTCACCTGAAGCAAGGGGCCAAGTTCTGCACGGAATACCCGTTTGACGACACCGACATTTACAAGATTATCGAGGGGGCAAGTTATTCGATTCAAACCTTTCCCGACAAGAAACTCGAATCCCGCATCGATTCGCTGATTACGTACGTGGCCGAGGCACAGGAGCCCGACGGGTATCTCTACACAGCTCGCACCATCGATCCTGCTCATCCTCATCCCTGGTCGGGGTTGAAGCGCTGGGAGAAAGAATCCGACCTTAGTCACGAGCTCTACAACAGTGGCCACTTGTTTGAAGCCGCCGTTGCGCATTACCTGGCGACGGGTAAGAAGACGCTTCTGAACGTCGCGACCAAAAACGCCGATTTGCTGGTAAACGACTTTGGGCCCGGTAAGCTGCGCTACTCACCCGGTCATCAGATTGTAGAAATGGGCTTGGTTAAACTCTACCGGGTAACGGGTAAGAAAGAATACCTTGACCTGGCCAAGTTCCTGCTCGACGTGCGAGGCACCGGTAAGGAGTACAGCCAGGACCACAAGCCTGTTACGCAGCAAACGGAAGCGGTGGGCCACGCCGTTCGGGCTACCTACATGTACTCCGGTATGGCTGATGTGGCTGCCATTACCGGTGATAAAGCCTACATCAATGCCATTGACAAAATCTGGCACGACGTAATTGACAGTAAGTATTACCTGACGGGGGGCATCGGAGCCGAGGGAGGACATGAAGGTTTTGGTGAGGATTACAATCTCCCTAACATGAGTGCCTACAACGAAACTTGCGCAGCCATCGGGGAGATTTACTGGAATCAGCGACTGTTTCTCTTACACGGCGATGCCAAGTATTATGATGTTCTCGAACGGACGCTCTACAACGGAATGCTGTCGGGCGTGTCGCTCAGTGGTGACCGCTTTTTTTATCCCAATCCGCTCCAATCGAAGGGGCAACACGCGCGCTCGGCCTGGTTTGGCTGTGCTTGCTGCCCCAGCAATGTGTGTCGGTTTATTCCTTCAATGCCGGGCTACGTCTATGCGCAGCGTGGTAATCGGGTGTATGCAAATCTATTTGTTAATAGCACCGCTAACCTAACACTCGACGGAACCGCAGTCAGGCTGGCTCAGGCAACTAAATACCCCTGGGACGGAGACATCGCGTTTACGATCGATCCGACCAAAAGTAAGGCGTTCGAGTTGGCCATCCGCATTCCGGGATGGGTACGTAACGAGCCCGTTCCCGGTGATCTGTACCGGTTCGCCAGTCAGCTGGATAACCCCGTTACGTTAACTGTCAATGGGAAGAAAGCCGATTATAAGCTGGAGAATGGATACGCTGTTTTGCGGCAGACCTGGAAAAAAGGCGACGTTGTCCGGTTGTCGCTTCCAATGGAGATCCGGCGCGTGCGGGCCAACGATCAGGTAAAAGCCGATGAAGATAAGGTGGCGTTGGAACGCGGACCGATTGTATACTGCGCTGAATGGCCCGACGCACCGGATGGCCGTGTGCTCGATTACATCCTTCCCGATCAGGCTAAACTACAGTCTGTATTCAAACCAAACCTCTTTGGCGGGGCAGAAATCATCACCGGCGAGGCCGCCAAAGTAAAACGCACGACGACTGACCAACTGGAGACTACCCCCGCTCAGTTGGTTGCGATTCCGTACTACGCCTGGGCTAATCGGGGGAATGGTGAAATGGCGGTCTGGCTCGCCAGCAAGCCGACAGCGGCAAAAGCCGCGCCCGCGCCGACGATTGCGTCGACCAGTAAACTATCAGCCTCGTACCCGACAAAAACACTGGTCGCCCTGAACGATCAGGACACGCCCAAGAACTCCAACGATCACGAAAATATCTATTACCACTGGTGGCCTAAAAAGGACACACTTCAGTGGGTACAGTACACTTTCGCGAAACCCGCGACCGTCTCGTCGGCTAAAGTGTACTGGTTTGATGATGGTCCGTGGGGCGGATGCCGCATCCCCGCATCCTGGAAACTGCTCTATCAAACCGCTGGTGGCAACTGGCAGGAGGTCAACGCCAAAACGTCGTACGTTGTCAGCAAAGATCAGTACAACGAGGTGATGTTTGACCCCGTTCAGACGGGCGCTCTGCGTATGCTGGTGCAATTACCCAAAGAAGCATCCAGCGGTATTCTGGAGTGGAGCGTTGGCTCAACGAGCGAAAAATCGAACGAGTGAACCGGTCTAGCCGTATTACGACAATCATACCCAAAGTACCGTTGCTCGTTTATACGGTGTCCACATGGTGCGGTAGGGGCAACCTATTCGAGACAGTCCGCTTGACAAAAAGTCAAATCCAAGTCGTGATGAAGATAAACAACTGGATGGGGTTGGTCGTGTGTTTACTGCCTACTCTCTTGCTAGCTCAGACCGATTCTAGTTTTTCGGTGCGGGGCCGAGTAAGCACTACTGGCGGTAAATCCCTGGCGAATGTGGTAGTAATCATTGCAACAAGCTCGAAAGGGACGACAACTGACCAGAACGGGTTTTACCTGTTAGCGGATGTTCCCAGGGAGGCTACACTTGTTTTTGTGCATACGGGATACAAACAGCTGAGTCAATCCCTATCCGGAAAACAACAACTGCTTAATCAATACGTCCTTGACGCTGTTCTTGAGATTGAGCGGGAAGAGTTGCCACCAATGGCGTCAACTGCTGCTTACAAAGCTATCAAGTTGAACAAGACTATGCCCGTAGTGGCGACCTTACCCGGGTCGGCCACGCAAACTTCGGTAGTGTTTGAGCAAAAAGCTTACTTCCCGACTGGAATACCCGGCCTGATGCGTTACGTGGCTCATCATCTGAATTACCCTGCTCCGGATAAATCAGCCAAGGTTCAGGGAGACGTAATCGTCGAGTTCACCGTCTCGCCTTCCGGTGCTGTTGATCAGGTTAATATTAGTCAAGGTTTACATCCTGCTTGCGATAAAGAAGCCATTCGCCTGGTGAAGCAAATGCCTAAATGGATACCAGCCTATCAAAGCGGCCAACCCGTGTCTACCGTGTTCTTACTGCCCGTTCGATTCGCTATCGAATGAGCACGAATCGTATAATTTGAGATAACGCACAAAAGGACTGTCGACTACCAGAACTCACATATATGCTGCTTCGTCGCGGCCCAGCCGGAGTTTCACAATGTGCAGTTTGTTAAGCAGTTTGAGCAGCGGGTAAGCCGGGTCAAACTCGTGCCAGCGAAAGCCACCAAAGTTGGGTCGGCCACCAAATCTATGGTGATTGTTATGGTACGATTCGCCCATCATCAGAAAATCGAAAGGCAGTAGGTTTTTGGCTGTATCATCGACCTGGAAATTGGTATAGCCGTATCGGTGAGCGTACCAGTTGATGATTGCACCGTGGATCGGGCCCATCAGGAAATGCACGGGTAGCAGCAGAAATAACCAGGCGGTTGCGGCAAACTGAATGTAAATCAACGTATAGATCGTTATCCAGGCCAGTCGCACCAGCCACCGATCCCCAAAACGTTCCATCCATTCCCAGTTAGGGACTCCTTTCTTGAACTTGGCCGGAATGGAATCCCGGTTGTTCAGGATATCATTGTAGTACGTCCGCGTCTTCCACATCATGTCGAACAGGTTTTTGGAGAACTCCGGTGAGTGCGGGTCCTGCTCCGTATCGGCATGGGCGTGGTGAAGCCGATGCATAATACCGTAAGCCCGCGGACTGAGGAACGACGAACCCTGACCGATAAATGTCAGGACGTAAAAAACTTTCTCCCAGCTTTTACTCATTGTAAACATCTGGTGAGCCGCGTAGCGGTGAAGGAAAAGGGTCTGCATCAGTACTGACAGGTACCAGTGCGCCAGAAAAAAAGTGAGAATAACCATTCAGAAAGGCCAACGGTGGACGGCCCTGGGTAAAGCGTTATAGTAAATTAAGCGTGACGACGACAGACAGAAATTGGTAGCAACCATCCCTAAGCCGACTAAACTCATCGGTCAAATTCTGAAAGTGCGTTTCGATGCTGGTGAACAAACCAAAGTGCGATTCGCGGCAGGTCGTCAATTCGGCTAGTGAACACCCGACGCCTTCGCAGATCAGGTCAAGCCGCAACCGCTGGATCCGGCTTTTCAGGTGATTGAGATTGCTGTAATAGTCAATGGCGCGGTGGCGCAGGTTTCGGTAGTTGTGCTTTTCCAGCAGATCAGCCAGGAGCTCCTGAAGCTGGTCAATTTCCTGTTCGTTCTGAATCAGAGTTTTGCTCCAGGTGTAATGCTGGCTGCGGCAGATGTGAACAGAAGGCTGTTCGTCTTCGGGGAGCAGGTGAATAAGTGAGTTTGGCATAACGGAAAAGCAAAAGAGAAACGTTCGTCGGCAAAAGTAGGGCCTCCCAACTACCCTGAAATTGACAGTGGTCAAGCCAATTAATGAGATAAATCAGACTCGTTAACGCCTGATGGGCATGCGCCGAATGGCTGACCAAATCGGTACGGCCCCTTTGAATGCCGATAACTTTATTCCTGCATGAGCCTTTTTGATCGGTCTTGACTGAGTTTGGTTTTTTAAACGGTATGTTACCATGCGGTTTGTTTACGTAGTTTTGGCCGTCGCTACATTAATAGGACGTGCAGCCGTTGACGGGCTGTTTAGAAGCTTGTTTGACCTGGTGGTAAACTAGACTAATAAGAATTCATTTGCCTAGAGAGCAGTAACGAGGTGTACTCGTCGGGCGGTAAACCTTCTTGTCGCCAGAGTTCGACCCCCTGCTGTACCAGTACGAACGTAGGGAATGCTTTTACCGAAAAGCTTTGTACTACTTCCGGGTAAGTAGTTTCGTCAATTTTGAGTATCCGTACTCGACCGCTGAATTGCTGCTGCAAGGTTTCGACTAACTGGCTCAGGAGAGTCCGCTGCTGCAATAAATCAGGGCTGGATGCCGGTGGTAAAAAGGCAAGCATGACGGCCGATTTGGCAGGGATCAGAAGCGGTGATAGTGAATTGAATTCCATGAAAATACGTCCAACTGCCGTCGGAATACGATTTAAAATCAGGGGTAAAATTGCCCCGAAAGATTTCCGGACAGTATGAGAAGTATCAAGGAAGAGACTGATTTTTGACAGATGCTGCTCCGGTGCGTCTGTCGCTTTGTATAGATAATTTTGTCGGCGAAACCGACATCCACCCAGAAATGTATGCCCACGACGTTTTTCTCCCGTACGCTGACCGATCTGCTGTTTGAGCAGAGCGATGATTTTATCGGGATATATGAGGCTGCCGCCGAACGATTTACCCGGGTTAATCAGGCTGGTGTTCAGATGCTGGGATTCCCCTCTGAGCAGGCCTTACTGGCCGACTTGAACTGGTTTTCGGAGATTTTGACATCCGTAACCGAAAAGGGGGCTGCTGATAACACTCAGTTCCTGGATCACGTCAGGCAAAAGGGCCGTTTCGAACGTGAAGCGGAATTAAGCCGACGGGACGGAACGCGCTTCTGGGGGCGCGTCGTCATTACGTTCGTTGACGAAGACCAGATGCCTTACTTCCTGCTTCGGCTGACGAATCTGGTTCGACTATACCAGGCTGAACGGAATCTGGAGCAAAGCGTACAACGCTACGAAGCGGTATACACCAATGCGACTATTGGCATAATTGTCGCCGATCAGCGGGGGCGTATCGTATCAGTTAATCGGCTGGCTCGGCAGTTGTTTGGTTACCCGGATGATGAACTGATTGGGCAATCCATCGAAGTGCTGGTGCCGACGCAGGTGAGTCAGTATCATGAGCGGTTGCGGGATTCGTTCAATGCCGATCCGCAGGTGCGGGCTATGGGTCATAATCGCGATCTGCACGCCCGACGTAAGGATGGCTCGGTTTTTCCGGTAGAGATTAGTCTGAGTTATTTCCGGATGGATGACGAACTCTACGCCGTTGCCTACATCATCGACATTACGTTCAAGAAAGAAGCCGAACAACAGTTGCTGACTCATCGCGACCGTATCGAACGACTCAACGCCGAACTGGAACAGAAGGTCGTTGATCGGACGCACGCGTTGATGAACACCCTTGAACAACTGGAACATTCGAAAGATGAACTCGCTAAGGCACTGATGACAGAACGCGAGCTGGGGGAGCTGAAATCGCGGTTTGTGTCGATGGCCTCGCACGAGTTTCGTACTCCATTGACCACCGTACTGACCTCAGCAACGCTGATCGAGAAATACCCAACGAGCGAACAGCAGGAAAAACGCCAGAAGCACCTGCATCGCATTCGGGCGTCGGTCAACCACCTCAACGATATTCTGGAGGAGTTTCTGTCGGTAGACCGGCTGGAAGAAGGCCGGATTGAGGCCCGACCAATGCAGATCGATATAACTGAGCTTATTCAAGAGGTAATCGACGACATGCAGGGACTCCTGAAACCTGGTCAGACAGTCCAGTCGCAACTTAGTTGCCACAGCACAATCTGGGTTGACCCATCGCTGCTGCGAAAAGTACTTGTCAATCTGTTTTCCAACGCCATCAAATACTCAGATACCAACTCGGTGGTATTAGTGCGCTGTGTTTGCTCGGCCGATCAGATGGAACTGTCGGTCAGTGATCAGGGAGTTGGCATCTCCGCCGAAGACCAAGAGCATCTGTTCGAGCGCTTTTTTCGGGCTCGTAACGTAACGAACATCCCCGGTACTGGGCTGGGACTGCACATTGTTGCCCGGTACATTGAATTGATGGGCGGTCGTGTCCATCTGCAAAGTGAACTCAACAAAGGGACTACCGTGACCCTATTACTACCCAATGAAGAAAATTCTGTTAATCGAAGATAACAACGATATCCGCGAGAATACCGCCGAGATTCTGGAACTGACCGGCTACGATGTTATGACGGCCGAAAATGGCAAGATCGGAGTCGAAAAAGCGATGGAGAAACGCCCGGATCTGGTCATCTGCGATATCATGATGCCGATACTGGACGGCTACGGGGTACTTCATATCTTCAACCGAAATCCGCAGCTGGCGGGCGTCCCGTTTATTTTCCTGACAGCTAAAACGGAACGTATGGATTTTCGGAAGGGCATGGAATTAGGAGCGGATGACTATCTGACCAAACCCTTTGACGAAAGCGAGCTGTTGAGCGCTATTGAGGGGCGCTTGCACCGCTTCCAATACCTAAAACAGAACTACGATTTGCGGCAAGATGGGCTGAATCAGTTTCTGGAAGACGCCCGGCATGTAGGCAACCTGGAAAGTCTGTCGGCCGACCGGAAGCCGCATCTGGTGCACAAAAAACAATACATCTATACCGAGGGCGACGAGCCATCTCGGCTGTATTTTATTCGATCGGGTAAGGTCAAAACCGTTCGGACCAATGCAGATGGGAAAGAACTGATAACTGGTATCTACGGAGCTGGCGAATTCTTCGGATATCTGGCGCTACTTGAAGATGCCGAATACACAGATTCAGCCGTGGCGCTGGAAGAATCTGGATTGATATACATTCCCCGGGATGAGTTCAAACAGTTGCTACTGGCCAACAATGAAGTCGGGCAGCAGTTCATTCGAATGCTGGCGGGGCACGTCAGCGAACGGGAGCAGCAACTGGTTGGTATGGCATACAGTTCGTTACGTCGCCGGGTAGCTGATGCCTTGCTTCGGCTGCACGAGCAGCAGGCCGCCGACGCCAACCAGAGCAAGAAGCAAGGACTTATTCAGCTGTCACGCGATGATCTGGCCTCGGTTGTCGGTACGGCTACCGAATCGCTGATTCGGACGCTGAGCGAGTTTAAACAGGACGGTTTAATCGAGCAGATCGGTACGGCTATCCGGGTACTGCAACCAGATAAACTGCGCCGGGCAAATTGGTAAACCATCAGTCCGGAGAGTCGTGGTCGTCTCTCAAGGCGTCTAGGAAATTGGTGACGGGACCGGTCAGGTAGGGGGCGTAGCGAGTAATTTTAGTGATTGGCCAGTCCCACCACCGCAAAGCCAGCAGCGTATCGACGGTGGCTTGATCGAACCGCTGCCGGATGACCTTGGCCGGATTACCACCTATAATGCTGTAGGGCGGCACGTCGCGCGTAACGATCGCGTATGAACCAATGATCGCTCCGTCGCCGATGGTTATGCCGGGGAGAATAGCGGCCCGGTAACCAATCCAGACATCGTTTCCGATGATTGTATCGCCTTTGGTGGGGTATGATTTGCCGTCCATCGCACCGGCCCAGTCCCCGCCAAAAATAGCAAACGGATACGAAGTGACGGCGTTGACCAGATGGTTAGCGCCGTTCATGATAAACTCCACGCCTGAGGCAATCATGCAGAATTTTCCGATCTGTAGCCGATCGCCGGTGAAATCGAACAGGTAGCGGACGTTCTTCTGAAAATTGGCAACGTCGTCAAAGTCGTCGTAATACGTATAATCGCCAACGCTGATCTGCGGGTGATTGATTACGTTTTTTAGGAAACACAGCCGGTCATAACCAGCCAGTGGGAATACGGTCGATGGATTGACGGTAGCCATACTTTGTCAGGAAAGGTGCAAAAATAACAGCGAATCTGATTCGGGAATATCCGAGCGACTGGACCATTAGGAGCAGTTGCCAAGTAGGGTGTTCAGGTTGGCTGCCTTTTAACCTGGCTTTTGGCCGTTGCTTTAGTCAGGCATTGATAACACGCCGATTGTTTCGTATTTTTCCGGGAAACTCATTTCGCAATTTGCAATGTTGATACATCGACAACTCATGAAAACCGGCGGGATACTGGCGGCTATCGCTACGGTTGTGTCGGCCTCTGTGCTGATGCCCACCACAGCAATCGCCCAGTCTAAGTCGGCTAAATCCAAAATGAATCAGAATCCTTTTTTAGTGCCGTACACGACACCCCATCAGACGGCTCCTTTTGATAAAATCAAGAATGACGATTATCTGCCAGCCATTAAAGATGGACTGGCGCAGGGGCGTAAAGATGTAGATGCGATCGTCAACAATCCGGCTAAACCAACGTTCGAGAACACGGTTGTTGCCCTTGAGCAAGGAGGAGAACTATTAGGGAAAGTAACGTCCGTTCTGTTCAATCTGAACAGTGCGGAGACCTCGCCCGAGTTACAGGCGATCGTAAAAGAAGTGTCGCCCATGCTGAGTGAATACGGCAACGACATTACGTTAAACGAAAAACTGTTTGCCCGCATCAAAACGGTGTATGACCAACGGGCCAGCCTGAAACTCGATCCGGAAAGCGCCATGCTGCTTGAGAAAGCATACAAACGTTTTGCACGCAATGGGGCTAACCTGGACGAAAAAGGAAAGGAGCGTCTGCGGGCCATCGATAAAGAACTGTCGCAACTGTCGCTGCAATTCGGCGAGAATGTCCTGAACGAAACGAACGAGTACACCATGCTCGTAACCGACGAGAAAGATCTGGCTGGCTTGCCTGATTACGTTGTTGAAGCTGCGAAGGCAACCGCGAAGCAGAAGGGCAAAGAAGGATATATCTTCACCCTTCAGGCGCCCAGCTACGGACCGTTCATGCAGTACGCCGACAACCGCGACCTGCGGAAGAAGCTGTACATGGGCTTTAATGGTCGTGGTTTTCACGGGGATAAGAACGATAACTCGGCCATTATCGACAAGATCGTAAAACTGCGGTACGAACGCGCCAACCTGCTGGGATACCCAACGCACGCCGATTTCGTGCTGGAAGAAAGCATGGCTGGCTCGCGCGGTAAGGTGCAGAGCTTCCTGGATGAATTGGTTGGCTACGCCCGTCCGGCTGCTGAACGCCAACTCACCGAATTGACGACTTACGCGAAAGCTAATGGCTTCACGGACGAGAAGTTACAGGCCTGGGACAATAGCTACTACGCTGAAAAGCTGAAAAAAGAGAAGTACGACCTGGACGACGAAACGTTGAAGCCTTACTTCAAACTGGAGAACGTACTGAACGGAGCCTTCACGGTGGCAAATAAGCTGTACGGTATTACGTTCAAAGAGCGTAAGGACATTCCGGTGTACAACGCGGAAGTGAAAACTTTCGACGTATTCGACAAGGATGGTAAATTCCTGGCAGTCTTCTATGGTGACTATTTCCCTCGCGCCGGAAAACGGAGCGGTGCCTGGATGAACGACGTTCAGGGGCAGAAAGTAGAGAACGGACAGAACGTCCGGCCGCATATCGTTAACGTCTGTAACTTTACCCGCCCGACGGAGACGAAGCCTTCGTTATTGACTTTCTACGAGGTAACAACCCTCTTCCACGAGTTCGGTCATGGCTTGCACGGGATGCTGGCGAACGGAAAGTACGAAAGCCTAAGCGGCACGAGCGTACCCCGTGATTTCGTTGAACTGCCGTCGCAGGTGATGGAGAACTGGTGCTATGATCCCGAAGCACTGAAACTGTTTGCCAAACACTATCAGACTGGCGAAGTAATTCCGAACGAGTTGATCGAGAAAATCCGCGCGAGCCAGAACTTCCTGGCTGGCCTGGGCAATATGCGTCAGCTGCGGTTTGGTCTGGTCGATATGTATTACCACGGTCAGAAACCAACCGGAGAAAGTATTTCGGAAGTAGAAAGCAAAATAGATTCGCTGACGAACCTGTTTCCCCGCGTGGAGGGTACCGCATTTAGCCCAGCCTTCTCGCATATCTTCGCGGGTGGTTACTCGGCGGGGTACTACAGCTACAAATGGAGCGAAGTGCTGGATGCCGATGCGTTTGATTTCTTCAAGGAAAACGGCGGCCTGACCAACAAAACGGCTGCGGAAAGTTTCCGGAAGAACGTACTTGAAAAAGGGGGAAGTGAACGCCCGATGGAGCTATACAAAAAATTCCGGGGCCGTGAGCCGTCGCCCAAGGCAATGCTTCGTCGGAGTGGCCTGATTCTTTAATAAAAGAGTGTAGAATTGAAAAGCCCTGTCGTCAACCGGCGGGGCTTTTTGTTGTGATACATTCGCTAATCTTCTTGCGCAGAAAGCAGGGGAATTGCCGTTTTTTCGGCACCTTCGCCCACTTTTTCTTGTTTTCTTTATAGACTAAATCACCTAAATATGCCAAACTGGTTCCTCGGTAAAATTCGCTATCAGCAGCCCATTGACGACTCGAATGTCGGCACGCGGAACGAAGAGTTTATCAAGCAGAAAACCGTTACGGAAGCGTATCTGGTCGACGCGGTTTCCTACACTGAGGCTGAAGCCCGGCTGTATCAGGAGATTGCGGCTAATACGCCCGACTTTGAAATTACCAATATCAGCCGGATGCAGCTTGCCGATGTATTCTTCAATGAAGAAGATGGGGGTGAAACCTGGTATAAAGTAAAAGCCATGTACATCCTGGAGGATGAGAAAACGGGCAAACAGAAAAAGACCCCCAGTAGTATGCTCATCAATGCCCAGAATCCGAAACAGGCGTATGAGCGAGTAGAGTACAGCCTCAAAACGTCTCTGGACCCTTTTGAAATTACTGACGTGAATACTACCAAAATTTTGGACGTATTCCCGTTCAATGGCGAAGAGCAGCGTAATCTGCGTCCCTTGTCGGAGGTGGCCGCTGAGTCAGAGCAGGCCGAAGCGTAACGTACTAACCAGAAACAAAAAAGCCGCTCAATTTGAGCGGCTTTTTTGTTAGCGCCGGACTAGTTTATCGGAGCCAATTTCCTGTCGCTTATTTCCTTTTGTGTCAGTAATCTCAACGGATTTGATCTGTGGATCGATGAACAGCACGCGGCTCGACTGAGAGAGGAACGAATTGCCGTAGGCAAACTCCACCTTTTGTTTCTTGCCGTCCGGGAAGGTCAGCAAGGCCGATACGTCGGATGTTCGTAGCCGAACGCTGGGCACAGGAGCGCTATTGCGGAAAACACAAAGTGGTCCCCGGTTCTGAGTAGCGATCAGTAACTCACGACCTTTTGCATCCGCGAGCTGAGCCAGACCTTTGGCATTGCCGGGTACGTAAAATCCACTGCTGGAGAGTGACTGGGCCGTGAAACCACCTTTCCCGTCACCTTTCAAATACAGGCCATTCAGCGCATCGTAACGGCCCGACTGTACTTCTCCGCCGAAGTCATTACCTACCAGCATTACATCCAGCTTGCCGTCGCGGTCAACATCTTCGGCCACCATGCCAAAGACGGGGGCCAGCTGAGCCTGCGTGGGCAGGGGATGCAGCGCAAACGTGCCATCCCCCTTATTCTCGACATAAGCCGACTGCATATAATTGGCTTCCAGTACCAGCGCGCTTTGCCGTTCTTCGGGCGTTAATAACTTATCAATACTAGCCTGGCTAAAGTCTTTGAACATCGGGAAACGGCGACGCATGATGATCATCTGCTTGATGAGGTCTTCGCGGCCATGAAACGTAAACTCCCGCCGGGTTCCGTTTTCATCGGGAATGACAATCGTTGGAATCGCATCGTAGAAACCGTTGTTGTCGAAATCACCCGCGTATACCCGTACCGGTTCGCGATCACTGGCGCGCATCCGGGCGTTCAGCCCCAGATTGCCCGCAACGTAGTCGATGTCGCCGTCGCGGTCAAAATCACCCGCTACGAGCGAATTCCACCAGCCTTTCTGACCCTCCAGGCCGCAGACGGTTTTAGTCAGTTTTCCGGCTTTGTTTTTCAGGAGCGTTAAGGGCATGAACTCACCCGAGAGGAGCAGATCGGGCCAGCCATCGTTGTCCGGATCGGTCCAGAGCGCGTCGCAGATTAGGCCGATATTATTCAGCTCAGGCGCCACGGTTTTCGTTACGTCCGTAAAGCGTGGCTGGCCTGGTTTGGAATCATTCCTCAGGATACAACTTGATACCGGCTTGGGGTAATGATCAGGCTCAACCCGGCCACCAACGAACAAATCAAGATCCCCATCGCGGTCAAAGTCGACCGCTTTTACGCAGGATTTGCTCGTATTGTTCAGCGGTAAAGCCTGAGTGGCTACCGTGAAATTTCCTTTCCCGTCGTTAACGTATAAGCGATCCTGATAAACGGGCGTGTTGGCATTGCCTTCGCTGCTACCACTGGCAATGTAGAGGTCCAGGTCACCGTCGCCATCTGCGTCAAACAGCAATGTCCCCATGTCCTCTTCCGATTTGCCTCCAGTTTGTCCAGGAAGAGTGGTCGATGCGGGTAAAAGATCTTTTTCCGCAAAGGAACCAGTAGCATTCTGTAGCAGGAAGAGGCCCTTTTTAGTTCGGGAACCTCCCAGGAAAATATCATCAAAACCGTCACCATTTACGTCACCCACGGATACGGCCGGGCCGTATTGCGATAATTTGTGGGGCAGCAGCTTTTGGACGTTAAAGTCAATGTACTCCGGTTCCTGGTGCATAAATGCAATTCCGAGTGAGTCGGTTACTTCCGTAAACTGAGTTTTGGGCTGCGCTGGACGGCTAAGTGGCTCGCGGGCGTTACGAACATCAGCGGTCAGAATCTGATTAGCCTTGACATTACGCAGTGTTTGCTGCCGGGCGGGCTGTCCGTGGTGAGCAGGCCAGATAATCCGGACTTCCTTGATCGTATTGACATCGCCCAGACCAAAGTGAGCGACGGGCTCAACCGTCGATAGATAGCCGCGATAGGGGCTATGTTCGTATACCTGGTGCTGGTTAGCAGCGCCGTAATCCAACTCGACAAAGGCCCCCAGTCCCATCCGGTTCTGCTCCGCCCCGACGAACTTAATTCGTAAGTAGTTGGCTTTTTCGGGTTTACTTTCGACTAAGTTGTTCCGGTAGACGAACGCTGAGTCATTAATGTTATTGACGATATAGTCCAGGTCACCATCGTTGTCCAGATCACCGTAAGCCGCTCCGTTCGAAAAGGACGGGTTGTTGATGCCCCATTGCTTCGTTACGTCCTCGAACGTCAGCGCACCGGGCTGGCGGCTGCCGTTGTTACGGAATGCATAGTTGCTGATTTTTACCTCCGGAATCTGATTGATTGTAAAGGCCCGTCCGGCTACGGCCGCGCTCTCGGTGCGGAAAGCCATAAAATCCCGATCGGTTACGTCCTTGGGAAAGCCATTGGTGACGATCAGGTCACGGTAGCCATCATGGTCGAAATCGGCGACCAGCGGTGTCCAGCTCCAGTCGGTTTCAGCGACGTCAGCCAGCAGACTAATTTCGCTGAAAACGGGATGGGCCGGATCGGCTTTCGAAGCCGGGCGGTTGCCCTGGTTCAATTGCAATGTATTCCGGACGTATTGGTGCATGTGTTTGTACTCATCGTTATTGAGGTACGTCTGGTAATCGTTCGGGCCGAGCAGCATTTTCTTGCGCCGGTTGTCACGCGGCATCATATCCAGTGCTACCACATCGACTAGCCCGTCATTATTGATGTCGGTGACATCATTACCCATGGCTGTATTGCTGGTATGCTTGAAATACCTGGCTGCCTGGTCTGTAAACGTACCGTCCTGGTTGTTGATATAGAGCAGATCGTCGGATAGGTAATCATTGGTAACATAGATATCCTTCCAGCCGTCGCGGTTAATATCCGTGATGTTTAGCCCCAACCCATACCCTTCAATTAAGATACCCGCTTGCTTGGATACATTCGTAAATACGGGATGGCCAGCCTTAGCGTCAAAATCATTCCGGTAGAGTCGATCCGTGTTTGGTGCCGAGCCGTCCGTAATCTTAGCCTTGTAAGCATTCGGATAATCATCGATAACGTCAGTTAACACGTACAGATCCAGGTCTCCATCATTGTCGTAGTCAAAGAAGGCGGCACTGGTCGTGTGGCCATCATCGGCAACGCCGTATTCCTTTGCCATTTCGCGGAAAACGGGTGGCTGACCATTTTTGGCGCCCTGATTGATGTACAGCAGATTTTCCCGGCGCTTGGCATTATTGCTCAGGGTGGCACCTACGTATATATCCAGCCAGCCGTCATTATTGATGTCAACCAGCGTAACGCCGGAGCACCATTTACCGCTCTCACCAATACCCGCTGACTTACTAATATCGGTGAACTTGAAATCCCCCTGGTTCAGATAAAGCCGGTTGGCAACCTGGTTACCGGAAAAGAACACATCGGTTTTGCCGTCATTGTTGAAATCCCCCAGCGCGACCCCACCGCCGTTATAGTAGTATTCTGCGTCCAGAATGCTGGACGAGTCATTATCAACGATACGGTTTGAAAACGTAATGCCGGTTTCATCGGCGGGTAAAAGACTGAAGAGCGGTTTGTCTGAAAACTGGCAGGCGCTGATCGACCAGATAACCGGAGCAAAAAGAGAACAGACGAAGAGGAAGCGTTTAAACATATTTAGCAACAAATGGAGTGGCTAAAATACAACTTATAATTTGTACGATACTATAACGTTTGAATCAAAGAATAACAGATAGTCAAAATGTACTTTTTTAAGTAGAACCCATAAGTAAGTTGGTAAGTAGGGTAGGGGATAGGGTAGATGTACGCATAAGTCAATGTGTCCGTTCCAGCAGCAGAATAGTATACAGATAAGAGAAAATTGGGTATTACGCATAAGAAACAATTGATTATTAAATGGCGCGGTGATGAACATGTTTTGATACTTTTTTAATAAACTTATGAATAAATCTAATCTTTTTCGTGTATAAAACAAACGGACCTTTGAAAAGTAAAAAGGTCCGTATAATATTGGTTCAAATTTATAGCTCAATAATACAAACCCTATGAACACTAAACTCTACCAGACCTTACAGTCTGTAGTACTGGGTGTCTTTCTGCTCTTGCTGAGTATGAATGCGATGGCCCAGGATCGCCGGATTACCGGGCGTGTTACCAATGCCGATGGTCCCGTTCCCGGTGCCAACGTTGTTCTTAAAGGAACAACCACCGGGGTTGCTACGGATGCCGAAGGTAACTTTGCCCTGAATATTCGGGGAACAAACCCTGTGCTGGTTATATCAGCCATTGGTTCGAAAACACAGGAAGTAGCCGTTGGTAACCAGACAACCCTAAGCATCACGCTACAGGACGACGCAACGGCTCTGCAAGAAGTTGTTGTTACCGGTTATACCACCGACAACAAACGGGAAACCACTGGCGCGGTAGCGACCGTTAAAGCCCAGGATCTGAAAGTTGTTCCATCGGCTAACGTTGAAACGCAGTTACAGGGCCGAGTAGCCGGTGTAACGGTTGTTGCCAGCGGTCAGCCAGGAGCTAACAACACCGTTCGGGTACGTGGTTTCGGTGCTTTTGGTGGTAACCAGCCATTATACGTGGTTGACGGAGTACCAACGCAGAGTACAAACTTCCTGAATCCGGACGATATCGAGTCGACCACGATTCTGAAAGATGCTTCGTCGGCTTCTATCTACGGTGCTCGTGCTGCCAACGGTGTGATTGTCATCACGACAAAGAAAGGCCAGCGGAAAGCGCAAAAACTTAGCATTACGTACGACGGACTGTATGGTTTTACCGATCCTGGTACTGCACCAGCCGTTTTAACACCACAGGAGCAAGCCGATTGGACCTGGGCTGCCGTACGCAATCGTCAGCTATCGCAAAGTCCTACGTCGCCAGTTAGTTACACAGGTATCGCCAACGGTCAGTATGGTTCGGGTAATACGCCTGTTCTGCCTGATTACATCAACGTAGGTGGTCGGGCCGGGGTTATTGGTACGGTCGATCTGGCTGCTGAGCAGGCGAAATACAACGTCGATCCAAACCGCGGTGCTATCTACCAAGTTGTTCGGGCTAACAAGCAAGGTACAGACTGGTACAAGGCTATCACTCGTCAGGCTCCGTTGCTGCGGCAGACGCTGGGTTTCTCGGGCGGTACGGAAAGCAGCCGTTTCTTTGTTAGCTTAGGCCAGCAGAAGCAGGCTGGTATTCTGAAATACAACGACTACCAACGCTACGACATTCGGGCTAACTCGGAGTTTGATATCATCAAGAATCTACGCTTCGGTGAAAATTTCCAGATGACCTACATCAACAACTCGGGTCAGATTGGTGATAACGGCGGTCAGCGTACGGCTCAGGAAGAAAGCGTTATTCTATCGGCTTTCCGGATGGCACCAATTATTCCAATTTATGATGAGTTTGGTGGTTACGCAGGTACAGCGGCAAAAGGTTTCAACAACCCACGGAACCCAGTAGCAGAACGGGATGGTATCCGCAATAATCGTAACTTCAACGTAGCTGCGTTCGGTAACGTTTATTTAGAGTACGATCCAATCCCTGCCCTGACCCTGCGCACCAGCCTGGGGGGCGGGTACAGCAACTACTACAACAAGGGTTACAACCGTCGCCAGTACGAAAACTCGGAAAACAATGGTGCGTTCTCGCTGAATGAAGGAGCTGGTTACAGTTTCAACTGGGTGTTCACCAACACAGCCCAATACAAAACCCGTATCGGTAACGACCATAGCCTTGATGTACTGGCTGGTGTTGAAGCGCTGAACGATGGCGCAGGACGGAACATAAGCGGTACGGGGCAAAACCCATTCTCGACGGACCCTAACTACGTATCGTTTAACACTACGTCAGGTAGCGGACGCGTTCTGAACGGTGATCTGTTCAGCGGGGTTAATTTCTACTCAGTATTCGGTCGGGCCAACTATATCCTGATGGACAAATACATTCTGACCGGCGTTATTCGTCGGGACGGTTCGTCTCGCTTTGGTTCGGCTAACCGCTACGGTGTGTTCCCTGCTTTCTCAGCAGCATGGCGTATTTCGGGTGAAGAGTTCATGAAAAATGTTCCATTCATCACCGACCTGAAAATTCGTGGTGGTTACGGTCTGATGGGTAACTCGAACAACGTTGACCCAAACAACCAGTTCAGCTTGTATCAGTCTAACGTAGCAAACGGATATGATATTTCCGGTTCGAACAGCTCAACCGCAGCTGCCTTCTTCCGGAGCCGGATTGGTAACCCGAACGCTAAATGGGAAACCAGTGTCACGACAAACGTAGGTATCGATGGTACGTTCCTGAATGGTAAACTTGATCTGGTACTTGATATTTGGCGGAAAGATACTCGTGATCTGCTGTTTCAGGCGCCTATTCCAGGCGTAATCGGCTCTCGCGCCAGCGCACCTGCTGTTAACGTAGGTAGCATGCGTAACCAGGGTGTCGACTTGCAAATCACGACTCGTGGTCGGACCAGTTCGTCAGGTTTAGGATACGAAGTAAGTGTAAACGGTAGCTTCCTGAAAAACCAGATACAGGCTCTAGCACCAGGCGTTGATTACCTGGACGTAGGTCTGCCAACGAACCGGATTGGTGGTCTGCCAACTCGTCTGCAGGCTGGTCAGCCACTGGGTTCATTCTACGGATATAAAGTAGTTGGACTGTGGCAGTCGCAAGAAGATATCAACCGGGCAAATTCTACGGCAGCGGGTGGTACGTATCAAATTGGAGCAGGTCCCGGCCGGTTCCGCTATGCTGATACGAACGGTGACGGCGTTGTTAACGAGAATGACCGTACCTTTATTGGCAGCCCTGTGCCAAAGTTCACGGGTGGGGTTAATCTGCGCTTGGATTACAAAGGCTTTGACTTCCTGGTCTATGCGTACACCTCACTGGGTAACAACCTGTTCAACTATTCGAAGTGGTTCACGGACTTCTACCCATCATACCCAGGTGCGGCAATCAGCGCGCGGGTTCGGGATTCATGGACGCCAACGAATACAGGCACGAGTCAGCCAATCTTTGAAGATGTATCGAACATCAGCACGAACGGCGCTATTAACTCGTGGTATGTTGAGAATGGTTCTTTCCTCCGTCTGCAAAACATCACACTGGGTTACACGCTGCCAACAGGCTTGCTGGACCGGGTTGGTTTGAAGCGGGTTCGGGTATCGATCGCAGCGAACAACATTTTCACGATCTCGAAATACAGCGGTCTGGATCCAGGTGTAGGTGCTGCTAACGACCAGTTGCTGGGTATTGACGTAGGTAACTACCCAATCACACGCAGCTTCAACGCGGGTATCAGCGTAGGACTCTAGTAGGTTAAACCTTATTATTAAGACACAAAGACATGAAAAAAATACTTGCGAAAGGAACTGGCCTGACGCTTCTGACCCTGCTTGGCTGGGCATGTTCGAACGAGTTTCTGGACGTGCCGCCAACCAACCAGCTGCAGATTACCAACTTAAATAACAAATCGGGGATTGAGGGGCTTTTAATCAGCTCGTACTCACAGCTGAACGGTCGGGGCTACAGCCAGACTGCTAGCTCGACTAACTGGGTATACGGTAGTATCCTGGGGGGCGAAGCAAACAAAGGATCAAACGCCGGTGACTTCAACGCCATCATCCCGATCATGCGGTATGAGGTGCAGTCGACCAATAACGAGATCAACCAGCGGTGGCTGGCTATGTACGAAGGCGTTAGCCGGGCAAACTCGGTGCTACGGGCGCTGCCAACGGCGGACGCTACCGTATCAACTTCGGATAAAACACGTATTGGCGCCGAAGCTCGCTTCCTGCGTGGCCATTATTATTTCGACCTGAAACGTACTTTTAACATGGTACCTTTTGTCGACGAAACGGTTGATTACGCAGCTGGTATCGCTGATATCAAAAACGACGTAGATATCTGGTCGAAAATCGAAGCTGATTTCAAATACGCGTACGACAATCTACCCGAAACACAATCGGAAGCTGGTCGGGCAAACAAATGGGCGGCTGCTACGTATCTGGCAAAAGCTTATCTGTATGAGAAAAAATACAGCGAAGCGAAAACGTTGTTTGACTTAATCATTGCCAATGGTAAAACAACCAACGGTAAGAAATATGCGTTGGTAGCTCAATACCGGAACGTGTTCAGCTTCGATAACGAAAACAATGAAGAAGCTATCTTCTCTACGCAGAATGCTGCGAACACGGGGAGCTCTGATGCCGCTTCTGGTGATTTGAACCTGAACTGGCCCTACAACACGGGTCCTTCTGGTCCAGTAGGTTGCTGCGGATTCTTCCAACCTAGCTTCGAACTAGCTAACTCGTTCCGTACGGATGCGAATGGTCTGCCACTGCTGGATGGATCGTATAACACGGGATCGAACCAATTGGTAACCGACCAAGGTCTAGAATCGACGCAAGCGTTTACGCCAGATGCGGGTAACCTTGATCCACGTCTTGACCAATCCGTTGGTCGCCGGGGTATTCCTTATCTCGACTGGCAGGATTTCCCAGGTAAAGACTGGATTCGTGATCAGGCTTACGGTGGTCCTTACGCGCCTAAAAAGTATATCTACACGAAATCGCAGGAAAGCCGCGCTGCTGACGTATCAAACTGGACGAAAGGCTGGACGGGTATCAACATCCTCCTGATCCGCTACGCCGATGTGCTGCTGATGGCCGCTGAAGCAGAAATTGAAGTAGGTAGTCTGGAAAAAGCACGGGACTACGTGAACCAAGTTCGTCGTCGGGCAGCTAACTCTGCTGGTTTCGTGAAAACGTCAGCGGGCGCTAATGCCGCTAAGTACGTGATCAACGAATTCCCATCGTCGGCCTTCTCGTCGAAAGACGCTGCTCGTTCAGCCGTTCGTTTCGAACGTAAGCTGGAACTGTCGGGCGAAGGTCACCGGTTCTTTGACCTGGTTCGCTGGGGTATCGCAGCTACGACAATCAACTCGTATCTGACGTACGAAGGAGCGAAACTGTCGAACGCACTGGGTGGCGCTAAATTCACTTCTGGTAAGAATGAGTACCTGCCTATCCCGCTGACGCAAATTGACTTGCAGAAAGGCGTGCTGACGCAGAATCCTGGGTACTAACCAAGGTTAACAAGTAGTAAAAAAGGGCGACCGTTAAGTAAACGGTTGCCCTTTTTTGATTAACGGGAACTTGTAAATACCAACGCGGCATTTTACCTTTGGCACACTATGAAACGCCCGCTGTTCCAACTATTCAATCTCCTGATGGCCTGCATTGTCTTGCTGAGCAGCACAGGCTTTGGACTGGTGGAACACTCTTGCCAGATGCGCGGCAAGAAAAAAATTATGGTGGTTGCTTTCAGCAAAAACGCCGAAAAAGCAGGATGTAAAATAGGTAAACATACTACTACCAGCAACGATCAGGTAACGCTCAGCCGTGAGGAGTGCTGCCAGGACGAACAGCATTACGAAAACGTAGACGTAACGTCTTCGTTGAGCCAACTGGTAGCCAAATTCGCTAAAATCGTTACGGAGGCCGTTCTGACAAGCGTTGCCGCTGTTGTTACATGGTTAGTTGACTGGATCTTTGACCACGCTGTCGCAACCAGTGCTCCGTCCGTTTCAGACCCTCCTTCCCCAGCGGGGCGAGATATCCTCCTGCTCGTACAGCGCTTCCTGATTTGATGTATTGATTAATGCATTGCTGCCGGTGTCCGCAAGACACGGGCTTATTCTGTTTTTCATCAATCGATACATTACATGCGATTTTACCTTCTTTCAATTGCCTTACTGGCGACACTGTCATGCTGGGCTCAAACTGACTCGTCGCTCGTCCTTCGGGGACTCGTTGTTGAGCAACAAGATAACAAACAAGTACCACTAGTTGGGGCTACCGTTCGTTGGATCGACTCCAACGTGGGTGGTATCACGGATTCAATAGGGCGCTTTCAGCTGCCCTTAACTACCCAATCCAAACAATTACTGATTAGCTACGTCGGCTATCAATCAGATACACTGACTGTGACTAATCCGGCAAATAGTATCGTAATTGTTCTGCGACCGGAACGTACGCTGTCGGAAGTGACGGTATCTGGTACCGCTGGTCAGCTCGACCGGATGAACCCGATCCAGACCGAGTTAATCACTCAACGTACATTAGCCAAAGCGGCCTGCTGCAACCTGTCGGAAAGCTTCGAAACGAACGCGTCGGTCAGCGTTTCGTACGCCGATGCGGTTACGGGCGCCAAACAGATTCAGTTTCTGGGACTGGGGGGACAATATGTGCAAACCAACGTCGAAAATATTCCGACAATTCGCGGTCTGGCAACCACTTTTGGTCTGAATTACATTCCTGGTACCTGGATTACGTCCATTGATATTGGTAAAGGAGCTGGCTCCGTCGTGAATGGTTACGAGTCGATGAGCGGACAGATGAACGTAGAGCTGCAAAAGCCCGACAGCCCGGACAAACTGTTTTTAAACGGCTACGTCAATAGCTTCGGCCGACTGGAGGGTAACGCAAACTGGTCAAAACCGATCAACAAAAAGTGGAGCGTAGGCGTACTGGGGCACGCCAGTACGTTACGTAACGAGATTGATCAGAATAACGACGGCTTCCGGGATTTACCGCTTTATACCCAACTCAATGGCATCAATCGCTACAAATACAGCAGCGCTCGTTTTGTAGCACAATTCGGCGTAAAAGCCTTGTACGAAGATCGGGAAGGGGGACAGTTAGCCCGCTTTGATAGTCCCACCTCCACGCGTTATAGCTTTGGTAATACGACGCGACGACTGGAATTTTTTTCGAAAACGGCTAAGCTTTACCCAGACAAACCTTATAAAGGGCTGGGGCTTATTCTGAACGGACTACACCACGAACAGATTGCCAATTTTGGGTATCGACCTTATCTGGGTTTACAGCGGACATTTTACGCCAACCTGATTTATCAGTCTATCATTGGCAATACCAACCACGCTTACAAAGCCGGGCTTAGCTATCTGTTGGATGATTACCACGAGCGGCTGGCGTCGCAACAAACCCGTCGGACTGAATCAGTACCAGGTCTATTCGCGGAGTATACGTACTCGTATTTGGAAAAATTGACGGTTGTGCTGGGCGGTCGCTTCGATTACCACAACCTGTTTGGACCGCAATGGACACCGCGTGCGCACCTGAAGTACAACGTGAGTCCGAACGTAGCGCTCCGGGCATCGGGGGGACGTGGCTTCCGGGTACCGAATGTCTATATCGAAAATTTTGGGTATCTGGTCAGCTCACGGGCCGTGTTTAATAATGCTCCGCTCCAGCCCGAGGTCTCCTGGAACTACGGCCTCAGCTTATCCAACGATATTAACCTATTTAGCAAAAAATCCTCGTTAGTGTTCGATTACCACCGGACTACGTTCGAAAATCAACTTGTCGTCGATCTGGAACATCCCCGCGAATTGTACTTCTACAACTTGCAGGGGCAATCGTTCGCCAATAGCTTCCAGGCAGAATTCAATATACAGCCTGCTAAGCGATTTGAGATTAAGGCGGCCTACCGGTTGTTCGATGTTCAGCAGAGTATGGGCGGGCCGTTCGGCGAAAACCGATTACTGCCTAAAATGATGGTGAGCCGGGACCGGATGTTGCTGAATGCGGGCTACGCGTTGCCTTTTGATAAGTGGAAATTTGATGCCACGTTGCAGTGGAACGGTCCCCGCCGGATTCCTTATCTGCGTCCGGATTACGTACACACGGGTTACAATAACATGCCAACCGAGTACGCGCCAGGTTTTTACAACCTAAACGCGCAGGTAAGTCGGGCCTTCCGGAGCGGGTGGGAAATCTATCTAGGGGGTGAGAACCTGACGGGGTTCCGGCAACTGAATCCTATTGTAGCCGCCAACGATCCATTCGGCGTTAATTTCGATGCGGGGAGTCGGGCTTGGGGACCCATTACGGGGCAGATGATATACCTAGGCTTTCGCTTTAAACCAGTCTTGTGATGAAGTTGATCGTGAAAAATATGGTGTGTGATCGCTGCAAGCGGGTTGTACGCGAAGAACTGACGAAGATCGGGGTCGTACCAAGCCGGGTCGATCTGGGGGAAGTTGAGATCGATAACCTACCTGCTACGGTTACGCTCGATGACCTCCGGCAGCTATTGCAGGAAAACGGCTTCGATCTGGTCGATGATCGGCGCCAGTCGCTGGTTGAGCACACGAAAGTATTGCTAATCAACGAAGTGCAACATCTGAAGGGAGATCGCCAAACCAGCGAGAACTACTCGACCTTTCTGGAGAGAAAGCTTGGGTACGAATACTCTTACCTGAGTGGTCTGTTTTCGGCGAGTGAGGGACAGACTGTTGAGAAGTACATTATTGCCCTTAAGATTGAAAAAGTGAAGGAGTGGCTCCGGTACGATGAGCTGACTCTGAGTGAAATAGCCTGGCGGCTAGGGTACAGCAGTGTACAGCACTTATCCAACCAGTTCCGGCAGGTGATAGGACAAACACCCGGTCAGTTTCGGAAGGCGTCTCAAACAGAACGTCGACCGCTGGATACGCTTTAAAGTAGACCGGAATTATGTAAAAACCGAAAAGTCTATAGAGAGTTATTTTGTTGACCAATGGTGGTCGGTTAATCAAAAACTCAACCAGACTCATGGAAAACATGACTTCAACCCAACACGTCGATACCTGTTTTAGCTGCGCCGAAGCTTGTGAAGCCTGCGCCACTGCCTGCCTGGAAATGGGCGATGAAGACAGCAAAGGCCACGACATGACGGCCTGCATCAAACTGTGTCGCGACTGTGCTGACCTTTGTACATTGTGTGGGCGGCTGACGGCCCGCGGTTCACAGTTTATGGCCTCGTTCATGAACGTATGCGCCGAGGCCTGTGAAGCCTGTGCCGCTGAGTGCGAAAAACACGCTGATCATAACGCACATTGTAAAGCCTGCGCTGAGGCTTGCCGGAAATGTGCTCAAGAGTGCCGGAGTATGGCTGCTTAAGAATACGAATGACCAATGGTGGTATCGCCTGCGGGTAATACCACCGTTTTTTACGACTCAACTAGCTGATGAATAAATTTCTTGTACTGATACTGCTAACCCTGAGCATACGGGTAATCGCGCAGCACCAGCATCACGAAGGCAAATCGATGCCCGGCATGCCAATGTCTGGACAGAAGAAGCCAATAAAAGCTGATTCTGCAAAAAACGATCATTCGTCGATGATGGATGGGCACGGGATGAGCAACGATGGTATGACGATGGACATATCCATGCCGGACACATCCATGGGGGGGATGACCCACTCGCTGTCGCGCTATCTACCCATGAACCGTAATGGTTCCGGGACGTCCTGGCATCCAGATAATACACCCATGTATGCGTACATGAGTCATCCGTCCAGTAGTCCATGGAGTTATATGCTACACTACGCAGTTTACTTACGGTATACCAGTCAGAACAGTAATAATCCCGGTGGGCGGGGACGTGCTCAACAGCTGGGAGCGCCTAACTGGTTTATGGGCATGGCCCAGCGGAAAGTGGGCCGAAAAGGCTTGTTTCAGATACGGGCTATGGTTTCGCTCGACCCGCTGACCGTCACGAACGGAGGATACCCGTTACTGTTCCAGACGGGGGAGACGTATAAAGATCAGCCGCTAATTGACAAACAGCACCCGCATGATCTTGTGTCTGAATTATCAGTAAGTTACAGCCACTCGTTCAACAAGGACATGGATCTGTATGGTTACGTAGGCTATCCCGGCGAACCGGCTCTTGGCCCGCCAGCCTTTATGCATCGTATCTCGTCGTTTAGCAACCCGGATGCGCCGTTGAGTCACCATTGGCAGGATGCAACGCATATCCTGTTTGGCGTTGCCACGGTTGGCTTTCGCTACAAATGGGCTAAACTGGAAGCCTCATCATTCACGGGACGTGAACCCGATGAAAACCGATACAATTTTGACCGGCCCCGTTTCGACAGTTATTCGTATCGATTGTCCGTCAACCCGTCGCCATCACTGGCCTTTCAGTTTTCGCAGGGCTACCTGCGTAGTCCTGAAGTAGCGCATCCCGACGAGAACGTAACCCGAACAACCGCGTCGGTATTGCACAGCAAAGGGCTGGGCGCGCCTGGTCGATACGTAACGTCGGCGCTGACCTGGGGGATGAACAGCCACGATGGCAAAAACGAGAACGCGTTTCTGGCCGAAAGTAGTTTACAGATCGATAAAGTTGCTTTTTACGGACGATACGAGAATGTAGGAAAATCGGCGGAAGAATTATCGGTAGCCAGTCAGGCCGAGCGGCTAGGCTACGATGAACATGCTGTATTTACCATCAATAACCTTACGCTGGGTATGAACTACCGGTTGGCCCAACAGTGGAATACGGACTTAGTAATAGGCACGCAGGTAGCGGCAGGTATGACGGATCAATTTTTGCGAAGGATTTACGGAAAAACACCCATATCGGGTCAGATCTATCTGCGGCTGTCGCCCAGCCTGATGACAATGAAAAGTATGCACGGCCATATGAAGAGAATGCACCATTAAGCTAGAATTTACGTTATCAATTCACATAAACACCTGTAAACCATGTTACGTAACCTACTTTTAACCGCGCTGACAACGTTGACTCTGGCGGGGTACACTGCCACCGCAAAATCAGTTGACGACGACAAAGACAAAGAAGTCAAGATAAAGACCTCGGCCGTATGCGGTATGTGCAAGGCCCGTATCGAACGGAATCTGGCGTTTGAAAAAGGCGTGAAGGAAGCAAACCTTGACGTAAAATCGAAAGTGGTTACGATCAAGTACAATCCCAACAAGACGGACGTAACAAAATTGAAGTCAACTATCAGCAAGACTGGTTATGACGCAGAAGAAGTGATGGCCGATGCGGCTGGATACGAAAAACTGCCAAGCTGCTGCAAAAAAGGCGGCATGGAGCACGAGTAAGCCAATTCGAAAGATACTAAGGACAAAAAAGGCCGCCAGATGATCTGGCGGCCTTTTTGTATTGATGCTGATACGCTAGCCGACTGCGGCACCGGCCATTGAACTAATACCTGCCTTTCCCAAATTAGCCAGGAGGAACCGACCGCTTGCCGTAATGCGATTAATGAAGATATATTCGTACTCAACCGTAGCGTGCCAGCCAATAGTCAAGGCAGTTACGTTCTCCCGTTGTACAGCGGTCGCTGTTGTGATAGCTGTACCTTGACGAGTATCGATTTGGTGCTGACGCGCAATGACGACATTGTCCTGGCGTGCCCAGCCAGAAAGACCTCCCCCGGCGCGTAAAGCATGTCGACTGCTTTTGAGAAAATCGACAAGAATGGTCAGATCACTGGTTAAACGCTGTCTTTTGTTGCCGAACACCCGTTGTCCATTCTTCTCACCTATAAGGTTGTCTACAGCGAGGTAGCCGCCCGTAGCAGCCAAAATCAACCGATCGTTGGCCAGATGGCGGGCGTAACGAAGGCTGTATCGAAATCCCAGATCGTCAGGAAAGTCCAGACTCATATAGTCTACACCAGCCTGAATCGAATTTTTTGATGCTGACTACTGCGCTGATACCAATGAGTTAGTAAGGGCACCCAACAGAATCGTGAGATAGAATTTCATCATCGCGCTGAGTCTATACCAATTCCCAGAAAATCGCCAGATTGCCGGTTGTGCTTTTCGAGGGCGTAATAGTAAGGCTAAGCTCCTCGGCCTGATAATGATCAAAGCCAAAGCTGCGATCCTGGTAGGTTCCAGACTCTAAATCAATGCTTTGAACGGGGACGCGCTTGCCAGACGCGTCAAATCGAAAGATGGTTAGATTAACGTTCTCACTGATCGTTCCGTTGATACGGATCGACATAGTACTCGTGTAGGACTGGCGAGTGGGAAAAAGAGTAAACGTTGCGGGACGGGCAAAGTCGTTAATAAGAATTTCCTGTGACGTGGACCGGCCAACTTCGAGTTCCTGGCAAGCAGTTAGAAACGCAAGGCAAAACAGGAAGGCAAGTATTAGGTGGCTTGTTTTCATACGTAAAGGAAGGAGGTGTCCACAAAAATAATTCTGTATTATCTACAGACAAACAAGAATGGTCAAATTGACAGGAATTAATACGTCCGTGAACCCTTGGATTGCGCAGCAACGAAGGTCGTAACGCTTAGATTATGACTGAGTTTTACGGACTTGCAAAACGTTGACTTATACTCTTTGACGAAATCAAGCCTCGCCAGTGCAGTTACTGAAGTTTTTACCTTTTCCTAAATTCCCGGATAAAAGCCTGCCTTTTAAAGTAAGAAACGGACCGACATATTCTTATGGTACTCTAACAACCCTAACTCTACTCGTATGTACGCCCGTATCATTCAGGTTTCATTGCAAGCCGATGCGATTACCGAAGCCACCGATTATTTCAAAAACTCCGTTGGACCAGCCCTTAAAGACCAAACTGGCTTTTTGAATAGTCGTTTTCTTGTCAACTCTGACACGAACAAATGCCTGATGGTTACACTTTGGGAATCGCCGGAAGCCCGTACCGGAGCAGAGAGCAATGGATTTCTACAAGACGTTTTGAAGAACATGAAGCAGTACTTCGCCGAACAGCCCGTCATTGATTATTACGATGTAGCTGTTCAGGTTGCATGACACAAGCCAGTATGGCCCGACACGAGTTCAGGTCGGGCCATATTAAAAGATTACGAGCGATTTGCGGCATCGATCCGTCATCTTCAACTGGAGAATGGTAAGATGCGCTAGTTTTGCAGCTTATGACGTACGATAATTCGCTTGCTTTTGCGCGGCAACTTGACCAGCAGGACCCTTTACGCTACACGCGTGACTTTTTCCACATCCCGCAGCGGAATGGAACGGAGCTAAGGTATTTGTGTGGGAACTCGCTGGGTTTACAACCTAAAGCTGCCCAGAGCGCTCTGGAAAAAGAACTGTCGGTTTGGCAGAATCTGGGCGTAGAGGGTTGGTTTGAGCCGAGCGATGCATCGGGACAAGTCTGGCTGAACTATCACGAGCGTTGCCAGCCAGCACTGGCGCATATTGTAGGAGCTGCTTCTGAAACCGAAGTCTGTCCGATGAATGCGCTTACGGTAAATATTCACCTGCTGTTGACGTCATTTTATCGCCCTACTGCAAAAAAACGGAAGATTTTAACGATCAAAGGGGACTTTCCGTCCGACCAGTATGCGCTGGAAACCCACGTCCGTCAGCGGGGTATCAATCCAACGGATGCCATAATCGAAATCGCCCCCCGGGCCGATGATTTTCTGATTCACACCACTGACATTCAGCACGCCATTGCTGAACACGCTGATGAGTTAGCCGTGATCTGGATGAGTGGACTGAATTACTACACTGGCCAGGTGTACAATATGGCAGCCATTGCGCAGACGGCCGCACAGCATTGCATTCCAATTGGGTTTGACCTGGCCCACGCCATCGGTAATATCCCGCTTCGTCTGCATGAGTGGGGCGTCGATTTTGCTACTTGGTGTTCATACAAATACCTGAATGGGGGACCGGGAGCAGTCTCCGGTATTTTCGTACACCAGAAGCATCATGATCAGAATCTGCCCCGTCTGGCAGGCTGGTGGGGGTACCGGGAGGACCGACGGTTTAATATGACCCCCGGTTTTCTGCCCGCTTTAGGAGCGGACGGCTGGCAACTGAGCACACCGAATATTGTAGCGCTGGCGTTGCACCAGACCTCGCTGGCTATCACAGCTGAGGTAGGTATGACGGCTCTTCGACAGAAGAGCGAGCAGCTTACAGGCTACCTGGAGTATTTGTTGGCTCCTTACAAACAGATCATCCAAATTACGCCCGATGACCCAAACCAGCGCGGGAGCCAGCTTTCCTTACTGCTGCAAAAAGGAGGAAAAGACTTATTTAATCACCTGACAGAAGCAGGAATTATAGGCGACTGGCGAGAGCCCAATTGCATCCGGTTGGCCCCCGCTCCCCTCTACAACACGTACGAAGACGTTTGGCGCGTGGGCGAAGCACTACAGCGCTTCTTTGGTGTCTAGCTTATTTTTAGTGTACAGGTATAAACCTTGGTAAATAAGCCGAAAAGCCCCTTCAACCTGTTCGATACCTGCTTCAGTACGAAGGTCGATACCCAGCACCGATTGTGCCTGTTGACCTCGGATCGACAGGACCGTTAGGGCGCTGGAGAGCACGGCCGCAACAGCCCGTCCGTTTTCGATCTGACTAATGTTTGATAGCTCGTCTATAACCTGACATAACTGCTCTTCTCGCTCGTTGGGAATCGAGTCTACGTTGGCATTCGCTAATAAGCGAGCTTTGAAAAATTCCTGGGCTTCAACATCATGACGCAGAGATCGGTAGAGTTGGATGAGGTAATCGCAGCTTTTCTCAAAGAACTGGTCGAGCGGAAGATGCCGGAATTCTTCCGGATCAATGGACGTAATAATGTTAGAACGTGTCTGTTGATAGTAGGCCTGCAGAAGACCATCTAAACCGCCGAAATAGCGATAAATCAGAATTTTATTAATACCTGACCGGCTGGCGATCCTGTTGATGCCAATTTTGTCGAAGCCACTCTCGGTAATAATTTGCCCAACTGCTTCAATCAGTCGCTTCTCAGTTTGCGCCCGGTCGCGTTGCATAATACGTTTTGAAGGGGTGGTTAATAAATAAGTATGTAACCATTCCGTCACAAAGTAACGAACTAAAGGGGTTTTTAGTGAACCGGTAGTTGTGAGAAAATAGGCAGAGGAGTTGTTTTTAAGAAATATGGAGTGGCTGGCTAAAGGCAACGTTTCGTTTGAGCCCGTCTAACTTAGTCCGTTTTACCGCAGATCGGCGGAATATTTCCCGGAATACGTCGTCGGTTATTTCTTCCCAATCAGACTTCGACAGTGTCTTCAGGCTGGGATGCGGATGAAAAGCCGCCGTCTGATGCGGGCGCGCAAAACGATTCCAGGGACACACATCCTGGCAGATATCGCAGCCGAAAATCCAGTTGTCGAATTTTCCCCGAACGTCGTCGGGAATGGCTTCTTTCAGTTCAATCGTGTAGTAGGAAATGCATTTACTACCATCAACGACGTAAGGGCCGACAATTGCGTCGGTTGGACAGGCGTCAATACAACGGGTGCACGTACCGCAGTAATCGGTAATCGGGCCGTCGGGTTCAAGGGCAAGGTCAAGAATAAGTTCGCCGATGAAGAAATAAGAACCCATCGTACGGTTGATCAGGTTGGTGTGTTTACCCACCCAGCCCAAACCGCTTCGTTTTGCCCACGCTTTATCCATGACGGGGGCTGAATCCACGAACGCCCGACCGCTCACCTCCCCAATCTCCTCCTGGATAAAAGACATCAATGATTTAAGCTTGTCTTTTATGACAAAATGGTAATCTTCGCCGTAAGCGTACTTCGAGATTTTGTAATCGTCGGGTTCTTGAGGGAGTGGTTGTTCGGGATAGTAGTTCAACAAGACAGTCAGCACTGACTTGGCGTCATCGACCAGTAACCTCGGATCGAGCCGCTTGTCGAAGTGGTTGGCCATATAATTCATCTGGCCATGCATGCCGTTTTTAAGCCAGGTTTCCAGACGAGGAGCTTCGTCTTCCAGGAAATCAGCTTTGGCTACCCCGCAGAAATCAAATCCCAGCGAAAGAGCCTTGGCTTTGATTAACTGGGTATACTGACTGGCGGCTGCGTGCATTAAACGGGACGTTGTGTGTACCGCCATAACATATTTCAGTCAGAATAATTCGCTACAAACGAATAGATTTTGATGTATGACAGGGAACGTTTTTCGTGTCAACTTGGCAGAAAAACAGAAATTGGTCAGTCTTTTGCCCATCTTTGTCCATGTATTTCTGGAAGAGAAATAAAGACTCAGTAATGGAAAATAAAGAAAACCTGGACGAAAATCCGGCTTCTGCCGCACAACAACCTGACAGCCTGGCAACTGACGAACTGACAACCGACGAAGCAGTAACCGTTAATGGGGGAGAGGCAGACGAAACGACTACTTCCGAGCCGGCAAACCGTGAGCTTGCTGAATTGAAAGATAAATACTTACGCCTTTACGCCGACTTCGAAAATTTTCGTCGTCGTACGGCTAAAGAAAAGCTGGAACTGATCAGCAATGCCAATGAAGGACTGTTGCAAGCTTTAATTCCGGTAGTTGATGATTTCGAGCGAGCGATGCAATCGATTGATAAAACCGATGACATCGCAGCCGTGAAAGAAGGAGTATCACTGATTTATGCCAAGCTGTTCAAAACGCTGGAAAATAAGGGCCTCAAGCCGATGGTATCGAAGGGGGAACCCTTCAACGCTGACCTGCATGAATCGGTAACGCAGTTCCCGGCTCCCAGCGAGGATATGAAAGGCAAAGTGATTGACGAAGTCGAGAAAGGTTACTACCTCAACGACAAGGTGATCCGGTTTGCAAAAGTGATTGTAGGAAGTTAAAGCATAATGAGCGAAAGAATGAAAGAATGAAAGAGCGAATAAAGACTATACTGATTCGCTCTTTCATTCTTTTGCTCTTTCGCTCTTTGAAGATATGGCAACAAAGCGCGACTATTACGAAATACTGGGGGTAGACAAAAACGTATCGCCGGATGAACTGAAGAAGGCCTACCGAAAGATGGCCATCAAATACCATCCGGATAAAAACCCCGATGATCCAAACGCCGAAGAAAAATTTAAGGAAGCGGCCGAAGCGTACGACGTTCTGAACGATCCCCAGAAGAAAGCGCGCTATGATCAATTTGGGCATGCCGGCGTAGGCGGAGCGGCCGGGGGCGGTTATGGCGCGGGCGGACCGTCTATGGAAGATATCTTCAGCCAGTTCGGCGATGTCTTCGGCGACGACTCTCCTTTTGGCAGCTTCTTCCGGGGAGGCCAGGGTGGTGGTCAGCGGCAGCGGGTTCGACGTGGTTCTGATCTGCGGATTAAGCTGAAACTGAACCTGCAGGAAGTCGCAAACGGCGTTGAGAAAAAGATCAAGGTAAAGCGGCACGTTACGTGTAACACCTGTGGTGGTAACGGCTCCAAAAACGGTACGGCTGTGCAAACCTGCTCAACCTGTAACGGCACTGGACAGACCCGCAAAGTGGTAAACACGATGCTGGGACAGATGGTATCGACCAGTACGTGTCCAACCTGTAACGGGGAAGGCAAACTTGTTACGGATCGCTGTGACGCCTGCTTCGGTGAAGGACGGGTGTTGCAGGAGGACGTAATTCCGCTCAAAATTCCGGCTGGCGTTGCCGAAGGTATCCAACTATCGGTTGGTGGTAAAGGAAACGTACCGCCCCGTGGTGGCGTAGCGGGCGATCTGCTGATTGTTATTGAAGAAGAGGAAGACGCTGATCTGAAACGTGACGGTAACAACGTTGTCTTCGATCTATACGTAAATTTCGTTGATGCGGCTATCGGGACCAGCGTAGAAGTACCAACAATTGACGGCAAAGCGCGTATTACACTTGATCAGGGTACGCAGAGTGGTAAAATCCTGCGCTTGAAAGGTAAAGGTATCAAAGAACTGAATGGATATGGTCGGGGTGATCAGCTTGTTCATGTCAATGTCTGGACGCCTAAGATCCTATCCGCCGAAGAGCGGTCGTTGCTGGAAAAACTACGTAATTCGCCCAACTTTCAACCCCGTCCGAACAAAAACGAAAAAGGCTTCTTCGACAAAATGAAAGATTTCTTTCACGGCTGATTGAACTGAACATTGGTAATGTATAATGCAGAAACCCCGCCATCGGCGGGGTTTCTGCATTAGGAAAAGAACGATTGGTAGAGCTGATCTGGCAAGGGAAAATAGGTACGTTTGTTGTTCCGTACTGCAGCGATAAACCATAAAAGTGGCAATGCCGCTCAGCTTGACTAATTGCTGATAAATCCACGAACTTGATAGCGATAATCTGAAAACTGGCCCTGATATCCTACCATGATACAGTCCGAGTATAAAAGTTGCTTAAGTATATAGTCTGAGCCTCTCTGGTCTGAACTACTTATTTATTTCTTAATTTTTTAATTATTTTGTGTTTATTTTGAACCTTATTTAGGTAGGAACTTAACCAGTCTCTCTACTACATGTCTGACTATCTGACTAATGATCCTGAACTATGGAACGCCTTTCGGCAGGGCGATGAGCAGGCCTTTGCGCAGATATATCGGAATTACGTCAAGGTGTTGTACCGTTACGGCTTGAAGATTACTCCTGACACCTCCCTCATTGAAGACTGCATCCAGGATTTATTCATTGAAATCTGGGGG
The DNA here is from genome assembly GCF_054776615.1 of Spirosoma pomorum. Lineage (NCBI taxonomy): Bacteria > Pseudomonadati > Bacteroidota > Cytophagia > Cytophagales > Cytophagaceae > Spirosoma > Spirosoma pomorum. The sequence continues at coordinate 391,341 of NZ_BAAHBP010000029.1, forward strand.
AGCCGGGCCCGGCTGAGCGAGACGGATTCGATCAAGTTTTACCTGTTTCGGGTGATACGTCGGAAGATTTATAAGCGCCTTACGCATCAGTTGTCCACGCACTACGACTCGCTGGACGTAGCTGGTGAACTAACGGTTGATTCATTTGAAAGCATATTGATACAGGATCAGGAAACGGCTACGCACAAGGATAAACTTCATCAAGCCCTGACCCTGCTGCCGGTCCGCCAGCGTGAAGCAATTAACTTACGTTTCTTTCATGGCTTTAGCTATGAGCAGGTGGCTGACATCATGGACATCAATCTCCAGTCGGTCCATAACACCATTCAGAAGGCCATGAAACTACTGCGCGCTCACCTCGCTACATTCATGTTGATGGCGCTGATCAGCCTTTTTTAACTTTTTCAATAAAAAATTTCTTTTTGTGGGGTAGTGATCGATAAATAGGCGCATTAGATAGATGACGGGACTTCCCAGTTAACCAAATCAATGACTTATTTATCCTTCGAGCCGGAAGATTTTGCCGTCGACGCTTTCTTTATTCGCTGGGTCCGTGAGCCCGACGAAGAAACAGAAGCGTACTGGCAGAACTGGCTGCAAATGTATCCATACAAGGTGCAGGATATAGCCTTAGCTCGTCAACTCGTTCTGCTGCTGGCTTCCGATACCGATGTGGACCCGACCGAGCCGGTTATCCGGGCCATGTGGCAGCAAATACAGGACGGCAAGCAAAGTGATCCGGTTATCATCGAGCACCCTGCCCAACGATCCTGGATTTGGGAAGCCAGTCGGGCTGCGGCCGTCATTACCCTGCTGATGCTGGCTGCCGGGGGCTATTATTTCTGGCAAAACCGCACGGTGACGTATGAAACCGCATACGACGAATCTCAGCGCATCAAGCTCCCTGATGGCTCATTTGTTGATCTGAACGCGCACTCGACACTAGCGATGAGCGCGAATTGGCAGGAAGGGGCTAACCGGGACGTGTGGCTCAGCGGAGAAGCGTTTTTCACCGTTTCGAAGAAACAGCAGCAGGGTAAACCGATCAAGTTTACCGTTCACACGAGTGACCTGGACGTTGAGGTAAAAGGCACGCAGTTCGATGTTAGCACCCGCAAGCAGCAAACCAAAGTTGTGCTGAGCGAAGGCAGTATTCAACTTCGTCTGAACGAGCGATCGGGCGATCAGTCGCTGCAGATGAAACCCGGCGATGCCGTCGTTTTTTCGAAAGAAAATCAACGACTGGCCGTCGATCATCTGGTCAATCCGCAGGCTAGTCATTCGTGGACCAGCAGCCGTTGGACACTGGACGATACCAGTCTGAAGGAGGTGGCGACGCTAATCGAAGAAACGTATGGTGTACCGGTCTCTTTTTCAGACAATGCACTGCCGAAACTAACGGTAACGGGGGTCATCCCGACGAATAGTCTCCCTGATTTGCTGAATACGCTGGAAAGCATCCTGTCCATTAAAATCGATCGGCAGCCCAACCGGCTGATCGTCCACGCTATGCATTAACGGTAGCAACCCCAGTACATATACCCCTTAATCAAGTAACATGAAAAAGACCTACTTCTTCATGGGTGGCTTGTTGTGCCTGGTCACAACGCTGGCTCCTGAACCCTGCCTGTCGCAAACGCTGGCTATGGCCCGGCTTCAGCAGGATTCCCCACCCAACTTCCGCAGTGATTACCGCACGGTCTATCAGGTACTGAAAGAGCTGGAAACAAAGCATTCCATCTTCTTCATGTTCCACAACGAAAAAATCAAAACCATGCAAGTACGCTTTCAACCGTTACCGGATGAGAGTGTTCAGAAAACACTGGACCGTATACTAAAGGCCAACGGCCTCGGTTACAAGCAGCACGGGAAAATCTTTGCTATTTTTCCCGCCAACGAGAGCGGCAAAAATATCCGGCAGTTCAAACAGAAAGTAACGGCCATGCCAGCTAGCAGCCTTAATCAAGCGGGCAATTCGCCAACGAACCAATTACCGGCCCAACTTACGACGGCTACTAGCCAGAGCCAGGCAGATATTACCATAACGGGTGTAGTGAAAAGCGAAACTGGCGAAGGCTTGCCGGGCGTCAGCGTCGTCATCAAGAATACAACCCGTGGAGCGACAACCGACGCCGACGGGAAATACAGCCTGGCGGTTCCCGAAGGTGCAGCGACGACACTGGTTTTTTCGTTTGTCGGCTACCTGAGTCAGGAAGCCACAGTGGGCAACCGGCGATCTGTTGATATTCAGCTCGTTCCCGATCAGAAATCGCTGGAAGAAGTGGTTGTCGTTGGGTTTGGCACGCAGAAGAAAGTAAACCTGACCGGCTCCGTATCAACCGTTTCAGCCAAGGAAATTGAAAACCGACCCATTACGCAGGCGTCGCAGGCATTGGCGGGTCTGGTTACGGGCGTGGTCGTGTCGCAGGGACTTGGGCAGCCCGGCAACGATGGTGCTGGGATTACGATCCGGGGCATCGGTTCATACGGTGCGGGTGGTGGACCATTGATTCTGGTCGATGGACTGGCTACGTCGATCAACGACGTTGACCCCAACAACATCAAAAGCGTCTCGGTGCTGAAAGATGCGGCTTCGGCGTCGATCTACGGAAGCCGCGCGGCCAATGGTGTCATTCTGATCGAAACCAAGCGCGGCCAAAGTGGCAAATTACAGGTCACGTACAACAACTACGTCGGCTGGCAACGCCCGACAGCGCTGCCCGATTTTGTCGAATCCTGGGAATATGCGCAACTACGAAACGAGGCTAATGCCAACGTCGGCCTGGCACCATCGTACACGGACGCGGAAATCGAGAAATTCCGGAACCAGTCCGATCCGGACAACTACCCCAACGTACCCCATTTCAGGAACCTGTTGAACTCGGGTAATGGGTTGCAGACGTCGCACTCACTCAACTTCTCAGGCGGCACCGAACGGAACCGCTACTTGCTGTCGACAAGCTACCTGTCGCAGAACGGAATCGTGGCGAAGAATGGCTATTCCCGCTACAACTTCCTGCTGAACAACGACAGTCAGCTCAGCGACAAGATCATGCTTAAAGTCAGCCTGCAGGGATACACGTCCGAGAACCACTCTCCGCAGCAGTACGACAGTGGCATGAACAGTATGATCAACTTCGCCGTGCGGCAGGGGCCGATCTACGCGGGCCGAAAGTCGGATGGAACGTACGGGTATCAGGACAACTACAGCCCGGAAGCCTGGCTGTCGAGCACCTCGTTCTACAAAGGCACGAACAAGTACTTTCTGGGTAGTGGCGAGCTGAGCTGGACAATCCTGCCGGGTCTGGTTCTGAGTGGGAAAGCAGGCTACAACTACTGGGGCTACTACAACAAAAGCTACGCATCCGATTTTCGCTTCGACGCCAACAAATACGTCGGCCCCAACATGCTGACGGTAACCTCAGGACAGGGCTCGCTGGTTACGCTGCAATCACTGCTGACGTACGCGAAGTCGATCGGTCAACATTCATTCAATACGCTGGTCGGGGTATCGCAGGAGGAAAACACGGATTCGTATATCTCAGGCTTCCGCAAGGATTTTCCGACCTCCGTGCTTTATGAGCTAAATGCTGGTTCGGCTACGGGCATGAGCGCTTCCGGATCATCGTCAACCTGGGGTATACGGTCGGTGTTTGGCCGGGTTAACTACTCGTTCGGCGAACGGTATCTGCTGGAAGCCAACATCCGCGCCGACGGTACATCCCGTTTTCCGACGCGGGGTCGCTGGGGGTACTTCCCTTCGTTCTCGGCTGGCTGGCGTATTTCGGAGGAAGACTTCCTGCGTCAGGTTACCTGGCTGGATAACTTGAAGGTGCGGGCATCCTGGGGTATTTTAGGGAATCAGAACGTCGGGACGTACCCCTACCAGAACTTGGTGAGCCTGGGGCAAAACTATACGTTTGGCGGAGCGTTGGCTACCGGCGCAGCCACGACCCGGCTCAGCAACGCAGACATCACCTGGGAACAAACCGCCATTACCGATATCGGCCTCGACGTGAGTTTATGGAAAGGCAAGCTGAGTGCCGTACTCGACGTATTCGACAAAAAAACCTCCGGCGTACTATACAACATAGCAACGTCAGCTACGCTGGGCCTTGGTACGTCGGCGGTGAACATTGGTAGTGTCCGCAATACCGGATTCGAAGCCCAGGTGACGTATCAGGCCAAAACCGGCGGAGTCAACTGGAGCGTTTCGCCTAACTTCTCGTACATCAAAAACCGCATAACCGAGCTGGCCAACGGCCTACAGCAAAATATCAACAGTGGGCTGTTTGTGGGGCAACCCATCGGGGTTATCTACGGGTATACGGCCGATGGTCTGTTTACCACCACCGACGAAATTCGGCAGTATCCCAGTCAGCCCTACGCAGCGCAGCCGGGCTTTGTCCGCTACAAAGACATTAGCGGTCCCAATGGTGTTCCGGATGGCAAAGTAGACGCGACCTACGATCGTCAGGTCATCGGGAATACCGTCCCTAAATTCACGTTCGGGGCGAACCTGTCCGCCCGGTACAAAGGCTTCGACTTCATGGCGCTGGTGCAGGGGCTGGCTGGCTACCAGAAACAGATCGGTTCGTACTCGGCCTTTGCGTTCTACAACGGCGGTCAGATTCAACGGTGGCAGGTCGAAAACCGCTGGACAGCCAGCAACCCGGACCCCAACGCGCAGTATCCGAAGCTGACGAGTCTACAGATGGGCAGCGGCACGATCCAGACGTCGACCTACTGGAACCGCGACGCCAGTTTTGCCCGGCTGAAAAACCTGCAGATTGGCTATACCGTGCCGACAGACGTTCTCCAGAAGTGGAAGATCAATCGGTTGAGAGTCTATTTCAGTGGTCAGAATCTGTTCTCGATCAATGGTTTTTACCGGGGCTGGGACCCGGAGATGACAAACAGTACGGGCGACGGCAGCCAGTTTTATCCCATTACAAAAGTTTACACGTTTGGCCTCAATCTCACCCTGTAATACCGGGTAATGCGCACTCATTCAGGATCTGATCTCATGAAAAATAGCCTATCTCTTTTGGCAAAACGGGCGGCTAAGACGGCCCTCGTTCTGATACTCACGTCGACGCTACCGAGCTGTAGTGATGAACTCTTCGACAAGCAGCCCCTCGATGCCGTTTCCGATGCGACTTTCTGGAAAACGGAAAAAGATGCCTCGCTGGCGCTGGTGGGTTGTTACGATTTCGGCTCGGGCTGGGCCACGGGTGATTTCTTCGGTGGCATGTCCATGATCTATCTGGATATGATGGCCGGTTTTGGCTCAGAGAAAGAACTGATCCCTGACGTTGTCACCAATGGCACCCTGAACTCGGCGTATTGGCTGACATCCGCCTTCTGGGGAAATTCCTACAGGACCATTGCGCGCTGCAACAATTTCCTCACCCAAATCAACACCATCAACATCAGCGAAAGCAATAAGGCGATGATGATTGCCGAGGTGAAAACGATTCGGGCCTACCTGTACATGAATCTGGCGCTGTACTACGGCGATGTACCCATGCCGACCAAGGTACTGACCATACCGGAGGCCAATACCATCAAACGCAGCCCCAAAGCCGATGTCTGGGCGTTCGCCGAAAACGATCTGAAAAGCAGTTTCGCGAACCTCCCGGCTACGCGTCCGGCGGCCGAACGGGGCCGCATTACGTCCGGTGCGACGCTGGCCATTCTGGGACGGCTACAAATGGCACAGAAAAAATGGAGCGACGCAGCCGCGACCTACAAGCGGATCATGGATAGTAATGTCTACACGATCGATCAGGGCGGGTTTGCACAGTTGTTCCGGCAAACCGGCGAAAACAGCCGCGAGGTGGTTTTCGCCCACGAATACCTGGAGGATTTTGTCGGTACGGTTATGCTGCAATACCTGTACCCGGAGACCTACGGCGGCTGGCACCAGTTTTCGCCCTACAATGAACTAGTCCAATCGTACGAATGTACGGATGGAAAAACGGTGGAGGAATCGCCCCTGTACAACGCGAACGATCCGTATGCGAACCGCGACCCCCGACTCGACTACACGATCATGATTCCGGGACGGACGTCGTTCAAAGGCGTGCGGTACGAAGCCAGTCCAACCTCTACGTCGCCCGACCGCATTACCCGCTACAACTGGAGTGGCTACTGCATCAACAAGTTTATGGACCCCACGTTCTCGGGCAGTCTGATGAACTATGGCGGTAACTTCCCGCTCATTCGCTACCCAGAAGTATTGCTGAGTTATCTGGAATCAAAACTGGAAGCCGGCGACGCTATTGATCAGGCGCTGCTGGACGCGACCATCAACCAGGTACGCGGTCGTACATCGGTAGCCATGCCCGCCGTAAAGACCACCGACGCGGCCAGTCTGCGGACGATTTTACGTCGGGAGCGCAAAGTAGAGTTCGCGTTCGAAGGCTTACACTATTACGACATTCAGCGCTGGGGCACGGCCGCGACCGAGCTGAACCGGCAGTTTACGGGCATGAAGCTGACGAACTCCCCGGCTACGTACAAAGACTTTCCGGTGGACAGTCAGGGCTTCTACATCTACCAGAAACGTAATTTTGTAGCCGGCAGAAACGAGTTGTGGCCCGTTCCACAGTCGGAAATCGACATCAACCCCGGCCTGACGCAGAACAAAGGGTACTAGTTTATCAATCGATTCGCCATAAGCCAGCAGACTTACCCCGTCCGGGCGTCCGTCTGCTGGCTTACAATATACATCGTCATTCTTCTCGTTACCTGGTACCGGTACCTATCATTCAAACCCATTCGATTCGTGGAAAGAAGAACCTTGCTCAAGCAGATGGGCCTTACAATTTCCGGTCTCACGCTGGCCGGTCACTCGCAGGCCGCTCCTTTTTTTGAGCCATTCGTTACAGACGAGAAAGTAGCGAACGGACCGTTCCAGCCCACCTGGGAGTCCTTGCAAACCTATCAGGTACCCGACTGGTACCGCAATGCCAAATTTGGCATCTGGGCGCACTGGGGACCGCAATGTCAGCCCGAAGCTGGTGACTGGTATGCCCGGGGTATGTATGAAGAAGGCAGTCGTCAGTATAAAATTCACCAGGAGAAGTACGGCCACCCCTCCAAGTTTGGGTTCAAGGATGTTATCAACGAGTGGAAAGCTGATCAGTGGAACCCAGACGAGCTGGTAAGCCTGTACAAAGGCGTGGGTGCCAAATACTTTTTTGCCATGGCCAATCACCATGACAACCTGGACCTGTACAACAGTAAGTACCAGAAAAACTGGAATTCGACCAAGGTAGGCCCGAAGAAAGACATTATCGGTGGGTGGGCCAAAGCGGCCAAAAAGCAGGGACTCCCCTTTGGTGTCAGCGTTCACGCGGCCCACGCCTGGCGGTGGTTTGAAACGGCTCAGCGCAGCGATAAAAACGGCCCCATGGCCGGTGTACCCTACGATGGCAACCTGACTAAAGCGGACGGGAAAGGGCTATGGTGGGAAGGTCTTGATCCGCAGGAATTATACGCCCAGCGGCACCCCCTCAGCCAGAACAGCGCCGATAACGGATCAATCCACGGGCAATGGCACTGGGGAAACGGTGTATATCCACCCACCAAAGCGTACATGGAAAACTTCGTCAATCGGACCATCGACCTGATTAATCAGTACGACCCGGATCTGATCTATTTCGATGACTCGCAGCTTCCCTTCTGGCCGATCAGCGACGCGGGCTTGCGCATTGCCGCTCACCATTACAACCATAGCATCAAGAGACACGGGGAGCTACGCGCTATCCTGAATGGTAAAATCCTGGACGAAAACCAGCGTAAGGCAATGGTCTGGGACATCGAACGCGGGCAGGCCAACGACGTACTGCCCTTCGTATGGCAATCGGATACCTGCATCGGCGACTGGCACTACAACCGGGCCGTGTACGACCGGAAGGGCTACAAAACACCCCAAATGGTAGTGCAGACGCTGGTCGACGTAGTCAGTAAAAACGGGAATTACCTGCTGAACATACCTGTGCGGGGCAACGGATCGATCGACGAGCAGGAGCGCGCAATTGTGGGAGGGATTGGCCGCTGGATGAATGCCAACAGCGAAAGCATTTACGATACTCGCCCCTGGACCGTATATGGTGAAGGTCCCTCGACCGAGAATCAGGCAAAGTTAACCGGACAGGGCTTCAACGAGGGCAAAACAAAATTCACCGCAGCCGACATTCGCTTCAACACGAAAGGTGATGTATTATACGCAACGGTGATGAACGCACCGACGGACGGAAAAGTAATGATCAGATCGCTGGCCCAGGGAAGCTCAAACTATCCCAAGACAGTCAACAAGGTGGAGTGGCTCGGTCAGAAACAGTCCCTATCCTTCGAGCGTACGGCAGAAGGGCTAGTGGTACAGTTCCCGCCAAACCGCCCAGCTGACTCATTTGTCGACGTATTGAAAATCGTGTGAAGACAGGTGAATTATTAACTCGTTTTACATAGCAAAGCGGTGCTGGAGTAATCCAGCACCGCTTTGCTATGTAGAAACCTATCCGTCGATCTTAACCGAACGCATTAATATGCTTCTGGAAGATGGCGTCGTATTTGTTAGCTGCCCCTATCTGCTTTGCTTCGCGACAAGCATCGACGATCGTTTGCAGAATATACAGATCAGCATCCGGGCTGCCGAAACGGTTGCCCGTTTTGTCGTACGTCAGGTTTTGATCGGCGCGGGTAGCCATGGTATCAGCAATTTCGAGCGCTTTTTTGTTGTCGCCTACCGCAAACAGGAAGCGGACGTAATTAGACGAAATCTGGTCGTACGGGATACTCTTGTCCGGAATCACCTTCAGCGAATAATTCAGTACCTCACGAGCCTTATCCTCTTTGCCTTCCCGCAGGAGCTGGTCGGCTAGTCGGAAGAACGCTATCCGAGCTGAAATAACCGGTGGTCCTTTGTACGTATCATCGTAATAAACGTTCGGGTTGTCGAACTCACGCCAGAAGGTTTTCTTGGTCATGTTATTATACATGATATCGGAGTTAACGTAACCATCCGACGCACCGGGCACGGCTACCGGCATCAGGCGATAGGCGTAGCCTTCCAGTTGCAGGTAGTTTTTCAGATTTAGGTAGCTATCACCACCCAGCGTGCTGGAGAAGTAAATAGGCCGCTGCCAGTTATTGGTCGCAATCATGTCGAGCATGATCAGGTCTGGCTTGTACAGATCTTTCTTTCCAATAGTCCATTGCAAGGTATCCTTCATGAACGGTTTCAGCGAAGCGGGGACGAAGTTTGCCTTGTCCACGGCCGCTTTGTCAATAGGAAGGAACAGCACCGATGATGGCAGGACGCTCGTCATGTCGCCGTTCGTGAGCGGCACCTGAATGGCTGGGTTGTTCGTGCGGATCAGGTTAACGTACTGCTTCAGATCAATGCCATTTTTAACGCCGGGCACCTCGTAGAATGGTACGATGTCATTCTTGCCTTTGTTAAACTGGTCGAATTCCAGCGAGATGGGCAAAGCCTCTGATTCGTACGTTTTACGCTTCATCTGCTGAATGTACCACTCCGTACCCAGCAGGCTTAGGTTACACACCCGTACGTCACGCCGGAAGCCTTCAACTTCCTGCACGTACCAGAGCGGGAACGTATCGTTATCGCCACCCGTGAACAGGATTGCATTCGGGGCGCAGGAGTTCAGCAGGTTTTTCGCGAAATCAACCGACTGGTAGCGATTATCGCGGTTGTGGTTATCCCAGCTTTTAGCACCCATCATCACGGGTACCACCAGGCACAAACCCGCAACAAGTCCGTTACGCATTACGTCTGATTTCAAAACGGTACGTAAGCCCTCGGCGATAGCCATAACGCCCAGTCCCAGCCAGATAGCGAAGAAATAGAAGGAACCAACGTAAATATAATCCCGCTCGCGAGGTTCGGAAGGCGGTGAGTTCAGGAATACCTGGAGGGCAATCCCGGTGAACAAAAACAGCAGCCCAACGATCAGGAAATCACGCCGACGCCGGAAGTACTGGAAGGCAATACCGAACAGCCCCAGCATGAAGGGCAGCATATAGAAGTTATCGCGAGCTTTGTTTTCTTTCAACAGGTCCGGCGCATTCTGGTCCGACGACCAGGGCAACAAGTATCCTGCACCTTCCTCGTCACTTTCCCGGCCCGCAAAGTTCCACATCAGGTAGCGCCACCACATGTGGCCCAACTGGTAGCTGAACAAATACTTGATGTTGTCGCCCATCGTCGGTTTCTGCCCTTCGGCAAGACCCAGCATCTGACGGTACAACTGAGGGTGATTCTGCTGAGTACTGTATACCCGTGGGAACAGCATTTCATCACCAGGAGAATAAACGTATTCTGGCTGATGGTCGAAGATGACGTATTTATTGCCTTCTTTTTTCCAGACCGGCGCTCCTTGTTTCTGGTCAATCGGGCGCGAGGTGAAGACCGGACCGTATAGCAGCGACCGGCTACCGTATTGCTCCCGCTTCAGGTAAGACAGGAAGTTCAGGGCATCGTCAGGGTTGTTTTCGTTGATCGGTGGGTTGAAATCAGCCCGAACCAGCACCTGCATGTACGAGGCATAACCGATCAGTACAAACGCCAGTGACAGCAGTGAGGTGTTGAGGATGACACGTTTCTGCCGGGCCGACCAGATGATGCCATAGACGATGGCTCCCAGGAAAACGATGACAAAGAAGATCGTACCTGAATTGAACGGCAAGCCGAACGTGTTAACAAACAATCGCTCAACGGCAAACGCCATTGTTGGCAAGCCTGGGATGATACCGGAATTGATGATTCCTAATACGGCCAGACCAATGCCGAAGGCAATAGTACCACCCCAAAACGTTGGTTTCGGTTGTTTCTTGAAGTAATAGATCAGCGCCAGCGCTGGCAACGTTACCAGGTTCAGCAAGTGGACGCCAATAGAAAGCCCTGTTAGGTAAGCAATGAAAATCAGCCAGCGATTAGCCGCTGCTTCATCGTCAATTCGCTCCCACTTGAAAGCGGCCCATACAACAATTGCCGTAAAAAACGACGACATCCCGTAAACCTCTGCTTCAACAGCCGAGAACCAGAACGTATCAGAAAATGTGTAGGCCAGCGCACCAACCGCGCTGGTTCCCAGCACCAACAACGTATCGCCTGTGTTGTATTCGTTCTCCGTGCGGTCCAGTAGCTTCTGCGCCAACATGGTAATGGTCCAGAACAGAAACAGGATGGTAAAGGCACTGGCCAGTACCGATGCCATGTTGATCCAGTAGGCAACGCTGGTAAGGTTGCCAAAGGACATCATCGAAAATAGGCGACCTAAGAGCAGGAAGAACGGAGCGCCAGGGGGGTGAGGAACCTGTAGTTTGAACGAACAGGCAATGAACTCGCCACAGTCCCAGAAACTGGCGGTTCGTTCAACGGTCATTGCGTACGTTACGAGCGCAACGGCAAAAACGAGCCAGCCTGTCAGGATGTTCAGGCGTTTGAATGACTGCATACCAGAGAAAATTAACGAATCTTTTGTGTAAAACGGTCTGTCCAGCGTGAAGGGCTGTCCCAACTAAGTCTGTCCAGACGGGGTCAAAAATACATAAAAAGCAGCCCGTCCGTGGCAGGGCGGGCTGTTAAAGTTTGTTAAGTCGGAGCTTGATCGACGTAAATCGCAGAATCTTTAGGTAAACGCGTTGACCTGGATCATGCTTCCTTGTCTGAAGGACTGAGCTTACCGGCTATATACTTCGCCCCGGGCAGCCTTCAATGTGTTCTGCATGAGCGAGCAGATGGTCATTAAGCCGACACCACCGGGAACGGGTGTGATAAAGCTGGTTTTAGGCGCTACTTCGTCAAATTTTACGTCGCCTTTTAGCGAAAAACCGCTCTTCTTGCTGGCGTCAGGCACGCGTTCCAGACCCACGTCAATGACAACCGCTCCTTCTTTGACCATCTCGGCGGTGATAAACTCGGGACGACCCAGGGCGGCTACCAGAATATCGGCCGAGCGGCAAATCTCCGCCAGGTTCTGGGTTCGGCTGTGGGTTAACGTAACGGTACAGTTACCCGGATACGTATTGCGCTGCATAAGAATCGACATGGGAAGGCCCACAATCTGACTGCGACCAACAACCACGCAATGTTTACCAGCTGTTTCGATGTTATACCGTTTTAGCATTTCCAGGACGCCCTGGGGGGTCGCTGATACGTAAGCGGGTAGCCCTTTCGCCATCCGACCGATGTTGATAGGGTGAAAACCATCGACATCTTTGGCCGGGCTGATGGTTTCCATAATACGGTCGGGGTTAATGTGATCGGGGAGGGGCAACTGCACAATAAGCCCATCCATGTCGGGGTCATTATTTACTTCGCGAACGGCAGCCAGCAATTCTTCTTCCGAAACAGATGGCTCAAACCGAATAAGCGTTGACTTCATCCCGATCTCTTCGCAATTCTTCATCTTGGAAGCCACGTACGTTTCCGAAGCACCGTTGGTGCCGACCAGGATGGCGACGAGGTGTGGAATTTTACCCCCCTGCTCACGAATTTGTGCGACCTCTGCCGCTATTTCCTGCTTGATTTGTGCCGACAGCACCTTACCGTCTAGGAGTTGCATAAGAAACTTTACTGATTTGGACGTTGCAGACCTGATTGCCAGATCAAAAATCAGACACCCCAGGATGTCTGATGAAGCCGCAAATCTACGCAAGTTTCCTGGTACTGTCGGTCTAAGCCAGTATCAGCGACGCTTAGGCATTGGTGTGCTACCTTAAATTGATCAGCGCCCCGACAACTAGTTGTCGGGGCGCTGATCAATTTAAGGTACGTAAATAACCCGGTGACGTGGCCGACGAACGACGACCGTCCGGCTGGGCACGTAGACCCGACGCGGAGGTACGTAATAGCGAGGGCGAGTACGGGTCACGATAACCCGGCGCGGTGGTACATAGGGGCGTCGATACGTGTAGGCCCGACGCGTAGGATGTGCGATAACAATTCGGCTGGGGTGATGATACATCCGGCGTACTGGCGGATAGTATTTTCTGACCACTACCTGAGCATCGGCGAAAGACACGCTGAAAATCAGGAGGAAAAGAACAAGGCGACTAATCTGTTTCGGCGTTTTCATAGCTTTTCTTGATTTACAGATTGATGAATGAACGCTTGTTATAAGGTCAGTAAACCCGTTTAATCAACATTTAGTTTGTTTCGATCATTTTAGTAAGTGGGAAAGACAAGCACACAGAAGCCTTCAATCCTAGAATGTCTTATAGTAAATCAATAAGAATTGTACTTAGTAAGTAGTTGAAATACAGTAGTTTGTTATTTGTGATGGCATCTAAAGATGTACCTATCTCCGGTTTGAATCAGGTCAGGACGTAAAGGCTATAATAAATTCAGCGAGTACGGCGACGAGCGAGTTGGTTCCCACCGGATTAGCCATACTTTTCCTGCCAGGCTTTTCGCTGCTTTTTGTATTCTGCATCTTCCCGCGCTTCGAGGTATTTACCGTAGAAGATCCGGGCCGACTCCGCTTTGATCGGGTCTTCATCGCGGGGCAGTTGGTCACGTCCGTGGGCACCGGAGCGGCCCTTCTGGTCGTCGGGAACGGGGCCGTCGTATTTTTGGCCGGTTCGATGGTTGGCGTAGCGCCGGGCGCGGGTATAGCCCATCTGTAAAAACTTCCGGGCCATATCCATGCCAATGAAATCGTCCTTTTTCTTGTAGTCCAGAAAGAGTTGATAGATCTTTTCTGATGACTCTTTGGCAATCTCGGGCGTCTTGAAACGCCAATGTGGCACAATTTCAGATTTATAGGGCTGAACCAGCAAAACGCCCTGCTCGCCTTTCCCAACCCGGTATAACTCCGGCTGCTTTCTGAAATCTACTGTGTGAAAATCAAGGGTATAATCGAATGCTTTGCCCATAGGATATGACGTATAGCAACTCCGGTAAGTACTAGTCGCGCCGGATGAAGAACGGTCAGTTATAACACTCAACGGGCGTATGAGGTTATTCTAGCTGTCATTTGACTCATTTATCAACACCCACGTCGCATGCCTCATTGTTTACCTGTACTGCTCTTATGGTTAATTGTTGCTACAGCAGCTGGACAGGGAATCAAAAAGGATAGTTCAGCGGCCGACAAAAACGAGCGGCCCAGCAAACCCCGGTTTATCGCAGAGCTCGACCAGCGTTTCTTTTACTTCAAAGATCGCCGGCAACCGCTGTTCTCGAATTCAACGAACGTGTGGGGTGTTCGGGCTGGGCTGTTATGGCCGAGTAATATAAAGACGGGCCTTGGCTTCTATTACGCCAACCATGCCGTTGACGGTCCCTGGGGGGGCTACCAGGCTATCAACCGACGGTTAACCTACGCAACTGCTTACGTTGAACCGTATTTTTACCGTCGTCGCTATTGGGAGCTAAGCGCTCCAATTGAAGTCGGGCTGGGAAAAGTGCATTATACCTTTACGCACCCGGATGCCGAACAGTCGCGTTCCAGCCAAGCCCTGATTGTGCCGTTAACGGTGGGATTATCGGTGTCACTCAAGTTTCCCATGCTTTGGGGATTCAAACCGTTACGTTGGTTCGGTGTCAATCTAATTACGGGGTATCGCTACACCCTGCATGATGAGCTGACGGACCGCCAGATAACCTTAAATGGGCTCTATTATTCAATTAGCCCCGCCATTTTTCTGGATCGTATTTACGCTGATTACGAAATCTGGCGGAAGAAACATCGGCAGCGTAAAGAGAAAAAATAAGCGGGGCAAGCTGCCTGGATCAGGGGGCCAGCCAGCTCAATTTAACGACGGGTTCGTACTGGAATAGGGCCCGAGTTTGTCCCTGACGGCTGAGGTGCAGGTATTCCATGTTCAAAACTCGGCATTCAATCACCGCAAAGTTAGTACGCCCGGCTTCGCTGTCTTGTTTCGACGGTAACTCGTCCGTGAACTGCTCTGGAAAACCAGGGTACGGCACCGAAACCTCAGAACCCGGCTTCTTCTCGGATAGGTACAGTTTACGGCTACTTGGCGATAACTCTTCCCATTGGTCATCGGCCACAAAATCATCCGTATGCAAGCGGGTTTCGACCGTTAGCCGAAGCTGGATCTGGTTGTCGGCGTCCCAGAATAGTAGCCCTGCATTTGGGAACATTTCGAGCTGGATAACTTTTTCGGCGCGCGCATCCGTGTGAAACCAGACGTATTTTCGTTCAGAATCAACTTTGCGCAGAACCGTCATACGGGCGTTGGCTCCGTCGTGTGTGCAGGTCGCCACAGCCATTGTCTTGAAATTGCTTTTTTCGGCTTCGGGCGCTTCGGCTAGTTGCTGCCAGCAAAACTGATTCAATTCAGCAAGCGTATAAGTTGTACCGTTCAGCGTAACGGTCGGTTCGGTGATTTGAGTCATTAGGGCTTGTTCAAATATAGCTGCTCAGTGTAACCGGGTATGCGTTTGCTTTGTTTATAGACAAAGTCGGGTTTACCTGTCCCCGTCTTTGCCGATGCCATGTGCTACCACAAATCGCTGAATGCAACTGAGGCCGAACTGGAAAAACGCTACAAAACGCCCCTGCCCCCCGACGTGACGTATCAGCCGGTCTACCACGCTAATGCCTACCAATTTCCGGAATGGCCAATTCTGGCACGCTGGAATCAAGGGTCCGATGAGAAGCAGTTTCGGATGATTCGCTGGGGACTGATTCCGTACTGGACAAAGTCGGAAGCAAATGCCGAAGACATCCGGACGAAGACCCTGAACGCCCGCGCCGAAACGATCTTCGACAAGCCCTCCTTCCGGGCGTCGGCTCAGTCGGGAAAGCGTTGTTTGATACCCGTGACGGGATTCTATGAGTGGTACACGCAGGGTGGCAAGAAATTTCCGTTTTACATCTCCACCAGCGATCAGAGAATCGCATCCATTGCCGGCTTGTGGGATGAGTGGGTCGATCCGGAAACGGGTGAGGTGGTGCCTACATACACCCTTCTGACTACAGAAGCCAACTCGTTGCTGGCCGCTATTCACAACTCAAAAAAGCGGATGCCCTGCGTACTGACACCCGATGCTGAGGAAGCCTGGTTGCAGGATGATTTATCGAAGGAGGACGCGCTGAAGCTATTGTCGGAAACCTATCCGGTGAAGAAAATGCACAGCTACAGCATCAGCAAACGTATTACGTCGCGCAGTGATCCTAATGACGTACCGGAGATTCTAGAACCGTCCACTTACCCCGAGCTGGCAAGTCATAAGGAGTTGTTTAACTAGAGGAGGAAGGAGGAGAGGGAGAAAAGGAGGAAAGGAGGAAAGGATTGCTTTCGCGTTCTATTCCTTTCTTCACGTTCCTCCTTTTCCTCCTTCCTCCTTTTACAAAAGCGCTGCCCCGAAAACGCCTGCGCTGTCGCCCAGCTTGGGTTTGAGGAAGCGGGTATTGAGTTCGCCGGAGTTAAAGACGTATTTACGGGCCCGCTCAACGCCTTCCGTATAAAGCAGATCGACGTTACCAACGCCACCACCCAGCACAATGGCCTGTGGGTCAAGAATATTAATGATGACGGAAATAGCGAGGCCGAAATTCTCCAGCATCCGGTTGACGGTCTGGCTGGCAACCAGATCATTACCCAGGTTATAACGCTCCATAATCTCTTTCATGTTTCGTTCCTCCCCGCTGATTTCGTGGTAGTACCGTTGCAGAGCCGGTCCAGAAATGACCTGCTCCACGCAACCCCGTTTGCCGCAGAAACAAAGATGCCCGTCTTCTTCGAGTAGGTTGTGACCCCATTCGCCCCCGATACCCTGTAAGCCGTTTACCACAAACGGGACACCGTCGCGACCACGGAACACAACGCCCCCGCCCACGCCAGTACCCATAATAACGCCGAACACCGTCTGGAAATCGGGCACCACGTCTGGAACGATTCCCATTGTAGCTTCGGCCAGGGCAAAGCAGTTGGCGTCGTTAGCTACTTCAACTGGCAGATCCAGCAGCCGGGATAAGTCCTGCTTCATGGGTTTCCCATTCATGGAAGTCGTGTTGCAGTTTTTCATAATCAGCCGTGACGGATCAAAAGAACCCGGCGTACCAAAGCCGATACGGTCGGGAGTAATGTTGGTTTCGGCTTTAAGCTGATCGATTAGCTTAACGACCTGTCCCATGATGTGATCATAGCCCAGATGCGCTTCGGTATCGATTCGTTTGCGAACAATAACGTTGTCCAGGGAAGGGAGCTGGCCTTTTTCGGCTGACAGAACAACCCCTTCGATTTTTGTGCCGCCTAAATCGACGCCCCAGTAGGTTTGCATTGATACGTAGAAGGATTACTGAGTTAAACCAGATTTGGCTTGTATTGACTGACCTTTTTCAGAATTTTGCCCTCGCAAAGCCAATTCAGATTCAAAGCAACATCCATAATTCCAAAATCAAAAATTTACCATGCTGACAATCGGTCAAAAAGCGCCAGAATTTACCCTGTTCAACAGTGAACGCCAGGAGATATCGTTGTCAGATTTTGCGGGTAAAAATGTCGTGATTCTGTTCTTCCCGATGGCGTTCACCAGTGTCTGTACGACCGAACTCTGCGAAATGCGCGACAATATTGCCACCTACGCAGATCTGAACGCAGATGTACTGGCAATTTCGGTGGACTCGCCATTCACACTGGCTAAATTTAAAGACGACCAACAACTGCCCTTCAATCTGCTGTCTGATTTCAACAAGGAAGTATCGCAGGCCTATGATACGTATTATGAAACGTTTGTCATGAATTTGAAGGGCGTGAGTAAGCGGTCGGCGTTTGTGGTTGACGGCCAGGGCACTTTACGGTACGCCGAGGTGCTGGAAAGCGCGGGTGACGTTCCTGATTTTTCCGCTATTCAGCAAACTCTGTCCACCCTCCAGTAAAGCCAAGAAACGGTATGCCAACGTAACGGTACATCGCTCTTTCACTCTCTTACTCTTTCGCTATTTTGGCCTGGTATCACAATTTTTTTCACGGACTGCCCCAGACCGCCTGGAAGGCAGCGCAAACGGAGGAACAGACACAACTCGACCTGGAACTGCTTGTTGAAACCCTGGAGTTTGGCCCCGGTGATCGCATTCTGGATATTTTCTGTGGGTACGGTCGGCACGCGCTGCCCTTGGCGCGTATGGGGGCTCACGTAACGGGCGTTGATATCTCAGACGAATACATCGCGGAAGTACAGGGGGCGGCAAAAGCGGATAAACTGGTGCTCAGTGCGCTTGCCGGTGATTTCCTGGCGCTCGATCCGACGGAGATCGGAGCCGGGCGGTTGTTCGATGCGGCTTATTGCCTGGGTAACAGTTTCAGCTTCTTTCCCCGCCCGGCGATGCTGGCGTTTCTAAACCGGATTGCTGATTTGTTAGTGCCAGGTGGTCGTTTTCTCGCTCATACTGAAATGATTGCCGAGTCCGTCCTGCCCGACTACCAGACCCGTAACTGGCAGCCCATCGAGGGACCCGATGGAGCGCCTATTCTCTTTATGGTGGAAAATGAATACGATCCATTGGAAAGCCGGATCGATTCGCACCTGACCTACGTGCATCAGGGGGAAACGCAAACCCGATTGGCGCAGCATTATGTATATACCCTGGCGGAATTAACCCATTTGTTTTTGGAAGCGGGCCTGTCAGTCATTGCCTGCTATGGAACGGTAGAAGGGGATACGTTTAGTCTAGGTGATGAGGCCGTATGGATACTGGCGGAGAAAGCTTAATGCTGACCATCAATGGCTTACGTAGGTATTCCAGACGCAACGAATATAGAATTGAAATTATTGGTATTTGGAGAGATAAAAGTTGACTTTTTTGTGAAAAAATAACTTTACTGTAGCCAAAATGCTTATAAAGCTGTAGTTTTCAGAGGATTTAACACCGTTAACTGGACAAAGACCGCTGAATGAAGATGGAAACAATCGAACGTAAACCACGGAGCCACGAACAAACCCGTTCTGGTATCGTACTAACGGCAAAAAACATTGCCCGGCGGGAAGGCTGGCAGGCTGTTTCAATCCGAAAGATTGCGGAAGCAATCAATTACAGTGCACCGATCATCTACGAATATTTCGATAGCAAGGACGTCTTGTTAAGCGAAATCCGAAACGAGGGGTTTCGGTTTCTCAAGCAGGAATACGAGCGAATCCAGAACCTATACCGCGACCCCGAAAAACAACTGTTTGAGATCTCCGTGGTCCAGTGGAACTTCGCGATGCAGCATCCGGAGATCTATCAGGTGATGTATAACCTGAACGGGGCAAACTGTACAACATCAGTTTGTCAGTCCAAGGCCATGCAGGACGTAAGCGAGATCGTCCGGAAAATTATTTTCTCGTTTATCCCCAAATCAAAGGAAAGTATTCAGCGACTGTACTTCGAATGGTGGTCAGCATCCCACGGGATGATTGTGCTGGCGATGATGCTACAGAACGAACAGTCGATCGAGCAGTCAGAAACCGTTTACCGGGAAACCATGCGTCGATTCGTACGGAATCTCCGCTAATACGTAATAAAACAGGAGCCTCTGACCAAAACTATTGGCTCAGAGGCTCCGTCGATTAATACAGATCGGGAACCGATAAGTAACGCTCGCCCGTGTCATAACAGAACGTCAGAATGCGGCTGCCAGCTGGAATCTGATGAAGTTTCTTGGCGACAGCGGCCAATGACGCCCCGGACGAAATACCGACAAAGATTCCTTCCTCGCGAGCTGCCCGGCCCGCCATTGCATAAGCGTCGTCTTTACTGACGGGAATCGTGCCATCCAGAACCGCCGTGTGTAAATTCTGGGGAATAAAGCCCGCACCAATTCCCTGAATAGGGTGAGGACCCGCCGGCCCACCGCTAATAACGGGTGACGCGGCTGGCTCGACAGCATAAACCTTCAACGCCGGAAACCGCTCTTTCAGTACTTCGGCTACGCCCGTGATATGGCCCCCCGTGCCTACGCCCGTAATCAATACGTTGAGTCCTTCGGGAAAGTCGGCCAGGATCTCCTGAGCGGTTGTCCGCTTATGAACAGATACGTTTGCTGGATTGTCAAATTGCTGCGGCATCCAGGCGTTGGGCGTTTCAGACACTAACTGTGCGGCCCGCTCAATCGCACCCTGCATCCCTTTTTCGCGGGGGGTTAGGTCGAATTCCGCACCATAGGCGGCCATGATCTTACGTCGTTCGATGCTCATGGATTCCGGCATGACCAGAATAATCCGGTAACCTTTTACGGCAGCTACCATCGCCAGGCCAATACCAGTATTGCCTGAAGTAGGTTCGATGATCGTACTGCCCGGCTGGAGCAGCCCATTGGCTTCGGCATCTTCAATCATAGCCAGCGCGATCCGGTCTTTGATGCTGGCACCGGGATTAGTTTTTTCGAGTTTCATCCAGACCTCATAGCCGGGAAATAGCCGATTCAGCCGGACATGGGGTGTCTGGCCGATGGTATCTAAAATAGAATTGGCACGCATTAAATCACAAAGTTGATGGGTTCGTTCGAGTCGATGGATTTCAGCCGAACGTCGGTTTGGTGCTGATGAAAGACCAATGAGTAAGGCTCGACGCTGGTTGTTAGCCAGACGTTACCACCAATGACCGAGTCATGACCAACGACTGTGTGGCCGCCCAGGATGGTGGCGTTGGCGTAGATCACGACGTTTTTCTCGATGGTTGGATGCCGTTTTTTTTGTGCCATCGACTTGGCCACGTGAGTTGCCCCCAACGTAACACCCTGATAAATCTTGACGTTGTCACCGATAACGGTCGTCTCGCCAATGACGACGCCTGTCCCGTGGTCGATGAAAAAGGCCCGGCCAATCTGCGCGCCGGGGTGAATGTCAATACCCGTGTGGCCGTGGGCGTACTCGGTCAGCATACGGGGAAGCATCGGTACGTTCAGGCGCAGGAGTTCGTGCGCAATCCGATAGACGGAAATGGCGTAAAACCCGGGGTAAACAGCAATAACTTCTTCGAGTCCGATAGCGGCCGGGTCGTTGTCCAGAATGGCATGAGCGTCCAGCAGCAGACTATCATAAATAGCAGGAAGCTGGTTAAAAAACTGCTCCGAAAGTAATTCCGGCGTATCGGCTAAGTTTGATTCTAATGGCTGAAGCAGGCAGGTAAGCTGGTGCTGTAGCTGCTGATACGTTTCGGCCAGGTCCTGCGATGCCGACTGACAGTCTTTGGTTACCGGAAACAGAAACCGCATCAAATGATCGATGAACCGACCGGCATCAGGACGAGAAGGTAGTTTATAACGGTATTGGGTTCGCTGGCTGAGCAGGTGATCTATAAACGGGTTACTAGCTGTAGTCATGGGTAGCCGAAGAACAAAAGTAGGTCAATACAAGCCGCAAATGGGCAAAAAGGTAGTAGAGTCGTTGCCCCGTAGTGTAGAGTAATGCCACCAGCAGAAAAGCTAATTTACGGCTCGGCTGCTAGTAGTAAGTGGCATAAATCGTCGAATTTGAAACAAAAAATGGGCAGCAAAGTTCGGTGCTGATCTCTGGCGCTGTATTTGTCTATATATAATGAACGAATACAGTCTGTTTACTCATGTTAAATAAAGCTTTTCTTTCATTACTATTATCCTTGGTGGCTACATCAGTCGTTGCCTGGCTGATTGCGGAGGCCTGTAACCAGAATACCGAACTGGCGCAATCGTCCGAAGCACAGGTGACAACAGCCAGTATATTGCCTGCTGGTTTGCCCCTCACCAACAACGATAAAGAAGAATCGGCCCCATTGGCTATGCAAACGGTTGATGCCTATCCCAAACTCAAATTCGACGCACCTGTTGAATACACGTACGCCAACGATGGAACGAACCGCGTCTTTGTCGTGGAGCAGGCTGGTCGGGTAAGGGTGTTCGAGAACAACCCCGCGACCGCTTCTGCTGCCACGTACCTGGACATTCGGAACAAGGTTGGGTATGGTGGCGAAATGGGATTATTAGGATTGGCTTTCCATCCAAAATTTAAGGAGAACGGTTATTTCTACGTCAACTACACAAAGAATAATCCGCGCGAAACCATCGTGAGCCGCTTCAAAGCTTCGTCTGCCAACGCTACCTCCGTCGATCCGGGCAGTGAGGTAATTCTTTTCCGGTTCGACCAGCCTTACTCCAATCACAACGGGGGCAAAGTACTCTTTGGGCCTGACGGTTATCTGTACGTATCGACTGGTGACGGCGGGAGTGGGGGAGATCCCAAAAACAATGCACAGAACCGCAGCAGTTGGCTGGGTAAAATTCTCCGGATCGATGTAAATAGCGCAGAAAAGGGTCGCTACGGTATTCCTGCCGACAATCCCTATAAAGGAAACAAGAACGGCTACCGAGAAGAAATATACGCTTACGGATTACGCAATCCCTGGCGGATCAGCTTTGACGATAAGGGTCAGCTTTGGGCTGGCGACGTCGGGCAAAATGAGATCGAAGAGGTCGATATTGTAGAAAAAGGTGGGAATTACGGCTGGCGAGTTAAGGAAGGGAAAGCTGATTACAAAGCCAGCGATCCCAAACCCGAGGCCACATTAATGCCTCCCGTATGGCAGTATTCTCATGACAATGGTAATGTTTCGATCACGGGTGGGTACGTGTACCGGGGGGCGCAGAACGGAGCGCTAAAAGGCAAATATATCTACGCTGACTACGCTAGTGGTCGCGTCTGGGCCTTGACCGCTAATGGAAAAAAAGCAACCAACAATCAACTGCTGATCGAGCGGGCCGGATCGATATCTGCTTTTGGCGAGGACCAGAAAAACGAGTTATATCTCTGTGATCTTAGTGGTGGGAAAATCTTGCGTTTAGCGTCAAAATAAATCGGTCCTGCTGGTATTGATACGTAATAGAATCAATACCAGCAGGACCGATTTGTCTTTGCTCAACTGTTACCGTCCAATAAGTAACCGAAGGGTTGTCTTAGGATTTCCTGACACGTCAATGGATAGCAGATAAACGCCTTTGGCATACATGTCGGTTGGCATAACATGGTAAGGCTCCTTCGAGGTGTCAACCAAACGGTGGTATAGCGTTTTTCCGTTCAGGTCAGTAAGCGATACGTTGGTGAGCCGTCCCTGCGATGCCTGTAAATCAACGTTGACATAGGTCTCGGCTGGATTCGGATATATTCGATAGGGAATGTCTGTCAGTTCCGTCGTAGACAATAGTTCATTGGCACCAAGTCGACTACCGGCCGCTGAACAGCCAACGGCATCAATCGTCCACTGCTGATTCTGACCGCCAGTAGCTGACCACTGAATGATATCTTCGTTTTCGCCAGAACCTTTCTGATCCATCACCTTACCTGAATGCCGGGCCGTGAATACGTAATAGCCTTGAGCATCGGGGGTTATCTTCCACTGCTGATTTTTCTGACCAGTTGATGGCCATTGAATGATGTTCACCAGATCATTAGTGAGGTTGTTATAAACATCAATCACTTTACCACTATTACCGTTTACCAGTTTGTAATAGCCGTCTGCGTCAGCCTGGATCTTCCATTGTTGTGATGCTTTTTTCGCGTACGTCAACTGACGCAACTGTACACCATCGTTCGTCGCGCCATTGGGTACGCTGATCGCTCTGCCTCCATTTCTGGATGCGATTTTGTAACAAGCCGTTGGCGAAAAAACACAGCTACGCTCTTCAACGAGCCACTGTTGTACAGTATTTGCATTGACTGGAAACTGAGCTATCACGGCCCCTTCGTTCTGATTACCGTCTAGCAAATCGATGGCTTTGCCGGAGTGACGGGCGATGAACTGGGTGTATCCATCGGCACTTTGTACCGGTTTCCATTGCTGGTTTCCACCACCTAGATAATCCCACAAGATGATTTGGGCCCGATCATCCATTGAAATGCCAGTCACGTCGATCACTTTACTCGTTGTCTGAGAAACGATCTGGTAGTAACCGTCGGTGGTGGGAGTAAACTTCCACTGCTGAGAGGCTAGGTTGGCGTCAGTACGCTGGCGAATTGGCGATCCATTGTCGCTGCCCTCGCTACCCAGCACCTTACCACTTGAGCGCGAAACGATCCGGTAGCAACTGCCCGACTTAACGGAGAATATGGGGGCCGATGACGATGACACGCAGCTGCGCTCGTCAACCAGCCACTGTTGATTGGTACCACCGTTGGGCGTAAATTGACCGATCACAGCCCCCTCGCTTTGGCTGGCATCCAACAGGTCGATGGCTTTGCCGGAGTGGCGGGCCAGAAACTGGGTGTACCCATCGGCAGTCTGTACTGGCTTCCATTGCTGATTGTTGCCGCCGGCGTAATTCCAGATACCCAGTGGACCGCGATCCGTCTGCAGGTTACCCACCTGATCAAACACCTTGCCTGTCTTCTGGGAGATGATTTGGTAGTAGCCATCGCTGGTAGCCGCGAACTTCCACTGCTGTGAAGCCAGATTGGCGTCGGTGCGTTGGGTCACGGCCGTTCCGTTATCCGTGCCGTCGCTGGTCAGCACTTTACCGCTGGCCCGTGAGACAAGCCGGTAGCAACTGCCAGCCTTTGCCGAGAACAAAGGTACAGGCGACGTCGATGAGACACAACTCCGCTCTTCAACGCGCCACTGCTGATTCGTAGTGGCGTTGGGTGTAAACTGAGCCACCACGGCTCCTTCGCTCTGGTTACCATCCAGCAAATCGATGGCCTTGCCGGAGTGGCGAGCGATGAATTGGGTATAGCCGTCAGAGCTCTGTACTGGTTTCCACTGCTGATTGCCTCCGCCCAAATAATCCCACAAGGTTAGCTGAGCTCGTTCCTCCACTGATACGCCGGTTACATCGATTACCTTACCGTTCTGCTGAGAGATGATCTGGTAGTAGCCGTCGGTAGTAAGAGTGAACTTCCACTGCTGGGAGGCCAGGTTGGCATCGGTGCGCTGACGAATGGCCGACCCGTTGTCGTTCCCTTCACCACCGAGTACCTTACCACTCGATCGCGAAACAATTCGGTAGCAGCTGCCTGACTTGACGGAGAGTGTCGGAGCAATCAGTTCGGCACTTGTTTCGACTCCCCCCGTCCAGGCACTTCCCCGGCGGGTATACACGCGGAAGTAATATTTCTGGCCGAGGGGTAGGTTCGTCACTGTCAACGTGTTCGCTACGCCCTGATAGACAACCTTACCCCCAAAGAACTCGGCGCCTGATCCTGAGAAGTTAGCATCGGCCGTATAAACCAGCTTGGTCGGCCGATCACTGAAACCACTACCTGCTTTCGCCACGACCAATACGTTATCGTAGACGGAGGGAGGGGCAGTCCAGTTCAATTGTACCGTGTTTGCCTGAACCGTAGCCTGTAGATTTGAAATAGCCAGCTTGGCCGAGTTACAGTCCGGGAATATTTTTATCGAGTCGGTAGCCGTTAACCCTCCTTTGTCAGTTACGGTCAATTGGATAAAGTAGTAGTACGTTTCCCCATCGCAGCCTACCGGCGACAGCGTGATCGTGGGTGATGCGCTGCTTATCACTGGCTCGCGGTGCTCGTGCGTGTTGTGACGCAGGGTTACCTGCCAGGCGTAGGTCAGGTTACTGGCATCTTCGTCATTGACACGAGCCGTTAGTGTGTATTGACTATCGCGGTCCACTGGATATTGCGTGCCGGCCGCCGGGCTGGTAATCGCTACTGTAGGCGCACTGTTATTTAGCGATACTCGTACAGTTTTTGTGTCGGTCAAGCCTTTACCGTCGCTCACCGTCAGGGTAACGGTGAATCCCTGTGTACCCGTGCCCGAGAAAACTTTGGTGGGGTTCGCCTGCGTTGACGTAGTACCGTCGCCGAAGTTCCAGGCGTACGTGATTGCGTCACCGTTTGGGTCCGTTGAGCCATCGCCTTTGAAGGAAACCGTCAGCGGTGACTGTCCGGTCAGCGTGTTGGCTGACAGGACAGCGATGGGTGGCTGATTGCCGCCATAACTTACCTTCATAATGTCACCCGTGTTGATGTTGACGTAATACAGACCACCATCGAAGGAATTGAATTCGAGATCAACAATTCCGTTCGTTCCGCCCGCTGGTACAAAATCCCGTACCTGCGTTACGTTAGTATTTGCATCGAATGTGGCTGCCTTGATCCAGTTAGCCCCAAAATCAGCGAAGAAGTACGTGTTTCGCCATTCGGTGGGGAAGCTTGCTCCGTTGTAATAGGCACCGCCGGCAGCGCAGTTTCCGCCGAAAGGTGTTCCGCTGGCCCCACCCGAAGCGCCTAAGGAGGTTACCGTTGGGATCGAGTTTGAAAAAGACGGCGTACGAGCAACGTTTGCCCCGTGCTTCCAATCCAGAACAGGACGAGCATGGATGTAGCGCCGTTGTAACCCCGGCAGCGGTTGGCCACTACAGGGATTCATAACTGTTTGCACGGGATTGGCGGGCTGTCGAATCAGATCGGCAAAAGTCAGGTATGGCTTGTTACAGGTATTGGACGGATTAGGCTCATCGCGGTTTTCCAGCGTATTGGCCGCCGATGCGTAGTCCTGATGAATTTCAAGCCCTTCAAAAATAGGCCAGCCCGCGTTTTCACCCCCTTGCCGGATCACGTGCAAATCCTCCCAGACGTTCCAACCAACGTCGCCGATGACAATCACCCCCGGATTTCCGTCGGCCATGTTGGTACTGCCCGTGTTTGGCATGATCGACATCCGAAACGGATTCCGCAGGCCAAGTGCCCACACCCGCGATTTAGCCGATCGTGGGTTGTCGCTGTCAAAATAGGGGTTGCTGGGCAGGCCGTTACCCGTATTAGGGTCCATGCGAAGTAGCTTACCGCAGTGCGAATTAAGCATCTGTGACCGGAAGGAACCAACGTTTTCGTTCGCCCGCATGATGCCGTCATTAATGGCCTGCTGGTAGTACGTATCAGGCGAGTTCCCTTTGTCGACGTAGCTGTAGCTGGCGTTATCGCCGGTAGTCAGTAGTAACGAACCGTCCCGGGCGAATTGCAAGGTTCCGCCCGCATGCGATTCGTGAACCAACGGGATACCCGTGCTTCTGCTTTCGCCCAGGAGTACCTGTCGACTGTTCGCTACCGTAGACAGAATTCCGTTGTTGACGGCCAGTTGATAGCGAGTTACGCGGCTAATGCTAGCGCCGTAGTACTCGTCGGTAGTGGCACTGTAAGCTGCCGTTCCGAATTTCATCAGGTGGTGCCGGTCAACCATGTAGAACAGATAGACTCGACCATTTTGGCCAAAGTTGGGATCCAGACAAAAGCTGGCCAGCCCGAAGTCACGCCAGTTGCCCACTTCCTCGCTGATGTCGAGTGCGGGCGCGTTTTGTTTAATGTACTGCGACCCGTTCCAGTTGGAAACCCACACTTTCCCGTTTTTCTCCCAAACAAACTGCTGTTTACCGTCGGCAGAAAATACAATACCCATGGGCGAATCGTACCCACTCTGTGCCTTGGCCGCCTTAAAGCCAATTGGCAACGTTTGGGCAATAGTGATCTGGAGCCAGAGAAAACTGCCCAGTAGCAGTAGCGTTTGGTAGAACAAATTAGGCCGGATAAGTGAAGGCCGGCGGAAATAGATGTGCATCATGCATTAAGTAGAATTACAGTTGACGAATTGGCGTACTAAGACAAGTCGCCGTATCCTTATTCACTTAATCTGACTACACCTCGGAAATATGTAACAGCCTATTAGATAAGTAGATATTTGTTGTAATTTATAGTAAATCATTGAAAATTAAGAATTTGTGTAAATGTTATGAATATTTATTTGTAGTTTTTTTATTTATTAAGCGGTAGATATTCGCTAGGCCTGCGTATAGAGGATGCCCTTGTCTACCAATGAGAATTGTATTGATGATGAGTATAATTCCTTATAGTCAGCAGGGGGCAAAATGTGGACGTAAAATAGTGGTTCGAGGGCCGGCCGGCACGGAAGAATCGAGCGTTACAAACCAACAACCTCTCTGTTATTAATACTTCTTTTGTGCTGCGCCAGGTTTAATAATTAACAAGAATGGATAGCCTATCATATGGCAAGTAAAGGAACAGCGTGATAGGCTTTAGCCTCGTAAGAGGTATCGGCTTATGAGAACATTCTTTTTCTGTTGGGTATTCGCGGTGATGGCATCCATCCCGGGTGCAGTAGCGCAGACGACCGATCGGCAGCAGCGGGTGAAAGATGATATGCAGGAAGCCGTTCAGGCTTTTTTGCGTGAGCTGACACCCGAGCAGCGCAAACTGGCTACGTATCAGTTTGCCGACGATGAGCGGTATAACTGGCACTTTGTGCCCCGCGATCGGAAAGGGCTGGCTTTGAAACAGATGACAGCAGAACAGCGCAAACTGGCGATGGCGCTGATCAAAACGGGAATGAGCCAAACCGGTTACGACAAGGCCGTCGATATTATGGCCATGGAAAACGTGCTGCGGGTGGTTGAAAACCGGTCCGATACCGATACCTACCGTGATCCAGATAATTATGCGTTCACCGTTTTCGGTGATCCGGCGACTCCCGCCGAACCCTGGGGCTGGCGGGTAGAGGGCCACCATTTGTCGTTGAATTTTTCGTCGCTGACGGGTCAGGTACTGAGCGTATCTCCCATGTTTCTGGGTAGTAATCCGGGCGAAGTGCGCGCTGAGGTGCCCCAGAAAGGTAAGCAGATTCTCCGGCAGGAAACGCAACTGGCATTCGCCCTGTTGGCAACGCTGACTGGCGAACAGCGTAAGAAAGCCATTCTTGCTCCCGTTGCCTACCGCGAAATAATCACCGGAAACAGTCGCAAAGCTTCAATGGAGCGGATGGACGGTTTGCCTATGGCCAATATGACACCGGAGCAGCAAACGCTGTTTCTAAATCTGCTC
Organism: Spirosoma pomorum; assembly: GCF_054776615.1. NCBI lineage: Bacteria > Pseudomonadati > Bacteroidota > Cytophagia > Cytophagales > Cytophagaceae > Spirosoma > Spirosoma pomorum. The sequence goes on from NZ_BAAHBP010000029.1 coordinate 420,154, forward strand.
CAGGTCTACCTGAATAACTACCGGGTAACGCTGGCTAACCAACAGATGGGGCGTATCAAAAAAGCGGGGCTCGATCAGCTGCGTTTTGGCTGGGCCGGTGACCTTACCCCCGAAGTGGGCGAAGGTAAAGGCTGGTATTACCGCATTCATGGGCCAATGCTGCTCATCGAGTATGACAACTCGCAGACAAGCGCCAACCATATTCACACCATTGTCCGGGATCTAACCAACGATTTTGGGGAGGATCTGCTGCGGGAGCATTATAACAGGCAGCATAAATAAACGGCGAGACAAACGGCTGATTAACCGATAATCACTGGTGCGATACGTACTGATAAATCCGCTCGGACAGGTTCGCCATCATAGCCACAGCTTCCTTCTCATCCTTAATGCCCTGAGACAGCAGTACCAGAACGTAATACCGGCCATCGGGCAGATAAACAATACCCGAATCGTGATGCACACCCGTGATGGAGCCGGTTTTGTGGGCAACTTTGACATTATCAGGCAATCGGGCCGGAATGATCGAATGAAATTTCTGTTCCAGCAGCACCTTCACCATCTCGGCTGACGCGTCAGCGCTGACAGCCTGACCCTGCGCAATTTTATCGAAAATGAGCATCAGATCGTAGGCCGTCGTCGTGTTGTTAAGCCCTTTTTGGAAAGCTTTTGTGTCTTCGACTCCACGCAGCACCTGAATATCTCGAGCCCCCATGTCCCGCATCGTCCGCAATACATTGGGAGCACCCACCCGCTCGATGATGAGGTTCGTGGCCAGGTTGCTGCTAACGGTAATCATGTCGTACACCAGTGAAGCTAGCGTACGCTTGTTGCCCAACTCCTTATACGTACTTGTATCACTGTCCTGGTTGACAGATAACTGATACGGACTGCCATCGACGATGCTGATGAACTCTGTTTTGATCGGTATGGAATCTGACAGGGAGAGTTTGCCCTGCGCCTGCTGTTTGTACACTTCGATCATCACCGGGGTTTTCATGGTGCTGGCTGCATGAAAAGACTGATGTTCGTTAATTAACAGCTCCTGCCCCGTCTTTCCATCTTTGAACGCGACGGCATAAACACCTGGATACCTATGAATTTCTTGCTCAATACGTTGCCGTAGCTGCTCGATGGACTGGCGTTTCTGCCCGAGTGCGGGGAGGCAGAGGGTCATCGAACAGATGAAGCTTAGCATAAGATAGATACGTTGGTGGCTGAGGAGGGGCATGTGCGTATAGCAGGCGGTAGATATGTAGCGCTGAAACGAAGATAATTAATTCGTCATTGGGCGGGGAATTAGTTTTATAAACTCAATCTAAACCGAGCTTACAAGACCTTGATTTGTGAGACGGCAATTAGAGAAAGTTTTGAAAAGATTTTGTGCTCTTTTTAATGTTACTAGAAAGATCGCTAAGAACGGGCGTTTCGTGAGCCGGTATTTTGCCTGAAGTTTGTACTTTGGCTAACATAACGTTTGATTATATAACAGTAATGAGGGTACAAAGGCAGATTAGTTGGTTTGACATCTCCAGTGAAGAACTCGTAGGAGAAAGCAGTATAGATCATGTACCTCTAGATGATTTGAAGAAGCTGTTTGATCCTCCTACTGACGATCCGTTAATGTACAATCCCTACGAAATTAATGTACATCAAGCCAAGGAGCTTCAGCGATGGGTAACGCTAGTCTTCGACTTTAATTCGTTCACTTACTACGCTGAATGCTTTCAAGCTTAACATATTGCCACTTATACAACAGATTTTATGCCTTCTCGAAGTAAGAGCGGATACAATACGTTTTTTGATGACTTTACTAACTTGAGTTACGTGATCTGTCCAACTTGTCATAAACAAGCTGTTGTCGAAGTGTCACAAATACCATCAGGACTTGTTAGGCTTATTTGCTCACATTGCGGCCTGACCAAATAAAAACAAACTTCTCAATACACTTTGGGAAAATCAGCAGATCCGTTCTTTAGCTTGCCTCTATGGTTAACTGTGCAATGTGGAAATAATCAACTGTGGGCTTATAACTATGAGCACTTAAAGTTTCTACGTGACCATATAGAAGCTCAACTCAGAGAGCGTAATGGATTAGCTATTCGCAATCAAAGTTTGGGGAGCCGCTTGCCAAAATGGATGCTCACTAAAAAGCATAGAGAGAGTATCTTAAGATCAATCGAACGCTTAGAGAAAATATAACAAAATCGTTAAGGGGGCTTAGAAAATGTTCTGTCATATTCTAGCTATATTTTACTAACATAATCTTAGTTATAGAACGAGTCTGAGAGAAGTACAAGATTCTGACAAACAGAACTTTGGTACATTTGCCAGACTCGTTGTATAACTACGAATATATTAGTCTAAGATTCGACAGAGGTAGATTCACGACTCATTTCTAAGAATCTTTCAATCTTATGCTTTCGGAGAAATTGGGTAATTAAAAAGGAAAATGACAGCATAAGCCAAAGCCAATATTTGTACTCGAACGCATAATAAACAAAAGGTGGAATCAACAACAACCACTCTAGTATAACTGCATTTAACACACTCGTTTTCACAAATCGAAATAATATATTGCTCTAATACGATTAGAGCAATATATAAGCCAACAAGGAATATAAATCCATAAGCGAATAACAAGAACAAACTAGATATAAAAGTCCTTAGAGCGTGTTGGGAAATTGAAAAGTACTGGTAGTGGAGTCAACTTTGTATCGACCAAGATGCAATGTA
>NZ_BAAHBP010000030.1:0-26858 GCF_054776615.1 Spirosoma pomorum
ACGTCACCTGGCGCTGACCCCGGGCCGCATCCACCACCACGCACGACACCGTCGTCACCCCGCTGATCGCGAAGGTGCAGGCCGCGGCCGTGACGGTGGTACTAGCCACGGCGAAGCAACCGTTGGGCGCAGTCGCAGTTACCGAGTAGATACCGGCCGTGGCGACACTGGCCGTATTGCCACTATTAATTTGAGAGGCCCCCTGGCTGAAGCGGTAGGTAGCTCCAGGAGTGTTGCTGGACGCCGTAAGAGTAACGTTACCACCCGTGCAGGCAAGCGTTCCACTGCTAGCCAAGCTAACCGTGGGCAGACTCTGATCCCCCACCACCGTAGTGCTAGCAACCGAGGAGCAGCCGTTAGCGCCCACTACCGTTACTGAGTATACACCTGCTGTACTCACACTCGCTGTTGGGCCGCCGTTCACCGGAGTCGCCCCCGCACTGAACTGATACGTGCCCACGCCCGAGGCCGTCAAGAGAACGCTGGTTTTGAGACAGGACAAAGGACCGTCGTTGGTCAGACCCGCCACCGGCACGCTCTGATCACCTACTACTGTGGTGGAGGCAATCGAGGAACAACCGTTGGCGCCCACCACCGTTACCGAGTACACACCCGCTGTGGTGACTGTTGCCGTGGGACCGCCGTTCACCGGGGTTGCTCCCACACTGAACTGATACGTGCCCACGCCCGAAGCCGTGAGCGTCACGCTGGTCTTGCTGCAGGACAAAGGACCGTCGTTGGTCAGACCCGCCACCGGCACGCTCTGATCCCCCACCACCGTGGTGGAGGCTACGCTGGTGCAGCCGTTAGCGCCTACTACCGTGACGCTGTACACACCAGCACTAGTGACTGTTGCCGTTGGGCCGCCGTTCACTGGGGTAGCCCCCGCACTGAAGCGATACGTGCCCACGCCCGAGGCCGTTAGGATGACACTGGTCTTAGTGCAGGACAAAGGACCGTCGTTGGTCAGACCCGCCACCGGCACGCTCTGATCACCTACTACTGTGGTGGAGGCTACGCTGGTGCAGCCGTTGGCGCCCACCACCGTTACCGAGTACACACCCGCTGTGGTGACTGTTGCCGTGGGACCGCCGTTCACCGGGGTTGCTCCCACACTGAACTGATACGTGCCCACGCCCGAAGCCGTGAGCGTCACGCTGGTCTTGGTACAGGACAGCGGGCCGTCGTTGGTCAGACCCGCCACCGGCACGCTCTGATCACCCACCACCGTGGTGGAGGCTACGCTGGTGCAGCCGTTGGCCCCCACCACCGTTACACTGTACACACCCGCCGTGCTCACACTCGCCGTGGGACCCCCGTTCACCGGGGTAGCGCCCTGGCTGAAGCGATACGTGCCCACGCCCGAAGCCGTGAGCGTCACGCTGGTCTTGCTGCAGGACAAAGGACCGTCGTTGGTCAGACCCGCCACTGGAACGCTCTGATCCCCCACCACCGTGGTGGAGGCTACGCTGGAGCAGCCGTTGGCCCCCACCACCGTTACACTGTACACACCCGCCGTCGACACCGTTGCCGTTGGACCACCGTTCACCGGGGTAGCGCCCTGGCTGAAGCGATACGTGCCCACACCCGAAGCCGTGAGCGTCACGCTGGTCTTGGTGCAGGACAAGGGTCCGTCGTTGGTCAGGCCCGCCACCGGCACGCTCTGATCACCCACCACCGTGGTGGAGGCTACGCTGGTGCAGCCGTTGGCGCCCACTACCGTTACCGAGTACACGCCCGCCGTCGACACCGTTGCCGTTGGACCGCCATTGATCGGCGTAGCCTCCGTGCTAAATTGATACGTACCCACGCCCGAGGCTGTCAGCAGAACGCTGGTCTTGGTGCAGGACAAAGGACCGTCGTTGGTCAGACCCGCCACCGGCACACTCTGATCGCCCACCACCGTGGTGGAGGCTACGCTGGAACAGCCGTTGGCGCCCACCACCGTAACGCTGTACACACCAGCCGTGGTGACCGTCGCTGTTGAGCCGCCGTTCACTGGGGTAGCCCCCGCACTGAACTGATACGTGCCCACGCCCGAGGCCGTCAAGCGAACGCTGGTCTTGGTGCAGCTTAGCGGGCCGTCATTGGTCAGACCCGCCACTGGCGCACTCTGATCGCCTACCACCGTGGTCGAAGCAATCGAGGAACAACCGTTGGCACCCACCACCGTTACACTGTACACACCCGCCGTCGACACCGTCGCTGTTGGGCCGCCATTAATCGGCGTCGCCCCATTGCTAAACTGGTAGGTACCCACGCCCGAGGCCGTCAGCAGAACGCTGGTTTTGGTGCAGGACAGCGGTCCATCGTTAGTCAAGCCCGCCACCGGCACACTCTGATCACCCACCACCGTGGTCGAAGCAATCGAGGAACAACCGTTGGCGCCCACCACCGTTACCGAGTACACACCCGCCGTCGACACCGTTGCCGTTGGACCACCGTTCACCGGGGTCGCCCCCGCACTGAACTGGTAGGTGCCCACGCCCGAGGCTGTCAAGAGAACGCTGGTCTTGGTGCAGGACAAAGGACCGTCGTTGGTCAGGCCTGCCACCGGCACACCCTGATCACCCACCACCGTGGTGGAGGCTACGCTGGTGCAGCCGTTGGCGCCTACCACCGTGACGCTGTACACACCAGCCGTGCTCACACTCGCCGTGGCACCGCCGTTCACCGGGGTCGCCCCCGCACTGAACTGATATGTGCCCACGCCCGAGGCTGTCAGCAGAACGCTGGTCTTGGTGCAGGACAAAGGACCGTCGTTGGTCAGACCCGCGGTGGGTGTGGTCAGATCACTCCCTACCGTCGTCGAGGCTACACCTGTGCAGCCGGCGCTGTTAGCCACCAGGACCGAATAACTACCCGCGGTGTTTACTACTACTGTGCTAGCCGAGCCCGGCGTTCCCAGCACACCGCCATTCCCACTCACAAACGTGTAGCTGCTGCCCCCCGAGGCCGCCAGCGTTACGCTGGTCAGCGAGCAACTCAAGGGGCCGTTGTTGGTCAAGCCCGCCACCGGCAAGCCGTTAACCGTTACGCTGGTGGTGGCCGAAGCCGACTGCGTGGCCGTGCTCACCGTCAGCGTAAAGCTCTGCACCCCCGAGCCCGATGGCGTCAGTGCCTGGGTGAGCAGCGCATTGGTCGAGGTGCCGGTGGTGGTGCGGCTGCCACTGGTCAGCGTGTAGGCATAGCCGCCCGTCACGTTGCCGATGGTGGCCGTGAAGGTCAGCGGACTGCCTACGCAGACCGCACTGGTCTGGGCCGCAAAGCCAGCGATGGAGGGGATCGGATCGTATTGCAGGGTAAAGGGCGAAGCCGCCGTGTTACCGTTGCTGGCCGCGTCCTGGGCCTGGTTGGCGGCCACGTTCACCGTCACGGTGCTGCTAGCTGGGGTTACGTTGACGGTGTAAGTAGTACCCGAGCCCGAGAAGCTCGAGACGGTGCCACCCGTCACCGTCACACCACCGGCCGCGAAGCCCGTTACGCTTTCCGAGAAAGTCACCGTGAATGGAACGGGCGATGTACCGGTCGTGCCTCCCGAAGCGCCCGCCGAGGAGCTGATGGTCACCGTGGGGGCGACCGTGTCTACCGTAAAGGTATTACTACTGCTGGATGGCCCTGAGTTGCCAGCGGCATCACGGGCGATAGCGGTGATGGTGTGACTCCCTTGGCTCAGCGATAGGGATGAAGACGTGCTCCAGACACCCGACGCATTCGCGGTAGTAGTTGCCAGTAGCGTTGTTGCCTCTCGTACCGTGACGATGCTGTTAGCTTCGGCCGTACCCGAGTAGGTAGGCGTAGTGGTGTTGATTAGCGCCCCATTAGCGGGCGTGGTGACCACCGGGGCTGACGGGGCCACGGTATCGACGATGAAGTTATTCTGGTTGCTGGTGCCGCTCACGGCCTGCCCGCTGCGCTGGGCCGTCGCCCGCACCTGGTGGTTACCCTGACCCAGGGCCGTGGGCTGCGCCAGGCTCCAGGCTCCCCCGCCCGTAGCGGTGGTGGTGCCGATGCTAATGTCGTCGACGTAAACGGTCACCGTGCTGTTAGCCGTTGCCGTACCGGTGTAGGTGGGCGTGGTCGTGTTGATCAGTGCCCCGTTAGCGGGAGCCGTCACGACCGGAGCCGCCGTCACCGGTTGGGGGTCGATGACGAGCGTATAACTCCGCGAGCCGCTGTAGGGGCCCGGAGCCGTCGAGTTGTCGGTAGCCGTCACTGTGAAGGTGAACGAACCATTGGCCCCGGGCGTACCCGCAATCGTGCCGTTGCTCAGAGTCAGGCCTGCCGGCAGCGCACCGCCCGTGATGGCGTAAGTGTAGGTACCCGAGCCACCCGAAGCCGACAGGGCCAGGCTGTAAGCCGTACCCTGGGTGCCGCCCGGCAGCGTGGTCGGCGCGATCGCGATGGTGGGCGCTTGGAACGTGAACCCGTACACGCTCGAGCCCGCGTTGATATTACCGGACGGGTCCTGGACGGCAAACGACTGCACCTGTACCGTTACGTAGCCCGCCCCGTTGGGCGTCACCTGGAAGGTATAGGTGTTGCCGCTGCCCGCCGTGGGGCCACTGGTCACCGTGCCGTTGGTGACGGCGAGGCCGGCGCTGGTCAAGCTCGTTACAGGCTCCGAGAAGGTGGCCGTAAACAGGACCGGCGAGGTCGAAGTCGCACCGCCGTTGGCAACGGTGGCGCTGCTCAGCACAAGGGTCGGGGGCGTGGCGTCCACCGTGAATGTGTTCGTGTTCGAATTAGCGCTCATGGTCGAGCCGCTGGCCTGGGCCGTGGCGTACACCTGGTACACGCCGTCGGCCAGGGCCGTGGGCTGGACTAGGGAGAAGTTGCCGCTGGCGTTGGCTGTGGTCGTGCCGATGGCCGAGGCCGTGCCCGCGTTCGGCCCTACGTACACCGTGATGGTGCTGTTGGCCGGGGCCGTGCCCGCGTAGGTCGGCTGACGGTTGTTGATCTGGCTGCCGTTGAATGGCGTAGTCACCACCGGCGCGGCCGTCACCGGCTGCGGGTTGATGACGAGCGTGTAGGCGCGCGAGCCGCTGTAGGGACCGGGGGACGCTGAGTTATCTCGGACCGTCACCGTGAAGGTGACGGTGCCGTTGGTCGTGGGCGTGCCCGTAATCGTGCTGTTGCTCAGGGTCAGGCCCGCCGGCAGCGAGCCGCCGGTGATGGCGTAGGTGTAGGGAGCCGTGCCACCCGACGCCGATAGGGCCTGGCTGTAGGTCGTACCCTGAGTGCCGTTGGGCAGCGAGGCCGGGGCCACCGTGATGGTGGGCACCTGGAACTGCACGCTCACCGAGTTGCTGGCCGAGTTGCCCGTGTTGTTGGCATCAAGGGCCACGTTGGCGGCCAGGCTCACCGTTACGGTGCCGATGCCGGAGGGTATCACCGTAAATGTATACGGACCACTACCTGAGCCGCTGAAGCTACCGCTGGCTAGCGTGCCGCCCGATACCGTTACGTCCGACGCGGTGAAGGTGCTGCCCACGCTCTGCGAAAAAGTCACCGCAAAGGGAATGGGCGTGGTGCTGGTTGGGCTGGCCGAGCTCGTGCTCACCGTGGCCGTTAGGGCAGGGGCCGTCACGCTGAAGCTGGCCGAGGTGAAAGTGTCGTACGTGGGAGGATTGTTACCGTTCGGCTGGATGTTGCCGATGAATACGGTATTGCCACCTTGCACCAGGAACACGTTCAGCCGCTGGTCCTTACTGGTGTAGTTGCGCTGCATGGCCTGGAAGCTTACCTGGTAGGTGCCCGTGGGCACAGCCAGGTTCTGCGAGATGCTGGCGTTGTTGTCGACCTGGCTCTGCACCAAGCCCACCGCGTCGCCGTCGGCAGCCCTCGAACCAAAGGCGCTGTTATTGCGCGATACACCGGCCAAGCCGGTGAAGAGCCAGGGTGAGGCTACCACACCATCGGCCGTCTTCTTGAACCCGCTTGGGTCTACATTATTGGTCTCGAAGCTGGCGTTCTGCAAGGCGGTGGCCACGGCGGTGCTGGTGCCGCTTTGCAGAACCTGCACCACGTCCACAAGGGCCGTTATGTCGCCGTTGTTGCTGGCGCTACCCGCTGCCTGAATGCGTAGGGTGGGCGCGGCCGCGAAGCTCCTGGTGATAGTGTACGTCTCACCGCCGGTGTAGGGCACGTTGCTTATGGTGGGCGACACGCCCGTGGTATTAGCAACGTTTAGTAGCAGGGTGCCATCGCCCGAGCCGGTGTTGGCCGTCACCGTGTAGGTCGTACCCGATCCTGACACAGAAGAGATGGCAGCGCCACTCAGGCCGGAGGTCGTCAGGCTGAAATTCGACGTGGTCAGACCCGTTACCGAGCTGGAGAAGACGACGCGGTAGCTTACCTGAGCTATGGCCGTTGGCGAGGGCGTCAGGCGCGTCACCGAGGTTGCCGTTACGGTCGGGGGGGGCGCGATGGTAAGCGAGTAGCTGCGCGAGCCGCTGTAGGGGCCGGGACCGGCCGAGTTATCGCGGGCTGTCACGGTGAAATTGAACGTGCCGTTGGCGGTGGGTGTACCCGAAATCGTGCCCGTGCTCAGGTTTAGGCTCATGCCCGGAGGCAGCGCGCCAGCTGTAATGGCGTAGCTGTAGGGCGCCGTACCGCCCGATGCCGACAGGGTCTGGCTATAGGCCGTGCCCTGCGTGCCGTTGGGCAGCGAGGCCGGGGCCACCGTGATGGTGGGGGCCTGGAAGGTAATGCTGAACGGCGTAGCGGCCGTGTTGCCGTTGGCGGCCTGGTCCAGAGCTACGTTAGCGGCCACGTTCACCGTGGTAGCGACGCCCGCCGTAGCGGGTGTCACATTGAAGGTGTAGGTAGTACCCGAGCCCGTGAAGCTGCCACTGGTCACGCTGCCGTTGCTGACCGTCACGTCGCCGGCTACAAAGCCCGTTACGCTTTCCGTGAAGGTGACCGTGAACGAAATAGGGATGGTGCCGGTGGTACTACCGTTGCTACCCGCCGTCGAACTAATGCTCACACTGGGCCGCACTGAGTCGACCGTAAAGGTATTGGTATTGCTATCGACACTATTGTTACCAGCGGCATCGGTTGCCCGGGCCCGCACGGTATGACTGCCCTGAGCCAGGGCCGTGGGCTGGTTCAGGGCCCAGTTGCCCGAGCTGTTGGCCGTGGTGGTCCCGATGCTGGAGCCGTCGATGATTACGGTCACCGTCGAGTTGGCCTCGGCCGTACCCTGGTAGATAGGTGTTACAGTAGATATGAAGCTGCCGTTGGCCGGCGTAAGTAACACTGGGGCAGCCGGGGGCGTCGCGTCTACCGTAAATGTATTGGTGTTACTATTAGCGCTACTGGGGCTGGTCGTACCACCTACTGTTACGGTCGCTATCGCATATACAGTATGACTTCCCTGACCTAGGGCAGTTGGTTGAAGTTTACTCCAATTGCCGGAGGTATTGGCCGCTACCGTCCCACTCAAAGGTACCCCGTCTACATATACCGTAACGGCGGCATTTGCCTGTACAGTCCCTGAGTAGGTCGGGGTAGCTGTGGCAGTGGTCGATCCATTGGCGGGTGTAACCAGCACTGGTGCATTTGGCGCCGTCACAAATTGCAGCACACTGCCATAGGATGTACCTTCCGAGTTAGTTGCATAGGAAGCCACGTAATAGCGAGTGCCTATCGACAGCCCCGAAAGAGTAGCAGTGTATGAACCGGTACCCGATTCATTGGCAGCTTGCGTCACGCCACTGCCGCCGATAGTAGGACTACTGTTTGTCGTACTATAGACTATCCCTCGACTGGTCACGGGACTTCCGCCATCAGCTGTCACGTTGCCTCCCAATACAGCGCTAGTAGTAGTGATACCAGTAGCAGCGACCGTTGTAACAGAGGGCCGCACTGCTACCCCAATGGCGATACCCGTGATACCTGTGTTTCCACTACCAATCTGGGCTCCATTATCGAGGAGCAGGCTGATCGCCCCGCTCGGTGTCACGGCAGCAATATCCCGATTGTTGATAACATTCAGATCGGTGACCAATATCCGGTTGTTAGTCGCGTCGTAAGCCAGAAAGCCCGGCGAGGTAGGAAACCCTTTGACGTTATTCCCTACGTCCACAACAACTTCTTCCGCGCCCCCTCCTAATGGAATGCGCCTTAGCTGATCATTGAAAGTGTTTATATTGTTATCACGTAAGATATAGTACAGCTTATTATCAGTCGTGTTGACAGCAATGCCTCCGAGTGTGGTTGTTGTGTTACCGTTGGCCGTAATATCGGCGAACGAAGCGAACCGTGTCACAGCGAAGGTGGTCAAGTTTACAGCCGACACGTACAGATTCCCGGTACCAGTTGCCGCCCCGTTTGATACCCCGTTTGCCACCAGCAGGCGATTGTTTTGCCGATCAAGAACAATTGTCTGCGGTGTGGATGGGAAGTTACTATTACTGCTGACAAGCGTTTGCTCAGCCCCCCCAGACAGAGGAATACGACGTAGCTGGTCGAATTGTGTCCTAAAGTTATTGTCGCTGACGTTATAATATAAATAGCCACCGACGTTATCTACTACCATACCTGTTACGACAGCGACGGTACTACTAGCAATAGGACTGATGGTTGTAAACAAACTAGCCGTCCCATTAGCACCAACAATATAAATCGATGGGCTTGCAATTACAGCGTTGGCCACAAATATCTGGCTGTTAGCTCCATCGTAGGCTATCTGGCCGGGTGTGGCCGGGAAACTTGATGAGCCGCTATTGCTGAACAGCGTGGTTTCACTCCCTCCGGCCAGCGGTATGTATCGCAACTGGTCGTTGGAGGTGTTTAAGCTGCCATCACTGACGGCGTAATATACTCTGCTCTGTGCGTAGCCTGTTGGCATTCGACTGAACAGCAGTATCAACAACAGCCACCACACCAGAGTAAGTTGCGGCTTGAACAAGTAATGATGTTTCATAAATGAAGCAGAAAGAGAGAAAAGCAGGCGGAACTTGTGAAGAACGTGCGGAAAAAACTTTAGCAGCGGACTAGCTGTGCTAGTCCGCTGCTAAAGGAAAAGGCAGGCCGATGGCTCACGAACCAGGCTATAGTGCTCTTACAAGAGATAGATTTCTTACAAGCAGGTTCTACGAAATGGCGTCATAGCAGGGCATCGATCGTACCTGCTAGTCTGCTATCTAGTCGCGCGGGGGAAATACACCATCCAGGCAGATGATATAATTCATTCCCAGATAGGGAGGCATGGTGTTCAGCGGCTGATTGTTTCCTGTTGGGCCAATGCTAGCAGGCGCAAGTGGTATTACGTTGCCGGCTGGTCCAAAGGCCTCAATCGTCACGTTTGCGCCGTCGGCTGTCGTTCCCTGGGGGATTGCCAGTACCTGGGTGTTGTTGGGTGATCCGGTGCCATACTGGACCGATACCATCTGGGCGTGGGTGTGCATCGGCAACTGCGCGGTTGTCATTGTGACGCTGGCGGCCCCGGCCATTTGACCGGGTTCCACCGGTGGCAAACCAGGACCATTCCCTGCCCCTACCGGTACGCGGCTCCGCAGGTCGGGCAATGCGAACGTCGTTTGTCCATTACCACCGTATGTGGTGCCCAGAATTGCGAAAAGGGTGCTGTACTGAGCGATAGAAAGGAGCTGCCCCTGGCAAAACATCCAGCCACGAGGAGCAAAGTTGCCCGCGAATAATTTTACAATACCAATGTACTCTTCCATGCGTAAAAAAGGATTAAAAATGAAAGGGAATTAGAACGGGTTGAGAGTAGAATTTATGAGTTATTCCTACTGAATTACAGTGATTTAACTTCTATGTCTTAAGGATTTCGTTCCGATTTTTATATAACTGTCAGCCCTGAATCGCTGGTTTAGATAGGCCGATTAGTAGCAGAGGCATTACCTGTGTCTAGACGTCACTTAAGAATAATATCCATCATTATCTCGATCCAAACACGTGACCATGCCTGGAAAGGTATAGCACGGCTACAAATAGTCTCAGATAGTGTCATAGGAAACCGGGAGAGCATTAGCATGCCGGTCGGCGGAGTGATCAGTTGATAATCCCGCAAGAAGAAGTAGAGTTTTTTTGAATAGAACGGATGGATTCGTTTAGGTTTCACATAGACCACTCTATCAAGTGTTCACTATTTACAAATTACCGTAAAAGGTAACAATTGATTTAGTAGTAAGCCTTATAAGTCATAAACCTACTAGCCAAAACCATTCATATTGTCATAAATGTTGTCAGTGTGCTACCAGCCGTGGTGAGCGTCCCGAATTCGGAGGTGAACCCATAAAAAATACTTTTCGGCTTAGGACGCCCTGCTTTTCCAGCCGAAAGCGTTACTCCCTTTGAGCCTAGGTGTGAATAAGCAAGCACAATGGCAGTAGCCTAACTTATTTTCGCCAACGTATGCCGCGACATATATAGTAGCTGTAGTAATGATCTAGTCACCTAAAGCGCCTAGTAAATCCATTTCAAGCTGTCTTCTAGGTGCTGATAAGCCTGTAAAGTCTTATGCTGATATCTACCTTTTTACGGATACTATTTCCCTCGTTCCACCAACCTAGCAATCAGGAAAACTTTCCGAGCAGGCACAGGTTTACAAGACAGTTTACAACTCGATAAACTGACTAACGTTATGAAAATCAATCACGCTTTTAACTTACTGACGCTTGGACTAGCGTCTATTAGTCTGACGGGGGTCGCTCAGACAACTTCCCCTCAGTCTACGATGTCGACCACTGAAACGATGACGTCGGATAAATCGACGCGTGAACAACGCCGGGCCATCCGCAACAATCGCTCGAACATGAATTCAGCGGATCAGAACGCCAAAGACGGCACCAGTCCGGCTACACCCCAGGAAGGTCAGTACCGGCAAAGTTCATCGGCTGCCGGTACGTCTATCAACAACAGCAATTCGACCAATTACAACAGTAACAATGTTACCAATGCACCAACGGGTGTGGGCATCAATCCATCGGTAACAACAAACCCGACAACGTTGAGCGGTTCGTCGGGTAGTAACACGACCTCGGCCGGCTCAACCAGCACGGAATCGAGTGCCACAGGAGCGGCTGTCACGGGCGCCCGCACGACGAAAACGCCCGCTGATGTAGCGGGCAGTACTGAACGCACAACCAACATTCATGACTTCATTGCCTCGTCGCCCAATTACACTACGTTGCAGAATGCGTTGCAATCCACCGATTTATACGATATGCTGAAAGAAGGCGACTCGTACACATTGTTTGCGCCCTCGAATGCTGCGTTCAAGAAATTGCCAGCCGCAGCTCAGAGCGGGCTCCTGGAAGGGCGTAACCAGGACGCATTGAAACAACTGCTGTCTTACCACCTCGTCAAAGGCTCCTTGAATGCGGCCAAGCTGAAAGAGCAGATTCAGTCGGGCAACGGCAAAGCCCAACTGCAAACGCTGAGTGGAGGTACGTTAACGGCGCAGATGGGCGCTAACGGCCGAATTACGCTTACGGATGAACAAGGTAAAAAAGCAATCGTCGATGATTCGGAAAAGATGCAGACGAATGGCTTGGTCTATGGCATTGATGCGGTGTTAATGCCCAAGAACGCGACTTTCCGGTAGGTTTACACCACATAGTCCAGAAAGACAAACCTCCTACTGAAGTATAACTTTGGTGGGAGGTTTGTCTCTTTTATGCGATTATTAAGATTGCATCAGCGTCTGTTCCTGCGTGGTATAAGCCTCGCCCCTAACTAGGAGAATACTTGCTACTACGTGCGTTAAGTACGAAATTTTAGATAGGCTCAATATGGTCCTGTAATCGTTTTTCGCTACGTATCATTTATTTATCAAAATAACATTTGTATGAACGATACAGGTTTCCCCGTAACTTGAGCACCGAATGCAACCTCTTTTCTAATGAAAAACCGTTTATTAGTCATTAGCCTGTTGCTACTGGGAGCTTCTTCCCTATGGGCGCAGGTACCAGCCATCTCGGCTTTTACCAACGGCATGGAGCGTAATGCGGGCTTCATGACATATTACTGGGACGCAAAAAAAGGTAAAGTCTGGCTCGAAATCGACAAGTTCGACAGCGAATTCCTCTACTACCCTACCCTGGCGCAGGGCATCGGCTCCAACGACATCGGTCTGGACCGGGGTCGCCTGGGCCAGGAACACATTGTCAAGTTTCAGCGCAGCGGTCCCAAAGTTCTGCTGATCGAGCCCAACTATTCGTACCGGGCCATCAGCAAAGACCCGCTCGAGCGGCAGGCCGTAGCCGAGTCGTTCGCCAAGTCGGTCCACGCGGGGTTTGACGTGGCCGCCGAAAGCGATGGCAAGGTGCTCGTGGATCTGACTCCTTTTCTGATGCAGGATGCTGTGGGAGCCGTTCAGGCCATCACGCAGACTAAACAGGGGAGTTTTCGATTCGACGCCAGCCGCAGTGCGATGTACCTGCCCCGCACGAAAGCCTTCCCGCAAAACACCGAGTTTGAAACGATTATTACGTTGACAGGTGACAATCCAGGATCGTATCTACGCGAAGTGGTACCAACTCCGACGCTCGTAACGATGCACCAGCACCACTCGTTTGTGCAGTTACCCGACAATAATTTTAAACCGCGTGCCTTCGATCCGCGCATCGGTTACGGCGGTATTGAGTATTTCGATTACGCAACCCCCGTCAGCCAGCCGATTATGAAGCGCTACATTTCGCGGCACCGGCTGGAGAAGAAAGACCCAAACGCGGCCGTGAGCGAAGCGGTCAAACCCATCATTTATTATCTCGATCCTGGTACGCCTGAACCCATCCGGTCGGCACTAATGGAAGGAACCGCCTGGTGGAATCAGGCCTTTGAAGCGGCTGGTTATAAAAATGCGTTTCAGGTAAAACTGCTGCCCGCCGATGCCGATCCGATGGATGTACGGTATAATCTGGTGCAGTGGGTCCACCGCTCCACGCGCGGCTGGTCGTACGGAGCCAGTATCATTGATCCGCGCACCGGCGAAATCATTAAGGGAAAAGTTACGCTAGGATCGTTACGTGTCCGGCAGGATTACCTGATTGCGCAGGGTTTAGTTGGCGAGTTTCCGAGTAACAGCGCTCCAAGTGATTCGGGGGCAGATAATTCGGCCATGATGACGATGTCGCTTGATCGGCTGCGGCAGTTAGCGGCCCACGAAGTTGGCCACACACTTGGTCTACCTCATAATTATGTAGCCAGCACCAACGATCGGGCGTCGGTGATGGATTATCCCACGATGGTGGCCAAACTCAAAGGCGCATCGATTGATTTGTCAGATGCCTACGCCAAGAATATCGGGACTTACGACAAATGGAGCATCCGTTACGGCTACGAGCAGTTTCCGGCCGGTGCCAACGAAAAACAGGAACTGGATAAACTGGTCAAGCAGATGCACGCGGCAGGTTTATCATTCCTGACCGATCAGGACGCCCGCCCCGAAGGTTCCCCCCACCCGGCTACGCACCTATGGGACAATGGCACCAACGCCGTTGACGAACTGAAACGCCTGATGGACGTCCGGCGGGTAGCCATGGCTAACTTTACCGAAAAGAAAATTCCGGCTGGTATGCCAATGGCGACCCTCGAGGAAGTGTTCGTACCGGTTTATATGTTCCATCGGTATCAGATCGAGGCTGCGGCCAAAGTTGTTGGTGGGCAAGCCTATACCAATGCGTTACGTGGTGACGGGCAGTCGGTCCTGTCGACGGTGCTGGCTGCCGAGCAGAACCGGGCGCTCAGCGCCCTGCTGGCAACCATCAGCCCAGCCTCATTGGCGGTACCGACGACCGTGCTGAACATGATTCCGCCCCGTCCGTTCCGATACCAGCCAAACCCACGGGAAGTGTTCAAACGTCATACCGGCATGACCTTCGATCCGCTGGGGCCACCCGAAGCGATTACGGGCATGACATTACAAATGCTGCTTAATCCCGAACGTTGTACCCGCTTACTACGCCAGAAATCGATCGACTCCCGCTTACCGGGCCTAACCGACGTCCTAAACCGGATGCGCGATTCGATCAGCAACTCGCCCGCCATCAACCGGACCGATTATCAGGGCGAGATTGCCCGGATGAACGAGCGGCTTTTCGTTGAGAAGCTAATCAAGCTGGCGGCTAACAAAAGTGTCGATGGTGGTGTTAGAGCGGCTGTTCATGACTTACTGCTTCGCATGAGTACTGCCACGTCAACGGCCTCGTCGGCCCGGCTGCCGTATCTGAAGTGGACGATCAACCAGTACCTCTCAGATCCGGAAAAAATAGTAACGACCAGCGCACTGGCTGCCCCCGACGGCGCGCCTATCGATCCGGGTCAGGAATGGCTTAGCCCCGCCTGCGACTGGGAGCAACCCTGATTCCTTTCTTCGTTTTTAGACAAACGGACGTACCGCCTTATGGATGGTGCGTCCGTTTTTTTACGTCTGTTAGATAGGTCTATTTACCAAAAACTTTTTATTTAAAATATTGGTTGATATATCTACTAATACTACTTTTGCACCATGATTTTAACGGAAGAACTGCGGCAGGAGAAGAAAATGGAGTTTGCAAAATCCATGGGTCACCTCGTCAGCTTCAACATACAGACATTGGCGTTGGGCATGGCTCGCTATTCCAATCGCGAACTGGGCCGTATGGGCTTTTCGCTCCAATTGGAACAATTGCCGATTCTGTTCATTGCTTACTTCTGTGCGGACGAGGCCCCTTCTCAGCAAAACATTGCCGATTTGCTGCAAAAGGACAAATCGGGCGTACAACGCTCTATTAAAACATTAGAGCGAGATGGTTACTTACGAATTGTTAATGATCAGGATGACCGCCGGAAAAACTTAATTCAGTTGACACCCGCTGGCAGACTGGTTGTCGAAAAAGTACAGGAAGCCGCAAAGACTATGGATCATGCCGTAACGAAGCAGCTATCCGAAGAAGAATTAACCCAGTTTCTGACCGTCAGTCGAAAAATTTCTTCGTATCTGGAACAGCAGTTCTAATTTTTCCACAATTCGTTGATATATCAATAGTAGACATATCAACTACACAAAATGAATAAAAAAATTGCAATTATCCTATTCGCGGCACTAGGTCTGCTGCAGGAGAGTTATGCCCAGACCGGGGCGCGGTCGCTGAAGGAATGCATTGAATACGGCCTCAAAAATTTCGGTACGGTTCGGATCGCTGAGTACCAAAAACAAACGGCGGATCAGCAGGCTCGTCAGGCAATTGGTCAGTATCTACCGCAGGTATCAGCTAATGGTACGTTCACGAATAACATTAAGCTACAGCGGTCTATCATCCCGGCGGGTGTATTTGGTCCTGAGCCACAGGTGCTGATCATCGGGCAGAAATTCCAGAACAACATTGTTGCTCAGGCAAGCCAGACAATTTATGATCAGTCGCTTCTGATTGGCATTAAAGCCAATAAGCCTAATCAGCGGCTAGCAGCACTGAATGAGCGGCAAACCCGCGAAGACATCATCTATAATATAGCCAGTAACTACTACCAGGTTTACGTAGCTCAGCAGCAGATTGGTTTGCTTCAGGACAACCTGAAACGAACACAGCAGGTGCTGGATGTGTTAAAGTTACAACGGGACAACGGCGTCATTCAGCCCATTGATTATTCAAATACGGAGGTCAGTTTCAACAACACGAAATCGCAGCTGACGCTGGCTCAGAACGATCTGGAACTGGCCCTGAACCGGCTTAAGTACCAGATGGGTTTGTCGCAGGATGCACCGCTGGCCGTTGGCGATTCAATTACGGGTGACCGAATTCCCACGTTTGGCAAAGATCCTTTCGACGCGCAGCGGTTGGTAAGCTTTCAACAGTCGGCGTCTAATCTGGATTTGCAGCGGCTTCAGCTCCAGCGGATCCGGGCGGGCTACCTGCCAACGTTGAGCTTCACGGCGAACTATGGTTCACTCAATTTCGCGCAGACATTTGACAAAGCTTTCTCGAACTTCGTTGGGTTCGGTAGCTTCGGCTTACGAGTAAACCTACCAATCTTCGACGGCTTGCAACGCGACGCACAGGTGCAGCAGCAAAAACTAACGGTTCTGACCCAGGAAGAACAGCAACGCCTGAACGTAGAGGCTTACCGGCTCCAGTTCAACAACTCGCTGTCACAGATTCAGAAGGCGCAGATCAACGCGCAGAATGATAGCCGGAACGTCCAACTCGCGCAGGAGGTATATAACATCACCACCCTGCAATACAAACAAGGCATTAAATCAATCACGGATCTGATCAACGCCGATAACTCCTACCGGCAAGCGCAGTTTAACTATATCAACTCGCTGATCAGTTTCTACCAGGCTCGTCTTGACCTGGAACAATCGCAGGGATCGCTCCTCAACTTTTATAACGAATTATAACAGAATACGCTCCATACAATGAAAAAGACAACCTTAGTCATCGTCGCTGTTCTGCTGGGTGTCACAGCGCTCATCGGTTTCCGGCTGGCTTCCAATAAAGAAAAGATCGACGAGCAGAATAAGCCCGTCGTTAACACCAACGCGACGATTCCGGTAACGGTAGCACAGGTCGCCGAAGGAACCGTCAGCCAGCAGCTGGTTAAAACGGGCAACCTGATTCCTTACCGCGAAGCCGACATTACGGCAACGACCGCTGGTAAAGTAACCCGCGTCAACTTCAACCTGGGTTCGCAAGTGAAACAGGGGGCCACGCTGGTGCAGTTAGACAACCGTCTGAAAGAACTGTCGCTGGAGGCAACGGAGCTGAACATCAACAAGCTTAAAAAGGACGTAACACGGTACAATACGCTGCTGGCGGGTAACGCCACAACTGAATTGCAGGTAAACGACGTAAAATTCAACTACGAAAACGCCGTTAACCAGGCTGAGCAAATCAAAAAGCAGATTCAGGACGCCAACGTTAAAGCGCCGATCAGTGGTCAGATCGTGAAGAAAAACATTGAGCCCGGTGAGTTCATCCCCGTAGGTACCGTGCTGGGCACCGTACTGGACGTAGCCCGCCTGAAAGTACAAGTGCAGGTGAATGAGGCTGACGTGTACAAAATCCGGATGGGCCAGGCCGTCAAGGTGTCGGCCGATGTATTCCCCGGCCGGACCTTTAACGGTAACGTTACGTACATCTCGCCCCAGGGCAGCGACGAACACAACTACCCCGTTGAAGTAACGATCAACGGAAACAACGGCCTGAAAGCGGGTACATTCGTCAATGTTGACTTCTCGCAGAAATCAAATCAGCAGACGCTCCAGATTCCTCGTGCCGCCCTAGCGGAAAGCATCAAAAATCCCTACGTCTATGTCGTAGAAGGTAATGTTGCCCGTCGGCGTACAATCCAGGTCGGTCGCGATTTTGGCGATACAGTCGAAGTACTGGGTGGTTTGAAAGCCGGGGATACGGTTGTTACCACGGGTCAATTGAACCTAAGCGACGGTAAACCCGTGCAGGTGACCAAATAATTAATCTACCGCTGACGAAGGAAAGCTTTCCCCGTCAGCGACCAATTCTGTACCACTATGTCAATAACAGAAGTAGCCGTCAAGCGGCCGTTGCTGATCCTCACCGTCTTTACGGTGTTGATCCTGTTCGGTTTTCTGAGCTATCAGCAGCTGTCCTACAACCTGTTGCCTAAATTTGAGGCTAACGTCATCAGCGTGGTGACGACCTATCGGGGCGCTGCCGCCGATGAGGTGGAAACCAACGTAACCAAACGAATTGAGGATGCCCTGTCGTCGCTGGAAGGCCTCGACCGGATGACCTCAACTTCGCAGGAAGGAGCCTCCAGCGTTATCGTTCAGCTGAAAAATGGCGTCGACGTAACGGTTGCCCAGCAAGATGCGCAACGTAAAATCGAACAAATTCTGAACCTGCTACCCAACGAAGCAGATCGACCAATCCTGAATAAATTCTCGACGGACGAGATCCCAGTTCTGCGGATGGGCGTCACGGCCAACATGTCGCCGTCGAAACTCTATGACCTGATCGATAAAGACCTGAAGCCACAGCTCTCGAACGTGGCGGGTGTGGGTCAGGTAACCATTATCGGTGGCAACGAACGGGAAATCCAGGTGAACGTCAACGCCGAGAAACTACGGGCGTATGGCGTATCCATCGGTCAGGTTTCGCAGGCTATCAACGCTGCCAACACCAGCTATCCCGCCGGTCAGTTAGAGACTCAGGAGTCGCAGTTTTCGATTCGGTTCGACGCGTCGGTGCAAACGCTGAACCGCCTGCGTTCGCTGATTATTGCCCGCCGGACCGACGGTAGCCAGGTTTTGTTAAGTGATGTCGCCGAAGTAGTGGATGCGACCACCAAACCGACGGCTATCAACCACATCAACGCCAAACCATCGGTTGGGGTACAGATTCAGAAGCAATCAGATGCCAACGCCGTATCAGTGAGTGAGCTGGTCCGGTCGCGCATTACGGCCCTGGAAAAACAATACAGCCGCTACGGCCTGAAATTTAACATTGCTGCTGACCAATCGACCTACACCCTGGCCTCGGCCCACGCCGTCGTTGACGACTTGTTCCTGGCCGTTCTGATCGTGTCGGTCGTGATGCTGCTGTTCCTGCACTCGTTCCGCTCGTCGTTGTTCGTCCTAGTAGCACTGCCCTCGTCCATGATCCCGACGTTCATTCTGATGTATACGGCCGGTTTCTCGCTGAACCTGATGACGCTGATGGCGCTCTCGCTGGTAGTTGGTATCCTGGTCGATGACTCGATTGTGGTCTTGGAGAACATCAACCGCCACCTGGAAATGGGTAAGGACAAGCGGACTGCCGCTCTGGAAGGACGTAGCGAAATTGGCTTTACCGCCCTGGCCATTACCCTGGTTGACGTCGTGGTATTCGTACCGCTGGCGATGACGGGTGGTCTGATTGGTAACATCCTGCGCGAATTTGCCCTGGTTGTCGTATTCTCGACCCTGATGAGCTTGTTGGTATCGTTTACGTTGACTCCCCTGCTGGCTTCGCGCTTCGGTAAGGTCGAAGTACTAAACCCAAACACGCTGTGGGGTAAACTAAACCTGGGTTTCGAGCATTTTCTGGAACGGCTCAGCATTATCTACGCGGGCATCCTTCGGTCGATTCTTCGGCATAAGCGTTGGGTATTCCTGGCGGTTATTGGCTTGTTAGTCGGTTCGATCGCACTGGTTCCCGCTGGTTTCATCGGGGCGGCCTTTATGCCTCAGAGCGACATGGGTGAGATGAGCGTCCAGCTCGAATTAGCCCCAACGGCCTCGATCTACCAGACGAACGCTGTAGCACAACGGGCTGAGCAGATCATTATGAAACACCCGGAAGTAACCAACGTCTTTACCAACGTCGGTTACACCAGCACCGGAATCGCTACGTCTTCTAACAGCAACATCGCCGATCTGAACGTTAAGCTGAATGATAAAGAGCAACGTTCCATATCAACGGATGACTTCGGCTCGATGCTCAAGAAAGAAGTTAGTCAGATTCCGGGCATCAAAGTAACCGTTAGCCCGGTCGGTCTGGTTGGTGGTCAACAGGCCCCGATTATGATTGCCGTTAAGGGGACAAACCTTGCTGATATTCGGAAAGCAGCTGCCGTCGTCAAACAGGTAACCGAGTCGACTCCCGGTACGCAGGACGTAAAATACTCGGTGAAAGATCCGAAGCCCGAAGTCACGGTAAACCTGAACCGGGAACGGATGGCGCAGCTGGGCATCAACGCGTCGGATGTTGGTATTGCGCTGCAAAACGCATTCCGGGGGAACGACCAGTCGAAGTTCAAACAGAACGGTAATGAGTACGACATTCTGATTAGCCTCGACCGATTTGACCGTACTAACCCAGCCGACATTAGCCGTCTGACGTTCGTTAACAACCAAGGCCGCACGTTTGAGCTGTCGCAATTCGCCACGGTTCAGGAGCAGATTGGGGAGAGCGTACTGGAACGGATTGACCGTCTGTCGTCAGTTACCGTCAACGCACAGGTAGTTGGTCGTCCGGTGGGTACGGTAGGTGCCGACATTCAGGCGAAAATGGCGAAGGTGAAACTACCCGATGGTGTTTCTGTTCAATACCTGGGTCAGTTGCAACAACAGTCTGACGCTTTTGGTAGCCTGGGGCTGGCGCTGATCATCGCTATTGCGCTGGTATACTTCATCATGGTAGCCCTCTACGAAAGTGTCGTGTATCCATTCGTCGTCCTGTTCTCGATTCCGGTAGCCTTGATCGGTGCTTTGCTCGCGCTGGCGCTGTCAATGGAAAGTCTGACGGTATTCGCCATCGTGGGTATGATCATGCTACTCGGTCTGGTAGCGAAGAACGCTATCCTGATCGTTGACTTTACCAATCAGCTAAAAGCCGAAGGACTAGAAGTCGTCGACGCGTTGGTGGAAGCCGGTAAAGAACGGCTGCGCCCGATTCTGATGACAACACTGGCCATGATCTTCGGTATGTTACCGATCGCCCTGGCGAGTGGCGCCGGTGCCGAAACCAAGAATGGTATGGCATGGGTTATCATCGGTGGGCTGTCAAGCTCCCTGTTACTGACGCTGCTGGTCGTGCCGTCGATGTATTTGGTCGTTGACCGGATGATCGCCCGGTTCAGCCGTAAGAAAGTAGTACCGCAAAAACCTCAGGAACTGGAAGTTGCCAAAGCAATGGAATAATATCCTCAATTAAACAGCAACGCCCCGCATTTCGACCGAGATGCGGGGCGTTGCTGTTTGGAATACAGAGTAATAGACTCTTCCCATTCTCCCACCCGATGGTCAGGACTTAATAATGATCCCGCTGATGTCTAGGATTAGTTGTTCATCCAGTTCTTTTCCAGCTGGTGGATCTCGCTTAATTCGCTACTGGATACCACCCCCGGCCCCTCCTGTTTTAGGAGGGGGAGCTTGAAAGGTCACCTGTGCTTGCCCCCTCCTAAAACAGGAGGGGCCGGGGGTGGTTAGATTCCTAATTCTCATTCTTCAGCGACTGCATATCGATGATAAAGCGGAATCGTACGTCTTCGTCCATCAGTCGGTCATAGGCGGTGTTGATATCCTTAATGTCAATCATTTCAATATCAGGTAGAATATTATGCTCCGCGCAGAAATCCAGCACCTCCTGCGTTTCGCGGATACCGCCAATCAACGAACCAGCTACCGTCCGGCGGTGCATCGCTATTTCCATGTTATTGAGTGGGCTTTTGTATTCCCCCAGCAGTCCTACTGTCACCAGTTTACCATCCCGTTTCAACAACGTTACGTACGGACTAACGTCGAATGGGTCTGGAATCGTCACTAGAATCATGTCGAGCGAAAGTTCGTTCTCCTTCATGGCGTCTTTGTCACTCGAGATAATAACCTGATGCGCACCCAGTGCCTCGGCAGCAGCCCGCTTGTCTTTATTGGTTGTCAGGACGGTCACTTCGGCACCCATGGCCTTCGCCAGCATAACGGCCATATGACCCAGGCCGCCTAAGCCAGCGATACCGACTTTATCCCCGGGTTTTACGTCCCAGTGCCGCAAGGGTGAATACGTGGTGATCCCCGCGCAGAGAATCGGCGCAGCCGCCTTGATGTCCAGCGTATCCGGAATCTTAAGCACAAATGATTCCTTAACAACGATATTGGTTGAGTATCCCCCAAACGTATTGTAGCCACTGCCATCGGGTTTCATGTACCCGTTATACGTAGCGGTCCAGCTCACTGGGCCTTCGCAGTACTGTTCATCGCCTTCCTGACAAGAATGGCACTTGCCACAGGAGTCAACCATACAGCCAACCCCAACCGTATCGCCCACCGCAAACTTGGTAACGGCGCTACCCGCCTGCACGACTTTTCCAACGATCTCATGGCCGGGAACGCAAGGATAAATCGTATTTGCCCAGTCATTCCGAACCTGGTGCAGATCCGAATGGCATACGCCACAGTATAAAATGTCAATAAGTACCTCGTCTTCTTTGGGCGCGTTACGTTCAAATTCCATCGGTGCCAGTTTACTAAACCGGTCGATCAGGCTGGCCTTGGCCCCGTATCCCTTTGTTTTAATTTGCTCCATGATTTCCTGTTTACGTTCTGATGATTGGGCTTGTCTGATGTACTTACATCCTTCAGCTTTACTAGCTAGCAAACAGAATTGTTTGTCGGTAGACTAAGCAGCCAGTTTTACTTACTCACCGGTTTAGCCATCACGAAGCGGGTCGTTGGAGAACGAAAAAAAGTCCAAAAATGAAAAGCCAGTACGAGTTCTCTCGTACTGGCTTTTCCATCAACTATATGGCGTACCTACAATCGAATTGTTGATGGCAAGTACTTCGCAATCAGATCTTCGTAGTACGGTTTCAGCTCGCTCACGACGGGCGGCTTCGGACTTTTCGAATACAGGTCGTAGGGGTTGAATTTATTCACCCAGGGGAACATCGCCCGGTCGTGATCGTCCAGCAGGTGATCGTAGGCGTGCTCCCGGTGCTGCGAGTAGAACGAGTGGTACCGGATCATGTACAACGCTGGCTCAGGCAGGTAGTTTTTCGTAATCTGATACAGGTACTCATCGTGGCCCCACGACATATGCACGTTTTTCATACCGCAGTTCGGCTCGTAGACGCCATACTTCGTGTTGTACCGCTCATCGTACGTATCGGGGTTGGCCGCAAAAAACTCGGGATAAACGATTTTATCCGAATGCTTGCAGCCTACCGGGAACGTATCGCCCACCACGGCCCACTGCGGTTCGCCAAACAGGCAAAGCACTTTACCCATATCGTGCAGGAAACCCGTTAGCACAAACCAGTCCGGATGCCCGTCGGCGCGAATGGCTTCGGCCGTTTGCAGCAGGTGCTGGAGCTGATCTAGGTCCGTATCCGGATCAGAATCGTCGACCAGCGTATTCAGGAACTCCATAGCGCTCCAGACCGGCATTTCCTTTTTATCGAATTTCAGGAACTCCGCTTCTTTTTCCCGAACGAAATCAAAGGTCTGGTACCGGTGGTTCAGGCGGTAAAACTCCCGTACCGTATCGCGTTCCGGGCTGTCGTAGTTGCGGTATTCCTGTTTGGTTTTGTGCTCGGGCTGAACCGAAGCCTCTTCTTCTGGATAACGTAACAAGACATCATCTTCCCACTGTTCAATGCTGGCGAGTGGATTGATTTCTTGTGGGGTAAATGCTGTTTGTGTCTGCATAGTATTGTTCGACTGAGAGCAATAAAACACTAATATAAGTGCATTTTATTATCTGATAAGTTCATTTTGCGCTAACAGGCTTTAAATTAACTCAATTTCCATTTTATGGACTATCTACTGTTAATCAAAGCGCTACGAATCCATTACCAAAATACGTAGTACAAGCAGGAAAGGATACCGGCAATGGCTACCGAACCAACGACAAAGGAGGTCGTTACCCGAAACATGCCTTTGTCGATGACGATCCCTTTTGTGTTATGCACACTGGCCGGATCGGTCAATGATACAACAACCATAATTAGAACGTCGATAGCAAATACCCAGGTTGTGCGGTGCAGGAACGGAATCTCATCAACCTGTTTTCCGAAAAGCTGCATCACTTCCGGCCAGAATTTAAGCAAAATAGAGAGCGGAATCGTCAGAATGGCTACCGTCAGGGCCGCCCGGTTGGTAGCTCGTTTCCAGAAAAAACCCAGCGCGAAAATGGCAAAAACGCCCGGCGTCAGGAAATTGGTGTATTCCTGAATGTACTGATATACCTGGTCGAGTGATCGCAGCATGGGGGCAATGGCAATTGCGATGACAAACGATCCGACCACCGCCCATCTCCCCACGTTCACCAGCTTCTGATCGGACGCTTCTTTGTCAAAAAACTTCTTGTAAATATCGAGCGTAAAGATGGTCGAGATACTGTTGCATTTCCCTGCCAGCGAGGCCACGACAGCCGCCGTCAGGGCCGCAAACGCCAGCCCTTTCATACCCGTTGGCAGCAGGTTCATCAGCACCGGATAGGCCTGATCGGGTTTTACTACGCCCTCGGCATTGGTCATGGCGTCGTGAAAGGTCCCTTCTTGGTAGAGCACGTAGGCAGCAATGCCCGGAATGACGACGATCAGCGGAATCATCAGCTTCAGAAAAGCGGCAAAGAGAATGCCACTACGAGCCGTCTTCAGATCAGCCCCCAGCGCCCGCTGTACGATGTACTGATTGCACCCCCAGTAGTACAGGTTGTTGATCCACATCCCGCCCAGCACCAGCGACATACCCGGCAGTTCGTAATAATGCGGGTGTCCTTCGGCGAAAAACAGGTGAAAGTGGTCATCAGCCCGATCACGTAACGTAACCAACCCGTTCCACACACCATCCACGCCCGATTTATCGGCCACGAGTTGCAAGGCCAGATACGTAACGACGAGCCCACCGAAAATCAGGACGATGACCTGAATCACGTCGGTGTAGCCAATCACTTTCATGCCCCCCAACGTAATAAAAACGGCAAAAACAGCCAGACCGATCGTGCAGGTCGTAAACGAAATTCCTGCCAGCGACTCGATCGCAATAGCTCCCAGATACAGAATTGAGCTCAAGTTGACCAGAACGTACACTATCAGCCAGAACACCGCCAGAATGGTGCTAACGGTATCGCTGTACCGCTGCGCCAGAAACTGGGGCATGGTCGAGATACGATTCTTCAGATAGATCGGAATAAAGAACGCGGCCACGATGACCAGTGTAGCGGCCGCGATCCATTCGTACGACGAAATACCGAGCCCCATCGCAAAACCCGACCCGGCCATGCCTATAAAATGTTCGGCGGATATATTAGACGCAATAAGCGAGGCCCCGATGGCCCACCACGTCAGCGATCCCTCGGCCAGAAAGAAGTCGCTGGTATTGGTCTCTCCTGATCGCTGGCTTCGATAAACCCAGTAGCCGTAGCCAACAACAATGATGAAATAAACGAGAAAGACTGCGTAGTCGGCAGCAGCGAGGTGATTCATAAGTAGAAATAGGTAGGTACAGAGGCAAAGCCGCGCTACCTTTCATTTTACCGCTTACGTCACTGAGTTTATGGCCGCATAGCGTTATCACCTCGTAAATGCGCTAAAACACAAGCGGGTTGGAGTGAGTTGATTTCTCGATGAAACTGCACCGGCCAATGCAATCGGCCGAGCTAGCCACTAACGCCCTGATCTATGCTTACTACGCTTGATTCCCATACTGCCCTGGTATTGATTGATCTACAAGAAGGAATTGTCGCAGGGGAAAAAGCCCATTCTGTAGAGACGGTGCTTGACAATGCTGCCCGGCTGATGGTTGCCTTCCGACAAGCCCAATTACCCGTTGTGATCGTCCACGTTGAGCCCATTGGTGCCCCGGCCTCGGTGGTCCGTTCGGAAAAGAATCAGTTCCCTAAGGACAAAGACGGACAGCAGCAGGCGCTGGAAACGATGAACCAGGCCGGATTTTTCGACATTGTCGAAGCCATTCAACCGGAACCCGGCGACATGCTGATTACGAAAGAAACCTGGAACGCGTTCTTCAATACGCCCCTTCACGAAGAGCTACAGCAACAAAACGTAACGGGTATTGTGCTGGCGGGTATCTCGACCAGCATCGGCGTCGAAGGTACGGCCCGATCAGCGAACGAGTACGGTTACAACATAACCTTTGCTACCGATGCCATGACCGACACCATAGCCGAAGCGCATAACGTGAGCCTAAAATACATCTTTCCCCGCATTGGTGAGTTGGCGACAACCGATGCGATTATTCAGAAACTACGCGAATGAGCGTGAGCGAAACACGGCTACCCAACGGCTATTTCCTTCTGTACGATTCTTCGAAGTCCATTGGTGCCCAAGCCGGTAAGCCCATTGTTGGGCGCTCGACCAGAAATCGGCCGGTCTGCGTATCCATGATAATGGTCCGAGTGTCTTTGCCGGTAATTGCCTGATAGCGTTGGTTTGGCCAGCCCGATTGGTTCTGTTGCGCAGATTCACGATCTGGTTTATTGGCCATCAACAGGACGGCCGATACGGCCAGTGCTCCCAGAAAAAATGATTTAAGGTCGATGGTGAACGTAATCGCTTTCATAGCTGAGTTGCCTTGATGGTTCAGTCAATAACAGACGAGGTAGCGTGTTTTCTACCTATCTTCACTCTATGATTTATCTGGATAATAACGCGACTACCCGCATCGACCCGCGCGTTTTAGAAACGATGATGCCGTTTCTAACCGACAATTTTGCGAATGCCGCCAGCACGCATCCGTTCGGTGTATCGGCTCACGAAGCGGTTAAAACAGCCAGACAGCAGGTAGCCAACTTATTACACTGTGATCCACACGAACTAGTCTTTACGTCGGGAGCTACCGAAGCGATCAATCTGGCACTTAAAGGCGTAGCAGAGAACTATGGTCGGGATAAAAAGCACATCGTTACGGTACAGACCGAGCACAAAGCCGTGCTTGACGTGTGTGCTTATCTTGATAAACGCGGTTATGAAGTAACGTACCTGCCCGTTCAACAAAACGGACTCCTGGATCTGGCAGTCGTGAAAGAAGCCATTCGTCCTGATACGCTGCTGGTATCAGTCATGTGGGCGAATAACGAAACTGGGGTTATTCAGCCCATCCGTGACATTGCGAAACTGTCTCACGAAGCCGGGGCGTTATTTATGACCGACGCGACACAGGCAATGGGCAAGTTACCTATCGACGTGGACAGAGACGGCATTGACCTGCTGACGTTTTCGGCGCATAAATTCTACGGCCCCAAAGGCGTTGGTTGTCTGTATGTCCGGCAACACAGTCTATCCGGTTCATCAGTCCGAAAAATAAAACCTGAAGCGGTGTTGCACGGTGGTGGTCACGAACGGGGTTTACGTAGTGGTACCCTAAGAGCGTGTTTTGAAATCCATAAAGGCTGAGAGTCAGAGCATATTTGTGTCGACCA
>NZ_BAAHBP010000031.1:0-118146 GCF_054776615.1 Spirosoma pomorum
TGCTTTTGTTGCTTGGTCGCTACAAAGTTGACCTGACTACCAGCTTTTTAGATTCCCCAACACACTCTTAACTTTTTTATTACTATAGAATATAGCTTTATTTTATAATTGTTGCCCAATAGCACTTCCTAAACCGATCAAATTGTAGATCGGGAAATACATACTTGATATGAACCTACGTAAAAATTTCGGGCAGTTAATTCTCGGTGTTTGTTTTCTGATAGCATGCGTTCTCTACTGGCGAAGTGAAACGGTCAGCCTTTCCTCAACCGTAAACTTGAGGAAATATTCAAATGAACAACTTTCGTATTTCTCGGATGTAGCTTTCGGGTATCCAGACAAGATCAAGAAATGGGACGAGAAAATAGCCGTCACGATTGTTGGCGCTTGTAGCGAAGCTGACAGGCTGGATGTACAAACTATTGTGCGGGAAGTATCAGATATAATAGGTAAGGATAAAATAGCATTAGTATCAGACCAGGCTAATGTATTTGTCTATTTTCCGACTTTACAACAGGATTTCGAAAGAGAAAAGCAAGGAACATTGGGTATCGATGTCAATGGATTTACTTATCCCACGTTTTCATTTTCAGATCGCCTAACTAAGGCTAAATTGTATGTAAGCCCAGCATTAAAAGGAAGATTAAGAGGTTTGGTTTTGCGCCATGAATTCTGTCATGCGTTAGGTCTGTCGGGACACTCAAAAAAATTATGGAAGGAAGATCATCTGCTTGGAGTGCGTTTGTATGACAGTATTGACGAGTTTGAAGAAGTAGATTCAATCCCGGCAGTAATACCAGAGGCTGATATAATGGCAATCAAGTTGCTATACGACAACTCAATACCAAATGGATTGAAGAAGTCAACCTTTATGCAATACTTGAAGAAGCAAAAGCTATAGAAGGTTATAAGAACAGTCGGACCTACTGAAATAATGCCTAAGATGTCGGTATTGTGTGCGCTTGGCATTCATTTCCTCTATTGGTGTTCGTTCAGGAAACGCCTAAGCCAGAAGCCGAGCGGATTATTGGTGAGTTGGTGCTCATTTGCTGTACTTGGTTCAACAAACCTATATGCTGGCGTATAAGGACGTTAAATGGTTACCTGCCCAACATGAGGGTGAGGAAGTTACAGCCGTCTATCTACTGCCGACCATTATCATTCGGGGAATTACTGTTATTCGCGTTAATTGACAATCACAATGACCACTTTCGCCGACCGCGCTATCCCGTATTATAACTCGCTGACGGCCCCTACTACGCTGCCGCCGGGCGTTGGGGTGATGAATCCCTACGAAGCACCCGCCGTCCGGCAGATCGTCGATGCATTTTATACCAAGTTCTATTCCGACACGAATCCGCGCGTTTTTGTGCTGGGCATTAATCCCGGACGGTTCGGGGCGGGCGTCACAGGCATTTCGTTTACCACGCCCCAGAACCTTCGCCGGTACTGTGGCATTGAAAACGATTTACGAGACACGCCCGAGTTGTCGAGCCGGTTTATTTACCAGACTATCGAAGCACTGGGTGGTGCGCAGGAATTTTACGGGCGGTTTTTTCTGACATCACTCTTCCCGCTGGCGCTGACAAAGGATGGCCGCAACGGCGGACCGAAGAATTACAATTTCTACGACGATCGCGTCACGACCCAGACCCTGTGGCCAGCTATTACCGAAACCGTTCGGACGCAGCTCACGTTTGGCGCCGATCAGCGTGTGGCCGTTTGCCTGGGCCGGAAGAACGAAACGTATCTGAAGCGACTCAACGATCAGCAGGGCTTTTTCGGACGGATCGTTACGCTCGATCACCCGCGCTATATTCTCCAGTACAAAACCAAAGACATCCCCGTTTACCTCGAACGCTACATTCAGACACTGCACGACTGCCTGGAACCTGCTTAAAAAAAGGCTCGCGCGAGCTTTTTTTATACCGGCTGTTACTAGAAGTCAACTCCATTGCAATGGCGAAGTTGACTATATTTTTGTCTAAAGCGGCTCAGGTAAGCTCCCAGCGTTCGCAGGAATGCAACAGCGAAGGTCACTACGTTCTTGGTAATCGTTACGTTATAAGAAGTAAAATACGGACTGAATAGACTTCTTTTGTTGTCCTAAATCAGCTTCCGATGACTTTCAAACGCTTGTTTTTCGCCTGTTTTATCCTCTTCACCCTACCTGTACTCGCCCAGACCAATTACCAGCCTGCCGCCGAAAATCTGGCAGCCCGTAAAGCTTTTCAGGACGACAAATTCGGGTTGTTTATTCACTGGGGAGTATATAGTATTCTGGGCGACGGTGAATGGGTCATGAATAATCGCAGTATCCCCGTCAAAGATTACGAACGACTGGCTACGTTTTTCAACCCAACGGAGTTTGATGCAAAAGCCTGGGTTTCGATGGCCAAAAATGCCGGAATGAAATACATCACCATCACCAGCAAACACCATGATGGTTTTGCCATGTATGATTCCAAAGTATCTGACTACGACATCGTTGATCGGACCCCGTACAAAAAGGACGTATTAAAAGCGCTGGCTGATGAGTGCCGGGCGCAGGGCATCAAATTATTCTTTTATCACTCCCACCTCGATTGGCACCATCCGGATTATTACCCACGGGGCCGTACCGGGCAGAACCTGGGTCGGCCTGAATCCGGTGATTTTAACAAGTACCTGTCGTACATGGACACGCAGTTAACCGAGCTACTAACCAACTACGGTCCCATTGGCGGCATCTGGTTCGACGGCTGGTGGGATCAGACCTCAAAAGCGAACGGCGAACTCATCAAACCCAACATTGACTGGCACCTCGACCGTACGTATAGCCTAATTCACAAACTACAGCCAGCCGCACTGATTGGTAACAATCACCACGTAACGCCCCTACCCGGCGAGGATTTTCAGATGTTCGAAAAAGACTTACCCGGCGCAAAAACAACCGGTTTCAATGTCGAGCAGACCATCAGCCAGTTGCCTCTCGAAACCTGCGAAACGATGAATGGCAACTGGGGATTCAACATCAAGGATTCCCGTTACAAAAGCACGAAAGAATTGGTCCGTTATTTGGTAAAAGCCGCGGGCAACAACGCGAATTTCCTCTTGAACGTTGGTCCTATGCCGAACGGGAAAATCCAGCCCGAATTTGTCAACACCTTAGCCGAAATGGGACAGTGGATGCAACAGAACGGCGAAACGGTTTACGGTACCCGCGGTGGCCCGATCAGCGCCCACGACTGGGGCGTCACCACCGCCAAGGGTAACAAGGTATACGTCCATATTCTGGACTGGCCCGACCGCCAGCTCAGCCTCCCCGCTATGAGCGGTAAAATCCGTTCGGCCAAACTCTTCTCCGACAAAAGTCCGGTGAAAATTACCCAGTCTCCCGAGGGCGTTATCCTGACATTAGCCAACGTACCAGCAGCCGATGCGATCGACACGATTGTCGAACTAGAGATGGCTGGAGAGAGTATCAAGAAATAAAAAGCTTTATCTGACTTCCCTTTGCAACATGCTCACTCGCTTGATTCCTTCTACTAAAGAAGCCTTGCCTGTTGTGGGGCTGGGTACGTGGCAAACATTTGACGCGGCTACGCCCGCGGCTAAAGAACCGCTGAAGCAGGTTTTACAAATGCTGCATCGGTCCGGTGGTTCGCTGATTGACAGCTCGCCCATGTACGGCCGATCCGAAGCCGTAGTTGGCGAGCTGACAGACGGCTCGGGCCTAGAAAACCAGTTTTTCTACGCGACCAAGGTGTGGACGCAGGGCCGGGAAGCCGGAATTCGTCAAATGGACGAATCGTTCAAACTCATGCGTCGGCAAACAATGGATTTGATGCAGATTCATAACCTGGTTGACTGGAAAACGCACTTGGCTACCTTAAACGACTGGAAAGCATCCGGTAAGATTCGGTACATTGGCATTACGCACTACACCGACTCCATGCACGACAACCTGGAGCAGATTCTATCGAAGACACCGGTCGATTTTGTCCAGTTTAATTACTCCATCGTTTCCCGTAATGCCGAGAAACGACTACTAGCTGCGGCTGCTGATCATGGTGTTGCTACGCTCATTAATCGCCCCCTGGGCGAAGGTGGCCTATTCGCTAAAGTACGCGGTAAACAACTACCCGACTGGGCAAAAGAGTACACCATTGAGAGCTGGGGTCAGTTTTTCCTTAAGTTTCTCCTGGCGCATCCGGCCGTTACGTGTGTCATACCCGGCACCAGCAAGCCGGAACACATGGCCGATAACGCCCGAGCGGGCTTTGGCCCCCTACCTGACGCAAAGACGCGGGAGAAAATGGCGGGGTTGATAGTCGCCTTGTGAGCCTATTATGAAGCAGCTAGACTAGAGCCTGAACTCGATTTAACCAGATAATTAGATAAATAAACCTTCTGGCCCGAAGTTGGTAGTTAAGGAAAATCAATAACTCAACGACCATGAAAACTTCGAAAATACTCGACAAACTAAACGTATTCGACCGCACCACTCCAGCAGAGAAACTAGGTAAAGCGGTGGGTATTGGTCTGTTAGCTGGCCTGGCCGGAACCGTTGCGATTACTATCTCGCAGGCTATCGAGATGAAAATCACGGGCCGGAAGCCGAGTAACACGCCGGTTGATGCAGCGTCTAAAGTGTTCCATACGAATATCGCCAAAGAAACCAACACGGATAAGCAAACGGCATCGCAGGGGGTACACTGGGCCTACGGTACCAGCTGGGGGCTGGCGCGGGCCGTCCTGGGGCTAGCCGGCGTAACGGGAGCCCCTGCGACACTAGCTCACTTTGCTGCGATCTGGGGCGCTGAGCAGGTCATGCTGCCTAGTCTCAAACTTGCCCCGCCCATCACGGAAGAAGAACCCAAAACAATCGGTATCGATGTCGTCCACCACGCCGTTTATGCGCTGGCCGCTGGCCTGGTCTACGATGCCTTTGCGAAGAAAGACTAATCAGTTCCTTCCTAAAAGCAGCGGGGCCGTGATTGACGTAATCACGGCCCCGTTGTATTTAGAAACCAATCTTGCCTTTGCGGCTGTTTGGTTTCTGATCGGTTGCCCAGTCGCGCATCTCGGCCAGTTCTTTTTCATATCCCCCCGATAGGATCGGGAAGCGGCACCAGGACCGAGGATCGAGGTTATGATCGTCCAGATGAAATGATGGCGCGTACCGCTCGCGTTTCCACTGGTTCCGACTCCAAAGTTTGAAGAAACGCTCCACCCACACCAGTAGTGTGTCCCGATCATACTGCCCAGCGTAACGCACCTCTATTTGCTTCAATACCTCTACGGGCGGCTGCTTATCGCGGATTGCGGCTATCTCAATGGAGTTCAATACGTCATACGGCATCAGATCGTCTTCGTCGGTCTGCTTCCGGTCCAGCGGCCGCAGCTCGGCCGTTGGTTGCAGGTTATTAACAGCCTGCAGCCCGCTGATTTTGATAAGTCGGTCGGGAACCTCCGATGCGGCTGCCAGACTGGTTCGATCCGTTGGCTCCGGTGCATTCTTGACGTTGAGCCCTACTGTTTCGAGCCAGCGTAGCCATCCCCGCAGGAAATGCTTATCGATGCCTGTAATTGGACTAATGCTGCCTGCTGTATCGCCATCCATGGTTGCGTAGCCAACGGCTGCCTCTGATCGATTCGACGTACTTAGCAGCAATGCATTGTTGATGTTAGCCAGCATCCAGATACTTGGGGCACGTACCCGCGCCTGAATATTTTGCAGCGCCAGATCATCAGTATCCCACGACAGCTCCCGGCCGAGCTGCTGTTCGATCAAACCCCGATACGTCTCGACTAGACCGTTAACATTGATATTCAAAAATTTAGCGCCAATATCATCCGCCAGTTCTTTCGCCGAACGGAACGTATCATCCGATGAGTTTTCGGTCCCCTGGTACATCACCGTTAGCAATTTACCAATGATTTCCTCAGCGGTTTTGCAGTCCTGAATGGCTTTGATGTAGCCCAGCTTTTTCTTGACGCCATCAAGGCCCAGGTTCTCGACGGCCATCCGGATCATTAGAAAGACCGTGGACGCAATCGCCGACGAATCGGCTCCACCCGACAGCGACAAGACGTAGCCCTGAGACCGACTTTTGCGTAAGTAATCAAACAACCCTAAGGCGACGGCCCGGGCAAATTCTTCTTCTTTCAGATAGCCCCCCCGCTCCCAGGCTTCGAGCTCAGGATGTTGAACAACAGGCGCAATTTCCGGCCAATCGAACGTATTTGTTACCCGTAGGTTCGGGTAGGCCAGCGCTAGATTACCCCGGTTCTGAACCTGACTCAGCCGGGTCGCTTCTACGTCGACAACGGCGGGAACGATTACCAGATCTTCGTAGCTCAGTCGAGCCCCCGATACGAGTAATTCGCCGTTAGAAGCCACCATCGCATCGCCGTCGTAAATGGCACGGCCCGCTTCATTTCCCAGCAGGTTAGCATAAACGTAACTGACCCCAAAGGCCCGCGACCCATCGACGACGAACCGTTCGCGTACCTGCGATTTGAAGAATGAGAAGTGACTGGCCGTGGGGTTGAGGATGATATCAACGCCCCGCTCGTACAGCATCCGACCGGGGCGGTTGGCAATCCAGGCATCCTCGCAGATTTCAAACCCGATTCGGATACCAGACAGATCAAAGACAACATCCCCGAATGGATACATGAACTCGCCTATTTTGATCTCATCCCGAACGTAGGGCGTCCAGGGCTGAAACCAGCGCGATTCATAGTGGATCCCGTTATTGGCCATGTACTGCTTCACGGCAAATCCCTGAATCCGCTTGTTAGCAATCAGGCAGGCTACGTCGAACAAACGGTTGTTGTGCCGAAGCGGTAAACCCAGCGCCACAGCTATGTCACCCGTATGCTCAACAATCTCTAGCAGGGAGGTAATCGATTGATCGACGGTATTCTGGGCGAAGAACGCATCTTCGCAGCCATAGCCCGAAATACAAAGCTCCGGCAGACACAGCAGACTTATTTTCTGTCGCTGTGCTTCTTCGATCGCATTAATGATATTCTGTTTATTGTGCTCCCAATCGAGAGGAGTTTGGTTGAGTACGCCAGCGGCAACTTTAAGTAGTTTCATGAATAAAAGCGAATGAGTAAAAAGGTAGCAGAGCGAACGAACATCGCCAACACCAGCCAATAACCGAGTACATAGATAACAAGGATGATCGACAAATGGGTTTATCGAATAAGTTCAGGAATCCAGAAAACAGACCATAGGGGCACTCGTTTTTCTTTATGACAGGATTTCAAAGCAAAGTAGCGTTAAGCGAGCCTCTTCGTGGAGATTAGTTTATACCTAGAAATCCCAAAAAAAAGTATCCTAACCACTCTTCTATTTGGCTGAAAGAAACGTATCGCTTTCTGTTTATGATTACGTTACGCTTTTGTTAAAACCCACACGCAAGCTGTTAACTACCTGACAGAGTTCGTATTTTTGTCTGTACTTGTTCAACCGATAGACGTATGGATAACCGACGGGATTTTTTGAAGAAAGCGGCTCTACTGGCCGGTAGTGCAGGATTACTGGATCATCTGCCCGATTCCATTCAGAAAGCGCTGTCTATCGCACCCGCCCCCGGCAGTACGTACCTTGACGCCGAACACGTGGTTATTCTGATGCAGGAAAACCGGTCGTTTGATCATTGCTACGGCACCCTGCGGGGGGTTCGGGGCTTCAACGATCCACGAGCTATTACGCTGCCCAATCAAAACAAAGTCTGGCTACAGACGAATGACGCGGGTAAAACGTACGCGCCTTTTCGGCTAAATCTGAAAGATACGAAGGCTACCTGGATGAGCTCGCTGCCCCACTCGTGGACGAACCAGGTTGATGCCCGTAACGGCGGCAAATACGACCGCTGGCTGGAGTCGAAAGCGTCGGGTCACGCCGACTACGCCGACATGCCGCTCACGCTGGGCTATTACAACCGTGAAGACCTTCCTTTTTATTACGCCCTGGCCGACGCGTTCACGGTTTGCGATCAGCATTTCTGTTCGTCGCTAACGGGTACTACGCCTAACCGATCCTACCTCTGGAGTGGCACCATTCGCGAAGACGCGACTGCACATGCCCGCGTTCGCAACGAAGAACTGGATTATGACCGGCTGGCCAGTTGGCCCACGTTCCCGGAACACCTGGAAGATAACGGCATTTCCTGGCGGGTGTATCAGAATGAAATTAATCTGTCGAGCGGACTAACGGGCGAGGAGGATTCCTGGCTCGCTAATTTTTCGGATAATCCCCTCGAATGGTTTTCGCAATACAACGTCAAAGCTGCCGACAGCTACCGGCAGTTCCGCGCCGATCAGCTCCAAAAACTACCCAGCGAAATTAAGGCGCTGGAGGACAAGGTCAATGCGCTACCAGAAACGACGCCTGATGGCAAAAGTGCCCGGCGCACGCTTCGTCAAAAGAAAGAGCAGCTAGTATACCTGACGAAGGAAGCTAATCAGCCAACCAAATCCGTCGATCAGCTTTCGCCCCGCGAGCAGGCTCTGCACCGAAACGCATTTGCCACCAATAGTGGCGATCCAGATTACCGAAAACTGGGTACGTTTACGTATCAGGATGGAGCTGAGAGCCGAACCATTACGCTACCCAAAGGTGACATTCTGCATCGGTTCCGGACGGACGTTGAAAAAGGCACCTTGCCTACTGTGTCATGGGTTGTCGCGCCAGAAAACTTCTCCGATCACCCAAGTGCCCCCTGGTACGGTGCCTGGTATCTGTCGGAAATGCTGGATATCCTGACCCAAAATCCGGAGGTCTGGAAGAAAACAATCTTTATCCTGAC
The DNA here is from genome assembly GCF_054776615.1 of Spirosoma pomorum. NCBI lineage: Bacteria > Pseudomonadati > Bacteroidota > Cytophagia > Cytophagales > Cytophagaceae > Spirosoma > Spirosoma pomorum. Next base: position 8,808 of record NZ_BAAHBP010000031.1, read on the forward strand.
TTACGACGAAAACGACGGGTATTTCGATCATATACCTCCTTTCGTAGCTCCTCACCCCAATCGTCCCGAAACAGGTTTGGTTTCAAAAGGCATCGACACACGGACGGAGCACGTAACGCTGGAGCAGGAAATGGCCCGGCCGGTCAATGACGCCCAGAAAAGCTCGCGAGCCAGTGCTATTGGCCTGGGCTACCGGGTGCCGATGGTCATTGCTTCCCCCTGGAGCCGGGGCGGTTACGTCTGTTCAGAAGTATTTGATCATACGTCGGTGCTCCAGTTCCTGGAAGGTTTTCTGAGTCAAAAGGCAAAAGAAGATGTCCGCGAAACCAACATCAGCGCATGGCGCCGAACTGTTTGTGGTGATCTGACATCAGTGTTCCGCCCGTACAACGGCGAGTCGATTTCGCTGCCGACGTTTGTCGCTAAAGAGCCGTTCATCGAAAGTGTGCACAAGGCGAAGTTCAAGGACGTACCGAGCAACTTCCAGGCGTTGAGCGAAGAAGAAATCAAGCAGATCAATCAGCAGAAGAGCCCGGCTAAGCTGGTCCAACAGGAAAGCGGCACGCGCCTGGCCAATGCCCTTCCCTATGAGCTTGTCGCCGACGGCAAACTAAGCACCGACAAAAAAGCGTATCAGATTACTCTTTCGGCCCGGAGCAAGCGCTTTGGCAAAGCCTCCGCCGGATCGCCATTCATGGTTTACAATATGGCCGATCATTCCGTGCGCGATTACGCCGTTTCACCCGGCGACACGCTCACCGATGCCTGGCCGGTTGCCAACGGCAGCACCTATCATTTCCGGGTGTACGGTCCCAATGGTTTTTTCCGGGAATTCATGGGCAATCCAGCCAGTTCGTCGGTACAGATTCAATGTGATGATATGCTGTTGATTCCCAAACGAGTTGCCGGTCTGACATTCCAACTGACCGGGCCAGCCGCCAGCTTGGTTACGATAACCGACAACGCGTACCAATACGGCTCACAGGAAAAGTCGCTCAGCACTGAGCTAGTCAAGGTACAATTCAACCTGGGAAAAACCCAGGGATGGTACGATTTCAGTATTCGGATTGAAGACGACGCTACGTTCGAGCAACGCTACGCTGGTCGGGTCGAAACGGGCGAAATCAGTATCAGCGATCCGGCGATGGGTTTTGTAGTTACGGCGTAGCGAATACTACATCGTGGGGTGCTGCAGAAAGTACGCTGTTGTCAACGTGAAAAAGTGGCGAGCGTCATCAAGTAGCAACTTAGCATCTAGTTCATCCAGATACGCTTCCATATCATAATCCGCAGCTTGGCGAGCGGCAAAGCTGTTGCCAACAATTTTACTGGCATGCATATCAAATCGGTTTGTTTTCACGAACAACTCGCTAAACTTGGCCCGAGCGGCAGAGTGCTTCTTGGTATAAACTCCTTCTGAAGCCAGAAGTGCAGAAACACAGTAAAAAATAGCGTAATACGCTCGGTTTGCCAAGGCTAATACGCGGCCGTCTTCATACAGATACTCTGCATCTTCCAAAGCCGTTTCAGCATGGTCAAGAAACCGAGTAATATGTTCTTTCATAGTACAACGCCTTCTCTACGCGCTTCCTGATACACAGGTCCGAAAGACATCAGGTAGTTCTTACAGGAAACCGGCAGCGGAGATATGACTAACCCATAGTTAAGCAGGAAAGTAGCCTCCAGCTCTGCTATGCGACGGATTTCAGCATAGGTATTTACTTTGTCGTCGTTTAGCACGACCATCAGGTCAACGTCAGATTCACTGTTGTAGTCACCACGAGCGTATGAACCGTACAGCACTACATCGCGTAACCGATCGCCATACAAGCCTTGTAAGGCCTCTTTAAATTCACGGATGATGGGTTCAACGACGGGACTGATCATAACGTCTGATTTTGAGCAAAGTAACATCTTCTTCCGGATTCAGTCAACTGAGCAACGTAGGCGATGTCATTTGGTCGGACTGCGTTTCCGGCCGCACAAGCTCGGTTTGATAACGCTTTCGAAAATACAGAAACGACGTAATAACCAGACCGCTATACAGGGCGGCCAGTATATAAGCGCCGTTGATAAAGAAAGCGAGATAGCTGATTGACGACTGGCCAAAGTTTTTGTACAGCAGTACCGCTACACTACCCATGTATCCGTAGTAGTCGGCCAGCGTCACGATAAAACCCACTGTACTAACGTAGCGAAAGGAAGCAACCAGCCGTTCAAAATACAGTCCGTTGCAAGGCACGTAGCCCATGTAGAGTCCTAAGCCTGTCAGCAGAAACCAGGTACCCGTCGAGAGCATGCCGGCGCTGTAACCCCAGGTGCTGATACCAACCAGCAGACCGCCAAACAGCATAATCCCGTTCAGCAAGGCAAACGCCCGGAAGTTGTTCGTCACCCGTTGCAGCAATGCCATCACGACCAGCACGCCCACGGCGACCAAGGTTTCCGTTTTGGCAAAAATACCCGGATTCGATACGCCCGCATCCCGAAGAATCTCAGGGCCGAAGTTGTCACGGAAGTCACGGAAGGCCGACAGCAATACGTAAGAGATCAGTAGCAATACCAGTCCTGGCCCGAAGTTCCGGACAAACGCTTTTCGTTCGTGCGCGTTCATGGGTTTACGTTCCGTTCGTAACGCCTGATCTTCGTTGTTTGGCGGTGGTAATAAGGTCAGCGCATAAACGGAGATCAGCAGCGGAATTACGAACAAAGCTCCTGTCACAAACGGCAGCCAGAACTCCGACACGCCCCAATCGGCCCGGATAGTCAGCGCCACGGTCTTGACAAAACCCGACGCGAAAATAAACGAGGCTGTTAGTCCAGCCATCAGCGCATCGGTCTGCCGCCGTCCTTCCAGGAAGCCCAGCATGATGCCGTACACCATTCCCAACGGCAGTCCGTTCAGAAACAGAAAAACGATATTCCAGGGGGCGGGCACCAGGGCGAAACCCAGCAGGGCTAGCTCGGCAAAGCCGACAAATAGCAGAATATTCAGCGCCCGACGCCCCGGCGACATCTCCGATACGACTTTGACCCCGATCCGTTTGGAAACCGCATAACCCAGCACCTGCGCTGTGATCAGCCAGATCTTGTAGTTTATTCCCGCGAAGGCAACGCCTTCGAACGTAACGGCCGTAATTCCTTTACGGAAGGCATACATGCAGGCGTATGTACAGAAAGCGGCTACGGCGCCGAACAAAACAAAAACGGTCGGGTGTCGGAGAAAGCGCATCCAGTTAATTGGTACAGCAATGACAAATGAGCCGGAATCTTTAGCGTACAAACTACAGTCCACTGGCCAGAAACCCTAACTCTATTGGTTTTTCGGCAGCCACAGGGCCAGATAATACGCGATGTCGGGCGTCGGCAAACCAGGAATCTTGGCCTGCTCATCCCAGACGCGCATCTGTAGAATTCCTTTCATGTAGGGATTGTCCTCAAAATCGGCCGCTTCGTCGGCAGTCATTGGTCCCCCCTGAAACTCCAGCGTTTTCAGGCTTGCATCCGACAAGCGAGCAAAGTAACTCGGGTTTTTGAACGTCAGGTATCGCTTGGCGTTGACGTGGTGCTCGATCAGTTGCGCCGTTTTTTCGGAGAACCCCAGCCCCCGCAGATAGTCAGCGCCCAGCCGCTCGTGATCGATGGTCCCGTAGCCATCCATGTAGCCGTTATCGGCGGGCAACAAGTGACCAATGTCATGCAGCAAAGCCGCCAGGATGGTGTCGGCATCCCCTCCCGCCTGCTCGGCCAGCAGGGCGCATTGCAGGGCGTGTTCAAGCTGAGTGACTGGCTCTCCGAAGTAAGCCTCATCGCCACTTTGGGCGAACAAAGCCTTAATCTGTTCTGAAACGGGCTGACTCATTCGCTGTAATGCACAAAGGTTCGTTCTACGGTGCCATCGTCGTACAGATCAAACAGGGCGTACCCCGCTTTGGTCTGCTGGTACATATCGCTTTTCCACCAGTTGCCGCTCACGGCACCGTTGCAGAAATACGTAACATTATTGTAATCGACCCGATCCAACAAGTGCATGTGCCCACTCAGAGCTGCTTTTACATTCGGGTACTGGTAAAACAGTTTCAGCAATTCGGGGGTGTTTGACAAAACCAGCCCCGCCGAAATTCCCCACATACCATCCTTGACGTTTGATTCACTAAAGAAACCCGTCGGACTAAAGATCGGAATGTGCGACAGGATCAGCACCGGCGTATTTTTACTCGTTTTCGCCAGATCCTGTTTCAGCCAATCCATCTGTTCCGGGTCGATATTTCCTGTATACCAGGCACCATCGGGTTTAGTTTGTACGCTATCCAGAATGACGAAGTGCCAGCCATTTTTATCAAATGAACGGTATCGATTACCAATTTTCATCAGATCGACGGCCCATTTTTTGCCGTACGCCGGATCGCTTTTCGCCTGTTCGTAGCCCCAGATGTCGTGGTTGCCGATGCAGTACTCGATGGGCAGCGAGTTATTAGCTTTGGCTACCGTGTGCCAGGCGTCCCACTGCTTCTGCACCTCAGCGCGGTCCTGTTTCAGCGCATCCATGATGACATCACCGCCATGTAGGATAAACGTCGGTTTATCTTTCTGATCCTGCACGTGATGAAAGCACTTGGCAATGGCGTCCATCGGTTTAGCCTCGGGCGTAATGTGCGTATCACCAAGATAAGCAAAGCGGACGCTCCGTTTACGGGCAGCCTGCGACGCAGCAGGCAGCAGTTCAGTCGTTGTAGCCAGCGGCAGCAAGGTCGCTGATTTTAGAAGGGATCTACGATTCATGGGCGTAGTAGGAATAAGTTCTAATTCACAAACAGCTTAGAGCAGGCCAAACGGGCTTTTTTGTCCTGCTTCGGCACCGGCCGCCTGACTATGTCAGCAGGACAATAATAACCTAATGTATTCTCGGCAACTTGTTGAATAAGCAACGGGTTAAAGGACAAAGATGCGTTTGGTCACCGGTTACTGCCAATCACCGTATTGATAGGCGCGCCCACCGGATGGTTAGCCGTAAAGGTATAGCCCATTAGCTGGGCCAGCGTGGCCGCAATCTGATTCTGGAACAGCAGCGGCCCGCCTTTCTGCTCACCCGAAGTGGACACGCCCGACGTAGCGACGCCCGACGTGACGACGCCCGCCCCCAGCGCACCCAGCCATATTTGATAAGAGTCCATCGTTTTGTTGCCGTGGCTTTTCCATTGTGCCTTGGGCGTGTGCCCCCGGCCGTGGTCGGTGGTGATGAGCAACGCTGTTTTACCCGCGTATTGCGACATCCGCTGGATCATCTGCCAAAGGTCAGCCAGGTACGTATCGATCGACTTCACCATATTCAAGTGATCCAGGTAGCGCCCAGCGTGGGCCAGGTCATCGGTTTCATCGAACGACAGAAACAGCACCCGCGGTTGATGCTGCTTTACGTACTGACGAGCGGTAAAGTAGGTCAGAAAATCGGCCCGAACACCGTCGCCGAACTCACGCGGGTACAGGGTTGTGAGGTCACTCAGCAGTGAGTCGGTCTGCGTACGCGGTTGCGCTGGTTCGTTGGCCGAGCTGGCGTAGATACCGCTCCGTTTCTCGTTGACGGCAGCTTCGATAACGTCCCAGGACGAGAAGACTGCTACTTTCCCTTTTAGCTTCGGTTGCTGATTGAGGTATTCGAGAACCGTTACGTTCGGATTATCGACTTTGTCGTTGGAGTCGATCCGGTCGTCGGCGTAACCACTCAGAATTTCATTATAGCCGGGATAACTGAACCAGTGCGGATTCGTTACGTTCATCCGGCTATTCAATCTCCGGTTGCCGTATAGTTGTCCCTGTTTTCCCACCGTCTTCCACAGAAATGGTAGTACCAGCTCCCGACGTTCGGTCGGCGTAGGCCTCCAGTACAGTTTTCGGGCTGCGGCCGTATCGCGCGTATAGGCGGGGTCAAACAGCAACGTCGAATCGGCCCCTTCAAACACTTCCTGCCAGCGAACGCCATCCAGCGTAACCAAAATTACGTTCTGAGCCGGTTGCGCCACTAATGAGCCGCTCATGAATAGGATCAGCCAGGACAAAGAAAGACGTATACGATTCATGAGCGGGTCTATTACGTGTTTTGTCCTCCTGACGACAGCACCGGGCTACCATCAGGAGGACAGAAAAATACTAATTTATTTCAGCAACCACATCTGGGCGTTGATATCGTCGTTACCGCCGTACTGACTCGCTACAGCCGCGCTGTTATTGGCGGTGTTGTACGAACGCTCGGTAGCCGGGTACTGCCAACGTAGCGGAATCCGCTGGCTGTTGCCCGTGCCGGGTCCTACCATGAATGTTGGCACACCCGTCCGGCGCTGGTTGTAGAAAGCCTCCAGCCCCGAGTTCTGTGCAAACGCCAGATACTTCTGCGTCAGAATCTGCGACAATCCCGTCGCCCCCCCCGCGTATTTCACCGCCGATTGCGCATAGTAGTCGGCGAAGCTAACCGTAACCGTATACGTGTTAAAATTACGGTAGCCACCATCGGCCGAGAAGTAAACCGTATTGGCCCCGTCGGTAATACCGTAAGACGACCACGACGCCTTGATCCCATTCTGATAGTACATTTCAGCACTACCAGATACCCAGCCCCGGTTGACGGCTTCAGCGATATTGAACTGCAATTCGGGATAGCTGATAATGAGGTACGGCTCGGCCGTATACGTGCTGTAGTAATGCTTCCGGTTCAGGAATGAATAAACTCCTTTGGTCGCATTCGATGCCATCGTGGCCAGATCCTCTCCTGACGATGCACCCACAAAGGCCGAAAAATCGGTTGGTTTCACACCAGCAGCGATTTTTGCCGTAGCGGGTTCAGCCACTACAAACGTACGCGGATCTTTCAGGTTGGTTAGCGTTCCAAGGTACGTTGCCGCCATATTCTCGCGGGTAGCGTTCCCCCCGAAATTGTCTGGGTTGCGGTTGTATTTGTTGAACTGACTATTGTAGACGTATTGCAGGTTATCGTCCATCGACGTCATGATCGGATATTTCGTCGGGTTGTTAACGACTTCAGCGAAACGGGTTTTTACGTTCAGACCAGTATCCGATTCTTTCTTACTTAGGCTGATCAACACGCGCAACTTATATGTATTGACTACTTTCTGCCACTTGCTCAGGCTGTTGCCGAAGTAGATATCACCCGACAGTGTGCTGTTGTTTTGCGCAATCAGCGACGCCAGATCGGCATTGGCGCCGTCAAGCCAGCTTAGTACCTGGAGGTATACTTCCTTCTGCGAGTTGTACTTCGGTGTTGCGTTGTTCAGGCCTAACAGGGCTTCGGTCATCGGAATATCGCCGACGCGCCGGGTCATGTTTTCAAAAAAGTACGCCCGGAAGAATTTACCCAGCGCCGAATACGCATTCAGGTCAGCCAATCCAGCCTTTTTGGCCTCCTCCTCCAGCTTCACCACGTTTTTCAACGTCGTGTAGTACAAACCCGTCGTGGTCCAGGAGTATTCGTTGGTTCCGTAGTAGTTATAGTTACTGGCGTAGAACTGATTATACCGCTGAATATCGTTCCAGCCGCCACCACCGGCTACACTGTACATATCGTTCAGCACACCGTTGAATACCAGCGATGCCGGTGCACTGGTTGGCCGGTTGGGGTCCTGTTCGAGTTGATCGAACGGTTTTTCACAGCTTCCCAGAGTTAGCAGGGCCAGCAGTGATACAATGTATTTATGACGTTTCATTTAATAAGATCGTTTTAGTGTTTTCCTACCACTAACCCCCAAGCTTGTAGGGCGGCCCATGCCGGTGGTCAGTGCCGCCCTACAAGCTTAGCTCCTAAAACAGCAGAGGGGTTGGGAGTGCGATAGTTTATCAGAATGTCAGATTAAGATTGATGCCGTACCGGCGGGTAGTTGGCGTTTGCAGGCTGGAAATGCCACCGGTCAGGAACTGATCGAGGTCGATGTCTTTATACTGGGCAAAGTAGAGCAGATTACGACCAACCAATGATACGCTGGCCTGCCGAACGCCGAAACGACTAACCAGGCGAGCCGGCAGCGAATAGCCAATGATCACTTCACGCAGCTTAGCAAAGCTCCGGTCCATCAGATACGCTTCGGTAGCCCCGTAGACCCGGGCAATGTAATCCTGTGCGAAGGTGGCCGTCGTGTTTGGCGTGTATTTCAGTTCACCGTAGTTTAACACATTGCCGTTGACGTCATAATTTAACGAACCGCTTGCCAGTGCAACCCCGCTACCCACGTATGATTTAACGCCTTGCACGTCATTCACCCGAGCAGCTCCCAGCGCACCCTGTACCGTTTCGATGTTACGTCCCCCCTGGAAGGTTTTCTGCCGGACATAGTCACCAATGACACCGCCCACACGACCGTCGAACTGGAAGCTGAACGTAAAGTCGCGGTAGCTAAAGCGGTTGTTGATACCCCAGACAAATTTGGGATTCACGTAGCCCAGGAACTGCGCCGTTGGGTTGACGATCGGCCGCCCACCGCCATCATTGATCAGCTGTCCGTCGGGCGTACGAACAAACGCACTGGAATAGAAGCCATCCGTCCGGTCGCCGACGCTGATGAAGCGGTTACCGTTACTACTGCCCACAAAGTAGCTGGAGGCCAGTGTGTTGATACCACCTTCGGGATATACTTCTTTCAGCCGTTCGGTGTAGGTTGAGTAGTTCGCTACGACGTCCCAGTTGATACCGCTATTGGTCCGCAACGCCTTACCCGTCAACGAGATTTCCCCGCCTTTTTTCTGAGTCATGATCCCATTAACCAGCCGTCCGGTATAACCCGTTGCTTCCGACGAAGGCAGGGTAAAGATCCGCGGTCCATCGTTACTGATAAAGTAGGCCGCGTCCAGCGCAATCCGGTTGTTGAGGAAACGTATATCCAGCCCTACTTCCGTCTGCGACGTCGAGTTCGGCTTCAGATTTGGGTTGTTGAGCGTATTCGTGAAATAAGCGCCCGGCTTGTTGTTATACAGCAGCGGCAGCGAATACACCGCCGAGTTCTGATACGTTGGCCCACCGTAGGACGACGTATAGTTGTCGCCGTAGCCAACCGGGAAGGAAGCGCCCGGCGTCGACCCGATGGTCGACTGCGTCAGACCGTCTTTTACGTTGGCATATGACGCCCGCACCTTCAGGAACGAAATTCCCAGCGCGGATGGCAGCTTCACGTAATCCGAAATAACGGTGCTCAAGGCTACCGACGGATAGAAATACGCGTTGTTCCCTTTTGGGAGCGTCGAGAGTTTGTCTAGACGGCCGGTCGTTGTCAGCGTTACGTAGTCGCGGAACGTAAAGTCGGCGGAGTAGTAAGCCGATAGCACCCGCATATCGGCAGTAAAGTTACTGGCGATGACCGGGTTCGACGAGTTGGCGAAGTTATACACGCCCGGTACGTTGAGGTAATTTGTGCTGGCGTAGTCGGAGTTGTAATTGAAAATCCGGGCTTCGCCACCGGCCAGCGCGTTAATGTTCAGGTTACCACCTACGTTTTTGTTGTACTGTAACAACACCTGGTTGATGTTATCGAACAGGTTCCGGCGGTCCTCACGGTAATCACCACGGCCTTCCTCCCGACCATACGTCGTAGCCGAATACGGTAATTTCTCCGTTCGTAGCAGGTTATAGGTCGTCAGCTGGGTTTTAGCCGTCAGTTGCAGCCCATTGGCAATCTGGTACCGCAGCGACGTGTAGCCGTACAAGTTGTTGTTGTAATGGCCGCGCAACCAGTATTTCGCCAGGAACCAGGGGTTGTTGTACCGCTGGTATTCGGCGTAAATCTGCTTATCCTGCGTCAGTTCGTGGCCCGGCTGCCAGATCTGCTTCATGTCATCAATGTTCCAGTCGGCTCCGCCCCAGGCAATAACGTTATAGATCAGCGAGTTCGGACCGTAGCTTACATCCGGGAAGTTAGGCGTGTACTGCCGGTTGAAGTTCATGCTGGCCTCGAAGCGCAGTTTCGGTGAGAAATTATAGCCGCCCGTCAGGTTGAAGTTCGTTACGTTCAGTTTTGTGTTCGGCACTAGTCCCCGCTGGAAGTTGTGCGACAGCGAGAACCGCATGTCGTATTTGTCTCCCGATGCTGCAATGGCTACGTTGTTGTTCGACAGAATACCCGTCTGGATAAACCGGCTCAGGTTGTCTTTACCACGGGGCAGAAACGGCGTCGGCTGGCGATTGCTGGTAAACGTTTTTCCGTTTGGGAAAGTGGTCGTGAATGTCTGACCCGAAACAACCGGGCTGTCGTACTGCGGAATCAGCTGGCCGTTCAGCGCTGGTCCCCAGATGTCGTAGTCACCGTCGTTCAGTCCGTTACCTTTCCCATCACCAAAGGCATAAACACCGTGGTCGCCGGGGCCGTATTCATCCTGAACTTTCGGAATGGCCAGAAAGCCCTGGTCGAACATCTGGCTGGTGTTTACTTCTACCGAGAAACCACGCTTGTCTTTGGTACCGCGCTTGGTCGTGATCAGGATAGCTCCGTTCTTTCCCCGGAAGCCGTACAGAGCAGATGCCGAAGCGCCTTTTAGCACCGTGTACGTGTCGATGTCGTCGGCGCTGATGTTCCAGGTATCCGACGTAATGGGGATACCGTCAACGATGAACAGTACATCTGAATTACCCCGGAGCGAAATGTTGGGGCGACCCAGCAGTTCGGCCGAGCTACCAATAGTCAGACCAGCGACTTTGCCCGTTAGCGAGTTGATCGGGTTTGGTTCACGGGCTTTCAGCAACTGCGAGCCATCTACCGTCTGAACGGTAACTCCCGTCTGCCGCACGTCTTTCTTGATACCAAGGGCCGTCACGACGATCTCGTTCAGGTTTGATGCACCGGTCTTCATGGCGATGTTGATAACGGAGCGATTGCCTACCCCCACTTCCTGGCTGTCATAGCCAATGAATGAGTAGGCTAACGTCGTGCTGGCGGGGTTGCTTACGTTTAAGCTATACGTACCGTCTTCGCGGGTAGTCGTGCCCGACGTGCTGCCCTTGATCAGAATTGATACGCCCGGCAGCGGCTGTTGATCCTCGGCCGACGTAACGCGACCGCTGATGGTTTGAGCGAACGTTGACAGCGTACCGACGCAAACGAGCATCCAGGTGCACGTAAGCGATCGAAGACGACTGTTCGTTCGTGTTGACAGGAAAGAAAACTTCATATAAAGCGCAGGTTAGTAAGTATCCCCTGCAAAAGTACCCGCCCCCAACCCTGACCACAGTCAATTGTTTATCAACACTTTATAAATAGTGTGTCGTAAAAATTTACGTAATCTTAATACGCGACTCTTTTCGATTTCTGGCAAAATAGTAGCCGCGATGGATGCTTATCATGACATCTGTTTATATCAGGCCCATTAACTTTCTGGGGCCGTAATAGCGGCTTAACAAATGAGTAAAGAGGCTTCGTAGCCTGGTCGGCTGCTACCAGTGAAGCAATCTGCAGGCTATCAAAAAAAGTACGGAACTCCGGCACTAATCCAGCTTAATCGTTGTCATATTAGTAAAGTAACTTACGTAGTTTACTGAACTAATATGACACAACTCGACGATTCACAACTAGCGGCTGACTTGCGAACGATTGTTTCCCGGCTCATGAAAAAACTGCGCAGTCATTCATCAGGGCGCAGTCCCCTGTCGATGACCGAACGCAGCGTCATCAAGCTACTTCACGAAGAGCCGAATCGGCTGCCGGGGGAGCTGGCCAAACGGGAAAAGGTTACGTCACAATCGATGTCACAAATTCTACAGCATCTGGACACGCTGGGCTACATCGTTCGGCAACCACTGGAGTCAGACCGGCGCAAGGTTGGCATTTCGCTGTCCGAAGCAGGGCAGCACTTTCTGGAAGCCACCCGACACGAACGCGACGAGTGGCTAAGCGATGCCATTTCTCAAACCTGTTCTGCGGATGAACAGTTGTTATTACGTCAGGCACTGGGCCCGCTTAACCGGCTATTGGATGTTGAATAAGCTGATTTTACTGATTTTTTTACGACAACATTACTGAATTGAACAGTCAAACTTTCCGGGCTTTCGGTAGCCGTAATTACCGACTTTACTTTACCGGGCAATCCCTCTCCCTGCTGGGAACCTGGATGCAGAAAACCGCCGTCAGTTGGGTTATCTACTCCACCACGAACTCGAAGCTGATGCTGGGAATCAGCGTCTTTGCGACGCTGTTTCCGTCGGCACTCCTTACGTCGATTGGAGGAGTCGTTTCCGACCGCTACGATCGCTACAAGGTCCTGCTGCTGACGCAGGTCTTGTCCATGATTCAGGCGATTCTACTCACGGCCGTCGTTTATTTTCAGGCCGATGCCGTCTGGACAATCATTGGTCTGAGCGTAGTGCTGGGCCTCATTAACGGCTTCGACGTACCGGCTCGCCAATCGCTGGTGTACGATCTGGTTGAGAATAAAGCTGACGTACCGAACGCCGTTGCGTTGAATTCATCGATGGTCAACCTGTCAAAGTTGATTGGACCTGCTCTGGCGGGGCTGGTGATCGAAACGCTCGGTGAAGTGGCCTGTTTCGGCCTGAACGCCGTTAGTTTCATTGCTGTGATCAGTACGCTGCTCATGCTGAAACTGCCAGCTTTTGCCCCGCGCCCCCACCCCAAAAATATCCTGGGCGAACTGGTTGAGGGATTCGCGTACGCCAAGAACACAGAATCGATTCGGTTTATTCTCGGTCGTCTGGCGCTGACAAGTTTGCTGGTGTTACCGTTCACGACGCTGATGCCCGTGTACGCCAAAGATATTTTCCACGGGACGGCTTCAACTTTCGGGCTCATCGACAGCGCTATCGGGCTGGGGGCATTCGTTGGCGCACTCTACCTGGCGTCGCTAAAACCTACCACCAACCTAAACAACATACTGGCGATCAACACCTTCGTATTTGGTGCTGGCCTGATCTTGTTTTCGCACGCGCCCTGGTATCCACTCGCGCTGGCGCTGATTGCTGTAGGGGCGTTCGGAATGATGTCGCAGGTAACGATTACCAACACACTGCTCCAGACCCAGTCGGCCCCAGCTATGCGGGGTCGGGTTATCAGTCTGTTTGTGATGGCCAATGCTGGAATGCAGCCACTTGGAAGTCTGCTGGTTGGTACGATTTCGGAGCACGTTGGCGTCCAGAACACGGTACTGATTCAGGGACTACTGGCACTGGGTATCGGAGCCTTCCACGTTCGTTATCTGCGGCAGGCCCGACGCGCGAAAACCACGATCAAACCAGCACCAACCGCTGTGCAGGAAGCCACGCTAACGGTTTGATTACGTGTTTAGCGCAGCGCGTCATTTACGTTGTAGCCGTTGACGAGCCTACTAATAGACTCAACCATTTCGCCCACTCGCCAGTTGACATTCCAGGACGTTGGTTCTCCATTCTACCAGGAAACTTCATCGACGAAAACATGACTAAGCTGATTGCTATCGAAGAGCATTTTGTAACGAGCGAGATTCGTTCGGCATGGGCTGCGTCCGCCATTGGTCAGGAAGGTACCGACCGGCTGGATCAGGGCATTATCGACGAACGATTGGCCGACCTTGGCCCGCAGCGACTAACGCTAATGGACGAAGCGGGGGTCGACGTGCAGGTGCTGTCAGTAACGACGCCCGCCCTACATAATCTCGAAGCCGACCAGAGTGTGTTGCTAGCTCGTCAGACAAACGATTTTGTGGCCGCCACGATAGCTCAGCATCCTACCCGCTTTCAGGGTTTTGCGACCCTGCCAACGGCTGCCCCGGACCATGTGGCGTCCGAACTGGAACGTAGCGTAAACCAGCTCGGTTTGGTGGGCGCTATGCTGTGCGGACGCACCCGCGACAAAAACATGGATCACCCCGACTTCCTGCCTCTGTTTGAGACAGCGGCTAAACTAGGGGTACCGATTTTTATTCACCCGCAGATTCCCCAGCGCTCCGTCCGGGATGCGTATTACTCAGGCTTCAATGATACGGTCGATACGGCTTTCGCTACTTTTGGCCTGGGCTGGCATTACGAAGCGGGTATTCAGTTTGTTCGCCTGATTATAGCTGGCGTTTTTGACAAATTCCCTACGCTTCAGTTGATCCTCGGCCACTGGGGCGAGGTTGTTCTCTTCTACCTGGAGCGAATGAACGCGCTTGGGAACATCGCAGGTCTGCAACGGCCCATCGCCGACTATTTCCGACAGAACTTGTACGTAACGGCCAGCGGCATGTGGAGTCAGTCGTATTTGCAGCGCTCGCTGGAGATTGTCGGCCCGGAGCGAATTCTGTTCTCGACCGATTATCCCTACCAGTACAGGCCGGGCCGGCAAGCTCGCTCGTTTCTGGAGCAGGCTGCTCTTTCGGACGATCAGAAGGCGCTGTTCGCGCATGGCAACTGGGAACGTCTTACTCGGGCTGCCCCCAACCATTAGGTTTGCTTAGCAGCTTTCCGCTACCGGTCTAGCTCCATTGTCGAATGCTTTCTTCCGCATAACCCGCGCTGGACGTCATGCCTTTACCGCCAATACCGGTGATGATGCGGATGTTAAGGAAAAGCCATGTCGTAACGTGACTCGTCGCATCTTTTTTAGTGTCTCTGGTCTGGTTGGCGCCTGTTAATTTTATATTTTTGGAGAATGCAAAAACGTTTTTCCCTCTATGCATTCTGGAATACGCGACAATAAAGACAGGGGTAGTGTTGGTGATTTTTTACGTGATTATATCAACCCGGAGTCCAGGCTGTCCATCGTTTCCGCCTATTTTACCATCTACGCTTACTATCATTTAAAGGAACAACTCGATCAGATCAAAGAGTTACGATTTCTGTTTGGTGAACCCAACTTTGTCCTAGATGATAGCAAGACGTACCGTTCCTCTAGAATTGAACAAGATAGTATCTCACTGAGCAACTCGACAAAACAAAAGGTAGTAGCCCAGGATTGTGCTCAATGGATTAAAGATAAGGTAGACATCCGGTCCGTGGTTAAGCCTAACTTCCTGCATGGCAAGTTGTACCATATTCAGCAGGCGTCAGGCGATAAAGATGCAATTACAGGCAGTTCCAACTTTACGGCAAGCGGGCTGGGTTTTGGAAATCGACCTAACATGGAGCTTAACCTGATTGTCGATAGCAAATCGTCGCTGACCGATTTGAAAGATTGGTTCGATACGCTCTGGAACGCTGACGAGACTCTAGTGCGCGACGTGAAAGCTGACGTATTGAAGTACCTGGAACAGCTTTATAAAGATACCGCCCCCGAATTTGTTTACCTCAAAACACTATATCACATCTTTGAGGAGTACCTAACTCAGCAGCAGCAAAACAGTCTGCTCGACGGTAAAACGCAATTTACTGAGTCGGTTGTTTGGAATAAGTTATATCCATTCCAGAAAGATGGTGTTCGTGGGGTAATTAATAAAATCGAGCAGCACGGAGGTTGCGTACTGGCCGATAGCGTCGGACTTGGTAAAACGTTTGAAGCACTGGCTGTTATCAAATACTACGAGCTTAAGAATAAAAACGTGCTGGTGCTCTGCCCCAAAAAGCTGAGCGACAACTGGACGATTTATCAGGCTCGTAAAAATTCGGTATTGAATCCTCTACAGCGCGACCGGCTGAACTACGCGGTCATGTATCATACCGATCTGGGCCGGATACAGGGTGTCTCCCAGGCCGACAACATCGCCATTGAGACGTTTAATTGGGGGGCTTACGATCTGGTTGTGATCGACGAATCACACAACTTCCGCAACAACACGGTCGGCAAATACGACGCCGATGGGAATCTCATTAAAAGCCGGTACAGCCGCCTGATGGACGACATTATCCGGGCGGGGGGGGGGGCAAACCAAGGTATTACTGTTATCCGCCACGCCGGTCAACAACACGTTGAAAGACCTGCGGAATCAGATTTATTTCATCACAGGGGGAAGCGATACGGCACTGAGTGAATCGGCGGGAGTTAAGAACATCGGCACTACGTTAGCAGCCGCGCAAAAGCAGTTTACCGACTGGGCCGACCCTAAGAGAAATCCGAATCGCACGGTGCAGGGGTTGCTGGAGAAGCTAGATAGTGGTTTCTTCAAGCTGCTCGATGAACTGACCATTGCCCGTTCCCGGCGACATATCGAGACGTTTTATGACATGAACGCTATTGGTAAGTTTCCGGAGCGACTAAAACCAATGGCCGTTTATCCTGACATGGACACTCGGCACCGTTTTCGTTCGTATGACGCCATTAACCGGGAAATCTCCTCTTATAAACTTAGCCTGTTCAATCCGTCGGCGTATTTGCTCGATCCGTATAAGGGCGAGTATGGTGAGCGTATCGATACGCAGAAGACGGCCAATTTCTCGCAGGAAAAACGTGAGCATTTCCTAATCGGGATGATGAAAGTAGGCTTTCTAAAGCGATTGGAAAGCTCGGTGCAATCGTTCGAACTTTCGATGGACCGGACCATCAAGAAGATTGAGCGGCTGGAAGAAAAAATCACGGCCTATCAGGCTAATCCCGTTCGCACTATTCTTGAATCGGATGAACTGGCTATCGATGCGGCTGGTGACGAAGAAATAGAAGCTGCCGAAGATGCGTATCTGGTGGGCGGCAAGAAAAAGTTCGACCTTGCTCATATCGATCTGGATAGCTGGCTGCACGACCTGCGCGACGATAAAGACAAACTGATCGCTCTTTACAATGATGCTGAAGCCATCACACCCGACCGGGATGCTAAACTACAGGCCCTGAAAAAGCTGATCCTCGACAAAGTAAAGAGTCCGCTCAACGTTGATAACCGGAAAGTGATCGTCTTCACGGCCTTTGCCGATACGGCGCAGTACCTCTACGAAAACCTGCACGGTTGGACATCGACAGAGCTTGGCCTGCATTCGGCACTGGTATCGGGTGGAAGCGGGGGCAACCAAACGACCTTTCAGCCGAAAGGCTATACCCGGCAAACCGATTTCAATGCCATTCTGACCAATTTTTCGCCCCGCTCGAAGCGTCGCGATCAGTTGACGAAAACGATGCCCCAAACCGACGAAATCGATTTGTTGATTGCGACGGACTGTATATCGGAGGGGCAAAATCTACAGGACTGCGACTGCCTGATTAACTACGACATTCACTGGAATCCAGTCCGCATCATCCAGCGGTTTGGGCGGATCGACCGGCTGGGTTCAGTCAACGACCGCATTCAACTGGTTAACTTCTGGCCGACCAAAGACCTCGATCAGTACATCAACCTGAAAACCCGCGTTGAAGCACGCATGGCGCTGGTCGACGTGACGGCCACGGGGGAAGATAACCTGCTGAGCAACGATCAGATTGAGGAACTGGTTGAGCAGGATTTGAAGTACCGCGACAAACAGCTCAAACGCTTGCAGGAAGAAATCCTGGATCTGGAAGATCTCAACGAAGGGGGCGTTTCGCTAACTGATTTTACGCTCGATGATTTCCGGGTCGAACTGATGCGGTTTATTGAAAAAAACAAGAAGCAGCTTGCCGACGCACCGCTTGGTCTGTATGCCATCGTGCCCTCGCCAATTGGCAAGTACGCTGACTTGGCGGATAAGGGTCAGCTAAAAATTGGCAATAACGATCTTATCAAGCCGGGAGCCTTGTATTGCTTACGGCAGAAAACCGATGCGGTTGCCAGCGAGAGCCGGGCTATTAACCCACTGCATCCTTACTACCTGGCCTACGTGTACGACGACGGGGCGGTACGCTACAGCTATGTCAGTGCCAAGCAAATTCTGGAAGTGTTCCGCCTGCTCTGCCAGGATCGGCAACAGGCATACGAACAACTCTGCGACCTGTTCAACGCTGAAACGCAGAACGGCACTGACGTAGGACACTATACCAGCCTGATGAAAAAAGCCATTGACGCCAACACCCGGCGTATTCAGAAGAAAGTAGCCGTTCAGGTAAAAACGAATAGTAATGCGTTTGTCATTCCGGAAGAAGAAGACGAATCCGCCGACGAGAAGACCGACGAAAATGCTTCCTTCGATCTAATTACCTGGCTGATTATTAAATAAGTTATATTCCAATGCATTCCGACTTAGCCCCTATCAATACCGCCCTTACCGAGTTTACTTCGCTTGATCTCCGCACGGCAGCCACTAATTTGTTACGTGCCCTGGGCTACGAAAGCCGCCGGGTTATTCGGCTGGATGATAGCACGGCTGAAGGCTTCAAAGAACGATTTGACATACAGCCCGATCAGTTTAACAACCAAAAAGCACTGACTGAGCAGTGGAAACAATTCGAGTTTTTGTTCCAGCTTACCGACAGTGAAGTAAAACGATCTCTGACGCTGTTCAATGAAATTGAGCCGGGTCAGAAAAATAGTTTTTTCTTCCATGCCCTCCGACTCGAAACGCGCGAGAAGCCATATTCCCGTACCGAACTGGCGGATATTACCCGGCAGTTGAACCGGCCTTTTGGTGTACCGACGGTGGTGCTGATTCAGACTGATACGCACCTGACACTGGGGGTCATTGCCCGGCGGACAAACAAAAAGGACAAAAGCCGTGATGTGTTGGAAAAGGTTACGCTTATCAAAGACATCAGCCTAGCCCAGCCACACCCCGCCCACCTACGAATTCTGCATGGGTTAACGGTTGGAAATCTGCCTGCTCAGAACTTCGATGAGGTACTTAAATGCTGGCAGACGACCCTTAACATCCGGGAGCTGAACAATCGGTTCTACAAAGAACTGTCAACCTGGTACTACATTGCCATTTCTACGATCAAGCTACCGATCAAAGCGTCGTATCATGCCAATGATGCTGAAAACGTACAGCACTTTACGGTGCGGCTTATTTGCCGAACGCTGTTCTGCTGGTTCTTGAAAGAGAAAGGGCTGATTGACCGGCGGCTGCTCGAGCTCTATGACCTGCGCGACGTACCTGTCGATCTACTACCAGACACCGGTGCCGCCGACTTTCTGAGCCGAAACTCATATTATCGGGGTGTTCTGCAAAACGTCTTTTTTGCCTGCCTCAACCAACCGATGGGTCGGGGTCGGGCCGGTCAGTACATGGGGAAACGGTATTTGCCCACCAGTTTCGACTATACCCTGTTCGACCGTGTACCGTATCTAAATGGTGGTCTGTTCGACAAACTGGAGGAAGATAATGCGAACGATGTTATTGAAGATGGTAAAATCAGCGTACCCAACCGCCTATTCTACGGGGCTGAACTGATTAGAACTGACGGCAAAAAACAGCAGAAAACGCAGGGATTAAACCGGCTTCTGAGCAGCTATAAGTTTACCATCGATGAAAACACGCCACTTGAAGAAGAAGTAGCCCTCGACCCCGAACTGCTGGGTATGGTGTTTGAAAACCTGCTGGCCGAAACTGACCCCGACGAGAACACTGCCAAAACCGCTCGCAAAGCATCCGGGTCCTTCTACACCCCCCGGCGCGTAATCGACTACATGGTCAATGAGTCGCTGGTGCTGTATCTGACTACGTTTGCCAACCAGAATAATAAGTTAACAGCTACTACCCGGCAGGCCATTACAGACTTGGTATTTCACGATCAGACACCTGCTGATTCAGCTCTTTCGGACTTGTTTCTCGATGCGTTCGATGAATTGAAAATGCTGGATCCGGCCTGCGGTTCGGGAGCCTTTCCGATGGGTATGCTCAACCGGGTAGTAGCACTACTGAAGTTGGTTGACGGTGGTAATCATCGCTGGATAGAAAAGCAGGTACGACGACTACCCGCCGAACTCCGCGATCAGACCCGGCGCGAACTGACCCGCCACGATCAGAACTACGCCCGCAAGCTAGGCCTGATTCGTAACGCTATTTATGGTCTCGACATCCTACCAATGGCATCGGTCATTACCAAGCTGCGGTTTTTTATCAGTCTGCTGATTGAGCAGGACGTTGATCTGTCGGCCACGAATGCGAACTACAATATTTCGCCCCTGCCCAATCTTGAAACTAAGATTATTTGTGCCAATTCACTGAAAGACATTAGCCCATCGGTGTTCGATCTGGGGGTTGTCGACCGGCTGGCCGACGCCCGTGAGCAGTATTACGACCGCAACCGCACCCTCGCAGAGAAAGACCGCATCGCCGATCAACTGGCCGAGTATCTGGATACGCTCTACCCTTACGAGCAGTTTGGGATGGCGATCAGCAAGGTGAAACATACTGATGCCGCCAGCAAGCGCATTGCCAACCGCCAACTGCTGAAAGACTGGTTTCAGCACGGTAATCTGTCGGCCCCGTTTTTCAACCTGTCGGCTTTTTTCCCTGAACTACGAGACCGGGGGGGGGGGCTTCGATATTGTGCTTGGCAACCCGCCCTACGGCGGAACGGCCATTGCCGACGACGTGAAGACCACACTCGGTTTGGGCTCGAAAGACCCGTATGGGGCATTCATCAGCCGGTTTTTGGGTGATGGGCAACGCACGACGCCCCTACGCAAAGATGGCGTACTGGCGTTCATTGTGTCGGATACGTTCATGACAATCAAAACCCACCTGCCCCTACGCCGACAGATGAGCGCGCACTACCTGCACAAGATGGTACGGGTGCATCCCGATACGTTCTCGGCGACGGTAAACACGGCCATTATCTTCGCGCAAAAGTGCCACACGCCACCCCGCCAAACCCCGGCCCCGCTCCGACACCCCGCCGACGGCCCCGCGCTGCAAACCCGCGTACCCGGTCGGCAGCTTTCGCTCGACGGCCGCGCGCAGGCCGTGCAAACCAGCCTGCTGTCTCGCGCCGACTCGCCGACCACCATTGGAACGGATGCAGGTAAACCGGCCCATCAGGTGCTGATGGCCGACCTGACCAACGTATCGATCCACGATCACTATGAGCGTTTTCTGGAATTGTTGAACGAGACAAGTTTGGGAGATGTTGCCTACGGTCAGGCAACATCTCCCAAACTTGTCTCGACCCCCGAATACGCTATTTATCAGTATCCGCAATACCTGATTACGACCAACACCAACCTGCCGTTCTTTGTGGCCTCGCCCAAGCTGTTCGCGCTGATGAACGATGCTGGTAAACAAGCTGTAAGAAAAGAAGTGGTTCTTAACGGAGATACATTTCAAGCTCGTATCGCAACCATGAATAACTTATCAGTTGACATAATCCGATTCGGCGATATAGCAGATTCTCCACATGGTATTTCGACTGGAGGCAATAAGCATTACGTTCGAGCTTTACCTGGCACAAAAGGAAGTTATGATTGTATAGAAAGTTGGATGATTTGCCCTTCCGAGGAAATGGCCCAACTAACCTCAAAGGAAAAGGTGGAGGGAATGAACAAGGACTGGCAGACGCTGACGGGTTGCTTTGTTCCTTTTGAGAAAGGGGGCGAGTCTGACTCATCAGACGGATGGATGCCTAATTACAATGTGCCAACACCCTATTACATTAATTGGGCAAGCGGAGCAATTAAAGATATGAAGAGTAATCCAGGCTCCGCTTGGAAAAACGAAAGATACTTTTTTAGAAATGGTCTTACTTTTTCCATATCTGGCGTCTATTCACCAACATTTCGACTGAATAGTGGCGGTGTATTTGAGGCAAAGGGATCAGGGATTTTTTGTGACTATTACGGTAATGAAACACTCCTGGCAATACTTTCTTCCAGATTTGCTAAATATCTATTTAAGACTTACATAAAGCATTCTGTAGATACTAGTGGCGATGACATTGCTGCCTTTCCTTTTCCATATATTGATGAGAGGGAAGCACAGGTTAGGAAAATCATTTTGCTCGTTCAGCAAATAATTAGGCAGCAAAAAGTTGACCCACGCTACGATTACGCCAGCAACGAGCAGATTGAAATTGACCGACTGGTGTACGAAGCCTACGGGCTAAATGAAGCAGACATTCAGGAAGTAGAAACCTGGTATGCCCGGCGTTACCCCAAACTGGCTGAAGCGCAGCGAAGAAACAGGGAGAAGGCTATAGCCGTTGCTACTACATCAACCCCAACCCCTGTAACCGAATGATACCGCCTACCTTGCCCGAAGATCGGGTCACACTGGAATACCTGAAGCATACCCTGGGGATTTTCTTCCGCGAGAAAGCCAGTCAGACCAAAACGTTGCGGTCGGGCCGTCACAATACAGAAAGCCGCATCAACGAATTTATTTACGAGCTGGAGGGGCATTTGTCGGCCCTGAAAAAGCAGTACGACATCAACCTGTCGCTCAACGCTGATATTACGTCAGATAGCATCCGGCAAAGTTTTCAGCAGGACTATCCACAATTTTTTCGGGCGACTGATTACCAGTATAATTTCCTGCTGTTTTTGGCGTGTAACCACGAGCCAGAGAAGGAAATTCGGCAGTATATCGGCGAGTTTTTGGATCTGATCCGCAATCACCTTACCTGGGCCGATCTAGTCGTAACCGAAACGGATGTAACACGGGCCAAGACAAACCTACGTTTTACGGTCAACGAACTACGTCAGCGGTATTTTCTGCCCCGGCCCCATACCCACGGTCATGCCCTGCTACCAACGCTGTATGGCCTGCTGGTACTCTATACAATTCGCCACTTTTCGCACCCCTGGACGCTGCGTCATCCCCTTAGTCCTGAAGGTATCGACTTTCGGCACGTACCCTCGTTTAACAGCGCAGTAGCGAGCCTGTCGAATCCAGATTTTTTTCGTCAGGTTATCGCATTAGCGGTTGACGAAGGGTTACCGGCCAGCACCGCTCAGCATCTACTAAACGCATTGCAGGCTGCTGAGCAAACGACTTCGTTCAATATGAATGTGTTTCTGATCGAGTTGGGGGCCAACGAGCCGGTGAGTTACCGGTTGCCATTCTGCGAAATGTTGAAAACAATGCCTTTGGTATAATGGCACTACCTGTAAATATCGAGAATCTGGTCAACGGCGAGTCGGTCGAGTGGGAACGGCTGGAATTCAAGGAAGGCTGGAACCCGGAAGAAATCGTTCACACCATCTGCGCCTTTGCCAACGACATTAACAACTGGGGCGGGGGCTACATTATCATCGGTATGGCCGAGCAAAGCGGGCGTCCCGTTCTGCCGCCGAAGGGGCTTAATCCCGATCAGCTCGATGCCATCCAGAAGAAACTTGTTGAACTAAGCCACCAGCTCCAGCCCAACTATTTACCCATTGTTCAGCCTTATGTGCTATTCCAGCAGCATATTCTGGTCGTGTGGGTACCATCGGGCGATCTGCGCCCTTACACGGCCCCCACTACGCAGGGGGCCAAAGGTCAGCGTCAACCATACATTCGTGTCGGCACCAGTAGTATTATTGCGCAGGGCGTTCACCGACAACGGCTGGACGAGTTGACTGCACGCATACCCTACGATGACCGGATCAATCAGCAGGCCGATCTCAACGCCCTGCAATTGGGCCTTATGCGGGATTATTTGCAGGAAATTCGTAGTGATTTGTTCGAGGAAAGCAGCCATGCCGACCTGCCCGCTCTGGCCCAGCAGATGCAGATTGCTCGTGGCCCGGCCGAGTGGGTACGTCCGCTCAACGTAGGATTGCTTTTTTTTCACCCTGAGCCGCAGTACTATTTTGGCCGCGCCTGGATCGAAGTAGTCATTCACGAAGATGACAGTGCCCGCCGGTTTACGGAGAAAACGTTTCGTGGACCCCTTCATAAGCAACTCCGCGATTGCCTGGCTTATTTACAGGCCGTAATTATTCAGGAGCGAACTGTAAAAATTTCCGGGCAGGCAGAGGCCGCCCGCTTTTTCAACTATCCTTACGATGCCATCGAAGAGGCAGTAGCCAACGCGGTGTATCATAAGTCGTATGAAGAAGCCAAGCCCATCGAGATTCAGATTCTGCCTGATTCGTTTCAGGTACTTAGTTATCCGGGACCGGTGCCGCCGGTAAGTAACGAGACGCTGAAACAAGAACGCATCATTGCCCGCGACTACCGGAACCGGCGTATCGGCGATTTTCTGAAAGAGCTGCGCTTGGCCGAGGGGCGCGGAACCGGTTTGCCGCTCATTCGGCGTAAAATGCGCCAGAACGGTTCACCCGAACCCCGATTTGAAACCGATAGCGAACACACATATTTCCTGACGGTACTGCCCATTCAGCCAGCCTGGTTAGTTACGGACAGCGGCCCCGGTAACCAGGTCAGTAATCAAGTTAGTAACCAGGTTGAAGACGATCTCGTACCGATTACGGGCAACAATTATTGGGAAGTGCTCAACCGGTTTCTGTACGATGTCAGTGAAGATCGCAAAATCATCGACTGGGCCAAAGCTGACCGATACCGCCCCCTGATCGAATTTTTGGAACCCTACTTCGCTATGATTCTCCGCGCCTGTGTAGCCCCTAGAAGCCGGAAGTTTATTCTGGAAGATACGTTGGCGCTTACGAACCAGCTCAAAAACGCAACGCGCTACGTAGACCCTTTGCTGAACGCAAAATTACTGGCGCGAACGGTCCCAGACCGTCCCAGCAGCTCTCAACAGAAATATTACACAACTGAGCGAGGGCATCTAGTACTTCGGTTGTTGAACGAGACAAAAAGGTGATGGCTTACTGGCTCGTGAAATCACCGTTTAAATCGAGAACCTGGGCGCGGGTAGTGGCGGCTGGTCAGTTCCAACTGTACGGCATTCGTAGTGCACAGTCCCGGCAGGCTATCGCCCAAATGCAGCCCGGCGACAGTGTTCTTTTTTATTATCAGCAAACCATTTGGGGCACCATGATCGTGACAAGTCAGGCCACCCCCGATCCAACCAGCAGCGACCAGCATTGGCTGGCCATCACACTGGTGCCTGCCCGAATGCTACCGTCGCCAATTTCGTTAGCGGCCTTGAGAGCGAACACAGCTTTTCAGAATAGCCCATTACTACGACAACCCCGGCTGAGCGTTATGAAGTTGAGTGATGAACAGTGGAACTGTCTGATCGAGTCGAACGGGCTAACGTAACCATTGTCGAATGCTTTCTTCCGCGTAACCCGCGCTGGACGTCATGCCTTTACCACCAATACCGGTGATGATACGAATGCTGTCCGTTACGTTATGCTCGAAGATTTCGGCTTTGGTCTGGCTGTAAAACCCTGACCAGGCCTGTTGAACAACCAGCGGAAACTGCACGATACGTTGTGCTTCCGTCAGCATCAGTTGGTTGATGTATTCCTGCGTATGAAAGCCCAGATCTTCAGCTTCGGTAGCCGGAGCGTACTCGTGCGAATCGCCAACGATGATCGACCCGTCGAGGGCCTGCTTAAAGAGAATGTGAATCCCCCATTTTTTCAATTCAGCCAGCGGCTCAGGCGTTACTAAACTGGCAAACGATGGGCATTCTTCAAAGGCTTCGTACCGGCGAATCGTCAACCCCGTCAGGATGTTACCCGGCAGGTCCAGGCCAGCCACCGGCGCTACTTTCAGCATCTGGAGCTTACTGACAACCAGATTAGCTTTCGCCAACACTTCGGGAAACAGCAACCGGACTTCGTGTCCACTGCAAACCAGCAGCCGGACGGCTGAAACCTGCTGCCCATTGTTGAGCGTCGCCCGCACACCCTGGGTACTGGTTTCATTCACGCCAATCACGGTGGAGGCCGGTTGGTACGTAACGCCCAGTTGCTGGCAGTGAGCGATCAGCCGGTGAATCATCTGATCCGGCTCCACGCTAACCTCCTGCGGGAAGAAAATAGCCCCTTTTACGTAGTCCGGTTGCAGACTCGGGTATTTTGCCAGGCACTGCGCTTTGGATAGCAGCTCACTCGCGTAGCCAACTCTCGCGTAGCGGTCGTGCAGTTCGTTGGCCAGCGTCCATTCGGCCTGGTCGGATGCGATATACACCGTTCCGTTCTGACGAATCGTTAGGTCAGTTTTTCGTTGAATCTCTCCGTAAATATCCAGACTTCGGCGGCCATAGTCGAACCAGCGCCCCGCCAGTCCCGAGGGAACGACCTGTCCAAAATTTCGGACCGTTGCTCCTACCGGGTAACGATCTTTTTCCAGCAGCAACACCCGCTGACCAGCTTTAGCCGCGTGATAGGCATGAAACGTACCGAGTACTCCGGCACCAACAATAAGCAAATCGTACGTCATAATTAAGGCACTATCAGTTCATTGCGGGATGCCAGCAGCGAAGGCAGTTCGGCCAGTGAACCAAGCAGCTGATCGTGTGGGTACGTGTCGAGTTGATCGGCGCGGTGAGTGCCGTTCGTCACGCCCAGATTTAGCGCCACCCCGGCCGCCCGCCCCGACAACAGATCCGAAGGGGTATCGCCGATATTTACCACCGTTTTAGGATTTACCACATCCAGCAAAGTCATGGCCCGCTCGATCATGAGTGGATACGGCCGCCCCCGCTCCACCTCGTCGCTGGCAATCGAAGCCTGAATCAGGCTGTCCGGTCGACCAATTCGCCGACCATCCAGACCAGACAGCCACCCTAATTTTTCCAGGATAATATCCGTCACAACCCGGTAGAAGCCTGTCGTCAGTGCGATAGCAATCCCCTGTTCGTTCAGGTACGCAAACGTTTCTAGGCAGCCTTCGGTGGGCGTAGCCCCGTTGGTACGGTAATGATTCTCTAATACCTCTTTGAATACGGCGTAGGACTCATCCACAAGGGCGGTTATATCAGCACTGGTTTCTCCCAGCTGTTCTTTCCAGAGCGTTTCGAATACGTAACGTTTGGCCAGTCCCTGCATGGCTAGAATTCGTTCGTCGGAAACGGACAGACCCGTCTGAGCGGCTGCCCGCGCAAAACACCGTTCGACCTCATGGTGGTCGGTTACGGTTGTACCGGCCATGTCGAAAACAACTAATTTAATGGGTTGCATAGCTCCAGAAATCAAGCGAAAAGTTCTGTAAAGCAACAGAAAGTTTCGATTGCCCTGCCAACCCGCGTATTAAGAAATAAAAAAGAAACGTCGGGCGGTTATTCCGTTACTCATCCGTCGTGCGAAACGATAGCGTGAACAGCGTGCCGGGGCTTGTTTCCGGACTGGTCTCGGCCAGTGAGCCAACCGGCGCAACCGTCCAGGCAGCACTGAACTGGCAGGTCCCTCTCAATTGGGCGACCAGCGACCGGATTAGCAACATTCCAAACGATTTTGGCGAGCGAGCCGATTGATTTTCCGTTACCGTAATTGCCAGCGACTCGTCCAGGCCGGGGCCATTATCCATGAACCGAAGTTTAATCAGGTCCTGTTTCAGGTGGCAGTCAATCCGTAGCATGGGCTGCATTTGCCCCGGAAACGCATATTTGCAGGCATTGGTAATCAACTCATTCAGAATCAACCCCAGCGGGGTAGCCTTATCGGCCGACAGGTAGTTAGCCTCTACATTTAGTTTTACGTGCACGTGGCTGCAGTCGAACGTTTCCAGAACGCCATCGGTCAGGTCCTGGATAAACTCTCTCAGGTTAACCGCGACCAGCTTATCGCTTTCGTACAAACGCCGGTGCACGAAGGCCATCGAATCGATCCGCAAGCGACTTTCTTCCACGGCTTTGCGGGCCACTTCGTTTGTCAGCCGACGCGCCTGCATCGTCAGTAAACTCGATACCACCTGCAGGTTATTCTTAACGCGGTGGTTCTGCTCCCGGACCAGTTCGGCATTGTGGAGACTTGTGCGTTTGTTGATACGGTACAGACGAAACAGAATAATACTGGCCCCAATGGCGACTATCAGCAGTAACGAGATCAGCACGGTAGACAAGCGCTGGGCTTTTAAGTATTCCAGTTCGATCTGCTGAGCGGACAGTTGCGCTTCCTTCTTGTGGGTTTCGTACAATACGCTCATTCGAGCCACCGTGCCGTCGTAATCCGAGGTCAGTTGTTTACGTTCCAGCCGGTTGTAGTTTTCCAGGTGCGTAAACGCTTTCTGCCACTGGCCCGTTGCCCGGTAATAATTCACGTACTGCTGCTCGAACCCCATCTGAATATCGATCTCATCGACGTTGTTGGACGCATATACGTTTTCGGCCTGTTTAAGCGTCTGGTAGGCTAAGGGAGCCTGATCAAATCGCAGGTACCCTTCGGCCAGATGCAGTAATGCACTGGTGGTCATACGAGCCCTGTGCATCAGTTCAAATTGATGCAGCGCCTGTTTCAGATACGTAATAGCCAGCGGGTTGCCCAGGTGCGTGAAGTAAATCCCTAGCTTGAGGCCAGCTTCAGCATTTCCCAGGGTGTCGTTAAGCTGGCGGTACAGACGTTCCTGCTGGCGGTAGAAAAACAAAATACTATCGGCTACCGCGTTTTTTGTCCCATCCCACCGCAGACTATACACCTGCGCCATTCCCCCGTATGCTAGCGCCAGGGTTTTAGGCTTGCCAACCCGACGAGCAACGGCCAATGCCTGTCGAGCGTACTGAGTTGCTGGCTGGAGGTGATCCATACGACCTTCGTTTTCGCTCAGTCGAATGTAGAGCCGGCTCAGATGGTCGGAGTCTCCCCGCGGTTCCAGGAGTTGTAACGATTTCAGGAAGTAGCTCTGCGAGGCTCGATAATCGCCCGCGAACGAGTGAGTCTTACCGTACAGATACCAGGCTTCGGCGAGTTGCAGTGCGTCATTACTCTGGCGAGCCGCCCGTTCCGCTTCCTGGGCGTGCTTCAAACGCTCGGGCTGCAATTTGAGGTGAGCAATAGGCTGCGCCCATCCTTCAGCCGCTAAACAGAGCCAGCATAGCAATAAACAGCAGCCAAGGGGGAATCGAGGAATCATGGTATGACAGCCAGGCCTACACTGCCGTGCTTCACACCAAATATAGGTAAAAGCCGAGTTACTTTTTCTCCTCGAGCACAACCCAGCGATTTACCGTATTGTGCTGCCCCTCCAGCACAACTTTATAGAGCGATGACGGATATTTTGCGACATCGATCACGGCATGTTTCTGGGCCAGCGGCACCTCGGCCATCAATCTGTACTCATCGTTACCACCTGATTCAAAGAGGTTTGTTGTGGTTACCCATATTTTCAGCGTTCCGCTGGGCTCCAGCGCCTGCCAGCTTACACTAAGCTGGTTTTGGAAGTAGTTTGCCTGGGCATCGGCGACGGATACGGGGCCCGTCAGCGGAATGCCATCCACCTCCCGGCTGATATCAGCCGGGATCGTTACGTTCAGAAAACGGGCCAGCGTCGGCATGATGTCAACAACACCGGGCTGGTTATAACGAGCGTAGGCGTTCTGTTCGGCCTGGTTACTGACCAGCCAGGTCGTTCGCTGCCGGGTCGATTGCCCGCCGTGGTTTTTCCCGTTCTGCTCGTCGCGGCCGTGGTCAGTCGTGATGACCAGCAGCCATTCTTCACCCCGCTTTTGCCGCTCCTGAACAGCTTTCCAGAGCCGCCCCATCTGGGCGTCCATCGCTTCGACAGCCGCGCGATAAGGTTCACTGTCGCCGTGCCGATGACCCATGTCGTCCGTGTATTCCAGGTATACCCACGACAAATCCGGCGCTTGTTTTTTCAGGCAATCGACGGCTTTGTCCACTACGTGCTCATCAATCCGGCTCATGTACCGCTTTTCCTGGTCGTGCGGAAACTGTACCGTATCCAGTTCGTAGCCGTCGAAGGCGTAGTCGACCTGCACATTGTTCGTCTGCGGGAGACCCGTACCGATCAGCTTGGTCCGGTTATCGAGCCAGCTGGAGAAGATGGAGGTCTTCCGGTCAGGGTACTGGTTTTTGAACAGGCGAAAAATAGTTGGGTAGTGATAGTTGGGCGCTTTGATACTGTTGTCCCAGACGTTGTGCTTGTTTACCCAGGTGCCCGTCAGTAAGCTGTTGTAACCCACCGCCGAGATGGTTGGCGTCTGCGAATACGTTCCCTTATCCCCACCCACGTGTGCCCGCGTGTACGTACCCGCTTTGGCAATGGCCCGCAGGTTGGGCACTTTGGCCGACTCGATCACATCGGCAGGAATCCCGTCGACAATGACGAAAACAGCTTTCCGACGGGACTTCTGCGCCAGCAGGGGCGAGCTGATCAGTACTTGTACTAGGGCTAGCCCAACAATCAACACAGACAATTTCATGCGTGTATAGCTTATACGTTTGAGTCTCCTAATCAAGCAAGCAGCCGGAATGGAGCCGTCAAAATGCGTTCTCCCGTCTGTTGATCAGACGGTCAATAGTCAATTAAAGCGCAATTTAACCGGTGGAATCTCCCATCAACTACCAGTACGTATCAACAATTCATTATCGTCAAGCCAGTGGCTTAACAGTAACGTAAAGAAATTACCGGCACACTCTCTTTCTTATTCAGCCGTTTCCCGGAGTTTCAGAATCAACGCCGTTTTCAGGTCATGCAGGCCTTTTTCGAGCCCGACCGGATAGGTATGCGGGTTGACAAATCGTTTGACGCCGGGGTGCAGACTGGCAAGCTGCGCCTGTACCCGCGACCGGGTTGCGTGAATATTCGGCGCGTCGTACACCTGCTGACCAGCCCGGAAGACTGGCACCAGCAAATCCTCGTACGTATCGTTATTCCCAAAACGCCGACGCTTGGTGAAGTCCAGCGGGTCAATCATGACCGAATCAGTTGACTCAGGCAGTCCGCCCTGGCTCTCGTCGAAAATCATATCGGCCAGGAATCCCCGCTCGTCAAGGAACCGGCGTACCTGCTGAATCCCAGGCGTTGAGGTCTTAATGGCCTGTTCCGACAGTTTCATCTTATACTGCCAGGCATCCGTTTCCGTGTCGCGCAGAGCTGACAGTTTATACACGCCCCCCAGTGCAGGCTGATCGTAGGCCGTTACGAGCTTTGTTCCCACCCCCCAGATGGTAATCTGAGCGCCCTGCTGTTTCAGACTGGTGATGATGGTTTCGTCCAGATCATTGCTGGCCACGATGGCCGTTTCCGAAAAACCCGCTTCGTCCAGCAGCTTCCGCGCTTCGATGCTTAGGTAAGCTAAGTCGCCGGAGTCCAGTCGAATGGCGCTCAGCGTATGACCCTGCTCCCGCAGTTGCCGACCTGCTTCAATCGCGTTGCGGACGCCCTGTAGCGTGTCGTACGTATCAACCAGCAACGTTACGTTGTTAGGAAGCACCTGGGCGTAGGTCTCAAAAGCTGTTAGCTCATTATCAAACGACATCACCCAGCTATGGGCGTGCGTACCTTTCACCGGAATGTCATACAGCTTCCCGGCCAGCACGTTTGACGTAGCGTCGCAGCCGCCGATATAAGCCGCGCGCGACGCGGTCATCCCACCATCCACGCCCTGCGCCCGGCGCAAACCGAACTCCAGCAACGTATCGTTGCCCGCCGATAGCCGCAGCCGGGCCGCCTTAGTCGCAATCAGCGACTCGAAATTAACCAGGTTCAGCAAGGGCGTTTCCAGCAGCTGGCATTGTAGAATCGGGCCACGCACGCGCACCAGCGGCTCGTTCGGGAACACGATGGTACCCTCCGGAACAGCGTCAATATCAACGGTAAGTTTTAGATCGGCCAGGTATTCCAAAAAGGCTTCGTCAAACAGCGGCAGACCGTCGTTTCCCGTCAGTGTCCGCAGATAGCGCAAATCCTTTTTAGACATGCCGAAATTATTGATGTAGCCAATAACATTGGTCAGTCCACAGGCAATGGTAAAGCCCCCGTCGAAGGGGTTCCGGCGGAAGTACAGATTAAAGACCGCTTCCTTTTCGGTGATACTGGCGTTGAGCTGTCCTGATTTCCAGTAGCCATAGGCCATTGTTACCTGATAGAGATCCGTAAATAGACTGAGCGACGTATCATAGAGCTTATTTGTCATGCCGCTAATGTACAGCCGGAGACCGTTCGACAAAATTTTTTCACCCGTAAACAAATAAGGCCGAAATTTGGTCTGATAATTGCGCAGGCCAGTTTCACAACCTGTACCTGCCGCTCAACGCAACCCATAGCCTAGGCAGCCGACCGTATCAACATGCAAAAGTTAAGCCTTTCCCAGTCCCTTCAGCAGAAGCTATCTCCGCAGCAGATCCAGTTTATCAAGCTGTTGCAGATTCCTACGGCCGAACTGGACACCCGTATTGAAGAAGAACTGGAGGTCAATCCGGCGCTGGAAGAGGGAATGGACGAGGAGTACGACCAGAAAGATGAGGATTCGTTCGACGATGAGTACGACGATGACTACAACGACCGGAACAATGATCTGGACATCGATTCCTACCTCCAGAACGAAGATTATGCGGGCTATAAAATGCAGGGAGACGGCAACTACGCGGAGGAAGAACGCGACATGCCACTGGCTACCAGTTCCAGCCTGACAGATTCTCTTCTACAGCAGTTTGGCTACCTGCAACTTACCGACGAACAGCGGACTATCGGTTTACAGCTCATTGGCAGCATCGAAGCCGATGGGTACATCCGCCGGTCGTTACAAGCCATCGTCAACGATCTGGCCTTCTCGCAGAATATCTTTACCGACACGGAAGAGATTGAAGAGGTACTACATAAGATTCAGACTTTCGACCCACCGGGTATTGCCGCTCGTACGCTACAGGAATGCCTGGTGCTGCAACTCAAACGGAAAGATCCGGCGGAGCCCTGCAACGCTCTGGCCATTCGTATCATCGACGACTTTTTCGATGAGTTCTCGAAAAAGCACTTCGACAAAATCCAGCGTCGGTTGGGCATCAGCGATGCGACACTAAAAAAAGTGATCGACATCATCATCAAGCTGAACCCCAAACCAGGATCGGTCGAAGGCGACTCAGGGTCGGCGCAGTACCTGATTCCAGATTTTATTCTAACCAACAATAACGGTAAACTCGAACTGACGCTCAATTCGAAAAACGCACCCGAACTGCGGATCAGCCGATCGTTTGCTGACATGCTCGACACCTACGACAAGAGCAGCAAGCAGAACAAGTCGCTGAAAGAAACGGTCACCTTCGTGAAGCAGAAGCTTGACGCGGCCAAATGGTTTATCGACGCTATCAAGCAGCGCCAGCAGACCCTGCTCAAAACGATGAACGCCATCGTTCGTTTCCAGTACGACTTTTTCCTGACGGGCGACGAGTCCAAACTCCGCCCCATGATCCTGAAGGATATTGCGAGCATGATCGACATGGACGTATCGACGGTGTCACGGGTGGCGAACAGCAAGGCTGTACAGACCGAGTTTGGCATCTACCCGCTCAAGTACTTCTTCTCCGAAGGGATTTCGACCGAATCGGGCGAGGATGTCAGCAGCCGCGAGGTGAAAAATATCCTGAAAGAACTGATCGACAACGAGCCGAAAATGAACCCATTATCGGACGATAAGCTCGAAAAAATCCTGAACGACCGGGGCTACAACATTGCCCGCCGGACCGTCGCCAAGTACCGCGAACAGCTCAATATCCCGGTAGCCCGCCTGCGGAAACAGTTGTAATTAATTACGAGTTGTCAAAAGAATCTCCGCCGATTGTGTTCAATGACCAATCGGCGGTACCTTTGTTGTTTGTAACTGGATTCCTTTGGCTACTCGATTTGCCTACTTTCTATCGGCCATCCTGCACCCGCTGCTGATGCCGACGCTGTTATTCGGCATTTTACTGCTGCAAACGCCGACTGTTATCGGACTTGATGTCTTTTCGGTTTCGCTACGGGCCAGCCTGCTGGTGTTGCTGTTCATCGGGACATTCGCGGCTCCCTCGCTTCTCATTTATTACCTGTTCCAGAGCGGCTACATCCGAAATCTTTACCTCGATCAGCTGGCTGACCGGCGCATCCCTTATTTCCTGACGGCCCTGATTTATACGTTCGTTGGCTACCTATTTGCCTATCGAATGCAGATCGTCTCGACACTCTCGCCCGAAATCCCGATCCTGCTTGGCAGCATCACCGTATCTATTCTTCTTGTGGGTTTGATTAGTCTCTACTGGCAGATTAGCGCGCACGGTGTGGGCATTGGGGGCGTGCTGGGCAGTATTGCCGCCCTAGCGCTCAAGTTCAGTCTGCCCGAACTGTTTCTACCGACGATCATTCTGGTCATTCTGGCTGGACTGGTCGCCAGTGCCCGGCTCAGACTTAATGCTCATACCCCCGCTGAAGTCGGGGCTGGACTCTCTCTCGGTCTTGTTGTCAGTGTAGCCGCCGTGTTGTTACTGGTGTAAATGGTTTACGTTCATGCTTATTTGGGTTACGAAGTCATTATGACTAGGGCAGATCTTGCTGTTTATATTCCCGTGGCAAGATCAATTTCTCCTGATGGCTGCGTCCTAATCTGAATGACAAAAAAGTTAGCTTTGCCATAAAGCTTTTAGTCCTATCCCTCATGCACGAACACCTGCTTTATTCCTGTCTGGATGGCGTTTGCCGGATAACGCTCAACCGTCCACACGTATACAATGCCCTCAGCCCCGCCCTACTCCGGGAACTGAAGACAGCTTTCGACAACGCCGGGGCTGATTCTACCGTTCGGGTAGTGGTACTGACAGGCGCGGGCGACAAAGCATTCTGTTCGGGAGCCGACCTGAAAGAAGCCGCTCCTACTGATGGGCAGATCAATTTGGGCGATACGTTACGTACGACCTACAATCCCCTGATCAAAACCATGCGCGACTTGCCCAAGCCAATTATTGGGCGGGTGAATGGTATAGCGGCTGGCGCTGGTTCGTCGCTGGCACTGGCCTGCGATCTGGTGATCTGCGCCGACAGTGCGTATTTCAGCCAGATCTTCGTCAACATTGGCCTCATGCCCGACGCGGGCGCTACGTTTTTCCTGCCGCGTCTGGTGGGGCCACAGCGGGCGTTTGAACTAAGTAGCACCGGACGCCGGGTCTATGGCCCAGAAGCCGCCCGCATTGGCCTGGTGAACCGATCAGTACCGGCGGGAGATCTGAACGAGGTTGTTAATGAAACCGTGGCCTATTATGCCTCTACTCCTACCCTTGCCCTTGGCGCTATGAAAAAAAGTTTCAACCAATCGCTCTACTCTACCCTCGACCAGATGCTGGAGCAAGAAGCTGACAATCAGAATAAGTTAGGGTATACAACCGACTTTCAGGAAGGATTACAGGCTTTTTTGGGCAAGCGACCCGCAAATTTTTTAGGCAAATAGGTTGACAAACGTTATTTCTCTGCCTACTTTTGCACTCCCAACAACGGGAAACGCATTCGTAGCTCAATTGGATAGAGCACCTGACTACGGATCAGGAGGTTTGGGGTTCGAATCCCTACGAGTGCACTGAAACTAGGTAATTAGGCCCAAAAACCCGCTTTTCAGCGGGTTTTTTGCGTATTCCCTCCTACTCTATTTACTATCAGGATCGTATAACGGGGTTGTTATTGGGGTGTACTCCCAAAACAGCGGGGTGTACCTACCTCCTAGTAAATTATATACACTATCCATTTCTGTATTTACATACATAAAGTTGTTTAAGTTTTCATCTATACCACTTAAACAACCGATTATTATGCAGCGTCAAAAATGCGTGTGCTTTTTCTGCTGAAGAAAAACCGAAAAAACCCCGAAGCCCAGGCCACAATATACTGTCGGGTAAAACTCAACGGCGTCCACGCCAACGATTTCAGCACCTTCATTCAGGTCATGCCTCCAGACTGGGATTCCGGCAAACAGCGGATAAAGGGCAAATCACTCCAGGTTAGTGATAACAATCTCAAATTGGACCAGATCAAATCCGATTTAACCAGGTTGTTTTTGCAGTTTCAAAGCCGAGAGGAACCCATTGCCGCCAACCAATTAGTTAAACTTTACACAGGCAAACAGCAGCAATTTTACACGTTTTATGAGCTGGTAGACGAGTTCGAAAAACACGTCCTGGCCACGTACAAAAACAAGGGCACTCGAAAAAACTACAACACCCGGATTCAGAACATCCGTTTATTCCTGGAAGAAAACGGATACAAAACGCTCGACTCTCAGCTGTTCAACCTGGGCAAAGCCGATGAATTTGTACGCTGGTGTAAGTCCCGTGGGCTCGATCACCAGTACATCATTCGCCACACGCAGATTCTAAAAAACATTACAGAGTCCGCGGTACGTAGCGAAATTCACAAAGTTGACAAGCTGGCCACCTTTGTACTGAAAAAGAAAGAGCGGATCAATACCGAGCATTTAACGACGCTAGAACTACGCCAAATCGATACGTTTGATTGGCGACCCGAAATGCGCCGAATTGTGGATCTGTTTCTTTTCAGTTGTTACACGGGCCTGCACTACGAGGATGCCCAAACATTGACGCCCAACGAAGTACGAACGGGTATCGATGGACGGCTATGGCTGTTCAAGCCACGGGGCAAATATGCCGACTCGCAATTCTTCACCCATGAATCTGTTCAGATCGTCCCGCTCAGCGATAATGCCCTGGCGTTGATCGACAAGTACGGCGGTATCGAGAAGCTACCTAAGATCAGTAATTCAGGCTATAATGACTGGCTAAAACAGATTCAGCACATGGCTGGCATCCAGGTAAAGCTAACGGTCAGAATAGCCCGAAAAACGTTTACGGATATGCTGCTCAACGATATGTGCGTTTCAGAGGAATCTGTAGCGGCTATGCTTGGCCACAACTCCACGAAACACGTTAAGCATTACGCCAGGGTAGGCGAAAAACGAATCTCGAAAGAAGTTAAATGGCAGTAATTTTGTAGGTGAGGGGGATAGCCCCCTCACCTATTTCAAAACCAACAAGTCAAAGAACAAACCAAATAATCGTCGGTCGCAGGATCTACGTCCGATGGATATTAACAAACAAAATTTTGTCAGTCCGGCATAACGGCCAGGTCCGGCACAAATAGGACATCTACCTTAGTCGAATCCGGATCAACGACCTGGCTGGTTTGGTAGGGCAACGCTGGCAGCTTTTCCGGTGTGGTGACTGACCGTTGATACTTGATCTGCTGGTAACGCTTCAGCTGACGAGCTAGGTTTGTTATTAGCGCTTCCCGCTTCTTACCTTCTTCGACACTCATTTGCGCAGTTAGCCCGTTCGACTGGGCCACAATTAGCACCTGGGCAACCAGGTCAATCAACGTATCTTGTTTCGCGCTCTGCTGCTCATTAATCGCCCGCAGGCGGGCGTTTTCCTTCCGGGCGGCCATTGCTTCACGGGCCGCTGTTGCGTCAGTTGCAATAACCTGCTGTTGGCCCTGTTTAACATCATCGATACCCGACGATAACAGACCCAGCGAAAACAAACCCGCAATCAGTAGTCCACCGGCGTGGGGAGCAAGCCGCCAATAATCCCGCTCGGGAGTTAGTTGCTGCTCGATGGCTTCCTGCACGATTCCCGGCCATTTACTGACCGAATACCCCGCCCCAATGGCCAGCGTTAAGAAGATCCACGGCTCGATTAGATCTTGTACACTGGTCTTACTTTCGGGTGCATTAGTCACCAGCGCAGCCAGGTAGGCCGATAGGCTTAATACTACCCCCCACTCCAGTACACGGTACGGCCAGCTTTTTGAGGGTCGCAGCATATTGAACCCCTTGATCAGATAAAACAAAAAGGCACCCACGGTACTAACGTGTAGCCAGTGTAGCCAGGTCAGGGCCAGCAAATGCTGACCACTCGCCAGGAGGTTAAGAGCTAATAGATTCTTCATCTTTCGGTTGTAGTTTGTTAGCGATAAAACTAGGTAAGAGCGCCATCACAATGGCCGGGATAAACTTGGGATTGCCCCCCACGTATTCAAAGATTTTCACGATCAGCGCCAGGATAAACGAGAAGAACATGGCCAGCACAAACCGAATCGCTTCCTGTAGATTCGGGAAGGTATATTGGGCAGTGGGCGGGCCGATGTAGCGCGAAAAAAAATAACCTGCCAGTAGCCAGCTCGCCCGGTCCCCCCAATCGGCGTTTCGTTTAAAAACTAAACAACCAACGACCGTCCCCCAAAATGACGCCAGGTTATAGACGAAATCCAGGTTAGCCAGGGCGGCTTGATAGAGGTCAATAAGCGCAGTAATAAATTCCATGAAAAGAACTTTAAACGTTTGTCAATCTGTGCGTTTAGATGTATTTTTATACTGTAGTCCAGCCGTCAGTAATTCAGCGCTCGTTCAAGTTCGCTTTCTTCGGATTCCCGTTTTTTGCGTACTTCCGGAACGGCTTCACTAGCTTCTTTTCGCCGGGATTTACTGAACCAGGGTCTAGGTTCTGCCAGCTTTTGTAGCTTCTCCTGGGCGTATAGACTCGACTCGCGGGCTCGATGTAAGCGGGCGTCCGACTTCTCCAGGGCAGTCTGCTGAATAGCGACGACAGTTTTCATACTATCTACCTGACTCATGGCCAGATTTGCCCGTTTTACCGTCTTTGTTGTCGCCGTCAAGATCGCCGTATCGGATACGGCAATGCGCAGCGTATCCCGTAGGTAGATAGGTGATAGGGTTTTGTTATTCACCAGCTCACGCATAAGAGCGACCTGTTTAGCCTGGTAAGACAGTCGATCTACCTGCTGATCTGAAATAGCTACCTGCCCGTAAAACTTGGTTTCCCAATCAGCCGCCAACCTGGTGGCCTTTTCGATCTGGCTTTTCTGAGACAGGATAATACTTACCTGCCCTAGCGAATCGCCCCGCCATCGTACCCGGTCTTGCCCGTTTCGGATTGAGTCAGCTACCAGTTTATCCGTGCGGCCATTCCAGAACTGCTTACGAGAGCACTGGTGAATACCCAGACCGCTGGCCACGATTAGCAGCACTCCCAGAACAACAGGAAGTAGTATCGCTTTCAGGTTAAGCCCTTTTTTGACGACGGCGGCAACGAGTTGCGTTTCGGGATTCATGGAGAAGAGAAGTAAGCTCACCAGCTGAAGCAGTACTCCAGCTGGTGAGCGACTAGATAAGCGGATTTTGTTAGCCCTGACGGGTCCACAGCGTTGGCCCCCAGCCCGTTGCGCGGGCGGTCAGCTCCCTGCCGTTGATGGGCGATATAAAGCGCACCATAGACGTGTCTTGCCGCTTTAGGTGGGGCACGTAAACGGAATACAATTCTAGCTTCTCGGAAGGCCGGTAAACGCCCTGCACCAAGGGAATTGGACTCGCCGGCTGTCCAGCTGCGTTACGGCCATTACGTAGCAGTAACTGACTGGCATCCCCCGCAAACCATTCTTTTTTGACCTCGTTCCAGATCTTAATGGTATCCCACAAATTGATTGTATCGGGACCAAACGCCCGGTGCTGATTGACCTCGTCCAGCGCCCGCTGCAAGCCCTCACGGGCCGTCTGGTGTACCGTTGGGTTCGTATGCTCCGATACGCCTGCCGGAAGATCCTGCCGACGTGCCGAGCCCCACAGATAGGCACCCTGCAAGTTCATACGGGCATTATAGATGATGCTGTTACAGACCTCCGGGTGTAGCGGCACCTTGCAAGGCAAAAACGGCGGTTGATTCTCCGTCCAGCCTAGCCAGTTGCCCGGTATCTCCTGGCCATCGACAAAATAGCAGTTCTCGTAGTTGGACTCCGTCTGCCAGATCACCGGGTGAACCCAGCCTTTTTTGGTTTCGACGTAATTGGTCAACTGCGCATGAAACGCCTTGTCATAGGGCCGATACAACTCCGGCTGCATCCGATCATGCCAGATTCGAATATCACGCGGCCCCTGGCCCGACAAAACTAGCTCACGATCCTGGGCACTGATATTGACGCCCCATTCGTAATGGTAACAGTGGGACTTGCCCCCCATCGCTTTGAGATTACCCGTTACGTTGTAAACCTGGCCACCGACTTCAATTTTGCCCGCGTTGGCGTACTGGTTAGCATCCATGAACCGGCTGGCGTCGTTGACGTTGCTTGACAGCAAATCACTCAGCGTATAGTCCCCACCAAACGATTTGATGTAGTGCATCGGGGCAATACCCGGACCGTCACCGAAATACGCCTGCATGTTGCTGCTGCGGTTGATGATCTGAATCGATAGGGCCGCGATATTACGCCATTTCTGGTGCAGCGCTTCGTTTAGTAGCCCAATTCCGCCCCGGTTGTAGATGATCTGAGCGCTCTCCAGCTGACTGGAGTGGTAATTAAAAAACGGCCGGTTCTTCTGTTCGTCGGTCCACAGCTGCCAGATATTAGCCGGGTTGGCTCCTTTATACGGCTGCTCTAGTAACCAATGATATTCTATATTAAAGTGGCATTGCTTAATCGTGGGTATCCCATCAATCAGCCCGTTTTCTTCGACCGAGTTCCAGGCGGGCAGGGTTTTGACCAGGCTGTTACCAATCGTTTCTAGCCCGGTTAGCAGCACGTCGGCTACCGCCCGGTACGGGTCCCAGCAAGCGCCCGTCACCTCGAAAAATAAGGCTTCATCTTTTTTAGGCAGCCCCCAGGGTGCCCGCGATCCGCCGTAGTAGAACATCGCGTCCATGAAGTTATTGCCGTGGCGACGTAGCAGATCGGGCGTTTCATTTGGGAAACCCGGCGCGTTTCTCATGCCGATTTCCCCCATCATCATCTGCCAACCATCTTCATACGGAGGATGAATTATCTGCAAGCGATCATACCCGAACGGCACGTCAGAGAGTACCGATGCTGTACGGCTTTCCATTAACCGACCAACCAGTTCCGGATCGTTCAAGGGTGACGGCAGCGGTTCAGGCCGCAACGGCGGTAATGGTGCGGGTGCAACGCCAGCAGCAAGGGCCTGCGCGGTATAATCCACCATATTCGGCCGATCTGATTTCTCCCAGTACTTGGCTTTATCCGGATAGAATTGATCGAAGCGGTAGCCTGGTAGGCCCGGAAACGAAGCCGGTTCGTCCAATCCGTAGTTATCGCTGGATTCACCGGCGATCTTAGCCAGATCCACCGGCGCGAGTAGCTTGATGTCCGGATTCGCCAGCAGGTTTTTAGCCCGTACCAAAAAAGCGTCATTCCCCGATGGCAGCTGCACGGGCTCAATAAGCCAGGGATCGCCCGGCGTGAGCTGCGCCAGTACCAGGTCGTGCCCGGCCCGACTGGCCACCAGTACCCGTAACACCGTTGGCGTTGGCTCCGGTGCGATAATAACCACTGGTGGCGGCCCAGCCGGTCCCGGATCAGCTGCCTGCGCCTTGGCTTCTTCGGTCAGCTGCGCAAATTCGACCAGGTCAACGAACCGCCCCCCGGACGGCCCGTTGACAGGAACAGTGTACTTAGTTGCGTCGGCCATTGCGTTTGCTGGAGCTAACGACCATGTAGATAATGCCCGCAACAACGAGTACAGCTACGCCAATAATTGAATATTTGATGGTAGGCGTCATCGTTGACGGGGTAATCACCGTCGTGGTGCTGGTGCTCGTGCTAGGCGTGGTAGTTAGGCCCGTCTGCGCCGGATTGGTGTTCGCCGGGTTGGTCGTCGTTGGATTCGGATTGGTGTTGGTCGGGTTGGTCGTCGTTGGGTTGGTATTGGTCGGCGTCGTACTACCCAGGTTAGGCCGCTTAATCAGCGTATCCGTGTTGTTGACCAGCACGAACGAGCTACCCGGCTCCGAGGTATCTTCTACGTTCTGCGGTTTATCCGAGAACACATCTGCATCGGATTTATAAGCCCCGAAAACCGTGTTTTTTAGAAACTCCCGAGACAAGGTAAATAACTTACCGAAGCGTCCAGGCGTGGGGTGTGAC
Organism: Spirosoma pomorum; assembly: GCF_054776615.1. Taxonomy (NCBI): domain Bacteria; kingdom Pseudomonadati; phylum Bacteroidota; class Cytophagia; order Cytophagales; family Cytophagaceae; genus Spirosoma; species Spirosoma pomorum. The sequence continues at coordinate 50,278 of NZ_BAAHBP010000031.1, forward strand.
GGGTTATCTTCCCGTGCTACGGCATAGAGTTCGCCGTTACGAACGCGCGCAAAAATGGGAAATTGCCCCCCGTGATTACCGATCTGATCGCCGTCGGTGTAGCCGTACTTTTGGTTGCCGGTGAAAGCCATGACTTGAAGTAGTTTAGTTGACTACTTCCGCTGGAGCAGAGTCAGGTTAGACCGTGGTAAGCTGGTGGTTATCCAGCCCGTAGCGGGTACAGCCCGCATCGATTAGGTATTGTCTAAGCAGCGCCGGGGAAACGTGCGCGGGCTCCCGTAAAGGTAAATCAATCAGCGCATACTGGCTTAATGTTGCGTAAGTTAATTCAGAACAAAACCAGCCATTGGGGTTCAGCTGAGTAGCGCCCACAACGTGGCCCATTACCAAGCCCGTCCAGTTGTAGGGTTTACCCATTTCACCCAGCAGGAACGCCCATAGGCTTTCCGGTGAGGAAACCGGTACGTCGTACAAATCCCAAATATCCGGACTGGTCAATACTTCCTCCCAGGTTTTGGCCGTCACGCCAGTAGCAGGCCGGGACGATACCGCCAGCGGCCGGGGATAGTTTAGCAGTATTTCGCAGTGAGTCCAGGCCGATTCTGTCCAGAACGTAATCAGTGAATTAGCCAGGTCAGGATCGTTCGGAACGTGTTTAAAAGCAATAAACATACAGTAGCAAAGTTTACGAGTTAGGCACACTAAGTCCGCTTGCATCGACGCGATAATCACCCCGGAAGTAGCGATTTACCCCGTGCTCATCGACGTAGTGCAGACATACATCCGCGCCCTCCAGCTGGTCATAACTGAATACACCAGGCAGCGGAAACGCATCGTAGAAATAGTGCCGCCCGCTTTGAATCCAGCATTGAAACGGCTCCGACTGAACGCCGTTTTTGGTCACCCAGACGGTGAATAGTTTGGGCTTGTTATCCGCACAGGGGAAAGCAAACCACAGCTCTAGCCAGGCCGCCCCGTTTACGTTCAATATCTTGCCATGAGTCAGTGCTTTCTGACTATAGGTATTGCCGTCTGCCCGCAGGTTATTGACGATGGCCAGGTTAAACCAGAGCCACTTAAATTGGGCCGTCTGAATCTGAGCAAACGCGGACCTCCGGTGCAGCGCCCGCACAATACTTTCCATCGTACCATGCGCCTGGTAACTCCAGACACTACTATGATCCGCACCCACCGCCCCCGGTTCGTGGTTAAAATCGACGCCCCAGCAATAAATATGATTCGATAGAAACAGGTTCATCGAGTTGAACATTTCCAGCTGCCAGGCTGGAACCGGGCGGTCGTTCTGAATGGTACCGTCTACGCCCTCGTTAGAGTTGCGGGTAAACGAACCCATCTGCGCGTTCACCAGCGATGGCCGACGCTGCCCGCCGTAAACAGGATACGCCCCCGCTAAGCGGTGGTTCATTAGGTAAAGCCGCGTTGATTGCTCGTAAAGATCCTGCAACGCCCGCTTGGCTTCACCGGGCTCCAGATAAATAACCTGCCCGTACACGGTGGTTTGCCCCAGGGATGAAAACACCGGCTCGCCCTGGCCATCGGTGTAGGCGTTGCCACTTTCGTCGCGGGCCAAGAAATCTTCCAATCCCCAAACAGCCTGAATGTAGGTATCGACCGTGGCCACCCCATTGTACTGATTGAGCGCCTGAACGAGCGTATCTTCGTTATTAAACCAGTCAAACCGATCCTGTAAATACTCCGGGAACCCGTTGACCACATCCGAAAAGCCGATGATACCTACCTGACCGATACCATTCGAATACAGATACGGAATGACCTGTAAACCTTCTTCGGCTGCTGCCTGACATAAACCCAAATAGACCGACCCTACACAGAAACGGTTTAGCTCCCAGGGGTGGGAGTCCTCCATATCGACGCAGATGTAGGTAACGCCCTGGTTGTTGACATCTTGTAGCGACCGCTCTTGATTCCACAGCTGCCGGCCGATTTCCATATACGCAGCCTGATTAGGCGTAAACGTTTTCGAGTGACCCAGCCAAGCCCAGGCGTCAGCGTTGGGGTGCGTCGGATCGCCAGCCGCCAGCGTCCGGGCAATAGCGTGTAGCACCGGGTCACCAATCATATCGTTTTTCTGAGAGCGGGGCAAATGAACGATGCTCTGCGGTGCCCCCTCGCTGCGGAAGTTGGGCAAAGTCACAATAGAGGTAACACCACGGCTAAAATTACTCTCGTTGGCGTAACCGTCGTTGTACCACGGCCCCATAATGTGCAGCTTATTGGCGGGCAAGTTAAATTCGGGAAACCGGCGCAGGTTGGCCACTCCTTTGGCGGTTTGTTCGGGATAAGGATAATCAACCCCAAACGTATAGGGACTATTCTTAACCTCGAACGGGATCACCGGCGCGGACGTAGCGACGTAGGGACGACCTTCGAAGTCAGTGCCTTGCATGGCTCCGTACTCGCCAAAATACCAGTTCGGATTCGCGGTATAGTTACCCCCGCCCTTATCGCCGTCATCGACGCCCGTGGCCGGTGGCACGTAACCACCCCCGCCCGGATTGTCCCAGGTGATAGTCGTTGTAGTGGTACTTGAACTACTTGGACCAAACAGATTGGCCAGAAAGCCAAGGGCCGAGCCTTGTCCCGATGTTGACGGGGTAGTCTTAGGAATCAGTAACCAGTAGATCAACCCGCCCAGGCCCAAAATGGCCAGAGCGACGATAATCCACTTAATCGGCGTCATACGCATAATGAATCGAATAAATGGTTAGGAAAGATTGACGCTGACGGTTAGACCCTCACCGGCTGGGATCACGGTACTGGTTTCGATTTTGATCGTGGTGTTGGTCCGCTCCACCACCGCAAACGTGCCCGCTGAGCCACTGCCGATCTGCACCAGCGAAATGGCACTGGGGACGATGTACAGATTGTGATTGACGGTGAATTGCTTACTTACCCCATCGGTGGCAAAATCGACGGCGCCCTTAAATGACGGTTTATCGTAGGTCCGCCCGATCTCTACCCAGTAACCAACCCGGCGCACCAGCGTGATCGTACCCTCGTAGGGCACATCCGTGTTTTGGTTTTCCTTCAGGCGCAGACTCGCCGGGTTATGTATAAGCGTGAAAGGCGTCGAGCCGTTGAAGATCGTCACGACCTGCCCCACGCTGTAGCCCGACAGGGAACTGACCGAGCCACCAGCGGGCACGTTGGTTTGCACGTACTGGGCGTTCGATACATCAATGGTGTTACCCGCAAAGGTAACCACGTAGCCCGACCGGGTGCTGGTACTGCCCGTTTCCTCGAAGTTATGCGCCTGCCGGTTGTTGAAGTACTCGCTATAGGGCTTGGTGTTATCGACCGGAAAGGAGAACGAACCCACGTCGGTGGTGTTGCCCACGAATAAAACCCGGCGCGTGTTGACGTGCCAGCCACCGGCTGTAGCGTTGGCCGGATCGACGGCGGGAACGCCCTGCCCCTGCGGTTTGGTCGCGTCACCGTAGTACATACTCAGGTTGCCGGGATTCAGCGTCGTATTGCCAATAACGTTGACGTTGGCCGAATCTTCGTCCACCCACACCCCGCCCCGGCTGGGAATAACGGTTGTGTTGTTGGCGATCAGCCCATTGTTGTAATCCGCATCCGGCCAGCCCTTGCCTGCTACCCGGATACCCCACCCCTGTAGGGCGTTGCGCTGACCCGGCCAGGCGATCCGGTTATTTAGAATGGTGTAATTGCTGGAGTTCTCCAGCAGTACCCCTTCTTCACCTGGTTCAAAGAGCTGGTTGTTCTGGATCGACACCCAGTTGGAGCGCCAGATATAGACGTTCTGTTTTTTGGTCGTGGACAGGTAACCGCCCCCCGTCATAAAGAAGGTGTTATTGGCCATCTGCGCCCCGTCCACCCCCCAACCCACTACGTTGCTGATTCGGCACGCTACGTCGTTGCAGTTGGTGATATGCACGTCACCGATACCGAAGGTGCAATCAGCCTGGTACTTGCGCTCGTTATCGACGTACAGCAGGTAGTTGATCAGCTGATCATTGGGTACCACTTTGGTCAAATCCTGCTCGGTGCGGCAGTTATTGATCGTTAGGCGGGCGACGTGCTGCATCTTGTTGAAGCCCCTCACGTACACAGCCGCATCGACGCCCTTGAACGAGCATTTGTTGATGTTGATGCTCTTGGCATTTGATAAGACAATAGCGTGATCCCGCTGGGTTAAATGACTACGATCAAAACGCACGTCGTCCAACTGTATCCAGTATTCAAAAGCTGCATCGGTCAGCGTCGATGAGCCAATTTCCAATCGTCCTTTCAGGGTACCATTGCGCAGGGTGAGCTGCTTTTTGACGGGCACCCGGACTACGTCGAACAGGTAGGTACGGTTGCCAAAGTCTACCACGTCCCCGTCTTTAAGGGAGACAAACAGCAGGTTGATGGCCGCCTGATCATTGGTCACCCCGTCGCCGATAGCTCCGTACCACTGGGGCAGTTTCATGCCCTGGTAGGGCCGTATCCAGTAGCCGCCGTCAGCGGCTCCGAAAACGGTCCCGTTGTCGATGGTCAGATTTGCCGAAGCGGGTCGATAGGCAAAGCTGCCCCCCCGGTTCGGGTCTTGCAGAAACACCGCCGTCATGCCGTTGCGCTCCAGCGAGGAAAGTTTTGCCAAACTCTCGGCCAGCCCGACGCGGGGCAGGGCCTGCATATCCTTTTTGACGGCCTGAAAAGCCAGCGCGATATTTTTCTGTTCTTCGGTCAATCCCGATAAATTATCCATCGATGAAGCGAGTTAGGTGGTCGTGGCCGGTGGGCTAGGTACGTAGTCTTTGTACGCCTTCAGGTAGTCGAACGGGGTCACTGGCATGGGCGTCGGCACGGGCACGTAAACCGGCTGCGTGGTCTGGGCCAGCGTTTGCACCTGGTTCGTTAATGCTTCCAGTTGGCTAGCCTGCGTTGACGTTAAGCCCGCTGCCGTGCCAGGCGTCGCACCAGCGCCCGCCGTGGGAGTCTGCGCCGAGCCGCCCGCCGTCAGTAGCCAGTAGACCAGGCCACCCAGGCCCGCGAGCGCCAGGACGGCCAGAAACCATTTGAGAGGGGTCATAGCTGTTTTCGTTTCTTGTAGCGCACCCAACCAAACAGGCGCACGTAGTTGTACATGAGATTGTATTGCCAACCGGCCATTCCCGTCTGTTTCAAGAGCCGCCGAAACGTATCGTCGGCTAGTTTCCTTGATACGCAGCCTGACTCGTACATCCAATCGTGGGCGATGGCAGGCATAGCGCTTAATCCGCCCACCGGAATGACGATATTGGGCGTCCACCAGGGAATAGAAGCAAAGTCCGATTTGTAGCCTGCCGGAATCAGGATATACTGTCCGTTCGCCAGGAACCAGCTGGGAAAAAGCGTCAGCCAACGATCCTGTTCGGCCTTGCGGATCGGGCAGGCGAACAGGGGAAAACGCTGGCTGACGCTGGGCGTTGGTGTCATACTAGATGCCGGTTCTGGTTTCCAGACTACGAATCATGTACACGACCATTAGCTTTCTGAGCAAATCCGGGTAGCGTTTCTGCTCCGCCGTCAGGGGTACACCCAGTGCCGCAAACCCCTCAATGGGAAAACGCTGGTAAAACAGATTCTCGGGGATGGCCCCCGCTGTGCCCACTGGGACAAAGGCCCCTGTTACCGGGTTGACCCAGCTCCCTTTCGTGCGCTTAGGCTTGAACTGAAACGACTGAAACAGCCGTAGTTTCTGAGTCCGGGCGTCATCACTCAGACTTGCATCACGAGCAATAGCGTCCGTCATCCGCTCCCCTTCGGGCGTGTAGTAGTTGGCCTGCACGAAAATGGTTAATTCCTGTTCGGCGTCCTCGGTCAAGCTGATCAGTTCCAGTTTCCGTTTGTGGGGCACGGCAATCAGCGGATTAGGAGCCGCGTCAGTTTCAATGCCGACGATGCGCCCGGTTAACGTAGCCGTTTTGGATTCGGGCAGCGCTGCACGGGCGGGAATCGTATCACAAACAATATTCTCCCCGATCCGCTGACACGAAATAGCGGATTCGCTGGCAGGCTGAGCAGGTAACGTGACAACTTTCTGTTCAAACTTTAATCCGCCCTGGTTAACGAATGAATAGCTAATTACGGGCGTAACGGTTTGGGCCTGCACGGCCAAACTAAATAGGGTAAGCAGGGCAACAAGGATTGATTTCATGGGTATTGAGATTGATTGAGTTTGATTGATTAGCGTTGTGCTCTTTAGGCGAAAGCGGCCCCGGCCTTGATAATGCCCCCGTCGTTGAGATACCACTTGACCGAACCGTCCGAGGTATCTTTCCACAGAATGGCTTTACCGGGTGCCACGTCGGCGGTGGTGGGCAGTCCCGCATTGGTGACCAGGTTCGCCGATTGGTCGGCACTGGTCGCACTGACCAGTACCCAGGCGTCGGGCAGATCCATGTGTTTGAACACCAACACGTCGTTCATTTTAGCATACAGAACCCCGTTCATCCAGTTGGGCAGGCTAATATTGCCCCCCGTCATAATCTTGAATGAACCCGATCCCCACACCCGGCAGGTTAGTAGGGCGTCCGGGCCTAAGCCACCGCTAATGCTGCTAAACACCACGTCCGGGACGTTAGCGGTATCGAGCAGGATCTTCGTTTCGTTGGCTGAGTATAGGGTGCCGTTCACCACCTGAATTTGACGCGTGGTACCGGTGAACTTGACCGGACCTGCTGCATACCAACCATCCGAAATGGTTGTACCGTTCTGATTAATAACGGTGGTATCTTCACCCCCTACCGGCACGTTGCGAAACGTAACGTGGGACACCGAATTTTTGAGAAAGAATCCGGCTCCCCCATCGACACCACAGCCGCCCGCCTGGGTCGCCCCATCGATGGTTACCTGACTGGCTGCGTCGATGTGGTAGACGCCCCGTAAGGCTTCGTGGTGACAGTTGTAGAAACAAACCCCGCTGACGTTATAGGTGTATACGCCGAGCTTAGCCCCCTGCATGGTGGTACCCATGAAGTTGATGGTGTACACGTTATCGCTACCGTTGGCGTTATCGTGCGGGTGCGAAATGAGCTTGATCAGCGTTCCTTTGTCCAGATTCGGCCCGTCGAACTGGCAGTTACCCAAAAACTGCACCTGGCCAAATTGCCCTTCGGCGTACAGACACAAACTATCGTCGTTATCGACCCGGTAGGCTTGCACGTCCTCAAAGGTCAGGAATTGATTGGCCACGTCGCCCGCATTGTAGGCAGGCCGCTCAATGTCCACGGCGTAGAAATGAAACTGGTTTTTAGGGAAGCCCGATACCTTTAGCTTTTTGAACTTGGCCCACCAAATTCCACCGGTCCAGGCCGGAATCTCCTGCGGGTAGGCCGTAAAGTCAAAGCCATTCTGGTTTAAATTAGCCAGATTGCCCACCAGCTCGAAGTTTTCGTAGGTCACCCAGGCCACTGGCGTATCACCCAGCACAAAGAATCCTTTCTCAGCGGACGGCAACGCCTTTATCTTCAGCTCGTCGCCCCCGCCTTTGATGTTAACCCGGCTGCGTAGAGCTAATTTACTCAGCGAATAGCCATCGGCCCGGAACGGCATATACATCGTGCCCCCGCCCTTTTTCCAGATCCAGTCCATGCACGTCTGAAAAGCCAGCGTATCATCGTTGGCCCCGCCTTTGGCCCCAAACCAATCTACTTCGACGTAGTGTTGGTACTGTCGCTTGAACCGCTTGCCCCCGCTCACGATGGTCATGGCTCCATCATCGGGCGTGACCTGGTCGGCCGCATCGAGCATAAATACGCCCTGTCTGCCCGGATTCTTAGCAAAGAACGAATCGGACAGACTCAGCGCACGGGCATCATTCATCGATTTGAGCGGTACTTCCCGCTCCGGCGTGGGCTCCCAGGGATCGACCGACTTGCCATCGACTTTGTAGTTGCCCTTACAGATCAGCGAGTAGCCCGGCTTATTCTGCTTCACCGGGGCACTGGTAATGTTGTTGATGAACTTGTTACCCGACGTGGCCAGGGGTGAGTTCTGGAAGTCATCGAAACAGCCCCCGCCGAACCCATAGGCTTCGTTGTTTTCCCAGACGTTATTACTGGCCGAATACTCGGGTGAGCGGTAGGCCGCGCAAAACTCGTTGGCTGCATTGTCGGCATTGCCCGTATAAAACAACCGGTTGTGCTTAAACACCCCGTTACTCCCACCCAGTTGATAAATGCCATACGTGGAGTTGGTGTAAACCGTGCAACCCGTCATTTTGACGAAATTCACGTCCAGAAACTGCACATAGGCCCCCGTCAGGCTGACGCCCTCCAGGCGAAAATCTTCGGTGCATCCCTGGTCCGTATTCACCGGCGTAATCAGATCGTTGCAGGTGATCGAGCCACCCCGCACGACGATATTTCGGTTCTTGCCGACGTTTTCTTCGACGGGTCGGTTCGGAGCGAACGACTTAACGCCCGGTCCCATTCCGACGCCCTGCACGACCTGGCAATCACTGTAGGTCACATTCTCGCAGCCGTTGTAAAACGCCAGCCCCGCATTTTTACCATTACGGGCGTACACCCCCGTGATGGTTGATGATTTACAGCCCTCGAAGCCGTAGCAGTAATCTCCGCAATTAACCGCCGAGCCACCCGTTACGGTGACGCCCAGGCCCCGGTAACCCCAGATTCCCCCATCCGATACATTCTTGACCTGACAGTTCGTAATCTTCAGGTTTTCACTGTAACGGGTTATACCCGCCCACCACTGAATACCGTGGGTGCCCCCGTCAACGCGGCAGCTGTCAATGTCGGCGTCGTTGGTATCGATGATGTGGATACCCCGCTTATCGTTGCCCGTGATGGTCACGTCTTTGATACCGGGAGCCGTGGTATTCTGGAATCGAATCGCATCCCCGGCAAAGCCTGTAACGGTGGGACCCTGCACGGCAACGGTCGCCGTCGAGTTTTCCCAGTAAATGCCGTGCATGTGCTCCCCAGCGCGAACGGCTTTGTTGCCGTCGATGGTACCGGTACCGATGATGCGCCCGCCCAAAGTCATGTTAAACAGGCCGTATTCAGTCGCTCCAACTTTTTCAGCGTTTGTCAGGGCGCGGGCCTTAATCGTTGCATTTGGTCGCAGGTAGATGGTCTTGCCCTTGGGCTTGATGACACCCAGACTACCGATGAAGCCGGAGAGTTCGACCGACGTGGCCAGCGTGTTGTTGATCACGGATTGCAGCGTCGCCGTTGGGTTATCCCCTAATAAATCGGCCGTCACAACAGGAATATCTGTTAGTCGCCACCAGCCCCCACCCTGGGCCGCTACGTCGGTGATCATGTTAGCCGTGCCAGTAGCGGCCCGATCTAATTTAAACGAGCGGTTATCCTGAAGTAGAATCCGGGTGCGGGCACCTTCGTAAGCAGCCAGGGCCACTACGTCAGGTAGAATTAGATTCCGCAGGGCGTTAAGTTCTTCAGTCATAAGACCGCCCAAATCTTCGACCTTTTGGTTGACGGCCCCTAATGTTAAGTCCACCATGTTAGTTGGTAAGTTGCGTTTTGATGGATTGAATAAAGGTGTCGGGCGCTTGACCACTGGTTGTCTGCGGACTACCACCGGCAGACACAATGACGGGCTGTTGCGTGGCCAGGCTTTGCACCTGACTGGTAAGCGCCGAAATCTGGGTAGCCTGCATAGCCGTCATATTGGCCAGTGAGCTGGTATCTGGAGCAGCGGCCTGTTTTGCCACTACCGTGCGCCGAACGTAGTACTGATATAGTGCGACGATGGCCAGCAATGCCGCCAGCCCCAACAAAAGTTTAGTTGTCCATTTCATGGAGCTACGATTTTTTGGTTTTCGATTTAATCGCTTTGGCCCCTATGCGCGTTCGTAGCTTGGTGAGCCCCTTGCCTATCTTGCGGACCTTCAACTTGGTAGGCACTTTATTGCGGTCGCGCTTTTTAAATACCGTCACATCGACCTTACCCGCTGCATCCACGCCAATCAGATCGTAGCGACCTGGATTCGCGGCCCATTTCTTTAGATTATCCTCGGTGGGCGCGAGTCTACGTTTGTTGGTCGTAGGCGTGTCGAAATCTTCGCGCACCTGGTAGACCTGGCCATCAATGATAATGTGGGTACGGAGAAAATTGATCCGCTGCCCTAGCTTGATAACCTGGGCTGCTGTCAGCTCTGTTTTCTTCTTGGCCAGGGCGGCATCAACCGTTTCGATACCTTCTTTGCGGATCTGCTTTTTCTGGGCAGCGGTGAGTTTTACTTTCTCTCCAGTCTTAGCCTGCTTGGCTTGTTTCGACGTTGACGCCACCACCGGCGACGACACTACCGACAAGGGGGCCACCGTGGTAGCAGCCACAACGGTTTTTAAGGACCGCTGAGCCACTTTCTTACGGGTAGCGGTATTGCGGCCTGACTTAGCGGTTTTCTTCGTAGTAGCGGCTTTACGGCGAGCTGCGTTCTTGACTGGTTTGGCCTGTTTTTTGGCTTTATTAATGCCGTATTTGTCAGTAAAGAATGCTACTAAGCCACCTTTCTCGGGATAGCCTGCCGTGATCAGGTCAATTTTTAAGAGCGCAAGCAAATCCTCCCGGTAGGGATGGCTGACGTGACTCAGAAAGTGCTGTAAATCGTAACGCTGCGGATCATCCGGATGCGTCAGGGCGTGGATGATTTGGCTCTTTTTGGGCTCCGCTGCGGCTAGCAGTTTAGCCAGTCTTTCCTGGTGACCCGTGGCCACCGGTACGACCTTTGCAAACGGTAGTTTATCCCCGTACAGATTACCCCTAACGTGGTAGAACTTCTGGCCGACCGTTGTAATGGTGACCAGCTGCACGGGCCGGTGCGAGTAGCCGGTCAAATACAGCCCTTTATCGCCCTTTTTAAACGCTTTCTCTTCTTTGGGGCCCTTGGCGGCTTTCTCCCCTGGCCGTTTCATTAGCGCATCTTCCCAGCGGACCAGGTAGCCCGTTACTTTGCTGAAAGGCACGTTATAAGGCGTAGTTGATTCGTTGGTTAACCAGCGACCAACGGTGACCGTCTTTTCGTTGACCTTGATAATTGGTAGATACTTGTAGCCATTGTATTGGATGTGGGTTGCCCCCACGTTCTTGAGTTTTTCTTTACTCCACCGCAAGCCACCCGCATCAGCCAGCTGCTTTTCCCAGTAGGCTAGTAATTCCTGCGACTGCTTTAAACGCGGCTGGTAGTGATCCAGGTATTGACCCTTATCGACGCCTCGCTGCATCCGGTTGACTTCGGCCTGGGCTTCGTTGATCCGGTTCTGCAAATACTCGGGCGTCGGTTTGGCGTCGGCGGCTCCCCGCTGCACCCGGTTTACGGCATTTTTTAGCCGATCCTTCGCGTCGTCCAGGTCCGAAAAGTTTTTCCCGTCCCGCTGGTGGGCCTTCTCCAACTTGTGCCAGGGATACCGGGCCGGACCAACCACCATTGGACTAGGCGCGTAGGTGCGGTTGTTGACGTAGCGGGTATAGTACGACGATAAGGCTTTGGCGTAGCGCTCGATGGCCGATTTGACGTAATCGGGTAGATCTTCCTCCCTGGTCACACCTAGCCGCTGCTGAATGTCGGCAATCGTTTCTTTGATCTCTCCCCGAAATGCTTTAGGGTAGTCGTGATCGAAGAAACTAACGCTATCGTGATCGCGGTTCAGCCGCTCCGAGGGGGTGTACTGCTCCCAATCGATAAATGTATCGGTGGCATTCGACAAGCGGGCGCTTTTGGCCCGGCGACGCTCGATTAGATCGACCTCGTTTACCTTTTCGCCTTTCTTGCCCTGGTCCTCTAGTTTAAGTTTTTCGGCAATATTAGCCGCCGACCAGGTAGCCGCTCCCTGAAGGGATGATTTACTTACCCAGGCTCCCGCAGTCCGAGAAAACAAAAAGAAACGCTTGATCTCCTTTTTTACGGATTGATCAAGCGCCTGATAAGTGGCTTTGTCGAAGTGCAGCTCCAGTCGGTCCGTTTCCTGATTCCGGACGTAGTAATTAGCCATTGATGAGTGAGGGATAAACGCGAATAATATTCTGTTTAATCAGCTCGATTCGTCGATGAAATCAGAATATTATTCGCGTTAGATGGGAAAATTAAGACCGACCTACTTCCGACGCAACGCCAGCACAATAAGCACGACAACGGTTACTACGCCCAGGCCGACCGCTGACCAAGTGGCGATTTTACCCCAGTCCGACGTTTCGGCGGCCGATGGATTGCCCGTATTTGTAGCGGTGTTTGTTTTGTTTCCCGTAGTAGCTACGATTGCAGCCGCCACTGGTATAATCGTTTCCATGCCCGTTGGCGCGGTGATTGCCGGTGCCGCCGTCTGGTCAGACACGCTAACGCCCTGCGACAAGATGAACTGTTCCCCCTCCTGGTTAACAAAGCCGATTGTATACATACCTGGCTTGGTGCCGATAGTCAAATCTACTTTTTCACCGAAGGCATACGGACCCGCTTTTGAGAGAACGCCCAGGTCGGCGTTCGACAGAATTACGTTCCAGGTCCGGTTGATTTCCCAGATTACGGATTCATTCAGTAGGAGCTGAACTTTTTGGAGCGTTACCTTGAACGAAACCACATCCGTCGCCGTAAACTCCCGCCCGCCCGGATTGGGAAAATTACCCAGACTTGCCCAGGCGTTACTGACGTAATGGTAGAGCGTAATTGATTTATCGACGTTCAGAGAGAACAGGTACAAACCCCGCGACCGGCTGACGCTCAAAACAAACGAGTTAGGTTTTCCTAAAACGTTCAAAAACTCAGTTATGGAGAACGTTACTGGATCAGCTAGTAGCTTACCATCCGTATTGCCCAGTACTAACGTAGTATCCTGCGCCCCGTCGTAAGTCACCTTGCCCGCGTCCCCAATGGTACTGCCCGCGTTGTCCGACGTAATGCGGTTGGCTGCTACAATGGGCGTTCCGTTGACGAGCGCTTTAAAGGTGTAACTTCCAGGTCCCTTACCCAAACACGACAAGGCAAATGTTTCCGCATTTTCCAGCGTAATGACATCCTTTTGATCGACGCTGAACGCTACCGGATCTACCTGGTTGAAGTCGTCGCTGGTCGTGTTAGGGGTTATGCCGTTTAGCAGGACCGTCCCCTTGTAGGCTTTTGAGTACAACATTGTTGAAAAAGTTTGATTGATAGAGATAAAAAAACAGCCCCGCAATACACAGAAAGATAAAGCCGATCAGCGCCAGGTTGGCCAGATTGCGAGAATTGAGGGGAATGGATGCTCTTGTACGACTTTGTAGCGGGGACTCCAGCTCATCATCGTCCGCTGTTAACCCCAGGCCCGCCCCCGTATCGAGATTGATAAGGCCCGTCGTCGGTGTCGTTGATATGGGAGTCGTCGTTTCAGCTGGCAGTTCGGGCAGCGTTTCCACCGGTACCGCCTTTAGGATTATGGGCTCAGCGTAGCGCAGAAACCGGGGGGTAATGATCCCCGCCCACAAGCCAGCCGCTTTTGTTTGACCCGCTATACTGAGGTGGATATTATCAAAGCGATCCGTTACCGTTAAGCCCGTATCGTAGTCCGGACCAGGTACGCATTTAGCGCTACTGGACACCCGCTCCTGCATGGTACGAATGTAGGTTTGCGGGGGTAGTCCACCCTGGTAGCTACTATCGACCGTCAGGTAGGGCGTTTGGCGGGTGATAACCGCCGTCAGGTTAGGCGCGTTGGCATCGGTGCGGGCTTTGCTGAGCACCGTCATGTAACGCTGATACAACAACTCGCCATTTGGTTCGCCCGTATCGTTCTGACCCATATCGAACAGCATAGCCCGCAGCCCCGTGACGGGTACGTAACGCTGTAGCGTATGTTTCAAATTGACGTAGGGCATCCCAATGGCCGGATTCACCGTAAACAGGGGAAAGGCTTCGCCGTTAGCGGAACGCGCCCAATGCTCCAGACTGGTCCCCCCGAACGCAGCCTGGTAGATCAGTACCGGTACGTTTTCCTTTTGGGCAACCAGCTCACCGAACTTGCTCCAGAAATAGTTGTTGGGGCCAAACGGCGCAGGCCGAACGCCCGTCCCGAATTGGGCAAATTTGATGGTTGGCATATCGGCCAGCAGACCCGTTTTGACGTGCTGGGTATCTTCCACCGGCGTATCGAGCGGAATTGTATTTACCCGGTCATCGGCCGTGCCGTCGATGTAGTCTTTATTGCCCTGGGCAACGGAGTGGCCCGCGATAACAAAGACCTCTCCCACCCCAAACCGATCCAGACCGGCCGTAGCTCCAGGGACATTGTAGGCCGTTAGAGCCTGCACTTCGATTTTATACCAGCCACCCCTGACCAGTACGTCACCATCGTAGGTGCCGTTCGAAAATGCCAGATCCTTCCAGCCAGTAGCCGTACCTTGCCCGTCGCGCACCGGCACGAACCGGGCTTGTACTTTTGCGGGCGTTCCCTCGTAGGTACCCTGCACCGTTACCAGGGCAGAATTGTAGATACTACGTTGGACGATCTGGCGGTTTTTAAGGGATGTAAGTTGCATAGATTGAGTAAATAATGATGGATAAGCAGTAACCCCGGCGACCAATGCCGCGCGGGGCTAGTCTTAGCGAATCTTCAGTCGGATGTTCGTAACGTTGCCTGTTTTCTTCGAGCGGGATAGCGCTTCTTCGGCCATTTCACGCGACCGGGAAATACTAATGCCGTACTCGGGCACCTGCACGAATTTGCCCGTTGCGGACTTTTTGTGAATGTTCGCAGCAATACGGTCGCGTTCTGCCAGGTATACTTTACCCTTCAGTTGGCTTTTGCTTGGCACCTGAACGGTGGTTTTAGCGACGGTAGCCCGTTTGGTAGCCGACTTCCGTTTAGTAGCTGACTTGACACTTTTACGACCCTTGGCCTTGCTGTTAACTGCGGCTTTACGTGTGGCTGTAGCGGCCTTTTTAGGGGCACTAGCTGCCTTCTTTTGGGCTGCTGCAGGCTTCTTAGCTTTGGGCGTTGATTTGGTGCTCGTGGCCCGTTTTTTGGGCGTCGTCGATTTCTTAGCCTTTTTCGCTTTGTCAGCTTTACCCTTGGCCATACGTTTTGCAAATGCTTGCTTTTCGGCAGTAGTCATGTTGGTAGAATTAGAAGATGAAGGAGAGGAGACAGTAGCAGCACTCACAGCAGCGAGCACTGGTTTTGTCGTTGTGATTCGGGTTTTTACGGGCTTGCGATCCTGTAATTGTTTGAGCGTTTTAGCCTTCCGGCCCGTCTGGAGCTTAGTCAGATCAGGTTTCGGCTTCGGCATCGATGCGGCCGACGTAACAGCCGCCCGTCGTGGTGTACCCGTCCGTTTTTTGGCCGTGCGAATAGTAATCCGGGCGTTTCGTTTGTTTTTAGTGATGGCCTGGTCCGGTGAGAAGTTGACACCAAACACAACCTTTACAGCTTCGCGCTTGGTAGCCCCCTTACTAGCTGGGGTGAACATATCCCCTTCACTCCCATTGACCAGCGTAGCGTACTGGCGGAATCGCTGCACAATTTGCTTTTGGGTGGTCGATTGCTGAAACAGTTCCGCAATGGCCAGGGCCAGGGGTGAATAGCGATCCTGGGGCGTAACACTGGACAGGTCAAACTGACGTTTCCAGCTGGCGATACTAGGAGCCAGGGAGGTCATAAATTCACGGTAGGCCAGTACGGCGTTACTAACGTCCCCATTCAGCGATTTAGGGCCCGTACAACGGAGTAGGAACAGGGTCGATTTTTTGACCGCTGTTTGGGTGTACACCGGTAGCCCCGTGAACACGTCGGCGGTGTTCACGTCGGACCCGCTGAAGGTGGCATTAAGCAAGAGCGACGAGACAAAATCAACACCGGCCTCGTTGATGCTGCCGTTCCGGGTGTAGTTCTCCAGGTCGTCCGGGCGAATGATCTCTTCTTTGATCAGCACTTGTAGCACCCGACTTTCGCGGATTAATTCACCCAGCGTTTTTTCGTCGTTATCCGTGCGGGACAGGTCGTTGAGTACCCGCTTTAGTACGGGCCGGGTCAATAACCGAGCTTTCGATTTGATCTTGGTCGTCGCGGTGGCGACGGCTTCCGTATCGGCCTGGGTGTACTGGCCCAGCTGAATAGCTTCTTTATCCGATACATCCACCAGACGAACCAGCACGGGTTTACGTATACCTACCTCGCGCAGTGCTTTTTGGTCCAGCAGCAGCACCCCAAACCGGTAGTTACCGTCTAGGATCGCCTGCCAGTAGCCGCGCGGGTCATCGGGAAACAAGTCGTAGTACGTCTTGATCGACATCGCCCGGCCATTGCCCTGAATAACTTCCCCCCGCGCATTGACAACGGGCGGACCACTGTAGGCCGTGGTGCCGTACAAAAGTTCATCCGGGCGCAGATTGCGGGCAATTCGTTCGGGCGTCAACGCCCCCGACGCCGACGTAGATCGGTTGCGGGGCTGCGCTTCGGGAATGAAGTGTAGCGGGTTCTGAGCTGCGCCCTGGTGGGAGGGCTGCAACTGGTCAGCGTCGATGATGGTAAAGTAGCCAGGTACGTCATACTCCAGCGCGAACGCCACCGATGTACGGTTACCCCCCAACAGCTTAGTTAGCCGGTCCTGCCGAACGTAGGTACGCCCCCCGCTCATAACGGTACCGGTTTGCCGATTTCGTTTATAATCAGTCATGATTAGCTTAAAATTTCCATCCAGCCGTTACGGCCGCACATTTTTACGATGTAGCTCTTAGCTTCAGCAGGCACTTTGGCAATGAGCTGCGCGGTCGAGAGCGTTTTGATGATTTTGCGGGCTTTCAGCAGGTAGTATCCCTGGTTGTAGCGGGCGCTGATATAATCGGGTCGGTAGGTGCCATCCTCGGAATGTTCCGCCATCAGCATGGACAAAATCAGCCCCGCCACCATGACGTTAAATTCAGGATCTTTCAGGTGCGCAGTCATGGCACTGGGGGCCATCACCGTCTTGACATCTTCAGCCGCTACCAGTTTATCCAGCTGACTACCCAGGCGCTTCCGGAGTACTACTTTCTTCGGCTCGGACAGCAGCTTTTTACGGGCAGCCAGGTTGATCATATCCATGCCGGTGAGCGGCTTGATCTGACCTAGCCCAACCGCTCCAGCTGGGCTTAAAATGCCTGGTACGGCATCCTCATTTTCGATCAGCAGCGTTCCTAATAGCAGAGCTTCCGGTATATTATTGAGCTTGATCGACTGGGCAATCTGAGGGCCGTACTTGCTGACCAGGTTATCTTTCCGCTCCAGCCGACGCCCTAACGAGTCGGGCGTATAATCCGCGTAGGTCGATTCGATTAAGGGGACGCTAAGTGAAAGCAACATAAGACAGGGGTTTATCAGCAGGCGCGGGCACTTTGGTGACGGCGAATCGTCTAGCCTGTTCGTCGCGGGTGGGCTTTAAGACGACATAATCATAAGCGTAGACGCACACGCCGACCACGACCATGACTACCAGTAGTTGAATGAGTCGCGTTTTCATGGGTTTAGCTGACGGCGGCTTTCGCTCGTTCTAAGAGTTCCTTTTCCTTACGTTCCTGGTTTTGCAGGTGAAACTGACGCAGCGTGTAAAACATGACCACGATACTTGCCACCACCGAAATGGCTTGCAGGTAGGGCATTACGTCACTGAGTTTCTGTTTGAGTTTCATAGGGAGTACCGACGTTTAGTTTGTTGCCAGAGTTTAGCGGCCTGACCGGTGTAGCTTAGATAGAGCCCTGCCCCCGCTAGACTCAGCAGGAGCAGGACCAGCGCCACCTGCCAGGCGTCTACTTTTTTACCAGCGGAGCCGGATCATTATTGGCGGGCAGCTTCATGCCTTTGTACTTATTGTAGGCTTTTTCCAACTTGAACTCATAGCCATTTTCCCCCGTACCGTTGTATCCGTTTTTAAAGCCCAAGAAATTGAGATTAGGCGGTCTGAGGTGAATGCTCAGTTTGTTGCCAATCACGAACGCGACGAAGGCTTCCAGCTGCTTCCGCTCGCCGGTCTTCATGGCCGCTACAAACTCTTCGACGCTATCGTAGCCGCAGACCTCGTAGTTAAAGCCCATGATCTGATAGCGTCCCCAGCTGGTGGACAGCAGGGCCGCTCGCGGATTGATGAGATAGGCCGTGTTAAAGGCCATATCGCCAGAACCTACAATGGTCCGTCCTGTGTACCGTTTGAAAATGTGGGTTTCAAAACGGATCACAATGTTCCCATCCGAGCGAAACCCCTTTCCGTTCGACTCGACTTCATCGACCGCCCGAATGGCTGCCAGGTCCCAGCCAAGTTTAGCAGCTGCCCAGTGCAGATCATTGTTTGTTAGCACCTTCATGGCGTAGCGGATTTAGTCGTTGGGTTTGGTTTGGGGTAGGCTCGCCTGCTGGCCACGTCTGACGCGGCTCAGGGCGTAAGCGGCTAAGCGCTTGATGGTTTGTTCGCGCTTCGTCATCGCTTAGTCATATTATGGACCATCACGTCCTTGACACCGATTAGCACCACCAGCGCCACCCCGACCAGGAAGGCCATAAGGGCGAAATAGCTAACGGTGGGCGTGTCTAGTTCATGTTTGACATTGATGGGCACCCCGTTCGTGGCCATGTTATCAATGCCTGTGACTACTTTTTGCAGATCTTCTACCAGTGCCATAAGGAGGCTAGTTTGTTGGTTACACGTTATTATTTGTCCATGCCTAATTCCCGCATCCGTTTCAGGATTTCCCGCTTGCGCTGGGCTGCGATACCAATAGGGCCGAAGTATTCACCGTCGATGATCGAGTAAAGCGTTTCGTCCTTACCGGCCAGGTAGCGCTGGTTATACTGGTTATAGATGTAGACCAGTTGATTATCAGTCAGCCCGATAATGCTCTGAACAGCCAGCGTCTTTACGTCCACGTCCATGCTGATACCGTCGAAGGCTTCAAATAGGGCGTTTAGCAGGTTGGGGGCCTGCCGGGTGGTGAACTCGTCGGTAACGGGGTCCACCGTCTTACTTTTGGGGTAACTAACGCTTGCCCCCTTACCCGAGCTGCGACCAATGAAATAGACCGTTAGCAGTACAATGGCGACTAACAGCCCATACTGGAGCGGTTTGTAAGCCAGTGCCGACTGTACCTGCTCTTTTAGTTTGGGATTGATGCTCATTGGCCTGTGCGTTTTTTCGGGTTACGTTTTCCGTACACTTTGGCCAGGGTGATACCCACGGCTACGGCGATCAGCCCGATCCCCACCCACAGCAGGATATTGAGCGCACCGGTACCAAAGCGGTTTTCGGCGGCCGTGGTGCTTTGCTCTACCGTACCCGCCTGGGCCGGATCAGAAACGGGCGTACTCTCCGTAGTATCGGTGGTATCGTCGGCGGGAGCCGTTGCATCAGCGGGCTTGGTCGTGGTGATGTAGTTCTTACTGACCCAGCCCGTGCCGCCTTTAGCTAGGGCGAATTGCAGGAATCCGTTTTCGGTGGTGCCATCCGTCGTGCCAACCAGATCACCCGTTTTAAGCGTACCCACTACGTTCTTACTTGACGCTGTAGTAGGCGTTGACCGGATGTTGAGCAGCTGCGTCGATTTATTGACGTAGTAGGCTGTTTTCTTGGCTGAATACTCGTATACCGCATTTTCACGGATGTAAGCGTAGCGGTAGCCACCCGTCAGGGGCGTGGCCAGCTTGACGTAAGCGTAGGAAGTCAGTAATCGGCTTTCGCTCCGGTCATAGGTGCCTAAGATGGTACCCTCTTTAGCTGCGCCGATCTTCTTCCCCCCTGGTTTGTCGTAGAGAAAGAAAAACTCGTCCCGGTTTTTGTCCGGGCCGATCTTTGTTTTTAGGGTCGCTCCGGATTTCATTTGGTGGAAAGTTTTGGTTTCTGAATGGACTTCACGATGATGATCGTCAGCGTGACGACGGCCACACCGAGCACGGCATAGAGCCCATACGTGAGCCACTTTTTGTTACTGTCGCCGGGTACTGTCTCGTCAATTACTTCGTCGGATGTTTTACCGGTCGTCGGTGTTTTTGTAATGACGATTGGCCCTACTTCGCCGGTCCCGTAAGGGTCCGTCTTAGTCGTTGATGTTGGATTTTTATTCGGCTCGTCAATCACAACCTCGCTAGGCCGATCCAGATCATCCAGCGGGTTGTAGTTGGGATTATCAACCAGCGTTACGTCGTCATCCAGCAGGTAGATAAATACGACACCAAAACCGCCGATGGGCAGCATCGATGAGCGAATGATCTCTAACCAGGTGAACGTACCGTCACTGATTCGGTTGCCAGTAGTGGTACCTACCGTGTTCGGCCCGCTGATAAACTCGTCCGTTTTGGCCGTTGCCAGTGCTTTAGAATAGACCCGTGCTGATTCGCCCGATCCAATCGTTACCATTTTGCCCCGGTCAGCTGCTTTATAGGTGGTGGTGCTCATTTTTTGGGCTTCTTTTTAGTGAAATACAGCGTCAGGGCGACGCCCGCCAGTACGACAATACCGGCCATGATCAGCATATTCTGAGTGGTGAAGAAAGACGACCCACCCCCGCCGTCAGCGGCTCCTTTACCCGAGCCACCCGATAGGCCCGCCGTGGTCACTTTCAGGCCCGTGTTCGAACGTTTGTCCGTGGCGGATAGCTTTTGCCAATCAGCGTACAACACCTCGTAACCGTTAGGAAAGGAGATCAACCAGTCATCCCCTTGCTTCTCGACACTGAGCGGAGCGGGCACATTGGCGGTGCTTTTGATGTCGGTCAAAATAGCCTGGCGTTTGGCGTCCGCTTCGGTGGTTTTATCAACCACGTCTTTGTGGGTTTGCCGTACCCACCAATCGCCATCATCGGCTACGGCTATGTAGCCCTCGTGCAGGATCTTGACGTTTTTCCGAAACAGCGGAATAATGCCCACGCCTTGATTTTCCCAGGTCCAGTATTGCACCTTCAGGAACGATTCGGTTTGTTCCTTATTCGGAATGAGGTCCTGGCTTAGAATTGGCCCAATGGCTTCCCCGGCTTTCCAGTCGCGTAACTTATGATCGTCGTTTTCGCTGTTGGTTAGTAAGCGGTTCGCGCTCTTGCTAGGATTATCATATACACCTACGCCCTCCTTGACGGCGTAAATCATTTCGTTTACCTGGGGCGGTGAGTAGTTCATGCGGTTGCCAGAAAGAAAAACAGGCTGGGTCTATTCCGATGGGCCACGCCCTTTGGAATAGACCCAGCCTGTATGTTGATGAAGTGAAGTAGTTAACGCCTATTGCTTAGCGCTTACCCCCTTTTTTCTTTTTGGTAGCCAGGTAGATGATACCACCTACGACGACGGCGACAACCACACCGATGATCACTTTCGTGGTCGTGGTCATGGTACTGAGCATACCGCCCGACGTGCCGCCCGTGGTTGACGTGGACGTTCCGCCCGTCAGGTTGTTGGTCAGCTGTTGCAGAGCCGCCGTTTGCTGTTTGGCTGCTTCCTGAGCGGCTTTGGCTGTGTCTGCGGCCGATACATACGCCTGCACCTTACCGTCAGCCGTTTGCTCGAAGGGAATCGATTCGCCGGTTGCGTTGACGGGAACCAGTTGGTTCGACGCCAGGCCAATCGACTGCAATTTGGATTCAGTAGCGACTAGGTTGGCCAGGTCTTTCAACGTCGAAACGTTGTTAGGCAGTGCCAGCTGAACAATGTTGTTGAGATAGCCCGATTGCTTGATCGATGGCTGTTCGATCACCGTGGTACCGTCCGCTTTCAGGACCGTCACGACGGCGATCAGCGTAGATTTGTACCAGCGTAGATCAATTTTGAACTTAACCGGCTGCCCGTTGAAAGAAGGCGCATCGATAGTACCAAACGAGCTGCCGTCCTTTAACTGACCCGCTACGAAACTGGCTGGCTGGTTATGACCTGTTGGAAATGGCATTGTGTTGATGGATTTTGTTGAAAAAAATAGGACTTACGCAATCTGAAAAACTAAGGTCATTGGAGCAGGAACGGGCGAGTAAGGACTTACTCTAACCGGGGGGGCTGGTATGTACTAGTAGGTTTACTGGAGATAAATCGGGGCCGGTGCGACTGGGCTTTACCTCGGGAAAGATCCCAGACACTAGGGCCGGTATTGATCGATAAATACGCTGCTTTCTGCTGCTGAAACCGAATAATTTGCCGCAACTGAGTAAGCGTAAAAAGGGAACTTGTGATGGGTGCAGCGATTGCCACAGTTGGCGCTGGTACCTGGTGGGCAGTGTCATGCGCCGGAGCCACAACAAGGGACGATACTGCCAGGTGATCCAGTTGCGCCACTTTAGGCGCATCGTTATCGAGTGAACGACTGGTCGCCACACCGGACGAACCAATCAATAGCACCAAGCAGCTGAAGCCGATGGTAAACAGACGTAGGTATTTGTACATGATTAAACGGGTTTTACTCGGTGGTGCCGGTGTCGGCGGTGAACAATCATCCAGACGGTGAGCAGCATTAAACTGCCCGCTATTACGTAGAGCACGGTCGTATTTAACCGGGCGTTTTGTTGCTGTTTTTGCTGGGCCTCGGTAGCGGCCTGGTTAGCGGCTGCCAACGCACGGCGGTAGGCGGCATCTTCGGCCAGCGCCGTGATCTGACTTTGCTCCAGCTGCCGGTTTACCTGGTCCTGCCCATCGCGGGCGGCTTGGTCACTAGCCTGAACGCCCTGAAAAATGCCGTAACCCGTAGTAAAAAAGGACAGCGCAAAGGGTATCAGAGCCAGCATCTTACTTGCGTTTTTTGAGTAGCAGGATCGCCGTAATTGCGCCAATCATGGCCAATACGCCTACCAGACTTAGCACGTTATTGAACTTGCTTTCCCCGGCTTCACTCATGGCTGCCTCTTTTTCGGCATTGAGCTTGGCTAGTTCGATGTTGAACTGCTGGGTATTCAGATTCGCGTTCGCGGTGAGTTCAGCGAGTTTGACGGCGTAATTCCCTTCGATCTCCTTGGTCTTGTTACCCACTAAACCTAGTCCGATCTGCCCGCCCGTTGTGACCAATGACGTACCGGTGCCACCCGACCCAAAAAACTTGCTTATAAAGTCGTTCATGGCTTTTTCTTCAGGTAAAAAACACCCACTACAATCGCCACCAGTAGCGCCACTGCCCCGACCGAAATCAAGATGATTTTCTTACGTTTGGCAGCTGCCTGCTCGGCGTCGTACTTTTCTTTGGCGGCTAATACCGCAGCATCGGCCCCGGCTGTATCCGTTGTGGTCCCCCCGATGACGACGCCACGCTTGGCGGCTTCTTCTTTGAGGATTTTCCCAAATTGCGATACCCCTTCCATCGTCGCTGCCTTCAGTATTTGATTGATCCCTTCTTTCACGCTGGGCGACAGGGCGGATTCTGATAGGCCATTTTGAGTAAGGAACTCGGCGGTCGATGTCATGGGGTATCGCTTTTTAGGATTGACGGATTAGGCCAATTCGGTTTACTGATTAGGGAGAATTGCCTGCTGAATGGCAGCGGTATCGCTGAAATCCGGCATATCTACCACCATCGAAATGGCGACTTTCTCACCCTTCAGTAGTTTCATTTGCAAGGTTTGCATGGCTCCCGACTGCCACGCCTGGTCGAATGTGTGCAGCACCTCAGATTTACCGGGGACCAGCGTTGTTTTAGTAGGAATGTTGGCTACAACGGAATCGCTGTAGGGAACGTGAGTTAGGGCCATGAATGGCTGGGTAGCCTGCGCGAGTGTTGCAGTGGCGACCACAATACTGATGATCTTGATACCCGTTAATTGGGCACCAAATTCGTTCAACTCGTTGATGGCCTTCGCTGGTACTACGTCCGACACGTTAATGTCAATAGTCCCCGAATCATCTTTGAATTTTGTACCCTTCAGGAATTTCCCCGCCAGGGCTCCATTCCGCCGAAGCATGGCCGGAAACAGAATAGCAGTCACATCTGTATCGGCAGATGAATTTTCGAGATCGAATGCGATTGTTGATTGCATCGTGTTTATTGTAGAGTTGAAAAATGAGATCCTAGTCTGCTTCTTCCTCCGACGAGCCGGGTTCTTTCGGTTCCGCTTTGTTGTCATCGGTTGGTTTCTCTTCCGTAGCCGTTTTCACTGATTTTGTCTGTAGCTGCTTGCGCTGCTGAACGACATCATTTAGGGCTGATTCCTGCTGTTGGCAGGTCAATCGCAGTTGATCCAGGCGGGCAGTCTCAGCCCGCACGGCTTTCGCTACCAGGTGACGGTACAGCATTAAGCCCGCCGTCAGGGCGAGCAAGCAGCCGATAAAAGCGGCCACGGTCATTGTCGTGGTCTGGGTCCAGTTAATTCGTCCCGTACTGGTGGGTCGTGCAAGCTGGGTTGGTTGTGGGTAATCCATTATTGTTGGAGCGGTTTGGGGATTAAAACAGGATCGACATAACGGTTTTGATTTGATGTTCCGGAGCAGTTTGGTTAGTGGTCGGGTAGGCTACTATGCACACCTACCCGAGCTAACCTTCCCCTGCTCCAACAGAAGTGGATCAAACCTATTAATCTGTCAAGCGTCGTTTAACAAGGACGGCCCTTAACAGCCCTTGTCAGCCCTTGATGGCTGAAAGTCCCCGCTTAACAGCCCTTAATTTTTAAAAACGGCAGGTGTAGGGCATAAAAAAAGCCACCGATCTATATCGGCGGCTTTGCTGAGCACGGTATATACTGGTCCTGCTGCGGACCTGGTACGGCTATGGTACAGACCTTACGCTTACTCGTTTACTGATTTGGTCAGTATCGCCCTGATTGTTCTTAATCGTCAGTTTTACGTCGAACTCACCGTTGCTTTTGTAGCGGTGCTGCGGATCGGCTTCAACCGCTCCAATGCCGTCGCTGAAGCTCCATAAATAATCAACCGCGTTAGTTGACGCATTTTTAAAAATAACTAGCCCGTTTTCGTATTGAGTGAAACTAAAATCAGCCTTGGGCCTAATGTCTTTTTCTTTACATCCTAGAGTGAACAGCAGCAGGACAAGAACTAATACTTTTTGCATTGGACAAGTGCGTTAAGATTGCGGGCACAATATAGATAAATTGCCTAATCTCCCTTTTCCTGAAAACGGCCATTTAAATCACTCAAAGATGCTATGCCGCAGCCGCACTGTCTCACATACTCAAGCGCATGTTTCAATTTTAGACTTTGATTTATGAGATAACAATTTGAGATTGATAGTAATAAGAACTGACGTATATAGTGCAAGGTCGGCAATCATCGACTAAAATGGGCGTTTTATAAGATGACTATAATAACCAATCGTAATATTGCAATAATTAATCTTTCTACTACCTTTGCATCATGGGAGTGACCAAAACCGAAATCTTCACCCAACAGCAAAACCGCATCGCGGATTTGGCCAAGGCGTTCGCGCACCCGGCACGCGTGGCCATCCTGCAAATGCTCATCGCAAAGAAAGCATGCGTTTGCGGTGATCTGGTGGGCGAACTGAACCTTGCCCAGGCGACGGTTTCCCAGCATTTGAAGGAGCTGAAACGTATCGGCATCATTCAGGGCGAAATCAACCCGCCCCGCGTGTGCTACTGCATCAATCCGCCAGTGTGGGAGGAAGCCCAACGAGCGTTTGGAAACCTGCTGGCATCGTTCGAGTCCGCGCCCTGCTGCTGATGTAGGAGCGGGTATTTTTTTGCCTTTTTCAATCGTAATAATACATTAAACCAATGGAAAAGCTAATGACCCAATCTCAGCCGATGACCTGGCAGGCGTTTAAAAACACGCTGACCAAAAACCCCGACAAATTCTTGCAGTTCCAGTACGCCGAAGGCGAGTTTGTCCATTCGTCATTTCACATCACCGAGATCAAGCAAGCCCCCATTGTATCGGTCGATTGCGGTGGCCAGATGAATACCTGGACGGAAGTGGTTTTGCAACTTTGGGAGCCGCCCGTTCAGGAAGCCGCCCGCTCGATGAAAGTCAGTAAGGCCCTGTCGATCATCAACCTGGTAGAAAAGTCCCTGCTCCTGAACCCGGTGGCCACGGTGAAAATCGAGTTCGGCAATTCCAAATTCGACACCCGCCAGATGTATCCCGGTGAGCTGATTGCCGAAGGCGATAGCTTCACGGTCAGCCTGACGCCAGATTACACCCAATGCAAAGCCCTTGCCCGCTCGCAGAGCTGCGGCACCACCACTGCCGGCGAATCCTGCTGCGCCCCTGCCCCCAAGACTGAAACAGCTAAACCCGTTTTGGAACTCGTCGGAGCTGAGGCCCCGGCCTGCGCACCAGGTTCGGGCTGCTGCTAATCAAATCTATTGTTCATTAAAAAAACATCATGAAAAACATCCTGGTACTTTGCACGGGCAATTCCGCCCGTTCCCAGATGGCCCACGGCTATCTGCAATATTTTGCCGATACGGCGGGCCGGGGCAAGAGCGCCCAGGTTTATAGCGCGGGCGTTGCTCCCCACGGGGTCAATCCCCTGGCCATTCGGGTCATGGCTGAAGATGGCATCGATATTTCGCACCACACCTCTAACCACGCCGACGAATACACCAGCCTGCCGCTCGATTACGTCATCACGGTTTGCGACAATGCCCGCGAGCAATGCCCCTTCTTCCCATCCACGGCCAAGAAGGTGCATCACAGCTTTAGCGATCCGTCTCATGCCCCCGGTGATGACAAGCTGGGGCAGTTCCGCATCGTGCGCGACGAAATCAAAGCCTGGAGCCGCCAATTCATCGAGGATAACATAACGAGCCAAGCCTCCCATGCCTAAACTTTCGTTTCTCGACCGCTTTCTGACGCTGTGGATTTTCTTGGCCATGCTGATCGGAGTGGGCATTGGCTATTTTTTCCCGCAGTCGCAGGGCTTCATCAACAGCTTCAATTCCGGCACCACGAACGTTCCGTTGGCTATCGGCCTGGTGTTGATGATGTACCCACCGCTGGCCAAAGTGCGTTACAGCGAATTGCCCAAAGTATTCTCCAACGTAAAAATCCTGGGTCTTTCGCTCGTGCAAAACTGGATCATTGGCCCCCTGCTGATGTTCGGTTTGGCGGTCGTCTTTTTACCCGACAAACCCGAATACATGACCGGCCTGATTATGATCGGCATTGCTCGCTGCATCGCTATGGTGATCGTATGGAACGATCTGGCCAAGGGCGACCGGCTGTATGCGGCTGGCCTGGTAGCCTTCAACAGTATCTTTCAAGTGCTGTTCTATTCGGTCTATGCCTACGTGTTTATTACCGTGCTGCCGCCCCTGTTCGGGTTAAAAGGCTACGCGGTTAACATCACGATTGGCGAAGTAGCGAAGAGCGTTTTCATCTATCTGGGGGTACCGTTTTTGCTGGGTCTGTTCTCGCGGATCATCCTCACGCGGCTGTTCAGCCGCCAGTGGTATGAAGAACGGTTCCTGCCCGCCATTAGCCCCATCACGCTCGTGGCGCTGCTGTTCACCATTGTGGTGATGTTCAGCCTCAAAGGGCAGTTGATCGTTTCCATTCCGCTCGATGTGGTACGCATTGCCCTGCCCCTGACCATCTATTTTGCCATCATGTTCTTTTCGGCCTTTTACCTTTCCAAAAGGGCCGGGGCGGATTACGGCAAATCAACTTCTTTGGCCTTCACCGCAGCAGGCAACAACTTTGAACTAGGAATTGCGGTCGCCATCGCCGTGTTCGGCATCAATTCCGGCGCAGCCTTCGCGGCAGTGATCGGCCCGCTGATCGAAGTGCCGGTGCTGATTCTGCTGGTCAATTTCGCGCTGAAACAAGAGAAGAAATTTGCCCCTCACTATACGAAAGCCTTTCTATAATTTAATAAGGCTCAATCATCAGACAAAAACGGAGGGTATACGACTGCCCTCCGTTTTTTTAAGGTAGAATTAGCAGTGCCCGCAACAAGTGGCGGCATCCTTTGATTTCTCAAAACTCTCCTGGCCTTCCTTGAACGAGAACCAGGCTAGGCCGAGCATACCAGCCGCATCAATGTAAGGCAGATGCACCAACTCATACAGCACGCTCGATGCCAGCAGCACAACCGACATATAGACGCACACCATTGTGCATTTTCCATCGGCAATAATGGAGGCCGAATTGAGCTGTTGGCCCGTGCGAATCTTCCACATAGCCAGCACTCGCATAATGGTTATGGAAAGCAGAGACACCACGATTCCGGCCACGGTTGTTTCGGGCTTTTGAGCTTCCCAAATGCTGACACTCGCGCCGATCACCAGGCCCGCCACCAGCACATAAAAGCAAGTACCCGTGATTTGCAGAGCCAGCTTTTCAAAGCGGCCCCGGTCTTGATTTCCATACCGGCGAAGCCGGGTAATCATGGCCAGGATGCCGATGCCGGAAACAACTTCGATGAAACTATCCACGCCGAAACCGGCCAGCGTCAAGGCTTCATCCTGAGCGCCAAAGTAGAGCGAAACCAAGCCCTCGCCCAGATTATAGACGACGGTAAACAGGGCAAGCCCCGTGGCTATTTTCCACCCTTTATGAACGGGTGCGTTGAGTGTCGTTTCCATAGTCTTATAACACTACGATTAGAGAAATAATTTTAGGCCGCCATTGGCCACAAAGCCTTCAAGCGGTGCCCACACTTCCCGGAACGAAGGCTGAGCCACCGGAGGCAGCACCCAGGCTTGATAGCGATCCTGACGGATGTTGAGGATGTTTTCAAAATTGATAAAGATGCTGAAATGCTTCCAGCGCCGTTCCCCCATGACGCCCATTAGCCAATAAGGCCGGGAAAATTCTCCGGTTGACAGCGGCTTGCGGCTGTTGTAATAGGCTTCCAGGCCCAAGCGGAATTTGCCTTCTAGCTCGTAAACGGCCACCAGGTTGACCCGATGCTTTGCCGTGAGCGGAACCGGGCTGTTGTACGCTTCACCCGTGTATCTCCGGCGTGTATCGACCAGACTATAACCGGCATATAGTTTGAAGGCGTCATAACCGATTCGCACATTGGTTTCTAACCCTCGGCTGTCAATCGGGCCGTTGGCGTTGGAAAACTGATACACCGCCGAATTGGGCCCGGTTGGGATGATGGCCGGAATATCCAGCACCAGCGCGTGATTGAGCTGGGTGTAGAAGAAGAGCTGATTGATCGAGAAATCCAGCACATCAAATAGTGTCGTGCGGTAATTTATATCGAAGTTGCCGCCCATAGAGGTTTCGGCTTGTGCGGTAGCTGGATCAATCGGGCGCACATTGCGAAATCCGATGCTTTCCGCATCTTCCGTGAAGATGGTCGGAGCCTTGTAACCCAGCCCCCCACCCAGGCGAGAGGTCAGTTTTCCCGAGAGCCGGAACAAGGCCGATATACGCGGCAAGGCAAAGAAGCCGAAGCGGTTATGATAATCCCCCCGCAGCCCTGTTTCCAGCGTCAGCCAGGACGCCAGCCGAGTGCTGTTTTGCACGAATCCCCCCACTGTCACATAACGGTAGTCGCGACCATTGCTGGCCCCGTTTTCGGTGAATTGCTCCCTCCAGAGATTGCCCCCGCCGATCCATTCCGAGCGTTCCCCGGTGTGGCTGTAACTGGCTTCGGTGAAGCTGGCCACCTGACGCCCGGCAAAGCGGTAATCGGGCTGGGTGAGCGTTCGATTGAAATAACTCACGCTGTTTTTGATGGTCAGCACTGAGCGTTCAAACCGCTTGTCGAATTGCAGTTGCGAGGCCACCCGATCCGAGCGGTTGCGCTCGAAGTAGCGATGGGTGCCATCGGCGTTTCCATCGAGAACCTGCATATCGCCCCCAATTCGATTCTCCCAATTGCCCATTGCCCCTACCGTCAGCGTTGCCGTGGGATTGAGATAGACATACAGCCGGGGATTGACGGTATATCGCTCGTAATTGGGCAGGGCTGAAAAGCCGGTCTTCCCCGGATCGTACTCGCGTTGGGTGTTGCGGGCAGCGAACAAGGTCACGCCGACTTTTTCCCACTTTTTGCCATAAAAGCTGCTCAGATCGAGGCCGTTCGCCGTGGTGCCGTTGGCCATAAAACTAAGCTCTCGCTCTACGGTGGGTCGCTTGGTAATTAGGTTGACCAGGCCCGCAATAGCGCCCCCACCGTACAGCGTTGAAGCCGATCCTTTGATCACTTCCACCTGTCGCAGATTTAAGGGAGGGATTTGCAGAATACTCAGACCCGCGGCAAAACCCGAATAGAGGGGTAGACCATCCTGTAGGATCTGGGTGTATCGTCCGTCTAATCCCTGAATGCGAATGTTGGCATTGGCTGATACCGGCGAGGTTTGCTGCACTTGTATGCCGGTGCTTTCGTTGAGCTGCATCCGAATGTCACCTGGTCGCATATTGGCTTTTTCCTCCAGTTCTTCACCGGTGATCGCTTCAATGCGAGTCGGTATGTCATCGATGTTGCGGTTACTCCGCGTAGAGGTTACGACTACTTCTTCGAGTTCCTCTCCTTCCGAGGGTTCCAGCCGTACTATTAATGAATCCACCGAAGCAGGCAGTGTGAGACTGTCGGTTTTGCTTTCGTAGCCGACAAACGAACAAGTGAGGGCATAACGGCCTGCCGTGGGTACGATCAGCGCCAACCGTCCGGCCGTGTCCGAAGCGGCCCCAATGTTACCGGGCATGAGCCGGGCGGTTGCACCGATCAGCGGTTTACCTGTTTGGGCATCTTGAATAAAAACCGGTATGGTCGTTTGCGCCCAGGTTATAGATATAGTGGAGAGTGTCAGCCAGAGTGACACAATAAAAAATCTCATGAAGGAAAGTCATTTAGTTAGCCATAGAGATCCTGCCAGTCAGTTTATGACTAGAGAGAAAAGAGGGTGTGCTAACTCAACCGTGGGGGTTGCCAGATGCGGCCTGGTACATCAAAGGCAAAAGGAGCCTGGTAAGGAGATAAGGCAGATTCCCTTATCAATGTGGTGGGCATTGCGGGGCTGATCAGCTGCGGAGCCTGGGGCAATGTACAACCGGGACAGGTTGCACAGAGACAAAACGGCGAACAGGCCGCATCGTGACAATGATCGTCAGAAGTCGGCTTCGAGGTTCGTTCTACTGCTGTAGGTTCGTCCCGGCATAAGGCTTCGCAAGGCACGCCCGAAAGCGCCAGCACGTAAATAGCCCATATGATTAACCACCCTTTCACGGCGCGAAGATATGAACTATTGTGGAAAGCTAACTAGCTGCAATCATTGAGGAACGTCACCCATCTGCACATGTACGATAAAAATGGCTCATTCTCACAAATCGCTCCTTCGGAGAAACACTTTCAAGATGCTACCACATGAAAGCCCGTACCTGGTAGATACGGGCTTTCATGTGTGTACAAAAAGGGTTGCTTTTATAACAGCTGTCTCCTAAATTTTATCTCTCTCCTCAACCGTAGCCAGTAGCTTCTTGACTAAAAGGCCTTACAATATGCTTTCGTCATATTTCTTCCAAGTGAATACTACTACCTATACCTGTAAATAATTGAATTAATAAGGAGAACGCTAAACAAAGTTGAATAAAAAATATATTCGTTCTTTTTTCTGAAGAAATATCTTTGACTTTTTAGAAAACAATAATACACATTGACTTGAACCTTATTTATTTTGCTTTGCTGAAGAATGTTTGTTGGGGTAGCCATCTTGGGTTGGCAACGGAAAATGGACTCCAAGTACTGGCCGCTGCAAACAAGTAAGGCCGCCAAAAAACCTCTTGAGCGGTTTCAATCAAATCGGAGTATTGACCATCTGATTTATGCAAACTTGCCCAAGTATTAGAATAGTAATTCGCTAAGACAAAATCTATAGCTAAAACAGCGTCAAGTGGTGGATGCGCAATACGGGGAGTTTCTAATATTAATTGAGAACCAAACTCATAACTTGGACTACTCCATACTTTCTGCCCACCCATTTGAAAATGGTAGCGTGGATGTACAGCGTTGACGCGTAGACCACTAGTCTTGTAAGCATCTACCAAATCGGGAATAGGGCTTTTTCGTCGAACTGCAATTTCGCGAGGTGGATGGCTGTCCAGATGTAGTGCATTTATTTTTCTTTTATGCCTTTTCGTGTATCCAGTAACGACAATATCGACGTTCAGATCGGAGATTGGGTCTACAAGTGAGTCCTCTTCAGTACATATACCAAAAGCATTTATACTCAATGTTACTTCATAAGATTCAATGGACGGACGAGAATGGCGAACTCCGCTATTTTTAACTAAAATCTTAGGAAACATTAAGTTTGTCACTTCGTATTGCCAAGTATCCTCTTTGCTTCTTTTACAATGACTAGCCGCGGTAGATAAAGTATCAACACTAGTTCGGATTTCAGGCATGGAACGGCCCAGTAGATCTTTAATTCTGAGTAGTTCATTTGCTCGTTCATTTCTAAACGTATCTGCTGTAGCCATTAGCGACGAGTGAATTGCTTTTTTACTCTCTTATATCTAGATTCTTCCAAGGGGTCTAAATTAATATTTCGTTCCTCTGCTATTCCTTCAATAATAGCAAAAAATGAAACATAAAGTGGATCCTGCCAAGCATAAGAGAGAGGACGACTTACAATGAATCCATCTCGCGTATCTAAAGGTTGCTTAGTTGCTTGACAGATAGTCCAAAAGCAAGTGTACTCTGCATTATCAATCGGACGGGCGGCTTGAATATCGTCTACTTCAAAGTGATTTTTCAAGAAGCTAACTCTTTCTTCTGCTGTTACTTCTCTAAGTGGTCCAAGTTTATGGGGAAACGAAGTCCATATTTCGTCAACTAAGGGTTGCCACCAACATGACCATCCCGAGCTAAAGGGCCCTCTATATAAAGCATCAGCAAAGCTAATCTCAAGTAACCGGGAAAAACCGGGAGAGTTTCCCTCATTAATATCAATTCCCAGACGAGCAGCTATAATTTGTTCGTTAATTAATGCACTATTGGGTATCTCGAGTAGTTGCGAGATTAAGAAGCGTGCTTGCTCGTGAGCCGGATTATCTATTGGAGCTTTAGCAAGATAGGTTTCCATCCTAGGGTCAAGCATCCCTGGTTGTTGCTCAACTACTAGTAATTGAGCAGGCCTTTCTATTGATGTTACGCTATTCTCGACGATCCTTTTGTAGCCATCAACTAAGGCAACGAGCTTCTGTGCAGTTACTTTGGCATATGCAGACTCGTCAATGAGCTGTTGTTTGATTACTCGCGCATCGAACAGGTCGTGGCTCGTATCGTCTTTCCAAAAGGCTTTATTAAGCTTATCATGTGTGGACCAAAGAACGATAGGAAAAGATGGAAGTATGCCGTCTGTGGACCGATTTCTGATTTCTTGAGCCAAAGTAGGCGCGTTATATCCAGCCTTAAGCCCAGTATCTCCTGCACTCAAGTCCGCCTTTTCACTTAAACGGAAATCTAGAATAAGACCATGAAAAAACCCATCTTCTATCGTCGACTTCACTTGACGATTTTGAATCTGGTCCATTTGTTCTGTGAACTGTTTAGGTGAACAGAGTTCTATTTCTAAATCAGAATTATGCGCCTTCACTTTTCTGATGTATGCTTCCACTTCTGATGCTGGCTCATCATCTAGATATAGATATTTAATTTTCATTTTCTTCTGATTGGTGTAAAGCAAACTCTACGCGAAAACAAGTTGTATATCCATCTGGAGCTGTTGTCAGGTACACTTCTCCGTTATAAGCGTGAACAATATCTTGGACAATTTTTAGTCCTAGTCCGCTTCCAACAGCCTCATCCTCCAGAGGCTGGCTCCGACTTGCTGGGGAAGCGGTAGTAAAAAATGCGTTGAAGATCCGATCTTGAATATTCTCAGAAATACCATCACCGTTGTCTGCAACTTCCAGATAAACTCGACTATTTTCACTCCCGACCCTGATTAACAATTTTCCACGACCTTTACCTTGAGTACGTGAAATAGCTTTTAGAGAGTTGGAGTAAAAATTAAAGAGCAAAGAATTTATTTCTGACCCATGCATTGGCGGCGTAAATAAATCGTAATCAGTTGGTTCATAATAAATATCCACACCGACGCGATTTGCTGCGGGTCGCATGGCTTCAACGAACCGACGTGCGACTTTTCGTAAATCTAGAGAACTGAGTGTTCTATTCGAATTACCTGATACAGTACGGTCGAAGTAGTTAGCATAATCACGGAACCGTTTTACGTTAGCTGACAATTGTTCAGCAATTGTGTACTCAGGTACTCCCTTCGAAAAGTATGACAAAATATCGTCAGCATTTCCTTGGGCTGCCCCCAGAGTTTGTCGAACCTCATGTGTAAACTCTCCAATGACTAAGCCGAGACTCGCAAGCACTCGGAACATTCCATTTTCTTCTAATAAAAATTCTTCTCTTTCTTTAGCTGAGTCTAGTGCTTTGGCAACAGCAACCCTCACCCGCTCAGCCTTCGCTTTTATATCCTCAACATTCAGATTTTGGGCAGTAGAATTCGAATCGTCACTAATTGGCGCTTCAGTGTGATCCTGCGGACTAGATGTATTATTATTCGATGTTTGGGCAGAGAATTCTTCAGTCGTTATATCAACCTTCAGCGCATTTTCTAAATCGGCAACAGCATCTACTAAATCTTCCTCTTCCGTTTTGGCTGAATGTGTTTCTTCTTCTTCTCGTTGCCAATTAGTCTGACTAGCTTTTTGCTTTTTGCTCCTTGCTTCGGCTACACGGAGTACCGCTGCCGTCAATACACGATAAGCAAAATCACGTAATTCTTCGAAGGCGTCTGTTTCAATCAAGCCTTCTCGACTGGAGCGCTCCTGAAAAAGATCCCCATTCGGGTCATCCAATTCGACGAAGCCAAAAAAATTCACATTTGAGTGTGCAGGCAGAAAGCGCCGAGCTGCATATGAGAAGTCAAGGCCAAGCCAGTCGTTGGCTCTATCTCCATAGGGGGATACTCTAAAACCGTTACGGAACACACGAACCCCCCCCTGCTCTCTACCTAGATCATAAAGTGTTTTGTATAGTGCTCTGGGAACGAAATTAGCTGGTCTCCAAATATAATAATATGCCTTCAGGCTTACATTAGCTAAGTTCGCAAAAGGTTTCTGATTATTTCTATCTGTCCCTATCGGTTCGATCTCTTCATTTATGCCCAAAATTTTTGACTCAATTGACCAAACTCCCTCCCCTTCCTTATTGACATATGCTTCAATAACAGCGACTGCGTTTTCAAAAATTGTTTCGTCTTGACTAGCAATCGTTTTAAGTTGCTCCGAGTCTTTATTCTGTACTATTACATTAAAGCCGGGATCGCCAGCGACCCTAAACGGTTTAGCATTTGCAATTTCATGGGGCTTTTTAAACTTATTTAATTTGAAAGGCTGCAACAATTCAGAACTATAGCGGTACACTCTCAATTGAGCGGTTTCTGTCCATGATTCTCGCAATGCCTCAATAAACAGATCTGTACCCTCTTTTTTTGATTTAGGAACACGCTCGATCTGACTACTTACACTTGCCAGATCAACTCCTGACTGAAAATCATCCCAATTAATAGACAGACGAATTGCATAATCAATGTCAGCTATCTGAGTTGTTAGAGTAAGACGAGTTCCCAATCTTTGCACAGCAAAGCGTCCGATTCCTTTTCGGCCCGCTCTACGACGCTCATATCTGGTAGAGAAATTTTCATTAACCTTTTCATTGGATGAAAGTCGCATAAAGCCATTGACTAGCTGCTCTTGCGTCATACCTACTCCATTATCTGATATCAATAATGTCCCACCGCGACGATTGGTATGCGAAAAAGTTAAGACTACTTCTGTGGCATCTGCATCATAAGAGTTCTTTATAAGTTCGGCGACGGCCGTTTCTTGTTTACCAACTAACTCCTGTCCTAAGCGAGCGATAATACCTGCATCAGCAGAGAATCTTATATTCTTCGAATCTCGACGTAGTATCTCGGCAGTTATTGCTTGTATAGAATCTGAGTCAAGCTGTGTTTGTGCAATAGCCTCAGCTAAAGCCGTTTTCAAATCATCAAGCGAGCGCTCTCTTAAGGGAATAGAATTTTTAAGCATGACGTATACCTGTTCGCATTATTCTCAATCTAGCTAAACCGGTAGACAACAACTGTATATCAGCTGGTGTAAGTAAGGCGTTGTCTAAAAGAAACTGGTCTGCTATTTGGCGAGCCGCATCCGCTTCTCCCTTTCTTAGACAAGCATCCATTTTGTTAAATGCCACTGATGCATCTACATTTTCATCGGGTAACAAAACAGCTAGCCTAGAGGCTTCCGAAGGCTCTAACTTTAAAGACCCTGTACCAAATGTTCGCCCTTCTAATTCAGCAGAAAACAGGCTAAATGTACTCTGTAGGCTTACTGCAACTTGTTTATGAACAGAAACAGGTAAACTTTGCTGAAACCAAACCCTATAGATAGTATTAGTACAGGTTGTTTGTGCTTCATTCAAAATGAGGACAGGTCCTTTTGACCGAACACAGGAAAAAAAAGCATCGGGAACCAGTTTGTCTTCGATTTGATACCAGTATCTTCTTTTTTTAAATGTCCTGTTCAATGGTATGTGATCTTTAGGATAAGTTTCTATATACGACTGAATAGCTTTGTGATGTGCGTTCTTTGTAGATGTTGTTAATAGTAAACATCGTTGTCCGTCTGCTGCTACATCGGCTAAATCAGTTAAGGTGACTCGCAAGCCTTTGCAATGTAAAAAACGGGCTACTATTGGTTGTAAAGCTTCGGAAGGAATATCCAACTCCTTTGCACCATCTGCACTAAGTACGAAAAAGTTATTATCTCCTGTCACAGAGCCAATTTTTATTTTAGCGACTTCACCCAGACGCTTTATTTGTGGGTGATGTTCTAGCGCAGTATATAGCTCAATTGCAATTTGGGGTGCTAGTATACGTGAAGCTTGTTGATCCCATTGTACCCCTACCTCTTGTCCTACCGACCAGTTGTCAATTGTCATAGCCAAATCATCGAGACTCTGAACAGAAGTAAGATGCATATTTCCTTCGGTTGCATCCCGAAACCCTTCGCATAGAAGGATAACGCTACTTTCTTCTGTACCTTCACTTATGAACAGTCTTTGCTCTAGAAGGATGGCAATACTGCGAGTAAACCGCTGGCTGATTATGTGTCTTAGTGTTGGAGAATAATCAGCATACAAGAAGCTACCGGGTAGAATCCATGCCATTCTCCCATTCGTATGCAAAAAATTAAGACTGTGTAATACAAAGTATGCCCACAGACTAGCGTTTCCTTTGAGCGTGCCTTTAGGATCGATTACTTTAGCAGCTCTACGCTGCGCAGGAAGCATATTATGCCAAGATACATAAGGTGGGTTTCCGATTATTGCTCCGACCCCTTCAGCAGGCAAATTATCTTTCGACATAGTTAGATAATCCTTCGCCCGAAAATGCCTTGGATCATAAGGCCCATCTAATAAAGCAACTAAAGCTTTGAAAGCGTTAGGATCGATATCACACCCATAAAGTTGCCGTTCTGGCGCTTCAGCCGCAAGGGCTGTAAGCCTATCTTTAGCTGCTTGCAAAAACCCACACCCCCCGAAACTAGGCTCTAAAACAAGGTCATCTTGACTTCTTATAGCCCATTTTGCTAGCAAACGAGAAGCTAGATCTGGGGTATAGAATACTCCATGTCGCTTTTTGGATGTGACATTTCGCTTACTTGGAGGAATGAAATTCGCTTCATAAGAAGAAGTTTGGCCAAGATGACCGCCCATCGCAATATTTGGCGAATCGTCTTGATTATCAGATAAATCAGAAAATAAATTAGACACCTTATAAAAGATGGTCAAGCATGAAACTCTAGTTAAGTATCTAAAATACAACTACTTGCAAATAGACCTCTATGCAAGATAAGCCAGAAAAACGTAAATAAGTAAATAATCAGAGTTTAGCCACCAATCATCATTCTTAATGAGTAGATACAGTTGAAAGCGTGTAAACGTTAGCAATTTTTGTGCTTATAAAAGAGATTTATTATAGTACACACAAGAGATAGAATATTTCAATACGCGTTTTCCAAAAACGGTCGTTTAAATACACAATTCAGATTTTTACCATCGACGCCAATAAAACGTTCGATTCTGTTACACGAAACTCGTATACGTATTCAAATTACACTTATCTTGTATAACCATGAGTTACGTGTAATTTCTGACTATGAAAATTGGTTACGCCCGAGTGAGTATGCAGGATCAAAACCTAGATCTGCAAAAAGACGCCTTGACCGCTGCCGGATGTGAGCGGATGTTCCTAGAAAAGATGTCCGGCAGTAAGAAGGACCGACCAGAGCTGCGCAAGATGTTCGACCAGCTGCGCCCTGGGGATGTCGTTGTTGTTTGGCGGCTGGATCGGCTTGGTCGATCTACGCGAGACAATATTGATCTAGTACTCGAATTAAAAGAGAAGCAATGCGGGATAATTTTCTTGACTGAAAACATTGATACCACAACAACCGGGGGGATGCTGTTTTTTACAATTTTCTCCGCCCTGGCTGAAGCAGAACGTCAGGGAATTGTCGAACGCACCAAAGCGGGCTTGACCGCTGCCCGCGCCCGTGGCCGCGTCGGTGGACGGCCTAGCGGATTGACAAAGGAAAACCAGGACAAAGCTGAATTAGTCGCCAATCTTTACAAGACCGGCAACTCGATTAATAAGATCAAAAAACTGACCGGTATAAGCAGCAACAAAACTATTTACAAATACCTGCGCTATATGGGCGTAGCCATTAGCCCGGAAGAAAAAGAATTAGCCGCTAATAAGGAACGCCCACCACTGGAGCTAGATGGAAACTATACAAAGAAGAAATAAAAAAAGAGCCGGTTCAATGATCCGGCTCTTTTCGCAATCGCAAAATGAGTAACAACTATCTGTAAACTATACGTTCTGCTCTACCGACTGATATGGCGTATAATCTCCCCGCTTAAACCCTAAAAGGGTATGATTTAAAACCCAATCTTCTTCGTGGTAACCGCCGGACTCCCTAGTTATTTTAACGCACAGCAAATCTTTCGTTTCGTCGGTCCGTATCACGCTAACGATCCCCTTAAACCACTTCGACGTAAATTCGTAACCTGGCGTTAATTGTGCGCTAGTAATTTGAGTAGAAAACATAGTCAATCAAAAAAGAGAATTATTAGAGCAAATACACACATCAAAAACAAAAAAAAGCTCACAAGAAAAACTATAGCGCTCACAGCTTTATTTGCCCCGTAAACAATACGAACTATCAAATAAAGAGTAAAGATTAATTGAAGGCTTGGCCAAATCATAAAACTGATTGGTTAAGCTACTTGCCACTTCCACAAACTTTCAGGATTCTTGATAACGCCGTTTCGTCGTACTTCGACGTGAATGTGATCAGTCACGCCAGTGCTGTATTTTGCGCTAATACCCTGGGCAAACGCAATCAGCTGATTACGCTCTACCCTCGCTCCTACTGCTTCGGCTAGGGTGCAGTAAAACAGTTTACATTCGTAACTGCCATCATCGGACCGGAGTAGTAGCCCTTTCCAACGCGTATCATCAGCGTAGGGTAACGATTCCCGAATGATCGTACCAGAAAAGGGGGCATAAATTGGCTGACCAGGTTCGCAAACGAAGTCCGTCCCCTGGTGGATACGGTTAATCCGACCCGTACCAAAATACCCCGATCCGCCCTTATCCTTTCTGACAATCATCGGATTAAGTATAGGCTCAAAAGGCAATGCAGCGTTCATAACAGTTTGTTGGTTAGAATAAATTAGGGCCGCACCGACGAAAACAGCGCCACCGATCCCGATCCACAACAGCGGATTACTAATGTCAATTTTTGGCTTCATAGCGAATTACATTTGTTCTAATACCCATGAAGCGAAAGCCAACTTTGACCAAAATGTAGCGCGTAAAATATCCGGACTCTTGCGCTTTTTCGTCAATTAATAGTAGCGGTGCCTGTTCATTAAATAGAAAGAATAATTTCTGCCAGCTCAATA
This sequence comes from Spirosoma pomorum, assembly GCF_054776615.1. Taxonomy (NCBI): domain Bacteria; kingdom Pseudomonadati; phylum Bacteroidota; class Cytophagia; order Cytophagales; family Cytophagaceae; genus Spirosoma; species Spirosoma pomorum. The sequence goes on from NZ_BAAHBP010000031.1 coordinate 90,179, forward strand.
CGTTGCTAGAATTATTCATTGCCTCACGCAATTCAATACGAGCCCTAAGAGAATCAATCGTTGTAGCACCAAAAAACACAGATAGGGGAAATCTAAATAGCACTTTAACAAAAGACAGGTTAACCGCTTCGACCTTTTCACGAGCTAATACAATATTATTCCTTTTGGAAACCCAACGAATTGTTGGATAACGCAATAGAATTTCCTTTAACTGATCGTATAAATTAAGCGTTGGCTTTTTCATAATCGGGCACGATTTTATCCATAATATATTTTACTACCGAAGGCGATAAAATTCGCTTATTCGGTCGCCAACCTAGATCTATAAGCGCTTTCCAATCATCCCCTGTAATCCAGTCTTGGAACGTAGACACGTCTACCCCGGCCTTTGTAGCCAGGTCGGTCATATAGCAGGATTTATATTTGTAGGCTACACCACTCATAGTTCTATCAATCAGCTGACGTAATATCAATCAGACGAAACGCCAGTTTAGGCTGATCAACCCTTGGATACTCGCGCTTATTTTCTTTTTCTAATTCGTACATGGCCCGTAGAATCTTGTTTGGTACAGGCACTTTAGTTTGTAGCTTTTGATCCGATGTACGGCGCAAAATAATGTATTCGGAGTGGCGGAATAGAAAGGGTGCAGGTTCGGATAACGAGTGCAGATTGAACAGATAATCATTACAAGCATTGCGGCTATTAACGATTAAATTCCGCATCGAAAGGGGCAAATTCCCAACGGCGTAGGTCGTCGCATCTTCAAATACCACGAAACTATTCCGAATGTATTGATCGACCAGTTCAAAGAACTTTATTACATCTTCTTCTCCCGAAATCCGGCATTTGAACAGGGGAATTTTTTGCCGGTTAGCCAGGGCATTGAACTTGGGCAGATCATCCAACTCAATGTCTATAAAATCGTCATACTCTGACTGACGGCCTTTATCTAGTACCAGCACGGGTTTAGCCTGCTTCTGATACATTTCGACAATCATGTTCAGCGTTCCCTGCGTTTTACCCGTTTTTTTTGCCCCGATATGCAGGAAAATTGACGACGTTCGGCGCTTCGTTCCCTGGTCGGGAATGACGATTTTTTGCGGCATGACTACAGCGTTGACGCGGACAGGTGAGTAAATTTGGAAATCAATAGCTGCGTCATCTGGGGGCCTGCCTTGGCGATGGCAATCTCAAAAAGTACCTCATGGATAGAGCTATCTTTGAGCATCTTACGCTTGTTCTTCTTTTCGATCTCGGCCTTGATCGCTCGTTTAAGCAGTAGCCGATGACCCTCACTCAGTTTAGCGTCGCTCTGTTCCTCAGATATGGCCTTGGTGAACGCTTCCCAACGCCGACTAGCAGCGTGGTACGGGTGGTTCGGATCATTGATATAGTCCGGCGCATGATCAAGAGCCCGAGTCTCAGCTTCGAATTTTTTAATCAGCTCCTTATCGCCTTCTTTTAGTGATTGCGTAGCGATGTATCGATTCAAAAAATCGAATAGCATGGACAAAATAGCGCACCACATTTCGGCCTTTGCTTCGGCCTTTGTTTCAATCTCAGCCGCCGACAAGGGTATGTATTCTTCCTCGATTTCAACGGGCTCGTCGGGCGCATCCGCCTGCGCAGAATTGCCGCCAAAAATACTTCTCAGGCTTAACGGCGGGGCGGCTTCCACCAGTGGCATTACCGGCTCGACCAACTTAGGGGCTTCGGTTAGTAGCTCCGTCATGGCCGATCCGGAACGGTTGTTGACCAGGCTTTCTAATGCTGCGCTATTCATTGATTATTGTTGAGAGGTGGACGGGGTACCTTCGGCTTCAAAAAACCGTTTCAGAATTGGCAGCATTAGGCGACGACGTTCCGGGGATTGCGCGACCTGGTTCAGTACGATTTCTGCCATCGGCCGGGCATACTCGGCCATTTCGGGCCAATTAACCTGGATGTCTTTGCCCTTACTCATAGTCGTTGCACCCATTTTTAGGGCACCGGTTAACATTCCGGCGAACATGGAATCTCGAAACGACTTAGGCATAATCGTTTCTTTATTGTCGATTACAAACCGGCACAAACTGCCTAAATCGTACTCTTCAATGTGTACTCCAGCTTCGTCCACAAACCCCGATTCAGTGAAGAGTTTAAAGAAATTATCACTGAAGTGTTCCCAGTTCTGACGCGCATCTATTCCAGCGTTCCAATGCGCTAAAAATGTAGCTATATCCGGATAGTAAGCGGGGTGTATCGTTCGAATCGCTTCAATACTAGATACCGCACTCGGGTCTATCGTTTCGTTATTTATAACGTCGTCGTTTACTTCTGCTAAAAGCAATAGCTTAGCCATAAGAGAAAAATTAATTGGGTAAAACGTCTTGAACACGAACCTGAAAAAACCACAAGAAATAAGCGCTATTCGTCCAGCTGAGCCGCTGGGCTTCGTCGCACAGTTCTTTAATTATTTTATTGAGTTCGGGGAAAAATACTTGGTAGGAAGTAAGCACTTTATTTGATTGTGAATAGTGCTGCATGAGCTGATTGTATTGCTCCACCAGGCGGTTATATTTTTCTATATCAGCCGCGTCTGGTACTGGCGTTGGCGCTGCCACGGCGGGCATGGTCGGTTTATCCTGGGCAGGAATAAACTGGGGAGTTATAGGCTGATTACTTGCGATTACAGGTTGATTTATTCTCGCTAATAGTGCCGCGTTTTTCTGCTGTTCCTGGTACAATTCCTGTTGTAGCTGCTGATTTTTGGCTACTTCATTTTGGTACAGTGCTTGATAGCTGTTTTGCTGACTGGCCGCATTTAAGTAGGCTTCGTGATGAGTTAAAACCTCAATACCGTAGGCGTGGGTAGTAATGTGCTCATGGGGTGGCAACGCTGCATTTATATTCAGTACAGCCCGCTCCAATGATTGCATGACCGAAACCGGTAGTTTGAAGGTCTTACCAACTACTTCCTCTTTGACGGTTTGAGCCCCGTCAGCGGCCGATTGATCGGGGGCGGTAATACCTGGTTTACCGGGATTTTCTTCGGGTAATACCTGGTTTACCGCAGGGGCCTGCACAGCCTGGTAAACCTGGTTTTGTGGTATACCATCGTCGGTAATACCTGGTTTACCGGCTTCTGGTAATACCTCATCTTGGGTCGGTAAACCGTGGTAAACCGGCTGTAAACCGTGGTTTACCGGGGGCGGTAATACCTGGTTTACCGCCGTTTCGGTATTACCTGGTTTACCTGACTGAAGGTAGGGCGTATAGGGCGTTGGGACGGGAAGTGCCAACGGCTGAGCTGAAGGCGGGGGCGGGGGCGGTAATACCTCGGTGGTCATGCGGAAAACGTCTTTCTCCGAAGTTAAGCCCACCAAAAATGAACGTATTAATTAGTGCTATTCTGTACGCATTTGTATGTATTTATACGCTATTTTAGTAGCCTAATTTAACAGCCAGGCTTATACCTAATTTGTACTTGACCAATCCGTTACATGAACGAAAACAGCGTAGTAGTTGCAAAGGGATGTCTTTCTGCCAAGGACATTCAAAAGATCACCGGATTTCAAAAAGCCAAGGCGCAACGTCTTTTTCGGACACTACGCGAAGCAAAACGTCGTCAGCTGGATAGAGACTTTCCAGATCGGGCGATTAAAGAGCCTTACGTATTTCCAGAAGATGTAGCCGCTAACATGGGCATGACCGTTCCGGCTGTTGAACGGCGATTAGTTTAAACACGAAAAAGCCCCCAATCCTGCTCGAACAGAATTGAGGGCGTGATATTTTTAAAGCTCTTTGTAAAACTACTATTCTTCTTTTTTGATTCCTATTCGTCCTAATACGTTGTCACAATAATTCTGAAACCGTTCTATACCGTTACTCCCCCAAAATATCCCTCGAATAAAGCCTAAATTGTAGGCAACAATTCCAGTTATTATTACAGTGATCCATCACATAGCTCTAACAACATTTATCTGGGTATTTTTTACAAAACCATTTATTGTACTCCCTAATTAGTTTGGCACTTCGTTGCGCATTGAGTAACCAAACTTTATGTTGGCGTTCTAGTAGTACTTCGATTTCACTATCATCAGCTTTACGATTCCGTAAATCAATAATCCGCCTACGGAGTAGCCAAAATTCCAGACTTAACGGATGGGAGAACATTGGCTTTTCCATTGCTGATAATGTTTACTTATAAAAACTGCTAGAATATTCTGACCTACTTAGATCTGTCAGGGTATTACCCAGCTGGCAATTCCGAATTTTCTTCGGGCGGCGTTACTATTTGTTGATATTGTTTACCCCCACATTTAGGGCACATAGTATCCCATAGTACGGACGTTTGACTACGTTTTTTAAATAGCCTATCGCTAACAGTATGAACGTGACGGCAACGGGTGCATTTGATCTGAGACATAGGAGAAACTTGGTTGGCTTTTTCTAATTCGATCTGGAGTAACAGCGCCGGATAATTAGCATTGATCATATCCTCGATGCTGGCATACATCGGTACTGAACAGGTCAGTGATTCCATATAGCCAGGCTTTATATCATTGGTAATGATGGCTAACCGTGTGCTAATGCTGGGAATATCTCGCTCACGTTGATTGATCAGGAAACCACGACACACCGAACCGTCATTTTTATGACAGCCGTATACCTTTCCCATGTAGTCCTGGTCGTACTCCAGTAATTTCCTAAACTCCGCCCGATCCCAGTGTTGTAGCGGTGAATCGGTACGATACGGACAGTTTTTGCAGGGGGATGTACAATTGAATTTCATGCTGTGGCGGTTGTGATTTCGGCCTTTTGTATCTCGTTTAGGACGGCAGTTGGGATGATTTTAGGTCGCCATTCGTTGGAACCCGGCTTATACTGGTGGTGATACCAACAGAGCATAACCATTATACCCGTACCTCCTTCCCCGCAGCTGCTCCACCCCCGCCCTTATACCATTGCTGGTATGAATGATCCCGTTGCTGCCTTGTGTAGTCCCGCTTGGCCCGAAAGTCAACCCAGTAGGATAGCTGCTTTCTTTGTTCTGGTGTGAGTTTCAGCATTTGATTACAGCTATTGATTTTCGGTTCTCTTGCGTAATTCGTTTTCGTTAATTCTACGGTTAAACGCATCCCGGCAACTCCCCCACAACACCGGGTATGGGCATGGCTTCTCTGGGTGCTTTTCTCGGAATATCGCTTCATTGAAACCCCAAATCGTTACGGGGTTAAGCTCGTATATGTCGATCAAGTACCATCTATCGACTATGTGAGGACACTCCGGTAAATGGGGAGAGTATACCAGTGCCTCCTGAGTTTGCGCGTTGATTGCCTGAACGTACAGAGTACTCCCTCCACTGATTACATACAATCGAGTAGGATCGTAAGAATCATTGGGTTTAAACGTTGTTTCTAGGTTAAACCCCAATACCATGTTCTGCTGGGTAAGAACACCGGCTACCGGTTTGAAATGATGATTTTCCCACCACTGCCGCCCGCTTTTACTTTGTTGGCGAAGGTCCCAGGGCGTGAATAAATTCAACATACTGGGCAATTGAACCAGTTGCTTTTTCATGTCCTTAATGGAAAGAATTGATCAATAAGAGTCGTCTAGTTTGACCAGACCGTAATTGACAAGGATCTGGAAAATTTGCGTTCGGGCCTGCTGCTGCCAGGCATCGAGGTGTACAGTGCGCATCCAATCGAACAGAGCCAATGCTACCGGCTGACTGAATTTGACCGCATAGAGCTTTTTATAGTCCCGTTTGCGGTTCAACAGGGCGTTGAATTGTCGGTCAGCATCTTTGTGTAGGTAGTCGAGCAGAACGATTGATTGTAGTTCAAAGCAGTCGAACCGGTTAAGCCTGGCGTGAGCATCGAGCAGTTTATAGACACTAGCGTACTGATCGAAGCTCAGCCGGACGACTATATACGGGGCGTAGTGCATCCTATTAGCGGTAGCGGCCAGGGTGGAAGTATTGAATCATTTTCCGGTAGTAGTCCTCGATACGATTCTTAGGATGACCATCGCGGGTGAGTTTGGCTACATAATCGTGTAGCGCATCTTCGCTCTTAAACTTACGCTCCAGATCAAAAGCCTCCTTCATGGGTGCCTGCTTCGATGAATCTGGAATAACGGCCATTCCGTCAGGCATTGGTGAATTATTGCCAGTAGGAAAGAGTTCGCTTGTACCGTAATCGTATACTACCGGATTGTACAGGTCTTTAAGATATTTCATTAGCCATCCTTCGGTGACAATGAGCGGTTCCGGCACAAAACGCCGGTCATAGAGCGTCATTAGCTTTTTACTTTCGCTATCGTCGTCGCTGATGTTGCGGAAAATGGTGATACTGTAGCCGTCTTTTAAGTATCCCTTTCTGACCAACCGACCAATGCAATCCTTCAGCAACTCCTGCTTATTTGGCTTCTCAGGCTGACCAAGTGGCTTGCTGTGCCCCCCTAATTTGGATAAGCGAGGGCGAGTAATTTTCCAGGAGTAGGTAGATCCAGCTCGTTCGAACTTGCCGAAGTTTTGAATAAATGTACTGGTATTGCCATCTGCGGGGCCGTTGGCAACAGGCTGCGAATTTTGATCAAAAACCGGCTGGGGCTGAACGACTTGATTTAGTACACCGGCGATTGTAGTTAGACCATTTTGGGGGGCTTCCATAACAAAATTTTCTTTGGGGTTTGTGGGGCTTATTAGGCGCTCAATGCGCCGATGTGAGGGACTTTTTGCGCTAACCGTGCCGGGACTCGTTTCGATTTTTTTCGCGCACTGTACAATTGTACAAATGTGAACAGTGTACATTCTGTAGCACATTGAACATACTTTACTTGCTCTTGGAAGAAGGGTATGCACTACGTGCCTTTACAGTACAGTAAAACCGTGCTGTAAAAACCGTCGCCTTTAGCAACGGACAATAGAATACTAATCAGCCAAATTTTGGGGGCTGTGCCAGGCGTTGCGGATGTTGCGCGGACAAACGTTTCGCCGTTAGGTCGATATAGCTCGGCAGGCTACGTAGGAATGTATCTGTATGTTTTCATGTGTGTTACTTTTTAATTAAGCGACAAAAAACCGCTCCAGGGACGTTTGGGCTCTCTGTCCCCACCAGTGGCAGGAACGAGAAGCCAACAAACCCAAAATTTTGTTATGCTTGTCTCTCTTCACAGAGAGCTTAAACGCCCCTGGTGGCGGTGGTGACGTAAGCAGGATTCGAACCTGCATCCTCCGGCCTAGACCGGCGCTCGACCGTTGAGCTGCTGCATCAAAAAAAGGATCAGAGAAAGGCTACATTGAAGCCCTTCAGCTGATCCTTGATCTTGTTGGTTTTGTCGTCGGTAAGCGGCTGTTCTAGCCGCTCTATAGCATCTTCACCCTCGGCTAATACTTGCTGTACGTCATAAATCGCACTCAACTTCAGTTCGCCCGTGGTCCAGTCCAGCGATAACCAACGTCGGCAATCACTGATTGAACTATCGTCGCTTCCAACCACGATAGTGGTATCGATCTGATCGGGTTGATACCCAAAATTGAGCGCAAATAGCTGGCACAACTCATCAAAGGTGAGGTTGCGTAGCGAACGGGTAGGCGATGTCATTTCTGTACGATGGTTAACGGTCAGGATGGTTAAGAACACCGGGGCCAAACGTCCCCGGTATTAGTGCCCTTCCTCTTTTTAAGCCTCTAAAGCTCTGCTGCGGGGGGAGGATTCGAACCTCCACCATCGGGCCAGAACTCACCACCGGTCTAGTGGTGCCCTTTGCCGTACCCATTCCGCATACCCTCCGTCTTTCCAGAGTTGTCCAAGGGTCTATTACCCCTCCTGTATCCGAGTGCCAATCCATTACTGGAACTATCCCGGCTTTGCCATCCTGACCAGCTGGACGGCGGCAAATATCTTTGGGCTGGCCACTGGTGGGGAGTTTAGGCAGGGTGGGCGAATATCCCCCACCCTGCACCGCTTCTATCCACACCAATTCAAGACGACGCCCGGAGGCATCAAATCTTGATGTTCAACCTTCCCTTTGTAAAGGATCATTAGGCCAATCGGCGCAGTATCTTTAGGTGGACCAATCGACGTAGCGTTGGTGGTGATAGCGCTACGTACGGGTTGATCGTCGGATTTGATCGATATAATTGATAACTAAGGCCATCGAACTCGGCATCAAGCCTGCACCGCTCAGCCAGGTATCGAGCCCGAAGCGAACCGAAGCGGAATACCATCAGCATTGCCTTATTCGCGGCAAGTTTCAGAATCAGTTCCGACCGGCGTTCTTCTAGCTGGAGTCGGGCAATAATTCTGGCGTCAATGGGTTGATTTTGCATGGATATGGTTGATTTAATTGGTTGCGTGGATTAGCTACGTAGATCACTACATAGTATCATATCAGCGACCTGCTTCCGTAAACGAGCTAGTTCATTACTTACCCAGATCGTGTTCGAAACAGACAGTTGAGATTTGCTTCGCTCCTGACACCAAACCAAGTGGTACAGCAGCTTTTTAAGTTTGACGTAGGAAGGCATACAACAGTCGATGCAACCAGGTCACCCTAGTGGCGTTTTTTCGTTGGGTGTGGTAGTAATTCATGTACAGACTCTATTTGATCCACCCGCCGACTGTCATTAGTGTGTAGCCGCAGCATTAACCCAGCAAGCGCTACGGCCAGCAAAACAAAGCTCCAGTACAACAGGGCATACACCAGCTTTATTTGCTCCAGATCATTCATGGTAGTAAAGGCCATTGATCCGGTCGATTTGCGACCATTCTCTTCTGGTGAGATATGGTTTTTGGCGTTCAATCCGACAACGAATGGGCGGATTGATTAGTAGTAAGACGAGTACCCCCAGCGCCGTTATCATAATGGAAAGGCTTCCGGGCTCTCCGCCCGGCACATTAGTTCGTACTGATCTGCTGTAAACGAATCTTTGTAATCAAATCCATGCTGAACCACTTGACGCACAGCAAAGCCAATTGCAAGCAAAACGAGTAAGGGTGTGAACATTTTCGAAAGGCGGTAAAGGCTAGCTGCAAATATTAAGGGAGTACGGATTCTGTTGTTTGTGGGCTTATCGTGTCTTTGATAATAGAAGGTACGGGTATACCACCGGCATGAAATATTGACTCTATGTCAATTCCTGGAATCGAAGAGACTACTAGAAGCATAACATTTAACCGCTTCTTACATAGCTCTTTAGGCTCCACATTAAGGACATTTCGTTTGAAATGATCGATCTCATTCATCCGAGCTAATTCGGCGTTAAAAGCGCTCCACTGCTCAGGGTGAGTTTCTTTCAATTTGTCGTAATAATGCCGGATCTTTTCCATAGCTTTTTTTATACCATACACTCGAAACCGTTGCGCGTTACAAAAATCGTTTCTTTATTTACAGCGGTTTTGGTAACGCTTTCTGTTACAATATTAGCGATACATAGAAACCAAATCCAAATATTTCGCTAACAACTGGTGAATATTTTTGCAGTAGTGACATAAGTGTTTGACTATGAACTAGTTTGTCATGCAAAAATTTTCACCAAAAATGAGCGACTTTAGGCTATCTACACGTAAACGGGGGTAAGTGTATGATCTAATCGTAGCTAATCCCACCGGTTAAACCTTGGCAGACGGTATGAACCATTATCCAGACAAGTGAAACTATGACAACGATAAATCAAAGGATTGGCACCCTTATAAAGTCATTGAACATGACTAATAATTCATTCGCTAAGAGTATCAATAAATCGTCATCGACGATTAATTATATAGTCGAGGGAAAGACTAAACCAGGATACGAGCTGCTTGAAGGTATCGTAACAACCTACCCAGCTGTAAACGCTGAATGGTTGATGAAGGGTGAGGGCGATATGATGAAGCAGGCAGGTAGCTTGCCATCCCCCGAAAAACCAGATAAGTACCTGGTCGAACACCTTGGTAGCTTAGAAAGCAATTTTGCGCGGCTAGTGAATCAGCTGGAATCAAAAGATAACCAGATCGCGGGCCTGCAACGGGTTGTGGATGCGCTATTGCCGGGAAAGCATAATGGTATGCCCTATATGGGCCGGGTACGACCACTCTGGGGAGAAAATGAACTCGATGCACAGCTTCAGGCTGGAGTCATTTAGTTTTTTTTTACCCAGCGTTGTCGCACTTGGGGCGTACCAGTCGCTAAATCAGCGATAAAGGCTTAATTACCAAGGTTTTAATTTCTACTGTAGTAACCCTACGAGTGCACTTGATTATCAGCCATTTACGACGTAAAATCGTAAATGGCTTTTTTTTTGCATACGAATTTGCATACAAGGCGATTTATTTCTGTTTGAGTATCTAATCAGTAGTAACACTATTATTATCTAACCAATCATTAGCTAGTATTCTGATATCCAATAAACTATCTTTCCATAGAAGACTGAAATCCTCTTTATTGACTAAGACTCAATCTCTAGGATGTTTAACTTAAAAGGAATTTATAGTAAGAGTAACTCATGTAAACATGGTATACCTATCGTACTACCTATTTACACTCCCCATGCAGTCACACTCTTCCCTTCAGTGTATATGACTAACAATTAGCCACTTCAAAACCACACTCATTTTTTCTTGAAACTCTATGTAAGAATTCGCTTTTAACCACTACAAATTATTGTAGATTTGGAAAAGGCAGAGCCATTGAATGAAAATAGTACAATTTTATTTAACATTAATATAAATGGCTAGCATTGATAAAAGCCAGATAGTTTTCTTCCCAAATCACAATACGCCCCGCCTAACGTTTTCTGGTCATGAGACTTTCCAGTGTCGAGGCCTATGGTTAAAAAAGGGATATGATTACCTAGTGGCAACTCCTAAACAGTCTTTCAACGACGAAGAAGCTGTGGTTCGCTTAGGAGTAGGAAAGAATATGGTTAGTGCAATCCGCTTCTGGATGAAAGCGTTCGGCTTGTTAAATCTAGATGAAACCCCCAATGATTTAGCCCGTAAACTTCTTCGCGATGGTGGCTGGGACCCATACATTGAAGATCAAGGTACTATCTGGTTGCTACATCATCGACTAGTAACAGTAAATTACGCTTCCATATATAATCTAATTTTCAATCAGTTCCGGCGCGACCGAATAGAGTTCACCAAGAACAACTTTTTGACGTTCGCAAAGAGAATAGCTGAAACTAGACAGCAAGCAATCAACGAAGGGACTGTTGCCACTGACTTTGGTGTATTTCTCAAAATGTACCTTCGTACAGCGTCCCAAAACAAAGATCGGGAGGAAGGCTCTATTGGACTCTTAACAGATTTGAACCTGATCAATGCCGAAAAGCGTGTTATTTCTGGTGACGATAACGAGAAGGACGAAAAGGAAGACTACTATTCCATTCATAACAAAGAACGAAACGACCTTCCAGATCTCATTTTGTTGTACGGAATTCTGTCGGATTCATCAGAGAGTAGCCCCACCTTTGATAGCTCAGTTAGTTTCAACACGTTATTAACGGCATCAAATCAAATAGGTAGTGTATTTGCGTTGAATGCCAATGACATACATGCCAAGTTAGAGTCGCTTGCCGCTTCTGACAAAAACATTGTATTCAGCGACCAAGCTGGTATACGTGAATTATCATTTAAGGAGCGCCCCTCCTATATGTCAATCCTTGAGCGTTATTATGAAGGCCAACGTTAATTCTGATACGACTAACTACACTCCATCAGTAAATATTATTCGAGATGCCGAACGGAATCTGACCTATTACACAACGTCTAATGCCGAACGTGTAGTCCATCAGATCTCTAATGATTATAAGAAGGGTAATCGATCGTTCAATATCATCGGTTCATACGGATCAGGTAAATCGTCTCTGCTCTGGGCTTTTGAACAGACTCTTAAAGACAAGAGACCTTTTTTTGATGTAAGCTTAGTAGCATCACCACATGTCAAATTCATCAATTTTATAGGTGAATATCGGTCAATTATTGACGTATTTGCGGAGTCCTTTGGTCTCAACCCTTACAACACACCTAACTTATCCCAAACAATACTATCTGAGATCTTTAGTCAATATTATAAATTAGATAGGCAATCAGAGAAGACTCCCCTCCTAGTTCTAGTAATTGATGAATTTGGTAAGTTCTTAGAATACGCTGCTAGTAACCATCCGGAGCGTGAGCTATATTTTATACAGGAGCTGACAGAATTTATTAATAATACTGACTATAATTTCTGTCTTATCACAGCTGTTCATCAAAATATAGCTGCTTACGCTCAATCGTTGACTGAGGCTCAACAGAATGAATGGGCAAAAGTTAAAGGCCGTTTCCGTGAAATTACTTTTAACGAACCAGTTGAGCAGTTACTTGTCTTGATGGCTCATCATCTTAACGGAAATAACAAAAATACTCGCAAAGCGCTAGTAGCCTTAGAAATTGCTCAAAAAACAAAAGCTCTCAGATTAGATAAATCACTTGTTCAAGAAATAGCAAGTAAATTATACCCTCTTGATATTCTGGCAGCTACAGTACTAACTATAGCGCTACAACGGTATGGGCAAAATGAACGATCGCTATTCTCATTTTTACAAGCTTCTGACCATACCGGCTTAGGCAGTTTTGAGACAACTCCTATTAATCCATTCTATAATGTATCTAATGTTTTTGACTACCTAACTTTCAATTATTACTCCTTTCTAAATTCAAGGGAGAACGGAGACTACATAGCATGGCTAGGTATACGGTTAGCATTAGAGACAGTCGAGCGTAGCTTTTTGGAACAAGTTGAGCCTTACGAAAAATTAGTAAAAGCTATTGGCCTATTATCATTAATTATTCCACAGAACGCCGTTATGGATAGGGCCTTCTTGGAAAAGTATGGTCAGTTCTGTCTTGGCCTTAAAAATGCCGGTCAATTAATCGATGATCTATCACAACGTAATATTATTCAGTATCGAACGTATAAAGGACGTTACGTCCCTAACGAAGGTACTGACCTTGATATTCAATTAGCTCTCCGCCAAGCCAATGTAGACGCGATAAATAATGTAGCTACGCTATTACAACGCTACTACCACTTACCGCCTGTTCTGGCAAAAATGTATACTTACAAAACTGGAACTCCTCGCTCATTTGAATATCATATTTCTGAGTATCCTATTACTAAAAGGCCAGTAGGTGAAACAGACGGTTACATCAACCTGATTTTTAATTCGTCTTTGACGATTGACGAAATAAAACATCATTCAACCTCACACCAAGAAGCTATTATATATGTGCACTACCAGAATACAGAACCTATTCGCGAACAGTTAGAAGAGCTTCAACGCATTCAAAACGTAATAGAGCGTAACCCAGATGACCGCGTTGCTGTTCGCGAATTAAAAAAAATACATCAGAACCATAAGGACCTGCTTAATCATTACATCATTGATGGTATGTTGCAGGATAAAACTGTTGATACACCTACAGTTTGGGTATTTCAAGGAGATCAAAAAGAAGGCATATGCAGTCGCCGTGATTTTAATAAGTTATTATCACAGGTATGTAAACAAGTGTATTATAATACTCCTACGTTTAAAAACGAGCTCATCAACCGACATAGGATTTCATCGTCAATGTTTAAGCCTAAACGCGACTTTATACAGCGTTTAGTATCTCATTGGAACGAACCAGATTTAGGTTTTGAGAAAGATAGATTTCCTCCAGAAAAAACCATCTATCTAACACTACTGAAAGAAAATGGTTTAAATCCAAATCGCCCAACAGTTGGATCTATTGCGAATCAATCAATTCATCAAATAGAAATAGCCAAAGATTCATCCTTCAGAAAGGTGTGGGAAGAGAGCGAAGAATTTTTAACCAAATCAAAAATAGGAAAAAGGTCTGTCGTCGAATTAGTTGAAATACTATCCGAGCAACCTTACAAACTTAAACAAGGCCTTATTGATTTCTGGTTGCCAACGTTCTTATTCATCAAACGAGATGATTTTGCTTTGTTTGAGGGAGATACATACGTACCAAAAATCACAGATGATGTTCTGGAGTTGATCAATAAGCATCCCCATCGCTATGCGGTCAAGGCGTTTAGCCTTGACGGTGTACGTCTTGACTTATTTAACAGTTACCGACACCTTATTAATCAAAGCACTGAGTTATCGTTTGGATCACAGGCATTTATTGAGACAATTAAGCCATTTTTAGTCTTCTACCGAGAGCTCCCAGAATACTCAAAACAAACAAAGCGACTAAGCAAAGAAGCTATTGCTATACGCGACTCAATCGTTCAATCGAAAGAGCCAGAGAAAACCTTTTTTGAAGACTTTCCTCTAGCCTTAGGATATTCCATTGATTCTTTGCAAACGTCTGATGATGAGATCGAGCATTATATCAATCGGCTTCAAGACGCTATTCGAGAACTAAGAACTAGTTACGATGAACTAATAAGTCGATTTGAAAAGTTTATATTAGAAGAGTATGTTGGCGATGAATTAGCGTTTAATGAGTACCGTAGTCGCTTGCAATCGCGTTTCCAGAACGTGCAAATGCATATGCTTTTGACTAACCAGAAGGCCTTTGTGCAACGATTAAGGTCTCCCCTTGACGATCGCAAAGCTTGGTTAAATGCTATTGCTCAAGCAATCGTTGGTAAATCACTCGACACGTTTAGAGATGATGATGAGCTTCGACTTTATGATAAATTCAAGAGGACTATTCGCGATCTTGATAATTTAACAAATTTATCCGCAAACGACGTAAATCCTGACCAGGAGGCCGTTTTCAGTGTAGAAATTACTTCCTTAGCAGACGGCGTTAGTAAAGATCTAGTGCGAATGCCAGCACATAAGCAAAAACAAGTTGAGAAAGTAGAAGCATATATTCGTAAGAAACTCCAAGAAGACAACGATATAAACATTGCAGCTCTTACAAACATTCTAAAAGACCTACTGAAAAAATGACAAAAGTTAGGCATGTACTAGGTATCTCTGGTGGCAAAGACAGTGCGGCTTTGGCTATTTATATGAATAGGAAGTACCCTGATTTAGATATCGAATATTATACTTGTGACACAGGTAAGGAGTTAGATGAAACCTATCAACTGATCAAGAATCTAGAAAATGAATTAGGCAAGAAGGTAAAGTTACTGCGAGCTGCTGAAGGGAGTACTCGAGACCCCTTCGATCATTATCTTGATTTATACGGTGGCTATTTACCATCTTCCCGCGCTCGTTGGTGTACCAAAAAATTAAAACTAGAGCCATTTGAGGAGTTCGTTGGAAATGACCCTGTTATCTCGTATGTAGGTATTCGTGGGGACGAAGACCGTGAAGGGTATATTTCAGAGAAGCCCAATATTCAATCTATCTTTCCATTTCGTCGGAATATCTGGAGTGAAGACGTTATAAAAAAGCTGTTGGCAGATAATAATCTCCCAAACGCCCTGAATCTACAGCAGATTATCCTTAGTGAAACTACCATTAAACCGTCGAACGTAGATCGGTTTTCTGAAATTTTGTCAAAACCTCAAAAAGCAGGTATTACCCAGGTGCAGAAATTAAACCAACTGCTTGATACCAATACCAAATTATTCAACCAGTTGACATTCGCTTTCTTGAAACAAACCAGTTATCCATTGTCGTTGGAAGAATCATTTGCATTGATTGATAACGATGATGTGCTGGTACGTGACGATATCTTCCAACTATTGGAAGACAGTGGTGTAGGCACCCCTGCTTACTATAAGCCCCTAGATTTTAATATTAATGATAAGTCCGCAGGTCAATACTCAAGAAGCCGATCAGGCTGCTTCTTCTGCTTCTATCAGCAAAAGATAGAATGGATTTGGCTTTACGAGCAGCACCCTGATCGCTTCGCCAAGGCAATGGAATATGAGAAGCAGGGGTACTCCTGGAGTGACGAAGAGACATTAGCGGAAATGATACGCCCTGAGCGTATACAGGCTATTAAAGAGGAATATCTAAAACGCGCAAAACGAATTAAACAACAGGCTAAATCACCTTATTTGCTTGACATCCTAAGCGATGCCGAAAATGAGGGATGCGCGTCTTGCTTCATTTGATATGATGACTGAAAGCATATACAAATTTTTAGCAGATACATCTAATAATCAGCCATATATACTATCAAATAAAACCTCCGTTTTATTTGAAGTCAGTGACTCCTTCGGTATATTAATTGAGTTTAAACGCCCAGTAAGAGACGATGTTGACGAGGATGACGAAGATGAAGATATAGAGCTGAATTTTGAAGAAGAACGAGAACTTAACAAGTTAAGTTCTGATGAGCTACTATCCCTACCATCATTGGAAGAAACAAAATCCATCCAAGTGTATGGTTCTGAAATATATGGCTATCGAGAAGTTAATGAGCTGGATAAAATACTTCCTCAATCAAATTCAAGAACTCTCTTTATCCTATTAAGCAAAATAAAAAGCCGTTTTCCGCAAGACGGCTTAGTTGATAATTATATTTTTGACATTAATGAAGGTTTTGAAGATTGGGGAGGGTATTGCGACGTAGGAGATTATTATAATTTCCTGTTTAGAATATCTTTAAAATGCAACAATAAGCAATTGAGAGAAATTATTGAAATCATTAATAGTGTCTACAGTAATCCCCCTCAAATATCTCCTTACATTTATAAACATTATATAAATCTTAGAAAAATTGTTGACACCAAAAGAGTTAACATAATTAACACAAACACTAAGAGTCGAAGATTAGGCTACTTGAAGCTTCTATCACAGTACCTGACGAAATACCCACAAACCCCTGCAAGTCAGTTCTTTAAAAAGTATGAATCTTTTGTTATTCCTTTTCAAGACAAATTATTAGAGTCATCAAATCCAAAAGGCATAATCAAACTTAGCACTACAAAAAAAATAACTGGAACTTCAGCAAAACCATACTTAGAGATAGCAAATGATTTAGAATTAACTAATTCTTTAAACAGAATAGTTACATCTTCAAAAAGATTTAAAGTTTATATTGAATTATCTAAAAACTATCAATCGAAAAACCCATTCGAATTAAATTTTCTAGACAAGATATTTTTCGGTGAAACTTTACTTAAATATGATTTTTTATATATATCTGTTTTATTAGAACTCATTTATGTAAGACAAGAAACTTCGTTTTCTGAACTAAAAAGAGTATTTCAACAAGCATTGATTCAAAGGCTGCAATACTTTCTTCAAGATTATGTTGCGCTTCACGAACGGAGAGTTATTGACGAGATTAGGAAGGTACGAGCACGTATTGAAGCTTGGGAAAAGCCTGACCGCTATTTAGAACATGTTTTAATGCCTCGACTAAACTGGTTACTGGATATCGATTTCATAAAATTACCAACATCAAAGAATAGAGAAGTTTTAGTACAAATTACAGAGACAGGCGAAAGATTCTTTGAGGGGCTATGTGATTGGTATGATTTGAGCCTTGGCTGGGTGTTAGACCCAAGCGATTTAATGAGCTATTTCTTTCCACATATTTTTGCCAAAACTTATAGATTGGGTATCAATGTATCGTTAAATGAAATCGAGATTAAAGCGATAGTTCTCGAAAGGATAAACGAATGCTTTAAACTTTTTCAAACTATGACCTTTAATCGTGTAACCTTATCTCAGACTATATGGTATACTCAATACACCTTGCTTTTAAATCATGGATGTTCTGTTTCAAGTAAATACATCAACCGGATAATTCAAGAAGACTTTTCAAACCTCTTCATTTATAAGTTCCAAGCCCAATTCAACGATGGCTACTTACAGAAGCTAGCGCATTAAAACTATGAGTTTTCCAAACTATAATTTAAAAGTTAATCCTTTTCGTACCGTACCTGGTATTCAGTCCGATGAATTAGTGTGGGCGGGCTTTAGCGATGTGAAAGCTAAATTTGAAGGCCGTATAAAGCGCTCAATTAAACTTCGCAACTCGGGAATAGTACTTAACTGGGGGGAGTATGGAAGTGGAAAGACCCATGCAGCAAAATTTTTTGGCAAGAAATCTGAACTAGATAGACTAGCGGCTGAGGCTAGTGGTATTACCCCATTCCATATATACTTAACATTACCCAAAGGCAAAGCTCCTGTTGAAGATCTATTTACTTCTGTAATAGATAAACTTGATCTCACACACATTAGAACCTCAACAGCAGCTATTAAAGAAGACATAATTAATTACGTTGAGCAAACTTTTAGCGACTCCTTCATAAGAGCATGCATAAAAGCCGTATTTATAGAATCAGAAGATACTGAGCAAAGCTTAATTAAACGGTTCTTATATGGAAACGTCACACCTAAAGAGATTAGAGGCCTTGAAGGCAGTGGCATTTTGCGAAAGTTCAAGTCCGAGGACGATTATATTAGATTTATTGCAGCGCTATTTTCCACACTTACATATGAGAAGTGCATTTATTCATGCGTAATACTCTGGATTGATGAGTTTGAAGACATAGTAACTTTAAACAATTCTTCCTTAGAAAAGATTAATTCAAGCTTAAGAGACTTATTTGATAACACACCCAATAATTTACTGATTTTCTTAAATTTGACACAATCTTCATTATTTACTGCCGAAGACTTAGGGCAGTACATATCTGAGTCTGTCAAATCAAGGATACGAGATAGAATAAACTTCGATCTTCCGGACAGACAAGCGATTATAGATTACTTAACTGAACTTTTAAAGCAGTTTAGAATCGACGAAGTTCCAGACCAGTCGAGTCTGTTTCCATTCGAGGAAGGTGTGGTCAATCAAATTCTTATTGACTTTAAAAATGCATCTGTTAGAAAGTATAATGAAATATTTAGCACGTTACTTGAAATAGGTGATCTTGAAGAAGTACTAATCATAGACTTACCTTTATACGAGGCTAACAAATCGGAAATAGTTGGATTTCAATAGTTAATTTTATGTTGTTTGTCATTGATGCATGTAGTATTATAAATATATTACTCATAGATGAAGATGAATTTCTATTTAAAAGGCTTAAATCTTTAGATATTAAGATTACACCTAAAGTCTATTCTGAAATTAAGACCAATTTACGAAAAGTAGTAAAGGGCTCTTTTAAGGAGTATGATAAAAAGCTGACAGAGCTATTGACATTTACTTTCGTTTATAAGGATTACATGTTAAAGGAGGAGGAGGATGTTATTTCCTTATACGAGGAAGAATTCAAAAAGTATACTTCATATACTAAAATGAATGGCGAGTTTTGTAGTACAATTTGTAGTTCTGTGCTTAGTCGTAGCTATAAGTCTAAAGTGGTCTTTTTTACTGATGATTATAAAGCAAAAAAAGATTTTATAAATTTCTTTTCTTTTCATCAAATAGGTTACATAGAAGACTCCGTAGATTTGCTTATATTTTTATTTTCGAATGATTCTTCTTTTAAAAAAATAACCCTTCTTAATTTTTTAAGCAACCTACGTTCAAGATATTTATCAGACCATGTAAATCTGATAGATCGACTTCGTAATCGTTATAATGATCTTATGTTAAAAGATAAAGAAGAGAAGCACGTCATTAGTAATTTGATTAAAAATCTTAATGATATGAATTTATTGAACGTACGTAAGCTGTTTGAAGGCTTAGACCAAAAGAAAGATGTATTTAGGTTGATGAATGAATATGATTCCTTGTTTGAAATAGATAATGCCTATGTAGATAAAATTATAGGATACGAGACTCATTTTAGAGGCAGTTCTGTATTCGCTTTATATGATTAAAATTTTAGCAACCTCAATGTTGCGTACTGACTTTCAAAAAAATGCGGTTCATCCCTTAACTTAGCTTGTAGTAAGTCGAATCCCCCGTGAGCATACTCTTCCATAAGTTGCATCAAGTCGAACACCTTAGCGTCAATACGCTGCTCATCCAATTCTTCAAGATCAATCAAATTTATATCAGATAGTGCAAGTAAGCTCATAAAAATATACTGAGTGAGTTGTCGGGGTTTCCAAGCCTCTATTTCAATAAACTTTGTTCCTTCGCTTCGTTCAAAAGGGATGCGATAATCCTTTCGTATTCCTAGTAAAGTAGCATACAAGAAACATTCATAGTAATTACCAAAAACCTTTCCTTGAGCAAATCGCTCCTCCTCTGTTCCTAAAGAGGTATCGAACGCTCGCTTGCGAGATAATTTATCGACTAGATCACGGTAGGCATTCGGATAGTGAGGTGTTTTCTTGTAAAAACGATCTAATAAAGTTTTCATTTATCAAAATAACAGTTTAATGGAAACTTCAAGTTCACTGCGAAATTTGTTAGTCACTCCGTCTGGCATATCTAGCTGATAAACTTTTAAAGGTCTATTCAACGCTTCTATCTCATTACGTAATTCTTGTAATTGCTTACTGTCAGGCTTATACCGACCACTTCTTTCATCGTCTTTCACAAGTAGTTCTTTCATGATTACAATACTCTGCTTAAATGTGCTGGCCGTTTCTATAAAGAACGTTCTAATCTTTACCACGTCGAAATCTGAGACGGGGGCATCTGATATAAGTGGATATAATGAAGGGTAATCACGCATTTTATTTGCCGATACAACAGCCATAATAATTGACAACTTCAGCGAACTTACTAACGAAGTATTTAGGTTATTTACCTCTCGGTTATCAGCATCTACTACAGCCGGGCGATAAGCATCACCCGATGTTTCAACAAATTTAATTGTGCCATAGAAAGCACCCGTTGGAGCGTTGATGTTACGGTAATGGTCATTAGCTGTATCTTCGAGTAGCTTGACCAACTCTTGATACTTCCTTCTTTTGACCTGCTTTGCCAAGGCCGACAAGTCTTGCAGCATGTCTTTTTTTTGCCTGAGATATTCTGGCACCTCGCCTTCTGACAAGTTACTCAGATCCTTATCAATACCCTTGATCTGATTATCGAATTCCTGTTTTCTGCTGCTAAGCTTACTCTGTTCCTCAGTGTACTTCTTTACGTCAGCTAATGCATTTTTCATCGAGTTCACGATGTCTCTGGCGTTCGTAATGCCGCTAAGTTGTAACTGTTCCTGTAGCTGACGATCCTTTTGTTTTAACTCTAGATCAAGGGCTGATACAAGGGCACGAGCCTCGTTAATTTCGTAAAATGCCTCTTGTATACTTTCATCCACTCGATTGATACTATCCCTTAGGGACAAGCCATACCCATACACCTGCCCAAAAAACGATTGTAAATCAGTTCGTGGCTTTTCTTCCTCTATCTTATTACTCGACTCTACTATAAGCAATTTGGCAATCTCGTTGTAGGCATCAGTACCTTCCTCCGCCGGTCGATTACAAACTAAACAATGTTGCTGTTCCAGCATCTGTTTAACGTACAAGGGTTCAGGTACACCCTTAGGAAGCCGGTTTTGTAATTGCTCTTCGATCTTCTTAGATAGGTTAGCCAACCCTATCCTTTCAAAAACAGCTGTATTATAGTCTTTAAATTTTTTTTCGAATTTATCAATTAGGAAAGTGGTGTCTGAGAGCACCCAGTAGTTGGTAAATAACTTATTACTCAATCCCTCCGTTAATTGCTCTTCACGCTCCTTTGCTATCTTATAATCTTTCTCAATCTGTTCTTTCTCCCTAACAATCGAGTTCATTTTCTCCGCATATTCAATGTCTGCGGATAACTCCTCATGATTTAATTGTGCAGCATGCAAATTATTTGAGACAGTCGTTAACAATGTGTCAAGCCGCTGAATTTCTGATGCGGCATTACGCCGTTTAGTTTGTAGTTCGAGAATTTTGCTCTCATTACGCTTTGATTTACTGAGTTCTTGATCAAACTTAGTTTGGGCTGTTCTAGCAGCTGTCGTCGTTGTTTCAATGTACTTGTCCCACCGATCAATATCTGACAACCGCTTTATAACATTCCGTAATGATTCAGTATTAGATGTATCAATCAAGTTACTAATTCCTCGTTCCCCCTGAAACCAAACATACGGCCTTACATCTACTGGAATTAGTCGTTCGAGTGTAGCATCATATTCACTTTCCCAAACAGGTTTAAATTCAAGTACGTCTTTATATAAAATTCTGAAGTCACTTCGCGCTGGCTCAATCCAAGTGCTTTCATCCCGACGCTTAATCTGGTAAGAACGAATAAGTTGAAATTCTTTCTGTTGATTATCGACAACCTCAATGACCACCTTGGCTTCAACACCTTCCCCAACCGCGCACTCGAAAAGCGCCTTTTCGGAAATTAGTTCACGCTTTACGACGCTGGTCGAGCGTACGCTCGTAGCCGTTTGCCGTGGCGAACTATCGGTGATTCCATCATTAAAGCCCCATTGAAACGCGTCATACAGCTTTGATTTACCATATCCATTCGCTCCGAGAATAATATTTAGTCCTTCGACAAAGTCAAACCGATTATTACTACCGTAGTAGCACAAAAAATTACTAATCTCAATACACTTAATAAGCATGGGTTAAGGGCGGAGAACGTTTTCCAGGTAGTGGTTAAGTTGTGAAGCTATCGTAGTGGGTGTGGTATCGCTTTCAACGAGCTCAACCATTCGGCGTACCAATCCAACCATTGGGCTTGGATGCTGATTGGCCAGCGTCATTTGCTCAACATCGTTGGGCCTTAGATCATACCTCCGCTGAATCTCTGGGTCAGACAAGAAGGCTTTTACAATGTCCAATTTGTTCATAGTTACGCTACCAAATCAGTGTGAATAGTGTCTAAATTAAGCTCGTAATAGTTGCAAACGTCCCGAAATACCTCAATCGCTTCGTACTTGTTCAAGGCCATGTACGCAAAGTGGACGACCCGTTCGAGTTCTTTCTGGACCAACTTTCTCTCTAGTTCAAAGTTGGTCGTGTTCGGATCAGCACGGGCAATAACCACCATATCATGTATGTAAGCGAAATCTTTCTCCGGATGCTTGCGAAGTATGCGCCCTCGACGTTGAATGAACTGTCGAGGATTGCCGGTACTAGAGCAAAATATAGCTTGTTCAGTACGCGGGATATCAACCCCTTCATCCAAGCACTTCATAGAGAGCAACATATTAATGCGCCCTTGCTCAAACTGCTTTAGAACCAAATCCTTATCCGCTGACTCGCTGGTATATTGCGTAATAGTCGTTTCAGGTAACAGGCGACGTACTACTGAAGCATAGAAGTCGATGATTCGATTTTCTTCGGTCAAATCAGGGTATTTATCTTCATTCATTTCATCATCGCTGTAATAACCCTCAGGCGCATATACTAGCGTGTAGCCAATCTGTCCTCGGCTTCTCTGGATTTGGGTTAAGATATCCTCAAAAACGGTCAGTTTACCTTGGGCTTTATGAATGATCCGCTTTCGCTGCATTAATAACTGTTCTACTGCTTGTGAAGCTTTATCGTCACGTCCAACCCGACTATAAAGTTTGACAAGCTTAGTAGTAATCTTGGTATACTCCACTAACTCGTCAGAAGTCAATTCAACCAATTTTGGATAATAGAAATATGGGCAAAGTATCTCTTCATCAATCGCCCGTTCCATCGAAAAGCTGTATGTATATGGCTCCTGATCGTGGAAAAAAGCTTCCATTCTCTCAGAGCCCTCTGGATCATAAACCCGCTTGGGCGTAGCTGACAAACCGATACGTTTCTGCAAATGCACCCCGCCTAGCAAGCGTAGTAACGAAGGTGAACCAATATTATGAGCCTCGTCAGCCAACAGAACGCTTTCTGCTGACAATCGCTTGAAGGCCCGTTGAAATCGGTCTTTTGTAAATGATTTATAGGTAACGATCACTATAAATGACGTTGCCATACCGAAGCTGAGTTGCGTTGTGATCCGGTCTAACTCACCATGCCAGCCCGGTGACTTGGATGATACTTTGATCACCTCGCGAAAGTTAAACTTACGAGCCTCCTTTTCCCATTGCTCAACTAGCACCGTTGTAGGTACCAGAATCACAGCCTGGTATCTACCAGTGCTTACGTATTCGTTCAATACACAGTTTAACGAGGTGATTGTCTTACCTGTGCCTGTCGCCATCGCGAAGATTCCCTGAAATCCATTATTGATCCAATTATGATAAGCTTCGTTCTGATAATCACGAGGACCACTTTCGTACGGAAATCGGGGTGTAGTAAGGTATGTATCGATCTTACGCAAGATTCTTTTTACTGCTGTTTGGTATAACACACTGCGGGTTTGCTGCGCTTTTTTGATTACTAATCTCTGTTCATCAATCAACAATTCATCTAATTCCTTGCCGCCGTAATCTCGAACAATAGCAGCTTCAATTTGCTCGATCGGCACTATCTCAGCGTAATCGCTACGGCCATCGAACAACTCGTCAAAGTAGGCTTCGTATTCAGTAAACGCATCATTACCCACTTTCCAAGACAACTTTACGTCCAATTCTTCAAGGTTTTCGATCAGGCCAGAGGCCGTAAAATTGCAGGAGCCTTTAAAGCGTACCTTGTTAACGCCATCATAAAAAGTACCAGATTTATAATGTGATATACCTCGCTTATCTTTAGGTTTGATCGCACGAATCTGGACTCGTTTTGAAGCTATCAACCAAGCTAAACAAGCGAAGAAGTGGTCACTATACTCGTCTAGGGCCTTCCGGAGTGATTGAAAATCGTGGATTGAAAACTCATACAAATCGGCGGCTGTATTCGCTCCCTCGATAATTGCAGCCTTATCATTCGCCGATAGTACATGATTAATGATTAAGCGAACCCGCCCACCGTTACTGATGAATTTAGCAAAACCCAGCGCCAGTACACTAATAGCTGACGAACTAAAATACCCAAGTAGTAAATCAAATTGATTACTTTCAACTAACGCTTCCATGTAGAAAGCAAAAGGCTCATTATCAGTACCAGTTCTATATTCTTGGCTCTTAGGGAAATCAATGTCGGAAAGCATAAATCCGTTGTTTGATAGCTTCAGCAGCTTGAAAGATATCGCTTTCGGTTGTAAATCGACCTAACGAAAAACGAATAGCCCCGAATGCTTCATCGTCTGTCAGGCCCATTGCCTTTAGTACATGTGAAGGTTTATAAACTGCCGAAGAACAAGCGGACCCATTAGATACTGCTATAGTCTTTAGTTGTCCTATCAAGACGTTTGCATCAGTATTGGGAAGGGTAATATTAGTTACGTTGTAAAGTCGACTTAACTGACTACCATTTATAAACGTACCTTTAATATCTAAGAGTGTTGCTTCCAAGCGATATCGCAACTCATTAATCCTTCTTGCATCATCAGCCATCACTTGACGAGCCAATTCACAAGCTTGCCCCATTCCAATTATACCTGGCACATTCAGTGTTCCACTTCGTAGTTCTCGCTCATGACCACCACCGTGTATTGTAGCAGTAAGCTGTACTCTCCGGGGTGAACGCTGTCGAACAAATAAACCACCGACACCTTTTGGCCCATAAAATTTATGAGCAGAGAATGGCATTAAATCAATATCTAAGTCTTCTACGTCAATAGGCATCTTACCTACAGCTTGTGTAGCATCTGTCATAAACAAGGCTCCAACCTCATGAGCGATTGTTGAAATATCCTTTATAGGTTGAACAACGCCAGTTTCATTGTTAACTAACATAACCGAAACTAACACCGTATCAGAACGAACTGCGGCTCTTAAATCATCTATCTTTAACAAGCCATCAGGTTGTACGGGCAAGTAGGTAACCTCGTATCCATGCTTCTCTAAATAGCAACAAACGTCAATAACAGCGGTGTGTTCTGTTTTAACTGTTACAATATGTCTACCTGTATAATTCTCACAAATACCTTTGATAGATAAATTGATACTCTCTGTTGCCCCAGATGTAAATATAATTTCATGCTCGTCGCAATTTATTAAATTACAAATCTGACGCCGAGCTATTTTTACAGAGTTGCTTATGAGCGAGCCTAAATGATGACTACTTGCGGCATTAGCGAAGTTATCCGTCAAGTAAGGCATCATTGCTTCTAGTACAATAGGATCTATACGTGTAGTAGCATTATTATCAAGATAAACCATTTACTAATCTAGTAAATCGTATTTACTTCACACTATACAGTGAAACATATTACTTCATACTACTTATCAATCATACCAAAGTTGGCAATGAACAGTTTTTAATATTATTCAATAAATAATTGATAATCAACCATTTGAACAAATACGATACATTTTAAATAGCGTTTATAGTTTGGACAAAATATTCAAATTAATAAATTAACATATCAATATTTTATATTATATCTATCCCAATTAACGTTTTGAGGCTCCCAATAATCTACTTTTAATTTAGGAGAAAATCCAGTAAGCTTTACTAGTTCATCGTTCATTATATTTTCTACAACGTCTCTATACTCTTCTGTAGTTGCTACACTATCATGTATAGTAAATAGAGGTGCTTTGGGAATTTCAGTAGCAATACGCTTTGTAATAACTTTTAACATGACAAACGACTCTATACTTTGCAATAAACACGCTAAAGTTGTCTTATCCTTTTGTTTGATCGTGACAAGTAACTTATTCACAGTTGGAAATAACTTTTCAAAGAGCAGTTTAGTTGGACTATTGTATCTATTAGCTGTAAATAATACTTCAAACATTCTAATTTTCACTTCATTTCGACTAGAATAGTTAATTCCGTATTTTTCACATTGGTTCCTCATGTACATATAAATGTCTGTCTCGTTATTAGTAGACTTACTCACCAACAATTTATACTGCATAACATCCTCATTATCAAACAACTTAAAAAAATCTTCTGACATAGGGAGAATTGTAGTTATTTCTTGTGCTAGTTTATTATTGATATTGTATATGGTTGTTTCTCTATTACTTTTAGTTTTGTTATAAATGTGTTTGTTAAATAATGAGAGTATTATGTACGGTTGACTATTAGTTATATCTATTGAAACCATTTTCTCATTACCGTAAGTTATAAAGTTTCTTAGTTCACTTTTCATGCTAGTCAATGTTGTGTGCATTCTGAATACAGTTGAATCAACCACGCAGTTTAACATTCCTTGTTTCATTTGTAAGACGCTAGATAACGCCAGCTTGTATTGCAAGTTTGGATCTTTTTCAATTAGTTCTCCTGTCATTTTATCTAACTTCTTATCTCTAGCTTTTGGAAATCTCCACTGACACGTTCTTCTTAGCTTTAAATATTTAAAGGCATTATCGAAATCTATATTTAGTTGACAGGTAGGCCACAACCACTTGCTTAAGTGATAGTATTCTTTCTCTAACTTTTTATAGTTAGTTTTCTCCCGCTTTTTTAATATTTTTTCAAATCTTTTTGAATACTCAGTGATACTTATCTCAAAGCCACTGTAATTTTCAGTGAATCTGTAGCCATAACTTTTTTCCTTTCCTGGACTATCAACTTTTCTTACAAAATACCCATCTGTTTCAATCACACCAGTATTTATAAAATAATTTATATACTGACGATAATTATGTACTACACTTTGTAATTTGTTTGAGTACAACAGTGTATAACCTCCATTATTGAAAAGTTCATCAGCTTGACCTTGGTCTAGTGCAGCAGCCTGTGTAATTTGGCTTAGTACAAAGGTGGCGTGATCAATATTAAAATCTTTGCAGTTCCAATTTACTGGAAGGTAAGTATTAACATGTGTATTTAAATTTAACGTTGACGGAAGCAATCCTAACATAACATTTACATATGTTTATTTTTATAAAATAGATAACGTATTCTTCAACTCAATACTAGCTTGAATCAGGTTGATAGTTGGAATTGGTAATGGCAGGCAGGCATATGTATGACTACCATTACCACCTTCCAGCTTGTTTTCAGTTAGTTTTTAGTATCGATTGTCAAGTAATTATCTCGTCCGTCTCTTGAGTCAGACAGATAAACGGTTTTCCCATCAGCTCTTGTTAGGGGAGATTTATCCTGTATCAGCTTCTTTAGAGCGTGTTTTGGAATTAGATTTGGCTTGATGGCTGTATTCGTTGTAACATAATCTGAATGTTGGCC
>NZ_BAAHBP010000032.1:0-134277 GCF_054776615.1 Spirosoma pomorum
TGCTTTTGTTGCTTGGTCGCTACAAAGTTGACCTGACTACCAGCTTTTTAGATTCCCCAACACACTCTTAGCTAAATCAGAAGAAACACAATCCGATACGTCCAGTGTCGCTACAGTCAATAAAAACGGTACAACCGTTTATGAATACAATGATAAAAGGCTGGTGGTAAGTGCGAAGAAATTTTTATTGACAAAGACGACAACTACTTCTCCATTTTCATACACTACTCCCGGGACAGAACAGTGGCTCTATTGGTATGAGTATGATACAAATGATCGATTAGTCAAGAGCGTGTCTCAGTTCTCTGATACTAATCGTCGATACCTTAGAGAAACGAGAACGTTTGGGTATGACGCGCAAGGAAAACTACTTTCTTGTGATGTTCAAGAACAATACAATCTGCTTCAGAGCAAAGCCAGCTTTGTTTTTCAGAATGGAGTTTTGGTGAAATACTCCGAATCGATTCCTAATTCGACGACAGACTATGAAATTAATTCAATCGGTTTATTAACCAAGATTTCTAGTGGATCACATATTGTTTCTCAACGAAATTACGATGCCAATGGGAATCTCGTTAAGAATGAAGAGTCTACAGTTATATCCACCTATTTGTATGATAAAGCGCCAAATCCTCGATCAACATTGCCCAAATTTAAGGGGCATCCTGATGATGTGGTAGAGAAATTGTTTAATCCGTCATCAAATAATGTAGTCAAGGAAACTATTCTGGATAACAAGCTAGGATCACCGGTTACGTCAGAAATTACGTACAACGTCTCGTATGATTCCGATGGATTACTGACTTCCAAATCCTGGGTTAATCCGACCAACAAAGCTTACTACAGAAAGTATACATACTCGTATCAGTAGCGGAGGAATACTCTCTTGAAAGTTCCTGATTTGACCAAAGTCAGTCAAAGCGTTACTTCACCAACTCGTCAAATAACCGATCCAGCGTTTCACCCGCGTTGGTACAGAGGCCGGGGTGGACGGGGGAGGTTTGAACGACGGTGCTGCGGGTAGCCGTCAGCCAGCGAAACCGGGACGCTACTGCTAGCTGGCCGATAGCTCCGCCCGTTGCCCGCCCGTTGCAGATACGCTCGAAGGCCTGTAGTCGTTCGGTTAGCTCGGCCAGGTCGATCTTGCCCGCGAAGGCGCGTAATCGCTCCTCGTTCAATTCAAATCTGGTTTTCAAAAACCCCTGAGGAGCGCAGTACAAAATCACGCCGACGTTGAGAAATTCCCCCCGTTCGACGCGCGGCATTACGCGAATAACGGCGTACTCAAATAAGTGCTTTTCGGGCGTGCTGAGCTTCATGAACAAAAACGTCGGACGTAGCGATTCGGGTAGTTAAGAAATTGACGTAGATCTGCCGCAGCTCGTCGGGCGACAAATCGAGGTTGTCGGTGAGCCAGTCGTCTGGTACAATCGATACAATGGCCGCAATACGTTCGGGGGTTAGAATTTGCTTCGCCTGGGCGTCGGCGGCTTCCAGCTCCGATGCCTGCGGCAGCAGCACGTGATCTTTAATCTGCACGAACGGACGTTTGCTCTGTTCTTCCCAGTTCATGCCTGAATGGTGAAAATACAGTGATGCACCGTGGTCAATCAGCCATAATTCCTTGTGCCAGATTAGCATGTTCGTGTTGCGCACCGTCCGGTCAACGTTGGTGACCAGACAGTCGAGCCAGACGATCATCGAAGCTGTCATCGCATCGACTGTCGTAATCAGCGGATCGAACGTAATGGCGCCGGATAAGTAATGCAGGGCGAGATTTAATCCTTCGCTGGCGCGTAATAAATCCTGAATTTCTTCGTCGGGCTCGGTGCGGCCAAAGGCTTCGTCCAGTTGGGCAAATACCAATTCCGGTAGTCGCAGGCCAAGCGCGCGGGCAATCTCCCCGGCGATTAGCTCGGCAACGAGGGCTTTAGTACCCTGGCCCGCCCCGCGAAATTTAAGGACGTACAAAAAATCATCGTCGGCTTCCACCAGAGCAGGCAGCGAGCCACCTTCTCGCAGGGGCGTGACGTAACGAACGACGTTGACGGTTCGGAGTTGCGGTTGATAATCGGTCACAGCGTTGGCGGGCAATACCTAACAAACAGCCCGTCCGGCGAAAATACGGCTAATTTCGCACAGGACGGGCTGTTTTGTCCGAGAGCCGATTCTTAGCGCTGAACTACTTTCTTGAGGTTGTCGTCGGGAATCCGGTCAACGAGGTAATTAATGGGGTCAATACCAGCCTGGTATGGCTCCTCCGTTACGGTGAATGTATAGGTTCCTTTGGGGTTGCGCATTTTTTCGCGCCGAATAGCCAGGAGCTTACCCTGCGTTTTCCCATCGGTAGGTTTGCCGTAGACGCCCACGTCAATCCAGTCGTTGAGCGGAACAGGTTTTTCAGAACCCAGGGAATCGGCGCGTAGCTTCTCGCTCTGCACAGACACCGTAACCTCGTACTTTCCGTTCGTCTGTTTCTTGTACGATGCGGTCAGCGCCCGGTTATTGAAAATGGTCATCTCTTCGAACAGGTCCTGGATAACGTATTGCAACGAGTCAGGCGTGTTTTTCTTGAACAGATCCACCAGCGCGTAAGCATTCGGGTAGGGTGGACGGCGGTAGGCATACTGCTGAACCAATTCGTGCAGGGAGTTATTTACCGCCTTTTCGCCGATCATTTCCTTCAGGTAATACATGACCACGCTGCCTTTTCGGTAGTGGATGTAGCCCTGGTTTTCAACCCTTTCGAGTGGTACTTCCTGCTGCGATTCGCTTCCCCGCGCCGAGAGATACTGATCCATTTCGTACTTCAGGAACTTCTTCATCCGGTCTTTGCCGTACTCTTTTTCCATCACCATCAGGGCTGAATACTGTGCCATTGTCTCCGACAGCAACGTAGCGCCCTGCATATCGGCTCCAACAACCTGGTGCGCCCACCACTGGTGCCCCATCTCGTGCGCTACGACGTAGTAAACCATGTCGATATCTTCTTTCGGGTCGATCTGAGCAATAAAGCCGATGCCCTCCGAATAAGGCATGGTGCCGGGGAACGCCTGCGCGAACGTAGCATAGCGCGGAAACTCAATGATCCGGGCCTGTTTGTGGTAGTATGGGCCAAAGTTTTTGGTGTAATACGCCAGCGACTTCTTCACTGAATTCAGCATGTTTTTGACGTTGTACGGATGCTTCTTGTCATAGTAAACTTCCACGTCGATGCCGTTCCACTTCTCACGGGCCACTTCGTACTTCGCTGAAATAAACGAATAGAAATTTAGTGATGGATGGTCCAGTTTGTAATGGTAGTAATGCCGGGGATTGCCATTTGCGTCGGTCTGTTTCCACTCCTTGAGCAGTGAGCCGGGAGCCACTGCCAACTGATCGTCGGACGTGCTAATGGTGGTTTCGACCATTACCCAGTCGGAGTTGTTACTGATGTACGTATTCATGCAACGGTCGGTGCAGTTGCGAGTCAGGTAAGACATACGATCTTTTAGTCCTATGTCGTACTCGCGTCGTTTGTTTTTGTCGTTCAACTCAAACGATTCCTGATACCCAATTTGTGGGGCTATATCGCTGTTGTCGAAGAAGGAACCGTTCTGATTGATCTGCTTGGTCAGGGTTACTTCATTTTCAAAGCCGCGGGTGATTTTCTTCGCCGTGTAGCGCAGGTGAACAGAATCGCCGGGAGCCAACGCCGGACTCATGTGGTAAATCTGATACTGCAACAGTGAGTCATTCATCGCCAGTGTAGCCTGGTCAACACGGATGGCATACTCAAGTCGATTCGGTAACGTAATGTGCAGTGAATCAATTGGGAAACTACTTCGATTTACCAGCACAAAATCACCGTTGACGGTCAGGTTACGCTGCTTCGGGTACACATCAATGTTGTACTTCACATCGCTGATACGGGGTTGCGGAACGTGCTGGTATTTTTTGTATTTCAGTTCATAAGCCACCTGCCGTTTTTCCTGCTGCTTGTTCGTTTCATACTGATTCAACACGCTAGTGTTGTAGAAGATGAAACCACCACACAGTAGCAGAACAACAGCGAGCCCCACCACCAGCCGACCGTTCGTTCCTGCCAGATGCAGTCGGGCATTCCGAAAGCGATCCCGCCAGCTGGTATCCCGGCCGCGTACCCAAAACAGAATCGCGACCATGGCTAACAGCGCAGAAACCAGTGTCCAGTACAGTCGGAACCAGGCATAAGCGGCTATGAATGGGCCAAAGCCGTTCATGTCAGAATACGTATAGTCCGGCGACGCATTGAACTGGACCAGGTTACTGCTTACGTCCAGCGGTGTCCATACGTAAGCATTAGCGATCAGGACGACGATAAACGCGAAAAAGGCGACGTACTTCTGGTTGACTAACGTGTGGACGAGCATCGATAGGACAATCAACGGAATAAAACGAAGCAGATCGATCGCGAAAAACTCGGTCAGGTACAGGCCCGGCTCAATGTTCGTGTAGCCCTTCAGCACCTGGGTTAGCATGCCCGCGAGAATGCAGACGAGCTGGATTACGGCAACCATACCAATCAGGGCCAGCAATTTGCCGGCGAACACTGGCCAGGTGCGGTTGGGCATGGCGTCGTAAATCTGATCCAGATCGGCGTCGCGTTCCTTCCAGATAACTGAGCCCGAGTAAAAAACGATGATAGCGATAAGGAACAGATACATTGTTCCCCGAATGAGATCGATTACCTGATACGTAACAGGGTATGACATCAGGCCGTATGTCCGGTCGGAGTACTGCAGCGAGAACCCCATGTTCATCATTCCCGCCAGCAGAATTACGATAAATGCGGTGCCAGTCACGATACCCAGGAATTCCGACCGGGCAATGTGCCAGAGTTGCGTTAGACGGGCTGCATTCGTGCTATAAACGTGTACGGTAGGCAACGGCTGTAGGGGTGTGAACAGCGGTTGCTGATCGGCTTCCTGTTTCATCCGTTTCCGCTGACGACGAGTCATCCGAACCGCCCGGTCGGCAAACGAGAAGCGCACATACGTAAAGACCAGTAATCCCGCCCCCAGACCCATCCAGATCAACCGGTTCATCAGCATCTGAAGGTTATCCAGCCCAACCGAGCGGGTATTTTTATCGCTGACGGTCCAATATTTTGTGATCAGTTCGAAAGGGCGCGCCCCAAAGGCATCCACAAAAAAGGCAAGATTCTCGTTTTCTACGTCGCTCAGGAAACTGCTCGAAATACCATACATAACGATCAGGATGATCGCGCCGATAAAGGAAACGATAGTCGAGCGAGAGAGGGCAGCCAGCGTAAAAATAAAAGCCCCGCTGATGAACGTATTGGGAATGGCAAAAATGAGGAAACTATTCAGGTGCGCCGACCAGACGATTGGACCGTATCGATCGAAATCGATGGAACCCGTGGTCAGGCCAATCGCCGTTCCGAGCAAAATGCCCAGCGAAATCCCGAGGAAGGGAATTAGCGAAACCAAATACGACCCCAGAAACCGCCCGGCCAGGTAATCGAACTTGCGGATGGGCGACGAGAAAATGATCTGGTTCGTTTTATAGCTGAAATCACGAATAGCCGCGTTTTGTATAAAGGCCGTGGTCATCAGTAACGCAAACAGGCACCAGATGCCGTACTGGGTCTGGATAACGTAAGGCGCATTTTTGTAAATATTACCGAAAGAACCACCAATGGTCAGGTCGTTGGAGGCTGCCGCCCAAGCAAACATCAGTACATTGACCAGCGTGAATATATACACCATTGGCTGCCGTAGCCAGTAGCGTATCTCGAACGCGAAGAGGTAGGAGAACATAGGGTTTCAGAAGGAGAGGAAGAAAGGAATAAAGAACCGCCTGCCGTATCAGCGTGGGTGTCTAATTGCTGTTGTTGATGGTAGAGAAAAATACATCCTCCAAATCAGGCTTAGCAGGCGTGAAGTTGTCCATCGGGTCCACGTCGCTGTAAACGTGAATAAGCGGTTTGCCCGCTACCAGTTTATTGGAGATCAGGCTGTAGCGTTCAGCGTAGTCGGGAAGAGTAGCCTTCTCAATGGATTTCTGCCAGATCTTTCCGTTCAGTCTATCTACCGAATCCAGTGGGGAGCCGCTGTATAAAACCTTGCCCCGGTGAATAATGGCCATGTTGCGACACAGTTCCATTACGTCCTGCACGATATGAGTCGACAGAATAACAATGACATTTTCGCCGATTTCCGACAGTAGGTTGTAGAACCGGTTCCGTTCGCCCGGATCGAGGCCCGCCGTGGGTTCATCCACGATGATGAGTTTTGGATTGCCAATCAGGGCCTGCGCAATACCGAAGCGCTGCTTCATCCCACCGGAGTAGCTGCTGACTGCCTTTTTTCGGTGTTCAAACAGGTTCACTCGATTGAGGAGAGCGGCTACCAAATCACTACGTTCCCGGCTGTTGGTTACGCCTTTCAGAACCGCCATGTAATCGAGCAGGTCTGTGGCTGATACTTTCGGGTAGACCCCAAATTCCTGCGGCAGATAGCCCAGCACCTGTCGGATAGCTTCTTTCTGGTGCAGTACGTCAATCTGGTTGGTATTGGCACTACCTAATGTTGCCGAACCGCTATCGGCATCCTGCAACGTAGCGAGGGTACGCATCAGCGTTGATTTTCCCGCGCCATTCTGCCCCAGCAGGCCGTACATGCCGGTTGGGATCGTGAGTGATACGTTGTCCAGCGCTTTTACGCCATTCGAATAAGTTTTGGAGAGGTTTTGAATCGTTAGCTGCATCAGAGGAGGTAAGAGGGTGTACGCTTGTAAAGCTAGACAGCTCCCACAACTAATGGCTGGTTCTGTGATTAAAGGGGCGTAAAGGGGTATGAAAGGCTGGTCATAGAAGACTCTTGATCAAAGGAAACTCTGGGGAAATAAAAATCCCCGCTGATTCAGCGGGGATTGAAGGAGATAACCAGCTAGATAAATCAGGCAGTCCGTTCGGAAGAACCGTCGGCCGAAGCTTGATTGAGTGGCCGGACGACTTTGCCGATCAATTTGCCGGAGCTGTCGTACTCGATCTGATATTCGAATTTCTTGGATCGGAACCGGTTGCCACCAGCGGGTTTAAGCTGGACCGGTTCACCATCGATAAAGACGCGAATGGGAGAGTTGCGGTAGTGGGACATACTAGTTCAGGTAAAATACACCCTTGAGAAGAATGTATGTTTTATGGATAAAGTAGAGAGCAAGAAAAGAGCGACCAATCAACGAACTGACTGATAACTGTCTCTTACCAACAAAATAAACGCAATTGTTATGGTAAAATTTAGTTAGTGGGAAAAATCTAGAAAAGAGATAGTTTTTTAGCAGAATTACTGTACTAAGCGGAGATAGTTCATTTTTGACGTAAAACTCTACGTAAGGGATTTTGGGAACTGCACTATTGGTTCGCGGAATTCGAATTAATCGTCTCTGGCATAGTTTACGATTTCCTGGGATGCGCAGAAGCTAACAAGCGAGTGGCTTGGAGTTGGCCTGACATCGAAATCTGCTGCTACCTATACTGACAAGCCAGTCCGGCTGTGAGTGAAGGCAGCTACCTCCGCCGGATTTATTCTACATTTGGCCTTTTATCAAATCCCGCTTTATGAAATCAACCCTACTTGTATGCCTGGCCATCCTAACATTGGTTGCCTGCTCATCATCGGCTGTATCGGAAGGAGATCTAGAAGGAAAGACGTTTCAGGCGAAACTAGATATTCCTAAAAACGCGAACAGCAACAACCCGATGGCATCCTTGATGATGGCAATGATGGCGAATATGAAAGCTAAATACTCATTTAAAAATAACAACACGGGTGTTTATACGGCCGAAGCGGGCACCATGGCAACCAACCAGGATTTCACCTGGACGATTGAAAACGATACGTTAAAAATAGACCCCGTCAACGGGTCCGAAGCGAAAAGCAGCCGCTACTTTATTCAGGCCGAAGAAGCTGGTTATACGTTAAAAGACAGTACCGTAACCGTACATTTGACAAAAGAGTAGCCGTGCGGTAAACAAGTACCCGCGTAGGTGCCAGCGAGTTTATGGGGAATGCCCGGTCAAAAACGTTTCTGTCGCCAACAAGCGGGCCGGTTTGGGGTTAACCCCCTATGCAACCAGCAAATACGACCCCGCAACGGAAGGTAGACTCCTACGAATCGCCTGACTTTTACGAGCTCGACGACATACTAACGGCAGAGCATAAACTTGTCCGTTCGGCCGCGCGTGATTTCGTCAAACGAGAAATCACACCCATCATTGAAGATTATGCCTTACGATCCGAGTTTCCAGCCCAGCTGGTTCCTAAACTCGGCAAAATCGGTGCGTTCGGTCCTACTATTCCCACAAAATACGGCGGGGGAGGGCTCGATCAGATATCCTACGGGTTGATGCTACAGGAGATTGAGCGGGGCGATTCGGGTATTCGATCCTGCGTATCAGTACAAAGCTCATTAGTTATGTACCCGATCAATACGTTCGGGACCGACGAGCAAAAAGAGAAATACCTGCCCCGGCTGGCCAGCGGTGAACTGTTAGGATGCTTTGGCCTGACTGAAGCGAACCACGGGTCTGACCCCGGTGGTATGGAAACCAACTTCATCGAGCGCAGCGACTATTACCTGCTGAACGGCTCTAAGCTCTGGATTACCAACGCGCCTATCGCTGACATTGCTATTGTCTGGGCGAAGAACGACCAGGGGAAAATCCGGGCGCTGATTCTGGAGAAAGGAATGGACGGCTTCACCGCGAACGAGATTGACAAGAAATGGTCGTTACGGACCAGTGCCATTGGCGAGTTGATTTTCCAGGACGTGCGCGTGCCCAAGGAAAACCTTCTTCCCGAAGCACTCGGGTTAAAAACGGCTCTGCAATGCCTGGACCAGGCTCGGTACGGTATCGCGTGGGGTGCCCTCGGTATTGCGATGGAATGCTACGAAGTCTCCCGGCGCTACGCAGCCGAACGTATTCAGTTCGACAAGCCCATTGCCAGTTTTCAACTGGTTCAGGAAAAATTGGCCGAAATGCTGACGAGTATCACTCAGGCGCAATTGCTCTGTTGGCGACTGGGAATGTTGAAAAACGAAGACAGAGCAACCACCGCCCAGATTTCGCTGGCGAAACGAAACAACATCAACGTAGCACAGCGGGCCGCACAGGCCTCCCGCCAGATTCTGGGTGGGATCGGTATTACGGGTGATTATCCTGTCATGCGCCACCTAATGAATCTGGAGTCGGTAAGTACGTACGAAGGTACCAATGACGTTCACCTGCTCATTCTGGGCGCTTACATCACCGGTATCCCCGCTTACAAGTAATGAGCTAAGGTTGACAATCAAGACAAAATTGCGCCGATTCTGATACGTTTATGAGGTGGTTTGTGCTATTTGCTCAGGTAAATTACCAACGTGCATACCAGAATCAGAGGTCATGAATACCGTTCAGGAAGCAAAATGATACCTCGACAACGCCCGCGAAATCCTGCGTAATAAAGCGCATAAAGAAGATGGTTACTACCAGGATAGTAAATACGTCAAAATGGCTGGTCACACTGCCTACGTTGGTGTACTCGTGGCATTGGATGAACTTCTAGGAAAAAAGGGAAAGGTCGCAAGGACGTTACTGGTATAAGCAAAATTTGGCGAAGCAGGATAAAAAGATCCTGAATGCTTTTTTGACGGCCTATCAGGTATTGCACCTGGACATGGCTTACGATGGTGCGAAGAGTGCTAAGCTAGCAGCTACGGGTCTCGAAGAGGCTGAAACCATCATCGATTGCGTTGAGCAGCGTACTGTAACGGCATAGAGAAAACAGGCTTTCTAAAAGCAGATAACCCTGACCAAACTGGTCGGGGTTATCTGCTTTTTCCTAAAACAAATCGCTTTTAGAGCAACCCTTTTTTCATCGCCTTCACGGCGTAATCGGCAGAGCGGGCGCTCATTGCCATGTACGTTAGCGACGGGTTCTGAGTTGAGGTAGAGGTCATGCTGGCCCCATCGGTGACGAATACGTTCTTCACCGCGTGGAGTTGGTTCCACTTATTCAGCATCGACGTCTTCGGATCCTTACCCATCCGGACTCCGCCCATTTCGTGAATGTCTAGTCCTGGATTACGGTGATCGTCGCGCAGGCGGATGTTCGTGAAACCAGCTGCGGAGAACATTTCGGTCATCTGTTCCTGATAATCCTTCACCATTTTCTCGTCGTTGTCGTCGTAGGCAATCGAGATTTTGAGCTGCGGAATACCGAACGGATCTTTGAGGCTCGAATCGAGCGCTACGTAGTTTGATTCTTTCGGAATAGTTTCGCCCATCATGTGTGAGCCAACGTTCCAGCCGCCCAGCGTTGGGTGTAGCAGGTTGTGCTTTAGGTCGGCGCCGAATCCTTCCTGATTCGTTCTGCTCGAGCGGTTCGCCGAAAAGCCAGCTGCGTAGCCACGCAGGAAGTCGGTTTCCTGTTTGTGCAGGTTCCGGAACCGGGGAATGTAGGGACTGTTCGGCCGACGCCCGTCGGTAGTAGAATCGAGATTACCGTCGAACTCCGCCGAAATACCCGCCCGGTAGTTGTGGAAGGCCACGTATTTTCCCAGTGTACCACTGTCGTTGCCCAGCCCGTTCGGGAACCGATGCGAAGTAGAGTTTAAAAGCACCAGGTTGGAGTTCAGCGCGGCCGCGTTCAGGAAGATGATGCGGGCGTAGTACTCCTTCATTTGTTTCGTTTCGGTATCGATTATCCGAACGCCGGTTGCTTTACCTTTCTGCTCGTCATAAATGATCGAGTGTACGACCGAGTTAGGACGTAACGTCAGCTTACCCGTTTTGGCCGCCCAGGGGATGGTCGAGGAATTGCTGCTGAAATAGCCGCCGAACGGACAACCCCGCTCGCAGATGGTTCGGTGCTGGCACTGCGCCCGTCCCTGCTGGGTATGGATTGGCTGGGGCTGGGTGATATGAGCCGCCCGACCCATAATAACGTGCCGGTCTTTGTACCGCTTCGACATTTCTTTCTGAAAATGCTTCTCGACGCAGTTCCATTCGTGGGGCGGCAAAAACTCGCCGTCAGGCAGGTTAGGCAGCCCATCTTTATTGCCAGTAATGCCAGCAAATCGCTCGACGTAGCTGTACCAGGGAGCTAGATCGGCGTAGCGAATTGGCCAGTCGACGGCAAAACCGTCGCGGGCGGGACCGTCGAAATCGAAATCACTCCACCGCTGCGTTTGCCGGGCCCACATCAGTGATTTGCCACCTACCTGATAGCCACGAATCCAGTCGAAGGGTTTCTCCTGAACGTACGGATGCTCGGCATCTTTGACGAAAAATTGATGCGTTCCTTCGTAAAACGCGTAGCAGCGACTGATGATCGGATTGGCATCCTTCATCTCCCGCGTCAGTTGCCCCCGGTGCTCAAACTCCCAGGGTTGCGTCATGGTCGTCGGGTAATCCGTAATGTGCCGCACGTCGCGACCCCGTTCCAGAACGAGTGTACGAAGACCTTTACCGGTTAATTCCTTGGCCGACCAGCCCCCGCTGATCCCCGAGCCAATCACAATGGCATCGTAGGTGTTCTGGGCCTGGGCGTCTATATTGAAATAAGACATATCGTTGCTTAAAAGAGGTCGGAAGTTACTCAGATTTGGTGCCGGTTTTGGCCGGTACAGGAACGCAGCCGTAGTAATGACCGGGCATAAACTGAAAATTTGTCAGATTGGTCATGACGTATTCGGAGTTCAGGTAGCCTTTGATCGTCAGGCCCTTTACCATCGAATAAAAATCCTTCAGATCAGAATCGCTGGATTGAGAAAGCTGGGTAAGAACAGTTGCCTGCTGCGTTGGGTCGCCCTCGCTGAACGATTTGCCAAATGATTTTTTCGCTAGTTCATCAGCCGCGTCCAGACCTTTCTGAAACTTGGTCTGTGCAGTCTTGTCGTAACAATCGGCAACAACTTTCTGAATGAACTGGTGCACATTAAGCTCCCTGGCACCGGGCGTGTCCGTTTTGGGAATGATCGTTTCGGTTAGAGAGGCCAGGAGAGTTTCCTGTTGACGAGAAATAAATGGGCGGTTCAAAGATACCGTTTCGGTCGTCCAGCCAGTTGCCCAGGCGGGCAGGCTAATCAGACCACCAACGGTGCCCGCCATCGTTTTAAGCGCGCTGCGTCGTTCCACAGAAAAATGAGTTGAAGTCGATTTTATCTATCAAATATACAAAGAAAGCCTATCTACTTATCCGGTTTTCCAAAAGGGGATTCCTTCGTAAGCGGGAAAAGGACTTCCGGCGGTTGCGCCGTATTTACGTTCGAACTGGCTTTCGACGTAAATACTTGATGTTCTATATGGTCTACAGATAATATCTATCGTTATACAGACTCATTCTTCCTGTTTCTCGATACTTTATCAGTCCTGCTGCAACATCATGAGAAAATCCCGCGTACATATGGACAGATTGGGGCGGTTGGTCGCTACCTGTAAACGGTACACAATGAAAAACTCATTTATGAACAGCGCAAGCCAGTTTATGGCAATTAATTTCCTGAAGATCTGTGCTATAGCTGGCGCTATGATAGTAACCGTATCGGCCTGCAAACACGCGGAAGACGAGGTGACGCCAACGTCGGATGCGACGATTGCCGAGAACCAGAAGGTAAACGACTGGATTCTTGAGAACATGCAGTCTTACTATTACTGGAACGACAAGCTCCCGTCGAATCCGGACAAAACCCAGGCCCCGTCTGATTTCTTTGAGTCGATCCTGTACCATTACGATGCCACGACGAATCCTAATGGCGACCGTTTCTCCTGGATTGAGGAAAGCGCCCAGGAACTCACGTCCAGCCTGAGTGGCGAAACCACGACAACGGGTATGGAATACAATCTGTTTCTACGGGCGTCGGGCTCGACGGGTGTTATTGCGCAGGTGTTGTACGTGCTGCCCAACTCACCCGCCGAAAAAGCGGGTATCAAGCGGGGGGATATCATCTCTAAGGTCAACGGTCAGTTGCTCACCAAGGATAACTACGCCAGTCTCCTGTTCTCGGGGACAACTTTTACGTTTGGTTTCGCGTCCCTAAGTGGGTCATCATTAACCGACACGGATCGGTCGGTGTCCGTAACGTCGACTGTCTATCAGGAAAATCCGGTTTTCATGGATTCGGTCTATACATACGGCAGCAAAAAGGTCGGTTATCTGGTCTATAATCAGTTTGTTCCGGGGGCTAACAACAGCTCCGCCAATGAGTACGACGCGCAGGTCGACGCAATTTTTAGTTTTTTTAAGAATCAGGGGGTAAACGAGTTGGTACTGGATCTACGTTATAATCCCGGCGGTTATACCTCGTCATCGGCGAACCTGGCCAGCCTGATTGGGAAAGGAATCAGCAGCAGTAATGTGTACTTCAAAGAAGAGTGGAATAGCGTACTGACGCCCTACCTGACCAAGCAATATGGTAGCAGCTTTTTTGTTCAGAATTTCGTCAGTAAGGCACAAAACATTGGGGCTAATCTACAGCGTGTTTTTGTACTGACAACCGATCAAACAGCTTCAGCCAGTGAATTGATAATTAACGGGTTACGTCCTTATATGTCAGTAATTACAATTGGCACTACAACCCATGGGAAGAATGTGGGGTCTATTACCATAACTGACGATTCGGGCGAGATAAAATGGGGCATGCAGCCGATCGTATTCAAGTCGTTCAACAGCCTGGGACAGTCGGATTATGCAACTGGTTTTACGCCAACGATCGAGGTAGAGGAGCCCGCTGTTTTACAACCGCTGGGCAGTGTGCAGGAGGATTTGCTGAACGAAGCCCTTCAACAGATCACCGGAAGTTCTGTTGGTGCGCGACGGGCGGTTAAATCAGGAAATCAGTTAACTTTGCTGAACTCTTCTATTCAGCGCAAAGCGGGTGGGGGACGTATGATCAAGGATTTAAAAACGTTACATTGGTAAGAGTAGCCATTTTATAAAGAAAATGTCCAAACCTTTACCGTGTCAGGCTGGCGTGGTAAAGGTTTTCGGATTTATGCAGTACCTGAATTTTTGTTTTATTACTTTATAATCACTCATGATTCGTTTGTTTCAACGACCCCTGACCGGGACCTCATCGTCGCGTAACTTTAACCGTCAACTTCGAATAAACTGGGTGCTGGGTGCACTCTGCGTTGCCTGGACTGGTCTCTTAATTGGATGTAATAAAACGGAAACGACAGCGACGCTGGGCGACTGGAAGAGAGGTTCCGACCTGGAAGGTGTAGCTCGCTACGGAGGGGTTAGCTTCGTGATTGGTAACGTAGCCTACATCGGTACGGGTGTTAACAGCAATGGCGAACGGTTGAACGATTTCTGGGCGTACAACGCGCAACGTAATACCTGGACCCAACCCGCAGCCATGACCGTCGGTGCAGCTCGTGCCTTCGGTGTAGGCTTTGCCGTTGGTACGAAAGGGTACGTCGGCTTGGGAACGAACATTAACAGCGAGCGGCTGAACGATTTCTACGAGTACGATCAGACAGCAAACACCTGGAAACGGATTGCCGATTTTGGTGGCTCAGGACGTGATCAGGCTGTTGCTTTCTCTGCGGCCAACAAAGGATACGTGGGTTGCGGTTATGATGGGAACTATCTGAAAGACTTCTGGTCGTACAACCCAGCAACGGCCGCCTGGACGAAAGTGGCCAGCTATGGTGGTTCGAAACGGATTGGCGCTGCGAGCTTCGTCATCAACAACATTGCTTATGTCGGAACCGGAAATAACAATGGTACTCCAGAAGGTGATTGGTGGGCGTATGATCCTGCACAGGATCTGTGGACGCAGAAAAACAACTTCAGCGTGAGCGATAACGCTGGTGTAGCACGTAGCTTCGGAGTGGGTTTTGCCATTGAAAACTACGGCTATATCACGCTGGGAAATGCCAGTGATAAAACGGTCTGGCGTTACGAACCAGCAACAGATAAGTGGTCATCGCTGGGTGTGTTCGAAGGGAGCGCACGTCAGTACGCGCTTGGTTTTGCTATTAACGGGAAAGGGTACGTAACAACAGGAGGTAGCTCGTCGGCGCGTAACGATGATCTGTGGATTTTTGATCCGACCGTAGCACAGGATACCGACAATAACTAAGCCAGTGCTGCATGACAAGTGAACGTCGGCCGCGCATGATTCGGCAGGGGTTGGTTCTGATACTACTGGGGTTAGCCATCGTTACGGTATACCTTCTGTACAAGCGACAGGATCGTTACGAACTGGAGGTGTTTCAG
This sequence comes from Spirosoma pomorum, assembly GCF_054776615.1. Taxonomy (NCBI): domain Bacteria; kingdom Pseudomonadati; phylum Bacteroidota; class Cytophagia; order Cytophagales; family Cytophagaceae; genus Spirosoma; species Spirosoma pomorum. The sequence goes on from NZ_BAAHBP010000032.1 coordinate 15,255, forward strand.
TCAAAAACCGGCTGGGGCTATTCCGTGCTGATGAACGGTTCAGAAGTAATCAATCAGCCAACCATTCCGGGGGGCGTTGGTAATCGCGGCTTTGTCAATGAGCAACAAGCCCAACGGGTTGGTAAACGGGTTGTTGAAAAGCTGCGACAGGGACAGATACCGCCAACGGTTACTCCCGCAGAATTGCATCAACTGGGCGTCAACGTACCGTAATTCATTGATCGGCTGGTCATCAACTAAATGGCCAGCCGATCGTCATTCTTACTCTATACTTTTTATGCGCACATCGTGGTTATCGGGTCTGCTTGTTCTGCTGGCCGTCGCTGCGTTATGGGCCTGTCGGTCGGGAGATCTTGATGTTGGCCAATCTGTCATTAATCCACAGGAGCTGGATATTCAGTCTATTGATACGGTGACGATCCGGACGTCGACCATTGCCGTTCCTGAATCGTACACGACCTCGCTGGACTCCAACATGGTGGTGGGAAACTGGAACGACGCCAATACCGGGAAGCTGATTGCCCGTGGTTTTTCGTCACTGACTTATCCCGCTAACAGCTTGCAGGGCGCAACGAACCTGCGCCTGGATTCGCTGGTGCTGGAGTTGGGGTACACGTATACGTACGGTGATACGTCGAAAACGTTTAACATGGCGATCCACCAGCTGCGGCAGCCATTGGATCCTAATTTGTTCTACACCAACAGCAGCGTGGTTGCCTACGATGAAAAGCCACTCTTCCAGCGCTCATTTTTACTGCGCCCAAATACGGGAGCCCGCCGGATCCGGTTCCGGATTCCTGACGCGATGGCCCAGGAATTCTACACTCGTTTGCTAAGTGGCGATATTAACAACGTAGCGACCATGAACGAGTTCTGGAAAGGGTTTGCGCTTGTTAGTTCAACAAACGAAAACCTATTTGCTGCCTTCTCGGCGTTCAGAGCCTCCGGTCTTCGCTTGTATTACCGGGACATAGGTGGTGTTACTCAAACAGCTAATACGCTGTATTTCTCCTTCGGGACGATCAACTACAGCCAGTTCCTGGCCGATCGTAGTGGTACACCCCTGGCGTCGCTGAAAACCAGAACCGATGAAGTCAGTAGCGCACAAACCGGCCAACAGACTTACGTGGCTCCGGGTGTAGGATTGAGAACCAAAATTACGTTTCCTTACCTGGGCCAGTTTGAGCGTCCCGAAGCGTACGCAGGACTAAATGGGGCGACATTAGAGTTAGGTCCTATCCGACGTAATCTGTTCGACAATGCGACTCCGCCGGCTCAGCTGTATTTGTTCGAGAGTAACACCCAGAATGAAATCATAGGGGCTGTCCCGGCTGGTAATCTTGGTAACACGGCTGCTGCGGCTGGCTATGTTTACAATAACGGCGGGCCAGAATTTCTTGACTCGTACACGTATGATTTGACTTACTACATCGGTCAGGTTATTCGGCGCCGAATTCCAAACCGGCCATTGATCGTGGCTACTACCAGTAATGGGACCCCGGGGGCTGGTGATTTACGCGCGTTAGTGCAGCGCCTGAGCCTAGGATCAGGCCAGCGCACAACCGATCGGATGCGATTACGTCTGTACATTACGTCGGGACTTTAGCGATACATACTTTGCTGAAAACTCCTGCCACGACTTACTGTGGCAGGAGTTTTTTTATGCCTTTCGTCGATGAAAGCGGCTGTTTGTCAACACATATCATCTGGTACCCAAAAATGATCGGAGGAATTGCAACGGTTTACCTGACTAGGGCGTAACAGTAATAAAAGCGGGCAATTAACGAGCGCCCGCCTACGAAAACCCTTATGTTGTTGAATGGCGAATTTGTACGTCACCTGCTTACTCCGTGAAACAGCGGCCAAACTGAATAAGCCATCGCCATGAAACGTACCCATGCATCCAATGAAACCAACCGAACCTCAGCCTTAGGCCTGTTGTTGTCCCGCTCCGAGGATGATTTTTACGGGAGCTTACAACGCGCCCATAATAAGACTGTTCAACCGTCGGCAGAAGACTTGCCGGAGGAAACCATGATATATTCATTCCAACCCGTTGAACCGTCAGTGAACTGGTGGGAAAGCGTCAGGCTGGTAACCAACTTTTTCTAGCCGAGCGAACCGAAACTTTCAGCGCATCCGTCTTGCCGTGCAACGTCAAAATCCTGGTATGCGTACTGAGAATAACCTGTACAATAAGCCTGATTAGTAAACTGGATACCCGACAGGACGACGATTCTGTCGGGCTATTTTTTTACTGGGTAAGTAGCTAGTCAAAAGCTTGCTCTTTCCTTTGACTAACAGTATCTTACTTCGGATTGATACGTTGTCTATCGAGAAAGTATGACCGTTTGCCAGAATCAAGAGTAGAACGATAAACAGAACGTGCCTATGCGGCTTTTTACGGTTCAGTTGCTATGTGTCGTATTGTTATTGAGTAAGGCTGCCTGGGCTACGCACCAGGTCGGTGGCCAGTTGGAAATGCGAGCCATAAACGGGGCTACGGGCCGTTACCGGTTTATCGTAACGAACTACCTCGAAAGTGGGGTACGGGCCGATCAGCAGGGAGGAGGACCGGTGGGTATTTTTCGGAAGCGGGATAACGCTCAGATGACCAGCTTCCGGGTATCGGAAACGGGTAGCCGACAATCGGTCATCTTCGCCAACGCCGTTTGTGCCGCGCAGGGAAACCTTAATTTTATTGTGGCTACGTTCGAGGCCGAGGTGCAGCTCAACCCAGCCGCGTACAATGATCCGATGGGCTATTACGTATCCTATCAGACCGGCAACAGAAATGGCGGGCTGATCAATATCAATAATCCACTCCGAACGGGTTTTACGTTTTATCTCGAGTTCCCGGCATTATATCAGAACGGGACCGTCATCACTGATTCGTCTCCCCGTTTTGGTACGATCAATGGCGAATACCTTTGCCTGGGCGAAGCGTTTACATTTCCGTTTGGCGGTACTGACCCCGACGGAGACGAGCTGCGCTACTCCATGGTGACGCCCCTTGACCGACGTAATACCAATCAGAACGCAGCTTCGTCTGGACCGTATCCCGAAGTTTCCTGGGTGTCGAATTACGGGAGTACGGCTGCCATGTCGGGTTATCCAAATCTGACGGTGAACGCGCAGACGGGCCAGTTATCTGTAACGCCGGATAAGCTGGGTCTATTCGTATTCGGGGTTAAAATCGAAGAGTATCGAAACGGGGTGAAGATTGGCGAAGTTCGGCGAGATTTTCAGTTTCTGGTGGTCGAATGCCCCCCCACGATTCCACCCGCTCCCGTCATTCAACTCCGCGACCAGCCCGTAACGATGGTTAGTAAAACGCTGTGCCTGGGTGAGTCAACCTTACTGCAAGCAACGCAGGATACGGGCTGGAATTACCAATGGCAGCGTGACGGAATCAACGTCGTGAATGCCACTGGGGCTACGCTAGTGGTGCGGGATGCCGGGGAGTATACGGTAGCTGCTTCGCTGAAAGCGGCTTGTAGCAAAACCGGTAAATCGCAGGGGATTACGGTTCGGGTGGCCGGGGCGCCCATGTCGCTGAAAGCTACTGGGCACTTGTGCGCCACGACGGGGGCCATGTCGCTTAAAGTAGCGGGTGGAACCGGCGGAATAGGGCTTACGTACCAATGGTTCCGGAACAATCAGTCGCTGACCAGTAACGCATCACTGGACTCGATTCTGACGATACAGGACGGTAATTACTACGCCATCGTTACCGACCCCGCCGTCAATTGCACGTTACGTACGGATACCGCTCGGCTAACCCGGTCGGCAGCGGTGGTGGCGTCCCTGTCGTTGGCGACGGGGCAGAACCGAATTTGCCCGCAGGAAACATTAACCCTGCAAAGTACTGGGGGCGTTACGTACGTCTGGCGGCAGGATGGACAAGTTCAACAGACGATAACAGGGAATCAGTTTCAGGCTACCGCAGCGGGAAGTTATGCCGTGACAGCCGTGGATGTGTTCGGCTGCGAAGGAACGTCGGCCCCGCTGACACTGACAATGGTACCGGCCATCCGGGTGCTGCTTGATTCTATTCCGCCCATGTGCGGGGTCAACACGCCGATTTATACCTTGGTTGGTAGCCCGACGGGGGGAGAATTTGCCGGGACGGGCGTATCGGGGACAACGTTTGACCCAAAGCAGGCTGGTATCGGTAATCATCCGCTGACGTATGCCGTGAAAGCAGCCCCCGAATGCAAAGCGCAGGTAACAACTCGAATTGCTGTTGTCGCTCCCATTCCGACGATTCAGTTCGACGAATCGACTATGACTGTTTATAGTGGAAAGACGTTTACGCTGGCTCCCGGACTGACGGGGAATCCGACGGTTTTTACCTGGACGCCGGCTACGTACTTGTCCGCCCCGAATGTAGCCGATCCCGTCGTGACGGACATTCAGAACGGGATTACGTACAAATTAGCCATTGCGAATGACGCGGGCTGCAAGGCCAGCGATACGGTGCGAATTGTCGTGGTCGATCGTATCTGGTTACCCGGTGCCTTTTCGCCCAATGGAGACGGTAAAAATGATGTTTGGGAATTAACCGGAATCGAAGCCTTCCCGGACGCAATCGTTACTATCTATAACCGCTGGGGCGAAGTCATTTATCAATCCGCTAAAGGATATTCACAACCATTCGACGGGAAATACAACGGAACGGTGCTGCCGGAAGGGGTATATGCCTACCAGGTGCGGACGGTGCCCGATAGACCACCGGTTAGCGGAAAATTGGTACTGGTGCGGTAATCGGCGCGAGATAAGTGATAATTCGTTACCCATCATTGAATTATTTCCCCGATTCACTGTTTTTCTGGTAGTAATTCTCACGAACACATGATTGAAAGACCCCTGACAGACTGGTTGCCGCTCACGATGAAAGAAGTCGAAAAGAGAGGCTGGGATGAGGTGGATATTGTGCTGGTGTCGGGCGACGCGTATGTCGATCACCCCGCCTTTGGGACTGCGGTAATTGGTCGGATTATGGAAAGCGAAGGCTTCCGTGTCGCCATTATTGCTCAGCCCAACTGGAAGGACGATCTACGCGACTTCAAAAAATTCGGGAGACCCAAGTACTTTTTTGGCGTAACGGCGGGTTGTATGGACTCGATGGTCAACCACTACACGGCCAACAAGCGACTGCGCTCCAATGACTCGTATACGCCCGGTGGCGAAGCGGGCTTCCGACCCGATTACGCGACCATCGTGTATACGAAAATTCTGAAATCGCTTTATCCGGACGTGCCGGTTCTGCTTGGCGGCATCGAAGCGTCGTTACGTCGGGTGACGCATTATGATTACTGGCAGGACCGACTGATGCCCAGCATCCTGGTCGATTCCGGTGCCGATATGCTGGTGTACGGCATGGGCGAGCAGCCCCTGCGCGAGATCCTGAAACTGGCGAAGAAAGGCGTTCCGTTCGCGTCGATGCGAAACATCAACCAGGTGTCGTTCCTACATGATACCAAAACGGGCGATTTGCGTGATTACAACGACTGGAACACCGTCGCCCTGTCCAGCCACGAAGAATGCCTGGACGACAAAATCAAATACGCGGCCAATTTCAAAGTGGTCGAAGTCGAGTCGAATAAGTGGCAGGCTAACCGGATTACGCAGAAAGTAGGGGACCAGGTCCTGGTGATCAATCCGCCGTTCAAGACGATGGAGGAAGCTGAGATCGATAAATCATTCGATCTGCCCTACACGCGGTTGCCGCACCCGAAATACAAAAAGCGGGGACCGATACCGGCTTACGACATGATCAAGTTCTCGGTCAATATGCACCGGGGCTGTTTCGGCGGCTGTAGTTTCTGTACGATCTCAGCGCACCAGGGCAAGTTCATCGCGTCCCGGAGTGAGGAGTCGATCCTGAAAGAAGTCGACGAGATTACCAAACACCCCGAGTTCAAAGGCTACCTGTCTGATCTGGGTGGACCGTCGGCCAACATGTACAAGATGAAGGGAAAAGACGAGTCGATCTGTGCTCGCTGTCAAAGCCCAAGCTGTATTCACCCGGTGATCTGCTCGAACCTCGATACGTCTCACAAGCCGTTGACGAAGCTGTATCAGAAAGTAGATGCCAACCCAGACATTAAGAAAGCGTTCGTGGGTTCGGGGGTGCGGTACGATTTGTTGGTTGATGATTTCAATAAAAACAACGAAGACGGCAACCACGACGAGTATATGGAGCAACTCGTGACGCGCCACGTATCGGGTCGCCTGAAGGTAGCGCCGGAACATACCGCCGACGATACGTTGCGGGTGATGCGGAAACCGTCGTTCAAATACTTCAAGCTGTTCAAGAAAAAGTACGATCAGATTCAGGCGAAACACGACCTGAAACAGCCGCTGATTCCGTACTTCATTTCGTCGCATCCCGGTTGCGAGGAGCAGGACATGGCTAACCTGGCGGCTGAAACCAAGGATATGGGTTTCCAGCTCGAACAGGTCCAGGATTTCACGCCGACGCCGATGACCGTAGCCGAGGTGATCTATTACTCCGGTGTTCATCCCTACACGCTGAAGCCGGTGAAAACGGCTAAAACGCGCGACGAGAAGCAGGCGCAGAACCGCTACTTCTTCTGGTACAAGCCCGAATACAAAGACTGGATTCGGAACCGGCTCAACAAACTCAAACGTCCCGATCTGGCCGATAAGCTGCTGGGTGGCCCCAAAAAGGAAAATGGTGGTAAGCCCGGCAAGTCGAAGTACACCAATTACAAAGCGCCGGACTGGAAGAAATAATAAAGAATTGACCTTCTTCTTTTTTTGTTTTCAAAACAAGAACGGGCATCTCCTCAGAGATGCCCGTTCTTGTTTCAGGCCTGAGAAGGCTTACGGTTTATCCCACCAGAGTGGGGTAGATAATGCTACTTCTGCCGGGACATTATTGCCATTCTTCGAGATTTCGCCACTGGGGTAAGCGACCCGGCGAATGAACGTGGTCAGGGCTACGTTCAGGGGGAGTGTAAACCCCTTGTATTTGTAGTCGTACCGACGCGCGTCATTCCAGGCCTCTGGATTCAGATACGTAACGACGTATTTCTCCTTAAAGATCAGATCCAGCGTGAGAGCGGAGGCTCCAACTGCCACCGCCGGATTGGCCAGATACGCATCACGGGCCGTAGTAGCAACGCCCAGCTTGTCCATATTGGCCCGAATACCGGCCAGGTAAGCGGTATACGCACGCGACGCATCGTTCGACCGCAGAGCGGCTTCTGCTTCCACAAACTTCATCTCGGCGTACGTAACGACCAACAGGGGAGAGGTGTCACCCGTCAGGGGGGAGTTCAACGAAATATACACCTCGTCTTTGGTCGTATTGTTTCCCCCGACGTTACCTTGTCCGTTTCGGGTTCCAACGTAGGTGCCATTCACCGTTTTGTCCGTAATCTTTTCAATCCGGGGGTCCGTAACGCCATACGTAGTGCCATTTAACTGGTTGACAAACTGCGACGACAGCCAGCCGTCGAGCACCAGCGCTGCGTTATTCCGGGCAACCTGCGCCCAGGGATTCCGGAGCAGAAACGACGACATCTGAGCATCGTCCGCGTTGGCGGTGTATGATTTGGAAACGGCCTCCAGGACAGCTGTGGGGTTATACGAACTCTTTTTCGAGACTTTGTTCAGCATCCGGGCCTTCAGCGCGTTCGCCGTTTTGATCCAGGCGGTCGTACTTCCTTTGTGAATCAGGTCATTAGCCGCCTGAAGTTTCAGTTTAGAATCGGTTTTCGCCAGTTCCGTCAATCCTTCGTTGAGCAGATTGAGCGCCGTTGTGTACAGCGTTTCCTCGGAATCATAGGTCGGCGTGAGCGTAGATACGTTGAAAGCGTTGGAGAACGGGGCTGCGCCAAAGGTGTTGGCCAGCAGATTGAGATGATAGGCAATCAGAACATCGGCCACGCCTACGTATTCGGAGGCTCCCTGCGTTTGTGCCAGCCGTTTCATGTCGTTCAGATCGGCCAGCGCGAAGTAAATATAATCCCAGGTGCTTGTGTAATCGGTTATTGCGTACGTATCGGTTAGACCACCCGCGCTTGGACTGGCCAGATACTGCACAAAATAAGAGGTAATACTACCGACCCGCTGAGCACTGTACGCGGTTTTCTGAGTGGTCGTGCTAAGCAGCGAACTCAGGGGTGGGTTGGCAATCTGATTGGGGTTGGTGTTCAGATCGAAGTAGTCGTCCTTACAGCTGCTTGTTCCGCCAAGCAGCAACGCCGTTAGCGCCAGTAAGGTATATCGTTTATGGAAGTTCATAAGTCTGCCAGGAAATAGAGTGGGTTAGAAACCAAGATTCAGCGTGAACAGAAAGCTACGCACGGCTGGGTACGTAAAACCGGTGAACCCGTCAACGTTGCTGCCGCTGTCGGTAGAGCTGGTTTCGGGGTCGTACCCGGTGTACTTCGTCCAGAGAGCCAGGTTGTTACCCGTTACGCTAACCGACGCGTTTTTGATGACGGACGAATTTTGGAACAAAGATACTGGCAGCGAATACGTTAAACCCGCCGAACGGAGCCGGGCCCAGGATGCATCTTCAACAAAGTTTTCGGAGACACCCCGGTGAATGTTCCGGTAGTAGCCAATGCCGTAATCAACCTTATCCGGACCTACGCCCTGACCCAGCCAGACCGGTTTGGTATTGGGCGTACCATTGGCCAAGACGCCGTCAAAAACTTTGGTATCGTTCCGATCTTCGGTGTATTTGGCAATGCCAAAGGCGGAGAACCAGTTGCCTAACTGATTGTACCGATACTGGCCAACCCGGGCGTCGAATAGCACATTCAACGTGAAATTACCGTAGCGCAGGGTATTGTTAAAGCCACCGATCCACTTGGGTTGTGAGTTGCCCAGGATTTTCTGCGTCGTGTTGATCACCGGGAAACCATTGGCGCCAACTACGATCGGTCGATCGCGGTCCAGTACGGGTGAGACGTTAGCGTCGGCCGCGGTTTCGTAGTAGCGCTGGTAGCTGCGACCGTACAGGTTACCGTAGGCGTAACCCGGCACCAACCGCATTGTAACGGTTGAATTGGCGTAACCCGACTGCGACGCGTAGTTGATTTCGGTCAATCCTTCGCGAATGCTCAGAATCTTGTTGCGATTCGCCGAGAAATTGATGTTCATATCCCAGCTGAATTTGTTCGTCCGAACCGGGGTGGCCCGTAGAATCAGCTCGATGCCCCGGTTCCGCATTGACCCCGAGTTGATGGCCGCCCGTCGATAGCCCGTGGCCGACGATACATCGACCAGGATAATCTGATCGCTGCTGAGCGAGTTGTAATACGTCAAATCCAAGCCTAGTCGATTGTTGAGAAAGCCCATTTCAACCCCGGCCTCGAACGTATCAGTAAACTCGGGCCGTAGAACGGGATCACCCAATAGCTCACTTTGGGTAAAGCCGGTCAAGCCAGAGGGTAATTGTACATAGGGGGAATAGCCCGTGATGGTTGAATAAGGGGACGCATCCTTACCAATCTTGGCGTACGAGGCCCGCAGTTTGCCCAGACTGATCGTTTCGGGTAATTTGAACTGCTGCGAGAAGATGTACGACAGGCTGGCTGAGGGGTAGAAGAACGAATTGTTTGGCGCGCGCAGTGACGACGTAATATCGTTTCTGCCTGTCAGCGTCAGGAAGAGATAATCTTTATAGTCTAGCGTCAATTCGCCGAAAATACCCATCAGGTGATAATCCTCGCCACCCTGCACGGGCGTGATCGTTTTCGCGTTGCGCAGGTCATAATAATTATACACCGTCAGTTCGTTGCCTTCGGCCCCGAAACTCCGAATGCGCCGGTCGTACAGGTCGTGCCCCAACCGAAACGTAGTGTTCAGGTTCTGACCGATTTTGGTGTTGGCGCTGGCGGTGAAGGTCGACGTAATCGCCCGGAAATTGGAGTTGTACTGGTAGATAAAACCCAGCCCATTGTCTTCAAAAAGGCGTTCCCCCGTTATCCCCGTTGGGCCGGGTGCTGTACGAATCCGGCCATCGCTGTACGTGTCCAGACCCGCCCGGTAATTCAGCGACAGCCATTTGAGCGGGGTGTAGGAAAAATTCAGGCCACCAATTAGCCGGTTGACATTATCGCGCAGCTTGTTGGTGTAGGCCCCGTAGATGGGGTTGCCGTTACCGTAGGTATTCTGCGTGCCGTCCGCTTTCAAAAAGTCCCGAACATCATAGCGGGGCGACCAATAGCTCAGACTCTCGTTGAACCGATCGGCATTGTAGCGGTCGCCACCCGAGTTGATGTAGTTCAGGGTCGAGTTAACCGAAAACTTGGGGCTGATTTTTACGTTCGTGTTTAGTCGTACTGATAACTTATTGAAGTTGGTGAAAGGAATGACACCCTCGTGGCGCAGGTGCCCAATTGAGGTCAGGAACGTAATTTTGTCCGTACCACCCGAGAATGACAGGTTGTTCTGGTACTGTCGTCCCGTTTTGTAAGCATCCCTGAAATGGTTGTAAAGCTTCTGAGGATGCGTGGGATCGATCTTGATGGCTTCCTCAACCGTGGGTCCCCAGGAGGGGAAAAAATCCTGCGGGTTATAAACGCCCCCGAAGCCAATCGTGTACTTGTCCTGCACCTCGGGCAACTTGTTAACGTTTTCGATACCAAATGTACTGCTGACGTTCGCCCGGATCGCGCCGGACTTGCCCGATTTGGTCGTGATGACCACAACGCCGTTGGCACCACGCAACCCATAAAGTGCGGTAGCCGCTCCGCCTTTCAGGATATTAATCGTTTCGATATCATCAGGATTAATGTCGGCAGCCCGGTTGGATGCACCCCGGAGGGCCGCTCCTGACCCAATGGTTGACGTGCTATTATCGAGGAAAATGCCGTCGACAACGAACAGGGGCTGATTGTCGCGGCTTACGTCGAGCGAGTTGATTCCCCGAATCAGGATGCGCGCGCCCTGACCCGGTGCTCCCCCGGTACCGGTAATCGTTACGCCCGCAACTTTACCCTGTAGAGCGTTGACCAGGTTCGTCTGACGGTTCTGTGTGATCTGAGCGGCATCAACGCTTTGCGTAGCGTAGCCCAGATCTTTTTTCTGACGGCCGATCCCCAATGCCGTTACGACAACTTCGTTGAGTTGTTTGTTATCCTGCTTGAGAACGACGTTGATGCTGTTACGATTGCCAACGGTAATGTCCTGCGATTCGTAACCAATAGAACTGAATACCAATACCGCGTCAGCTGAGCCTATCCGTAGGCGATACTGCCCATCGGAATCGGTTTGTGTACCCGTAGTGGTTCCTTTTACCGATACGTTGACGCCCGGCAGGGGCGAGGCATCGCCGTCGGCCGTAACTCGACCACTTACTTCTACCTGCTGCGCTGTCGCCAGCGACGAGCAGAGAAATAAAGTCAGTCCTAACCAGATTCGTAGCAAATCTCTCATAGATAAAAGGGGCTGATTAGATAGAAATTAAAAAGAAATTAGTCTGGCAAAGTTAGAATTTGCGAAAAGTTTTGCAAGTTTTACGCTTAGGCGAAGAATATTTTGCCTTGTTGCTTCTGCATGCCTACCGGACGATACTGGCCTTCTGTCCGCAGTTTATTCGATAGAGTAAGCTGATTTATAGTCAGTAAGCAATGGAAAGCTAGTTGTTACTATCTCCGTCAATCAATGAAAAAAAGAGTATACGTTAATGGATTGTCCGGCTGGCTGCTGTCGGGCCTGTTGCTGGTGAGCGCACCCGACTGGGCGCAGTCGGCTAAATCAACTGGTGCTGTCAGCGACGTTGTCACGCAGCGGATGGAACATGAGCTGGAGCGTATCGCCCGGCTGGGTGGCGGACAGGTTGGCGTGCAGGCGGTTCACCTGGAGTCGGGGCGGCAAATCAGTCTAAATCCACAGGCGAAGTTTCCGATGGCCAGCACGATAAAGATTGCGATCGCCGTACAGTTGTTGACGAAGATCGAGCAGGGAGAGCTAGCGCTGGCCACGATGGTAGACGTAAAGCCAACGGATCTGCACCCGGGGAGTGGTACGTTGACGTCGCTGTTTATCTATCCGGGCGTTCAACTGTCCGTGCAGAACCTGTTGGAGCTGATGATTGTCATCAGTGATAATTCAGCGACGGATATTCTGCTCAGGCTGGCCGGGGGACCGGAAGCGGTGAGGAATCGGCTAAAAACGCTGAATGTACAGGGCATGTCAGTCGACCGGAGCATCATCCAGCTTCTGGCCGATTTACAGGGCGTTACACTGCCGCCGGAGGAGCAATGGACGGCTGGTTTTTACGATAAGTTAAGCGAAAGCCGTACGCCCGAGATGCGAAAAAAAGCGGTGGATACCTTTGCCGCCGATCCCCGTGATACGTCCACTCCCGCGGCCATGGTTGACTTGCTGACTAAAATTTACCAGGGCAAAGCGCTCAAGCCCGAAAGTCGGCAGGTGCTATTGGATGTAATGGGGCGCTGCCAGACGGGGAACGCGCGTATCAAAGGCTTTCTCCCGCCGAATACGGATGTAGCGCACAAGACCGGTTCGCTGGGTGCTACGGCCACGGACGATGTGGGGTATATCACCCTGCCCGACAACGCCGGACACGTAGCGATCGCTGTTTTCGTCGGGCCATCGACTCAGCAAACTGCTGAACGCGACCAGACGATCGCACATCTTTCCCGAGCTGTGTACGATTACTTTTTGTTCCAGTCTCTGAAGTAAAAAGTCACCCAAGACAAAGGCCTCATCAAGACGAGATGAGGCCTTTGCTTAGTTGTGCTGGTATGCTGTTTTACGTGGTTTTCAGCTTAATGTTCCGAAACCAGACACCGGTGTTCCAGTCTTGCAGGCCGATTTTGCCGCTGAATTTTCCTTTGGTGAACGGAACGTCTTTCTGGCGTCTGGCTTCCGTCCGCTGTTTCCAGTCGGCGCTGGTCAGGTTATGCTCCTGCACGGTATAGCCGTTCAATACAACCCGGAAAATGTTGTTTTTCATGGTGACGTGGAGCTGGTTCCAGCTACCCAGCGGTTTGGTTTCCTGAATACGGACGTCGGCAATGCCGAACAGATCGCCTGAGTAGTGCGGGTGCGGAACGGTTTTGCCGTACAGAACATCGTCGCCCACCTGAACTTCCAGGGACGAATCAAACACTTTCTTGTATTTGGGCTCCTCCTGCACGAAGAAAAAGAAACCACTGTTTGTGTATTTCTTGAGCTTGAATTCTGCCTTGAACTCAAAATCGCCGGACACCGAAGCGTCCGTTACCAGATCGCCAGCGTCGCGGGGCGTATCGCTCACTTCCGTGGGAACGTCCAGATGCATGGTTCCTTGTTCGACTTTCCAGGATGCGGGCGTTCCCTTGCCGTTGTATTTGTGCCAGCCGTTCAGATTCTGGCCGTTGAATAATAGTTTCCAGCCTTCCTTTTTTTCCTGAGCAGAAAGGGTGTTCAGCGGTTGCGCGTAGACACCAATGCAGACGGAGAAAAATAGAGCGCTGAGGGCGAGTAAGTTGCGGGTCATAGTTAGAAAATAGCCGGAGCGAACGGATACGTAAATGAAATAAGTTATCGTCTAGGGAATAAAGAGAAAGCAAGGTACTCTTTACTAGCCAAATATCGCATTTCGTTCATGTTTCATCTTTAGCTTTGTCAACTCCCAACTATCTGATGATTAAAAAGCCATGCTAACTACTACACGTCTTTATACGTGGGCCGGACGGCTCCGAACGTTTGGTCTGATTTCTCTGAGTTTATTGGCCGGACAAACCGGTTTTTCCCAGTCAAAACCCACCAAAAATCAAGCCGTAAATGCGCTAGCGTCGATCAAGGAAAGCGACGTAAAACGGGACTTGTTTGCCCTGGCAGGTGACCATTTCCGGGGCCGCGAAGCCGGTTCGCTCGACGAACTGAAAGCGTCGGTCTGGATCGCCGAGCAGTTGCGGGCAATGGGTCTTGAACCGGCGGGCGACGATGGCACGTATTTTCAGCTCTTTCACATCCAGCGAACCCGCATCACCGAAACCAGTCGGCTGAACATTGGCTCGCATCAACTTACCCACGGTCGGAATGCGTTCATTCTGGCACCGGCGATTGCCTCGGTCGATGCCCCACTGGTGTACGTCGGTAAAGGAACGCCCGAAGAACTGGCCAAGGTCGATATTAAAGGCAAGGCTGTGGCGCTGGAGTTTTCAGGAACGCCCCCGGCCGAACTCAGCTATCGGCGTTTCCTGTTCAGCACCATGACCCGCCGGTCGGCCGAGTTGGTCAAAGCGGGCGCACTGGCGGTTATCTACATTTCGAACCCCGAAGCGCAGTCTTATTTCGAGCGTTGGACGACCAGTCTCGAACGCGGGCGTTACGATTTGCCGGGTGGACCCAATACGCGTATTTTCTCGCAGGCTCCGACCGTCTGGTTGCCGAATAGCGCGTTGTCCTGGATCAAAGAACCGGGTCAGCAGTTCACCAATGTCGTGAATGTTGAAAGTTTCAGTTACCCGTCGGTGAACATTGTGGCGAAAGTGCCTGGGACGGATCCTAAGCTGAAAAATGAATACGTCCTGTTCAGTACGCACCAGGACCACGACGGCGTACGAATGGCCGTAGCGGGTGACTCAATCTGGAACGGGGCCGACGATAACGCAACGGGCTGCGCGGCAGCGCTGGCCATTGGTCGGGCGTTTGTGCAGAAACCCGCTAAACGGTCGGCGCTGATCGTTTTTCATGGTGCCGAAGAGCGGGGATTGCTTGGTTCGCGTTACTATACCGCCAATCCGACCGTTCCCCGCGAATCGATCGTGGCGGTGCTGAACGGCGAGATGATGGGACGTAACGCGCCCGATAGTGCAGCCCTGCTGGGGTCGATACCGCCCCACCGTAACTCGACGGAGTTGGTAAACAGCGCTCTGACGGCCAATCAGTCGGTGACCAAATTTAAGCTGGATACGCTCTGGGACCGGGCCGACCATCCCGAAGGCTGGTATTTCCGCAGTGATCACCTGCCTTATGCCCGATTGAACATTCCGGCAATTTGCTTTACGTCGTTATTGCACCCTGACTACCATACCCCCAAAGACGAACCCGAGCGGATCGACGTACCCAAATTGACCAACATGACCCGCTGGATATATTTGACCGGCTGGGATGTAGCAAACCGACCTGATCGGGTAAAGGTAGACCCTGGGTTTAAGCTGGAACGATGATGGTAAAGAGCGCAAGAATGAGAGAGCGAAAAAGCGAGTTGAAGAAGTACCGTACTGGTTGGATCGCTGGCTATGTGGTGCTTACGGTAATAGGGCTGGCGTCCTGTCACCGGCCAGTTACTACGTCGGCTACGTATTTTCCGCCGAAAGGTGACGACTGGGCGCACGTTGCACCGGCCAACGTGGGTATGGACGCGGGACTGCTCAACCAGGCGGTGACCTTTGCAAAAACGCAGGAAACCAAACAGATGGCTCCTGACTTTTCGACGCAAGAAGAAATATTTGGCAAACTGCTGGGTCCCATGCCTACCAGTCGGGCGGCCACCAACGGAATTATCCTGCGGCACGGGTACATCGTTGCTGAATGGGGTGATACGAAGGCTGTTGATCCTACGTACAGCGTGGCTAAAAGCGTGCTGTCGACTGTGCTGGGTATCACCATCGACCGGGGTATGATTCCTGCTATTCACGATCCGGTAGCCAGGCTAGTTCAGGATGGCGGTTACGACTCAGAGCAGAATAGAGCGATTACCTGGGAACACCACGCCCGTCAGACCAGTGAGTGGGAGGGAAGCCTATGGGGGAAAAACAGTGATTTCGTTGGCAAAGAAGCGTTTGGCCGCGGTGAACGTAAACCCCGTCAGCTACAGCAGCCCGGTACGTATTACGAATACAACGACGTGCGGATCAACCGGATGGCGCTATCCTTATTACGACTCTGGAAAAAGCCGATCCCCGACGTAGTGCGCGACGAAATCATGAACCCCATCGGAGCGTCGAATACCTGGCAGTATATTCCTTATCCTAACGCCATGGTTACGATTGACGGAAAGCAAATGCCTTCGGTCAGTGGGGGGACGCGCTGGGGTGGCGGTCTCCGGATCAGCGCCCGCGACGAAGCTCGGTTCGGCTACCTGTTTCTGAAAGAGGGACGCTGGAAAGATAAGCAGATCGTGTCGTCGAACTGGGTGAAAGAAGCTACGACACGAGGACCGGTTGGCCCGTCCTATGGTTATCTGTGGTGGCTGAACGTTCCCGATAAGGACGGCAAAAAGCCCTGGCCCGACGCCCCAACGACTAGTTATGCGGCCCTCGGTGCCGGTCAGAACACGATCTGGGTCGATCCCGAACACGACATCGTGATCGTGTGGCGGTGGCACGATGGTAACCCAAACGAACTGATCAAGCGGGTGCTGGCGGCCGTCAAGCCCTGATCAAACGTGACCGATAGTCGTTTTTCTGGCATCCCGACAGAAGGACTGGGCCGCCGTTGCGGGGATCTTCGGTAGGCGGAAAAAACAATTTGCTACCGGAGATCCCTCGTACCTCGGGATGCCAGAGAAAACGCCCCGAGTGTTATGTAAATCAAGTTGTAGTGACCTCAGTAGTTGACTACAACTGTGCCAGCAGATACAGCACCGCCATCCGAACCGCAACACCGTTTTCAACCTGATCAAGAATGATGCTGTGGGGTGAGTCGGCGGCATCGGACGTAAGTTCAACACCCCGGTTGATAGGGCCGGGGTGCATCAGCACGATGGGCCGGTCCAGTTCGTCCAGCATCTGCTTCGAGATACCGTAATACAGCGAGTACTCCCGCAGCGAGGGAAAATATTTGATTTGCTGCCGCTCCAATTGAATACGCAGTACGTTCGCAACGTCGCACCATTCCAGCGCGGCCCGGACGTCGTGGCCGACCCGGACGCCCAACGCTTCCATGTGTTTCGGAATAAGGGTTTTGGGGCCGCACACCATTACTTCAGCGCCCTGTTTCTGCAAACAGAAAATGTTGGACAGGGCTACCCGCGAGTGGGTAATGTCGCCGATGATGGCAATACGTTTGCCAGCCAGATCGCCGAGTTTTTCGCGGATGGAAAAGGAATCAAGCAGCGCCTGAGTAGGGTGCTCATGCGTACCGTCGCCCGCGTTGACAACGTTGGCCTTGATGTGTTTGGTGAGGTAATGTGGAGCGCCGGGACTGCTGTGCCGCATCACGACCATATCCACCTTCATTGCCAGGATATTATTGACCGTATCCAGCAATGTTTCCCCCTTCTTGACCGAACTTCCCGACGCCGAAAAATTCACAACATCGGCCGAAAGGCGTTTCTCGGCCAGCTCGAACGACAGCCGGGTGCGGGTAGAATTTTCGAAAAAAACGTTGGCGATGGTTACGTCACGTAACGAGGGAACCTTCTTGATAGGCCGGTTAATGACTTCCTTAAACTGACTGGCCGTATCCAGAATCAATTGAATGTCAGACTCGGTTAGGTCTTTGATGCCCACCAGGTGGCGGACGCTAAGTGATTGGGCCATGGCAGCAGTAGCAGGATAAACTGGACAAAGATAGTGCACCGGGCGTTACCGGGACAGGTTTTGGTAATTTGTTCCAATACGCTCCGGCGAACAACTGACGCAGTAAACGTCCCAATTGGGTTAATTTCTGACACAGGATGACACGACTGTCAAGCTTATTTTACCGCCGTAAAAGGCAGTTTTGGACGGGCCAAGCTGTTGTTAATGACGGTGATGGCTAACTTCAGAATGGCTGTTTCGGATTGAGCGTCGATCTTGTCCGGATCGTCAGTGGGCTTGTGGTAATCGGGGTGGCCGCCGGTATGAAAAAATAATACCGGAATCTGTTTAGCGTAGAAAGCGGCATTGTCTGAACCGCCGTTGCCGGGGCCATCCGTGAAAAACTTAATCGAGCTTGTTACGTTCTTGAAGATAGTTGGCCAGTCACTGCTAGTACCGTAGCCGCCAATGCCAACGCCCCGATCCGGGTTGTATCGGCCAATCATATCGAAACAGATCATGTAATCCATTGATGACAGCGGCAGCGTAGGATTATTCAGAAAATAGCGGGAGCCCTGTAAGCCGAGTTCCTCGGCACCAAACCCCATAAACAAAAAATTATACGGCTCCTTCACGTCGTTGTTGGCGTAGTATTGCGCCAGTTCCAGCATACCGGCCACGCCCGACGCATTATCATCAGCTCCGTTGTGCAGTTTGCCCTGTGGCAGTGAATCCAGCGAGCTTCCTTGTAAACCCATGCCGAGGTGATCATAGTGCGCGCCGATGACGATGGTGTTGGCAGCCCCGTTGTCTAGAAAGCCGATTACGTTCACCGTTTTGCGCAGGCTATCCGGCACCACGACCCGACGCACTTTCGCTATGAACTCCTGGAAATAGCCATCCGTGCCGCGTGGCGCCAGGCCGTATTTTTTAAACTGTTTAGCGATGTAGCGAGCAGCTTTGGTGTTTTCCTTTCTGCCAGTTCCCCGGCCTTTCATCTTGTCAGAAGCCAGGTAATTAATGTGTTTCCTAATTCGGGCGGCAGTGGGTTCCTGAGCGAAGAGAGTCGTGGTAATCAGGCAAAGTACTAAAAGGATACGCATAAAAACGAGGGACAGCAAATAGGCTGGGAACGTGCAAAAGTAAAGGAGCTGGCTATAAAACCAACTCCTTTGGGTGACTAAGAACGTAAGCGAAATCAGTGAGCAAAGCTTAGCCGATCGGGCGCCCGCCCGTTGCGCCATAGATCATGCCCGTAATGTAACTGGCTTCCTGTGAGGCTAATAGTACATAAATGGGCGCCAGTTCGACGGGTTGGGCTGCCCGGCCCAGTAGCGAGTCTTCACCAAACGTTTTTACTTTATCCTCTGGCATCGTCGCCGGAATAAGCGGAGTCCAGACAGGACCGGGTGCTACGGCGTTAACGCGAATACCATGTTCGATGGCTTCTTTGGCCAACGCTTTGGAGAAGTTAACAATAGCGGCCTTCGTACCAGCATAAGCCAGCAGCGAAGGTTCTGGCATGTACGCCTGAATGGAGGCCGTATTGATGATAGATCCACCGGGTTTCATAACCGGAACCGCTGCTTTGCAGAGATAAAACATCGCGAAGACGTTGGTCCGGTACGTTTTCTCGAATTCGTCCGAAGGCAGGTCGAGGAATGAATCGTGGTTCATCTGGAAGGCGGCATTGTTGACCAGAATATCCAATTGGCCAAACTCATCGACCGCCTGCTGAACCAGCTCTTTGCAATGAGCTTCGTCCTGAATGTCGCCCATAACGGCCACCGCTTTCTGACCGGCAGCTTCTACCTGACGTACCGTTTCGTTAGCATCTTCCTGCTCGCTCAGGTATGAAATCAGGACATCGGCCCCTTCTTTGGCAAAAGCAATGGCAACGGCCCGTCCAATACCACTGTCGCCACCCGTAATGAGTGCTTTACGACCGGCTAACCGACCGCTGCCTTTGTAGGATGTTTCGCCGTGATCGGCTTTGGGAGTCATTTTGGCGTCGGAACCGGGATGGTCCTGATCGCCCTGTGGATAGGGAGGAGCTGGGTACTGATGTCGTGGGTCTTGCAGTTGAGTCATAACAAATTGAGTTAATACTATACTTACCAACCCAGAATTGTAGACTGTTGTTAGTATTTTGCTTGGTATTGAGAGACCGGAAACAACGGGAATGGGTCCGCGATACGTCTCATAAGGAGGCATGACGGGCGGGGGCGTTTAACGCTAACTAGCGCTTACATTGATTGTTAACGAATGCTTCTGCCGGGCTCTTCGGCAGCTCAATCCTTCGTGCGGAATGCCAGAAACTGTCTACCGCAGCCGGTACACCGGATACCGGTTGTGCGTCTTCTCGTAATAAGGCGAGTTCTGGTAAACGAACTCCAACTGGGCCGACGCGCTCTCGGCGAAGGTTTTGTCAGCCGCTTTTCGCTCGGCTAATTTCTGCTGTACGTCCGGGTGTTTTTTGAGGTAGTCGGCGGCTACGTCCTCGAATACGTAAGCCGAATAGTGTTCTTTCTGCCCCAGAATACTGTCGAAAAAGTTCCAGGCAAAAAACGAGTCAGTACCCTGCGGCTCCAGCGTCTCGACGATGTAGCGATTGCTCGTCTGGTTCGGGTAAACCAGGTAATCCCCCTTGTACAGTTGAATCGGCTGTGGTTCGGTGCGAAGGGTTACGTCGGTATGAACGTAATGCCCTTCGAAGGGCCGGGTGCCGGTTTTCAGATCGCCGATGTAATACGTATCCAGCGTAATCAGCGTATCCTTCGGCAGCGTTTGCATTACCACGCCATTCCGTTTTAAGCGATCCACAATTGCCGTCCATCCCTGGGAAATGACGTATGCTTTTGGTTTCTCAGCCGTTACGTTCGGGACGAAAGTGTTTCTATAAGCAATCGGTTTAGTGAATGGCGCCGAACGGTCGTACGAAAGCCGTTTCAGACCCGATACGTCGCTGGGTTTGTACACGGCTTTATAGCCAAGAAAGGGAATACTATCCACTTTAGAACGGTCAGCTTTGTAGCTCAGGGCAAAGGTCGTTTGCTGGCTGACGGCTTTATCGGCTTGTTGCTTGTTGGCAATCAGTTTGGCCGCGTCGCGCTGGATCAGTCGCAGCGCTTCTTCCATGAACGCGTAGGTGCCTTTCACCCGCGACGGGTAATCTTTCAGCATGTGCAGTTCGACCACGAAACCCATACAGTTGAACTGTGCCGCGTAGCCAGAACTATAGCGGGGTGAATCATTAAACCCTTCAATGCCACTCTCAGGCGTATCCGAAAAGTTGTTGACGTACGGTACCGGCTGAAAACCACGCGTTGTGAGGGCTTTGTCTAGTTCGGGTTGAAAGGTCTGCGTCATGTAGCCCGATACCTGCGGATGCAGCTTATCTTTCTGCGTCGCGAAATACGTCAGGATGTGCTGGTAATCAGCACCGTTACTGGTGTGGTTATCGATCAGAACGTGCGGTTTGTACGTCTGGAACATACGTTGCCATGACCGGGCATTCTCCGTATCTGTCTTGATGAAATCCCGGTTCAGGTCGTAGTTACGGGAGTTGCCCCGAAAGCCATATTCAATGGGGCCATTCTGATTAACCCGTGACAACCCCCGGTTCAGGCAGCCGTCGACGTTGTAGACGGGAACAATGGCCAGCAGGACGTTTTTAGGCAGCTTATTCGTTTTCAGCAGTTCCCGCGCCCATAGCATGCTAGCGTCAATGCCTTCAGGCTCGCCGGGGTGAATACCGTTGTTGATCAATAGGGTTACCTTCTGAGCGCTGGGTGTAAAATTCTTGTCGGCCGATAGCAGAAACAGGTGTAGTGGTTTACCGATGTCTGTCTTGCCAACCTCAACCAATTTCGCCTGCTCATACTGCCTGTCCAACTGGGTGTACCAATCAATAATTTCAGTATAGGTAGCCGTTTCCTGACCGTTGGTCCGCTCGTAGTGGCTTATCTGCGCGAATAGTAGCGTTGGGAAAAAGAAAAAGAGGAGGGTAGCAAATCGGGTCATGACGGTAGTTGGATGCGGGATATGAACACGGGGCAGCGCAAAAAAACAAAAAGAAATTCCATTCGTAGAAAGCTGACGAGGATATTGTCAATAATCTACAAGGTCGATCTGTTGCGAGACAATCAATTGAATAATGCTATTGTTCGTATGTATTTTTTGTAGATGCGTTCGTACAGTAACTGGTTCTGGAACACCTTTACCCGCAATCCCTATGACATCCTGCTCATCGACGCACTTTTTCTGGCTTTATTGATGATAAGCGGACTGGTTCTATAGGGTATAGAAAAGAAAAAGCGTATCTAGCCAAGTGCAGTACTCGTAAAAGTGAATGTCGTACAACCCGACAATGCTTGACGCAGCGCCTGTTTGAAGACTCATAAATACCGCAAAACCGAAAAAGAAACCGGCGAGCAGGGCGGTAAGACGTACCAGTCAGTCTGGCGGTGCGCTACGTACGTAGTGACAGTTCGTTAGGCTAGTTTTATTAATTTCGCGCCGATGAATATTCCACTAGTTTCACCCTGGCAATCAACAAGTGCGGCACTCAACTGGTCGTCGCTGCTGCTGCGGCTCACGTTCGGTATCCTGATGATTCCGCATGGTTACGCCAAGCTCGTTCACTTTTCCGAGTGGCAGAAAGAGTTCATGAGCTTTCTGGGAATGAGTGGTGCCGTGTCAATAAGTCTGGCCATTTTCGCCGAACTCGTTTGCTCGGTCTTGCTGGCCCTTGGTTTGTTTACTCGCCTGGCCCTTATTCCGCTGATCATTACGACGCTGGTTATCGTATTCATGGCGCACGAAGGAGACATTTTTGGCGATGCCGCTCCTGGTTTCTTTTACCTGACTGCGTATATCGTGCTGCTCCTGCTGGGACCGGGGCGGTATAGTCTCGATAACGTATTATTGGGCCGATCATCTAGCTCGAAACTCCGTTGATGACCTGACTAATGTCGTCTGTTCAATAAAAAGAACGGGTTCTATCCTCACTTGCTTGCGGTGATGATAGAACCCGTTCTTTTGGCAATTTATGCATTTCTTAGGCAGTAAGCGTCCCTTCGATGGAGTCATCGAGTGTCTTGCCAAGGACGGCTCCGACAGCCATTTTGGCAAAGGCGACGGCGTCACCATGTTTATTATCCCAGTAGTAGCCCTGTTGAGTATCAACCTGAATGGCCGTAATGCGCGGATCATCTTCGCCTTCGGTGAACCAGGTTTTCAGCAGGGGTTCCCACAGTTCTTTGATGAGCGCTTTGTCCGTCGAGATCGTAGCTGTACCGTATATACTCAGAAAATCGGAGTGCTCCGAGCCCTGAAACAGTAGCTGTACCCGATTATCGGCCGCAATTTCAGCGTTCTTATGGCTGTCGTTGGCGCTCAGGAACCAGAAGTTGCCGGCTTCATCGACTTTCTGTACCGACATAGGCCGCGTCCGAAGAGGTTCGCCGGTTGTGATCTTTGTGCAGAAATAGCAGGTACTGTTCTTGTCGGTTAGCTCCTTGATCTTTTTGCCTGCTTCGGTACCGGCCAGATCTTCGTGATTCTTCTCGGGTTGCTGTTGATTAATGCTATCCATGATCTTCTCTAGGGAATGAGGTCAGATAGGGATAACTAGACGTTTACCTAAATGGCTTTCTATTAAGGAGAGATTTGTGTTGATGTGTGACCGTGGCTCACGCCAAATGAGTGGCATCCATGACCCAGTTACCCCACAACGGCGCAACTGTAGGGCGGTAAGTGCAACTGATCATTCCCGAACGTAACGCCCTCGGCCGTAGCAAAGGCGAGTTGTTGACACCAGCTTTCGTCGGGCGATAAAACAACGGTAATCGGCTTCTTCGTCAGGTTATGTACTACCAGCACCCGCTGACCATTAGCCGACTGACGGATGAATGAGATGGTACCCCGCTGCCGGATACCTGTCTGGCTGATGCGACTCAGGTTGTCGTTCAGCACCGGATGGCTATTACGGAACAGAATCAGCCGCTTGTAGTGCGAGAACAGCGAGTCCGGATCGTTCCGTTGCTCCGCCAGCGGGCGCATTGTTTGACTGGTCGAGTAGCGGCCCCGACGCCAGCGGGTGCGCTGCCAGTCGCGGGCGCGGATGTCCCACAGGAATGGTTCCCGAATGCTTTCGTCGGGTTTCAAACCCAACATGCCAATTTCCTCACCGTAATACAGGTAGGGGAGGCCAGGCAGCGTCAGCAACAGATTAGCGGCCACGCGTAACTGATTCTGATTACCTTTCAGTAAGCTGCCAATGCGGTTCTGGTCGTGGTTTGACAGAATCAGTCCGTCGATAAAGTTGGGGTTGACGTTGGCAAAGGCACCGTGCACGTAATCCACAAACTCGATCAGGTCTTCAGTATCGTCCTCGCGCCGAACGACTTCTTCAATGGCCAGCCGCAGATCAAAGTTGAAATTGGCTTTCAAGCCCCGGAAGTAGGGAGCAATGTGTTCGGGCCGCGTCCAGACCTCGCCCACGGTATACGCACCCGGTTTGGCGGCTTCAACCACCTGACCAAACTCCTCCCAGAACTGGTGATTCTTGGGTTCGTCGAACTCGCGGTAGAGGTGCCGGGCCGCATCCAGCCGAAAACCATCAACGCCCACGTCGTTTAGCCAGTAACGGACAATCTTGAAAATCTCCTCGCGCACAGGTCGGTGATCGAAGTTCAGATCGGGCATACCGCTCCAGAACATACCGTAATACTTCTCGCGATACGTAGTCTGGACAAAGTCACGGGGCGGCACGTGCCAGGGATTCTTTTCACCGGAGTCGGCGGTAATGTCACGGGTGTTTAGCTTCCGGGCCTTAATTTCTTCGGGCGTGAGCCAGTGGTAGAACTGCCGGTATGGGTTGTTCGGACCTTTGGCTGCTTCCTTAAACCAGTGATGCTGAATACTGGTGTGATGAATCACCAGATCAATGATGACCGCAATACCCCGCTGATGCGCTTCCCGGACGAGCCTTCGGAAATCGTCCATCGAGCCATACTCCCGGTCGATACCGTAGTAATCCGTTACGTCGTATTTATGGTAGGTTGGGGAGGGACTAATGGGCATCAGCCAGATGGCTGACACCCCCAGATCCTTTAGATAATCCAGGTTGTTTGTAACGCCGTTGAGGTCACCAATGCCGTCGCCGTTGGAGTCGGCGAAGGAGCGCACGAAAATCTCGTAGTGAACGCCCGTGTGTCCCACCGGCGAGTGGTGATTAGGTACGGAAGCGGCCGGAGCCGAAACGTCAGCTTGCATTCAGAGTCTTGTTGTTATGGCTTGACTAACAGTGAACGGCATCGTTGAGTTTGTTTGGGTCGCAAGCTGCTAAATTATTCCAGAATTGTACAACCGTAAGCCGGAATGGTCAAATTGCCATTCTTAATCACACCACCCTGCCCCGTTTGAAAAACTACTTTTTTGAAGGATTTTTCGGTAGCAGTTAGCGGGGCCATAATGGGTTTGCCCGTCAGGTTCTGCACCACCAGTACCGAGCGGTTCCCGGATTTGCGAATGAACGAAACCAGATCCGACCGTTTCAGGTCCGTTTCTACTAACTGACTTAAGTTATCGTTCAGCACCGGATTACTGTTGCGGAACTGAATTAGCCGTTTGTAGTGTGAGAACAGCGAGTTCTGATCGGCCTGCTGCCGCGATAGGGGTGCTACGGTCGAGTCTTTCGAAAAGTACGGTTTTTGCCAGCGAGTACGCTGGGTATCCTGCGCCTGGACTGTCCACAGAAACGGCTCCCGAATGGCTTCGTCGGGTTTGCGGCCCAGCATGCCCAATTCTTCGCCGTAGTAGATATAGGGGTTGCCGGGCAGGGTCAGCAGGAGGGATGCTGCCACTTTTTCGTGGTTCAGGTTGCCGCTTAAGACGCTGCCAATGCGGTTCTGGTCGTGGTTCGTCAGCATGGTCGCGTCGATGAACGTAGGATTGCTCCGGCCAAAAACCGTCCGATTGTGGGCCAGCATCTTCACGACGTTCATTGTATCGGCTTCCTGTTTAACCAACTTCTGTAACGCAAACGACAGATCGAAATCAAAGTTGGCCGTCAGTCCTTTGAAGTAAGGTGCTACAATTTCGGCTTTGGTCCAGACTTCGCCAACGGTGTACACGTCCGGTTTCACCTGCGCCATTGCCTGACCAAACTCCTGCCAGAATAGCGGATTCTTCGGTTCCTCCTGATCGGGATAGATATGCCGGGCGGCATCGAGCCGGAAGCCGTCAACGCCTATATCCCGCAGCCAGTATTGACCGGTTTTGTAAATCTCCTGCCGAACTTTCGGTTCGTCGTAGTTCAGGTCGGGCATACCGCTCCAGAACATGCCGTAGTATCTGGCCGCTGCTGGGTCCGCGTTTTTGTGGGCGACATGCCAGGGACTGCGTTCCCCCGAGTCGGCCGTGGCTTCGCGGGTGGCCAGGTTGAGCGAATCGATCTGGCGGGGTGTCATCCAGACGTACCAGTTGCGATACGGGCTAGCCGGGTTGGCAGCCGCGTCCTTAAACCAGGGGTGCTGGTCGCTGGTGTGGTTGATGACAAAATCAATGATCACCTTGATGTTCCGACGGTGCGCTTCGGCTAGTAGTCGTTTGAAGTCGGCCATCGTGCCGTACTCGGGATCAATACCGTAGTAGTCCGTTACGTCGTACTTGTGGTAAGATGGCGATGGATTGATGGGCATAAGCCAAAGAGCTGACACGCCCAGGTCTTTCAGATAATCGAGTTTGCCCGTGACGCCGTTCAGGTCGCCGATGCCGTCGCCGTTGGAGTCGGCGAAGGAACGCACAAAAATTTCGTAATGAACACCCGTTTGGCCGGTAGCTTTTTGGGTTAACTGAGCCTGCAACTGGGTGAAGACCAGGATCGCCAGCACTAGTAAGGAAACAAAAAAACGCATGGTAGAGCGTAAAAAAACTGTCTGGAAGCAACATCGTTACCAGGCAGTGTGAAACGGAGATATTACTAGGTACATTTTGTTAGCCCGCCCCTTGAAAGCTAATCTTATAGCAGGACTGTTGTCGGTAGAAAACCACCCCCCCCCCCGGCCCCCTCCTACAACAGGAGGGGGAGGTTAAAAAAGATAACTTCTGCGCGTTCCCCTCCTGTTGTAGGAGGGGCTAGGCGGGGCGGCCCGTGCCGGTGGTCAGAGCAAACTCGCTATAAGATTAACTTTCTGCGCAGAGGTTGGGTAAGGGGTTCACGAGCTCAGATTACGGTGTAACTATTGTCGGGTCAGCGTGTAGAGATAGTTACCGGCGTTGCTCAGATTCAGCGTCACCAGGTAACGACCCGCCGAGGGCACGACGATATTGTCCGCGTTCAGGTCAAGTAAGCCATCCGCGGCCGCTCCGTTTTTGCTATCGCCATCGCCGTAGTTGATATCCCAAGCATCGTTCGCCCGGAATTTCAGTTCACCCGCTTTCAGGTCCAGCGTGGCCGTCCAGGTATTCGTTGTTGGGTTGAACGTTAGTGGGCTGTCGGTATCCCAGCCGCCGGGCGTTGCCGCGCCGATTACGCTCCAGGTAGTTTTGGTAGCGCTCCAGGTCAGCGCGTTCAGATCTGCTTTGATCAGGTAGTAACCAGGCTCAGCAATGGTCAGATCACCACCGGTGGTTGACAGTTTGCCGGTGCCGCCCGCGCCGTAGTTGGTGTTATCCCAGTTTGGAGCCGAGGTAAATTTAAAGGGCGACGCTTTCGAAAAGTAGACGTACCCCTCATACACTTTGTTGTCTTTTATCGACGCAACTTTGGGGGCCGTAGCTGGTGTCCAGCTTTGGTAATCGCCCGGTACGTACAGCGATGGGTAGTCGATAAGAACGAGGTAAGGTGTAGCGCTCACGGTTGCCGCATTCGAGTAAACCATGTTACTTGGGTCGCTGCTGGGACGGGCAATGGCGGCCATAACCCGAACGGCGAACTGTCCGGCGTTGTTGGGAGCCAGTCCCAACCGGAGCAGGTTTTGGTTCAGGGTAGCACCCGTTACGCTCAGCGAGGTACTGGAGCCCGCCGAAATGTTCACCGGTGCTTCGAACGTACCACCCTGTTTATCGAGCTGAACAGTGTATGTCACGGCAGCACTGAAGCCGTAGTCGGCGGGCGTCCAGTTCAGACGCAGGACTTCGTTTGTTGCTGTGCCGCTAGTCAGCGATACACTCGTCGCGCTGGAGGTGAGGGCCAGCGGGGCCGGCTCGGCCAGGATCAGCCGATCCTCGTCTTTTTCGCAGGCCGCCAGGGTCGTCAGCGCCAGGCCAGCCATCAAGAAGTAATTAAACCAGGATTTCATTATCTGTAAGTATTGCACGTGATCTGTACTAGACTCTTTATGCGGATAAGCCGCATTACAGGCCGATCACTAAGAAGTAAGATCGGTCCGTAACGCTATTTAATAGCCGGTATTCTGGGTAAGACTTGGGTTCGCCACAATGTCGGCCGCTGGAATCGGGTACAGATTTCGGAAATCCTCCACGGCGCGACCATTCTGAACGCCCCCTTTCCAGGGCCACAGGTACGTACCCGTCGTGAACCGACCGTAGCGAATCAGATCCGTCCGGCGCGTGCCTTCCCAGTACAGCTCCCGACCCCGTTCGGCCAGCAGGAAGTCCAGCGTCAGGCCAGCCGTCGTAACGGCGGTTGCTCCGGCGCGGGTACGTAAGGCGTTGACGTAGGTGAGTGCCGTTCCTGCATCGCCACCCGTACCACCACGAAGTACGGCTTCGGCGTAGGTTAGGTACATATCGGCCAGACGAAACAGCGGGAAATCCGTATCGGGGTAGTTGCCTGATGGGTCCGAACCAGCCTGACCGGCCGAGGTTACGTTCCGGTATTTCGTGACCGCGTATCCATCCGTAAAGGCTGTCAGATCGTTGATTTCCAAATTTTGCCCTTGCGTGAAGAATAACGCCCGTTTGTCGGCCGTGCCCGCTGCGTCCGGGAACAGGTTTACCAGCGCTTTAGTCGTCCGCAAACCGGCCCAACCGCTATTGATGCCAAACTGGCTGGGTTGCATCTGACCACCCACCTGCGCGTGAATCAGGAAGGTCATACCCCCGTAAGTCAGTGTCCGCAGGCCATCGAACGCCACGGGCAGGATGATCTCCGGGGAATTGTTGTTGTCGGCCAGGAATAAGCTCTGGTAGTTGGGTGACAACGAATAGGCGTTGGCCTGAACAACCCGACCGGCATACGTAACGGCGTCGGTATAACGAGCCGTTCCGGTATATACCTGCGCGTTCAAATACAGCTTGGCCAGCAGCGACCAGGCAGCCGCTCGGTCGGCCCGGCCGTACTCACCCGCGCGGGGAGCTGCCAGTTCGGTTTCGATGGCTTTCAGTTCAGTCTCGACGTAGGTGAACAAATCCGCCCGCGAAATTTGCGGGGGTAGGAACGAACCTGGCGCGTCGGCTTCGGTCACGAAAGGAACGCTGCCGAACAGATCAATAGCGTGATAGTAAGCCAGTGCGCGCAGGAAACGGGCTTCGGCCCGGTACGTCCGCACGTCGGTTGCGGCCTGACCGGTGATGTTCCGGCTAGCCAGCTTATCGTCCGTCGTCTCGCGGATGAATTCGTTACAGGCCGTTACCAGGTAAAAAATACGGCTGTACATCCCCGTGATGAATCCATCGGCTGAGGTCCAGCGCATGGTATGAAAATCCTGGATGGTCTGGTCATTCCAGGCAATCACGCTTTCATCGGTGGGTAGTTGCTGGAGCGTCCACAGCAGCCGGATGTAATTCGACGTGCCCTCGTCGATACCGCTGATGTCAGGCTTACCGGCTGGTCCTTGCTGCCCACTCACGGCCATGACCGCATACAGCTTGGCCAGTACTGGCTTGTAATTGGCCGGATCAGCGTAGACCGAGGCTGACGTTACGTCGTAAGTCGGCGTCCGGTCCAGATCGTTCATGCAGGAGGTTGCCGTTGCCAGTAAGGCCGCCAGCACGCCTGTCTTTAAAAAGTTGTTTATCGTAATCATGGATAAGATCGTTGTCTGCGGAAGTCAGGTCTTCGTTACGTCAATACGCGAGGATCAGACTCCAGTTTGTGTTTAGAAATCCAGGTTCAGACCTAGCGAGATGGTACGAGGACGGGGAACGAAGTTATTATCGATGCCCGGTGCGCCCGCGTTGTTGGCGGGGTTGTTACTGCCAATCTCCGGGTCCAGTCCTGAATACTTCGTGATTACGAACAGGTTCTGCGCGGTCAGCGACGCCCGCAGGGAGGCCCGGTTACCAATCACCTTACCGAAGTTGTAGCCCAGGTTCAGGTTATCCATCCGCACGAACGACGCGTTTTCGACGTAATAATCCGAGAAGTACTGATTCACTAAGAAGTTTGTCGTCAGGACGTTCGGTGAGCCGTTGGCCAGGAAACCCAGTGAGTTGACGAACGTGCGGTAAGCGCCACTGTTCGACCGGACGTTGTTGTAGGCGTAGTTGCCCAAGTTACCCCGGAGGGTGAAACCAGCGCTGAAGTTGCGGTAGGTCAGCTGCGACGTAAAGCCCAGCAGCACCCGTGGATTAGCTGTCTGGTAGCGAACGCGGTCATCCACCGTGATCTGACCATCGCCGTTACGGTCTTCATAAACTCCTTCGATCGGTGTGCCATTCGAGTTATACACCTGGCGCAGTACGTAAAACGCGTTGGTTGGGAAGCCTACCGTCTGAATCTGGATGGTGTTGCCCGTTCCTCCGCTGACCCCACCGACCAGGATGCCCGGATCATTCGGATTAGGAACTTTCAGGAGGTTCGTGATCTGGTTCTGGTTGTATGTTACGTTAAAGTTTACGTCCAGATTCAGCCCTTCGCGCTGGATCGGCGTCGTGTTCAGCGTGAACTCAACCCCCGAGTTACGCAGGCTACCAACGTTCGTCAGAATGAAGTTTGTCAAATTCGAGCCAGCTGCCACCGGAATGGTCGACAGTAGGTCTTTCGTTGTCTTGCGGTAGAAGTCGACACTACCCGAAATTCGTCCGTTGAAGAACGCATAATCAACAGCCGCGTTAATGGCCTGCGTTTCCTCCCATTTGATGTTAGCGTCGTAGCCTTCGGCCCGTAGCGTCCGGTAGAACATGTTGCCGAACTGATACTGCGCCGTTGGGTCCGATAAGGTGTAGCGGGGCAGGTAGGGATAGTCGTTCGAGATATTCGACAGGTCCTGCTGACCGGTAATACCGTAACCTAGCCGTAGCTTCAGGGCTGACAGGGCTTTCACATCTTTCAGGAACGATTCATCCTTGATGCTCCACGATGCGCCCAGCGAGGGAAACGTGCCCCAGCGTTGATCCGGACCGAAGCGTGACGTACCATCCCGACGTACCGTAGCCGTCAGAACGTAACGATCCTTCAAGGTATAGTTCACCCGGCCAAAGAAGCCGATGAGCGTGTACTGCGTACGAAACGGAACCCCGGCTGCACTGATCGTATCGCTGCTGGGTACTCCGCCAACCAGAATTGGTTCAGCCCGCAGGTTCGGAAAGCTTGGGTTCTCCCGGATGAAATCCTGGTAAGCGTACCCGGCCGTTACGTCGATACGGCTCTTGATGGATTTCAGGTCTTTCGCGTAGTTCAGGTAAAAATCCAGCGTTTTGTTATTCCGCGTACCGGCAGACTGGTTATTCTGACCACCCTGATAAAACTGATTACCCGCGTAAGCTGGCGTAAAGTCGGTACCTGCTGACTTCGAGATATCGTACCCGAGGTTCAGGTTGGCCCGCAGTTCGGGTAGGAAGTGAAATTTGTAGTCGAACTGCACGTTACCGATGCTGCGTTGCACGTTTGACCGGTTTTCGCGCTGATACAGCAGACCCAGTGGGTTGCGGGGAGCCAGGGCGTTCAGCGTGCCGTCGGCATTTCGCCATTCGTAAAAACCACCGAAAGGAGCTTCGCTGTCGTAGACCGGTTGCGTTGGGTCGAACGACACCGCTGCTCCAATAGCACCCTGCTCGGCAAAGCGGTTTTTGATGATCGAGCCTTTCAGGTTGATATCGACCCGTAGGTGATCGTCAAAAAAGCGGGGCGTCAGGCCCAGTGAGCCCGAAAACCGCTGGAAGTTTGAGGTTTTGAGGGTCCCATTCTGGGTAATGTATCCAGCCGAAACCCGGTAAGGCGTATTCTTGATGGAGCCTGTCACGGCCAGGTTGTTGTCGATGCTGAACGCTGGCGCAAAAATCTGATCCTGCCAGTTCGTATTGGCTGATCCCAGCAGCGCCTGTTGAGCGGGCGTACCTACCCCATTGATCACATCGCGGAACTGATCGGGCGACAGAACGGGTACCTGCTTCGGATTATAGGAATAAGTTGGCAGCGTGCTGAAGCTAACGCGCGTTTTGTCGCCCGCCCGGCCTTTTTTCGTCGTGATCAGGATAACGCCGTTAGCCGCCCGCGACCCGTAAATAGCGGCTGATGAAGCGTCTTTCAGTACGGTAAAGGTTTCAATATCCTGCGGATTGATCAGGCTGAGCGCATTCGAGGCCCCCGTTACGCCGTTGTTGTCGACCGGTACTCCATCAATAACAATGAGTGGATCATTACTGGCGTTGAGCGACGAGCCTCCCCGAATCCGGATCTGGCTACCGCCACCGGGTTGGCCGCTGGGGGGCGTAATGCTCACACCCGCCAGCTTACCGGCTACTAACTGTTCAGGGTTGACAATATTACCTTTTTGGAACTCGGCTGAGGAGATGGCCGCAATTGAACCCGTTACGTCCTGTCGACGCTGGGTTCCGTAGCCAACCACCACAACTTCCTGTAGTGCCTTCGCATCATCGGCCAGGGTAACATCGACCGTAGTGCGGTTACCGACAGCTACTTCCTGCGAGGTTTTGCCGATGAAACTAAAGAGTAATGTAGCCGTAGGCTCTACGTTTGGAATCTGGTATTTACCGTCAACATCGGTCTGGGTACCGCGCGTGGTACCCTTAAGCTGAACGGTCACGCCGGGGAGCGGCAGACCGTCGGATTCTGTTACGGTACCGCTCAGCGTAATGCCCTGCGCCATACCAGTTACGTTGATGAAGAAAGCAAATGACATCAGCATCGCCAGTCGCCAAAGAGCAGCTGGTGATCCTGGACGTCGAAACCTTTCTGAAAAGTTTTCCATCGTCGGGATAATTAGCATTGGTTCAATTGGATTAATAAGTTGACCGATAGAAATGCTCAGGTCAAAATTATCTCACAAAAGTACCATGCCTCAACACGCCTGTCGTCCCACTTTCGGTATATTTCAAAAAGTCAAAAAGAAAAATGCAAATTACTGTTTATCAATAACTTGTATTTAGAATTGAAGTGCCTTTTTCAGAAAGTGGAACCTCTACTCAGCGTGTTCCTCCGTCGGCGTCTGGAAGTATTCCTTGGGAGTTTGTTGCGTAAGTTTCTTGAATGCCCGATTGAACGCCGTTTTGGAATTGAAGCCAACATCGAAAGCCATACTAAGTAACGTCTGATGACGGGCGTGAGGATCATTCATGCGATGTTTCAATTCGTCGACCCGATACTGGTTGACGAAATCGAAGAAGTTTTTCCCGAATCCCTCGTTAATAACCCGCGATAATAGATGCGGTGTCATCTTGAGGCCAGAGGCTAATTCGTGAATGGTCAGGTTCGGATTCGTGTACGGCTTGTGCTGCACCATATACGCTTCAACTGTATCCAGAAAGGTGGTAACATCAATCGATGATGCCTGGGAAACCGATTTGGGTAGCGAAGCGGGGACTAATGGGGGCTGACTCGATAGGCTCTGTGCTGGGTCACTACCAGCCGGTATTGCTTCTAGAGAGATCGTAGATCGGGCAACTTTGGTCGGCAGGTTGATCGACGATGGCGCGGGAGACGACAGACTCAACGCCGACTGTCGGATAGCCACGTAGCTCAGAAAATAGGTAAGCGTCGAGAAGATCAGCCAGATCGTATCAATATTCTGTTCGGACAGGGCCAGGATGTCAACCTCGGTGAATCGACTAGTGACCGTCAGCCCATACAGAAAAAGCCAGAGGGTGAGGCAAATGGCCTGGATACTCAGGACCGTGTTCAGATACGTAACCGATTGACGCGCTGTGTCGCCGATCTGTTGGCGGTATGTCTGGAGCAACCGGCGGCAGCGTAACCAGTAGCCAGTATTAAAAACCAGCGCCAGAAAACAAAGGACTAAGAACAAACCCCGCAACGTTACGTCCTGATTAACCAGCTTTAACTGAAAGACTTTGCTGTCCATCAGGAAATAAGGCAAGTAAGCGAAGACGTGCAGAACGACGGGCAGCAAGCGGTACAGCCAGTTGCGAGTTAGTAGAACTGGTTCGACAAGTAGCCGACGTAAATACACGTAGAATAACGGAGCGTATAGAAACCAGATAAAATCCGGCAACAGCAGCAGTTTAGGGTAAGCATTAGCCACGTCGCGGTATCCACTGACGATTTTCAGCAGAATAAAGAAAGAGGACAAGCCAATAAGAATCAGCAACCAACGGTTAGCCTGCTGATTCTGACTTCGACGTACGGGTAAGCCCACTACCAGCAGCCCGCCCAGAACAACCGACACCAGCATGACCAGGTCAAAAACAGAGTAAAACTGGAGCGAACTGCTCAAATCTTCCCAGCCCCGGATGGGTACGTCTATGTCCAGGTTCTTGCTTTCGGCCCGCGCAATACGACGGTTTGGTCGTGATTTGCCGCTGTCACGACTTTCGACCATTGTCCAGCTACCCCGCGTAAACTTGTACTCCAGGCGAGGCAGATCGGAATATACCGTAATGCGGTACGTCCCATCTAACTGTTTGCGCAGGCGATAACGACTGTCGGCGGGATTCCACTTATTAAATGTACCCGTGATATATAAAGTCGCATCCTCCGGGGTATTGGAAGGTAGTTCGGTAACGACAAAGTGGTAGGCGGGCCGTTGTTCCCAGCCTGCTACCATAGCCTGAATACGTTGCGGTGTTTTTGTCTCCGTACGTTCGTAGAGCCGGTTCGGAATGGATTCGCCTTGCGCATTTCCTTCCGTAAACTGCCAGGAGCCCTGCGTGAATTTATACTCGAATCGACGTAGTGTATCCGGTAATAGAATGACGTAAGAACCATCAGGCTGCCGGGTCAATGCCAGACGAGGATCACCCGGATTCCAGTTATTGAACGACGCTGCGAGGTATAGCCCCCTGTCAGCAACAGCCAGCGGGGTCGGGGAGGCCACTTCTAATTGAATTTGTGCCCAGCTGGATACTGATAATACAAAAAAGGCCAGCAACAGGCCAAGGCGGTTTAAGCTCATTCCATCTGCACACCCGCATGGATTTATAATCATAATCCGATAAATACATGTTGGTATAAATAGTAACCGCTAGAGAAACGACGGGGTTCGCCGTGGTCGTGCTTTAATTTGGGATCGGTATCGGCGGGCCTTATGCTTTATCGCTACAAGCGTCAGAGCTGATTTGTGATCAGGCAGAAAACAAAAGCAGCAGGTTTGTTGACTGCCATTTTAGGACATTAGGCATTTGGCGGAGTAGGCAAAATAGCGTAGACCATGCAGAATGGCATCCTATTTCGTTGTCCTTTGAATAAACTATCTTCTTGTATACATAAGAAGAGGTATAGTATACTTAACGTTCACGACGTTATTGGTTATGAGGCTTACTATAGAAAGTATGGGAGTCATAAGGTTGCCAACAACTAAGTAGTTATCCTAATAAGGTTGCTGTTAAAAAATAATTAATAGGAGTTTCGTTTGCATAAGCGATGAATAGCAAGCCAATATTTTGTCCGATTTTTAGTTACTATTGAGTAATAATACAGGGTTGCTGCTGCGTTTATGAGTCTATTCTTGTTTTGTTTCTGTTTGCTTTATACTCTCTTTTTTGCTGTATCAGCTTGGCGAATAACAAGTTATAAACCTTCGAAATGGGCTGTTCTTGGTATACTAATTGGCTTGATTCTTTCCCTGATAGGCCTGGCTCAACTCTGGGAACGTTTGTAGGACGGACCAGAGCATAAGATTTCTATTGTTAACAAATCCATAAAGATGCTGTATACGTATGTGCTCCATCGGTTAGTCTTTCTACGATCATGGACAGCAAGCATCCTTATCAACAATCGCCCAACGACAGCTGCCATCATTATAATTGGACAGTAGTTATTACCTGGCTAACTGTTTTGTCTATTGCCTCCTGGCTGGGCATACAAGTGCTGCGCTGGTTGTTTTGACAGAGTAGTCAGTTTAGGCCAGCACAAGTTCACCTTGATAGCACATTCTTTTAATAGGACGCACAATGCGATTAAAAAGGGCCGTGTAGGTAACGACGCGTAGCCGCAGTAGGCCACACTGTTTCCAATCCTTTTCAGAGTTACATCTAGATGAGTGCCTACCCTCGTCTGAATGCTACCTAGCTGATGTTTCAATTCTCCTTATCGTAGAATTATGTTTGGAAGTTCGCTAGATTTCATGTCGGCGGAGTGGTAGGTAAGGTTTCAATCCTACTTAAATTATGTCTGGAAACGTTTTCTTTTTTGATTTATCTACGTGCGGACTCTAGTTTCAATCCTTCTTCACTCAGGATTACGTCAGGAAGAGTAGCAGGCCAATAGCCGCGTACCACCAGTAGCGCAGTTTCAATCCTTCTTCACTCAGGATTACGTCAGGAAGGTTGCTGGTACCGGACTGAACGACGATCAGGAAGTCAGTTTCAATCCTTCTTCACTCAGGATTACGTCAGGAAGATCGTATCTGGCCTGACAGAAGGTAACGGGATCGTGTTTCAATCCTTCTTCACTCAGGATTACGTCAGGAAGTGGGAATATGCCCGGATCGTGCGCATCCCTCAAATGGTTTCAATCCTCTTCACTCAGGATTACGTCAGGAAGTGACTATCGTTGATATGCACAGTAAGCGTAGTGGGGGTTTCAATCCTTCTTCACTCAGGATTACGTCAGGAAGGTGATTTGTGCGCTCTCCAGCTGGCTCGACTGGTAGTGTTTCAATCCTTCTTCACTCAGGATTACGTTAGGAAGGCGCTGCGTAGTGCGATCGGCGAAAGTACTCGTCGAGTTTCAATCCTTCTTCACTCAGGATTACGTTAGGAAGCAAAGTGACGACCCTGACGACCGAACGCGATACCTAGTTTCAATCCTTCTTCACTCAGGATTACGTTAGGAAGGATGCAAACCCAACTGCAGAAGCTGAAAAACCCACCGTTTCAATCCTTCTTCACTCAGGATTACGTTAGGAAGAGTTTTGTCAGGTGTTTGTTGATATGAGGCCCGCGGTTTCAATCCTTCTTCACTCAGGATTACGTTAGGAAGAAACCAGGCGGCCGAGATTCGGGCGATACGGGAGAAAGTTTCAATCCTTCTTCACTCAGGATTACGTTAGGAAGCGCCGTAGCGCTGATAGCCGCCGTCCAGGTATTCAAGTTTCAATCCTTCTTCACTCAGGATTACGTTAGGAAGCAACCGACCGCAACAGCAGCGCGGGCGGGAACAAGGGTTTCAATCCTTCTTCACTCAGGATTACGTTAGGAAGCATAAATCTCTTTACCATCTACGTCCACACGGCCAGGTTTCAATCCTTCTTCACTCAGGATTACGTTAGGAAGTCAGGGCATGCAGGGTATTGCGGGGGCGAATGGTCCGTTTCAATCCTTCTTCACTCAGGATTACGTTAGGAAGCACCACTTAAAGTGCTGGCCTTCTCCATTCAGAAGTGTTTCAATCCTTCTTCACTCAGGATTACGTTAGGAAGGCCTAAATGGCCGCTCCCAATCGAAGTAATGAGCGAGTTTCAATCCTTCTTCACTCAGGATTACGTTAGGAAGATACCACCCCTTCTTGCTGGATTGGGCTTTTTCATTTGTTTCAATCCTTCTTCACTCAGGATTACGTTAGGAAGAACACAGGATTTACAGGCATCGTCAGGTGATAATTTGTTTCAATCCTTCTTCACTCAGGATTACGTTAGGAAGACGCAATACGTGCGCTCTGCTGCTTTTTCAGAATCTGTTTCAATCCTTCTTCACTCAGGATTACGTTAGGAAGGGATTCGCCCGGAGCCAGCCAGTTTACCCGGCTGGTGTTTCAATCCTTCTTCACTCAGGATTACGTTAGGAAGTTCGGCGGGGGTAATGAAAAACATGGGGGTGGCCATGTTTCAATCCTTCTTCACTCAGGATTACGTTAGGAAGCAAGTCAAGTTATCCGGCACGAAAGTAATCGAGGGCGGTTTCAATCCTTCTTCACTCAGGATTACGTTAGGAAGTGCGGAATGGGGCAAACTTGGCCTCTTTCTCCTCCAGTTTCAATCCTTCTTCACTCAGGATTACGTTAGGAAGCCAGAGCTGGAGCCCGGAGCTTTCCCTGGTCATTCCGTTTCAATCCTTCTTCACTCAGGATTACGTTAGGAAGACAGTTGCCAACGCAGGCGCAAAACTCGCGTACATTGTTTCAATCCTTCTTCACTCAGGATTACGTTAGGAAGGCTGGCGTACGAACTGCGTGATACCCCTTTTAAGGACATTGTTTCAATCCTTCTTCACTCAGGATTACGTTAGGAAGACTTGGCGCCAATTGGTTAGAATCGTGTTCATAGAAGGTTTCAATCCTTCTTCACTCAGGATTACGTTAGGAAGGTACCCCTTTGATAGTTTGGCGAAGTGAAGAGCGTCGTTTCAATCCTTCTTCACTCAGGATTACGTTAGGAAGATCACCATCTTTGCGGATGTCGGTTTTCTTCCAGCTGTTTCAATCCTTCTTCACTCAGGATTACGTTAGGAAGCGAACGGGAATCGTTCTGGGGCAGCGGGGCCTTTAAGGTTTCAATCCTTCTTCACTCAGGATTACGTTAGGAAGTGGGTATTCGATTCCGGCGAAGGTGCGTGAAGAGATGTTTCAATCCTTCTTCACTCAGGATTACGTTAGGAAGGGTAACGGAACGGATTCCGTTACAGAGGGGGGACTTTTGTTTCAATCCTTCTTCACTCAGGATTACGTTAGGAAG
Source organism: Spirosoma pomorum (assembly GCF_054776615.1). Lineage (NCBI taxonomy): Bacteria > Pseudomonadati > Bacteroidota > Cytophagia > Cytophagales > Cytophagaceae > Spirosoma > Spirosoma pomorum. The sequence continues at coordinate 53,722 of NZ_BAAHBP010000032.1, forward strand.
AAACTACCCGTTTCGTCGTTCTTTCGCTCTCAAAAGCGTTTCAATCCTTCTTCACTCAGGATTACGTTAGGAAGCTTATCTGCTTTTAAGTAGCCATCAATTCGATGCCTGTTTCAATCCTTCTTCACTCAGGATTACGTTAGGAAGGAAATCGAGTCCCGTTTCCTGGTAGCGGCCTGTGGGGTTTCAATCCTTCTTCACTCAGGATTACGTTAGGAAGTGCTGCAACTGTGGATGATGATTCAGACCGAGAAAGGTTTCAATCCTTCTTCACTCAGGATTACGTTAGGAAGTAGGCTTGTGCCTTCGAGTCCTGGGTCATGCCCCGGGTTTCAATCCTTCTTCACTCAGGATTACGTTAGGAAGGCTCGACGGCCGTTGTCGATATCCTGATGGGTATGGCGTTTCAATCCTTCTTCACTCAGGATTACGTTAGGAAGTCAGCCGCCAGCTGAAGATCTAATTCTTCTTGTGGGTGTTTCAATCCTTCTTCACTCAGGATTACGTTAGGAAGTCGTCGCGACGGCTAATTGGCTTACTTACAACACGATAGCTTACTTTTGTCTCCGCTCTTTTTGATTGTTTGTCAGTTGTCAAAGAACAGGTTTGCATACCTTTTCACCAAAATTCCGTAAACATAACTACCTGACAACTAAAACAATACAGGCCAATTTTAGCTATTCCCGAATATGTTCCCACCCGGCAATGGGCTATTTGATACACAAATTGCGGTAGGTGCAAGTTACACAACGGGCTTTCGCCTTCGTAGCTTTGGGGAAGAAATTTCGGTCGATAATCGTGAAAATAGCCTCGGCGGCCCGCTTCACGTCGCTCTTGTTCGCTTCCAAAATCGGCACCTCGATTACCCGGTTGTTGCTACGCGTATAAACAATGAATCCCCGGTCGACGGGTTGGTTGAAATTATCTTCGATCAACCAGGCGTAACAGTATAGCTGCGTTTCATAGGTGCTGTATACCCGGTCCTTGTACTCCGCAAACTTGTAGTCGAGGGGAGCCATCGTGCCGTCGCCAAATACCAGTACCTCGTCTACCACACCCCGAATCAAGTCGTTGGTGAGGTACTGATCCAGGTGTTTGTCGGTGACGCCAAGTCTGCGTCGCAGATACGCTTTGTTGCGCTCCAGCCGCTCGTCGTGCAGATGCCGGCCGCGCATCACTTTGTAGTTCGAATCCTCGTGCTGCGGAATGCAGAGCACATACTCGAAATACGTGAACCGGGGGCAAAACAGATACTCAATGATGTGGGATGGGGTAAGCGTCATAGGTTGTACCATCAAAAAAATAACGCACGGACTTCATCGGTAACCAGCTTTCGGTCGAACGCCTGCCCCAATAGCGTCGTCTGTTGTAACTCGCTGCGACTCATCGGGAAGATATAAACGCGGTCGGTTTCTTCGTCGATCAGGTCGGCCAGTTGCAGTTGCAGCGTGTCGCGCTGATTGGGTGTCAGTGTTCCCAGAAAACACGAAAACTGCACCCGGTATAACCCCGCCTGCTTACAGAGTTTGGCCGCTTTCGTGCGCGCCTTGTCGTTCACTATATCGTATAATACCCAGGCTATCATGGTGTGTTGCTACTGAACATTAGAGTTGGACGGTGCTGATGTCGACGGGCGTATCGCCTTTACCGCCCAGCAACTCCTGCGCGAATGAATGGGCGTCGAGCTGAATGCAGTGACTGCGCGTGAGGTTGCGTCCCCGGTACCGAATCGGGTCGTTGTCCAAGAATTCGTTGAACGCATTGACCAGTAGTTCCTTACCCTCAGCGTTTAAGCTATATCCATTTTTGCTCCCCGACACCTCGCTGAGGTGCACCTTGTTTACTTTCTTGGCTGAAAACAGCCGGAACACGACCTCATCCGCGAAGCCCCGGTACGGCTCGATAAAGTCATAAACCATACTCAGCTGATTGTAGTCGTCGCGGTGCAGAAAGCCCAGATACGGATCAAGGCCCGCCAGCATCAGCGTCTTTTCAACTTTGCCATACAGCATTCCGTAGGCGTAGTTCAGAAACGCATTGAACGCGTCCCGCGCCGGTCGGCTGCTGCGTCCGTTAAACTGATAATCGCGGGGGAGTACGTAACTCAGGGTTTCGAAATAAAGCCGCCCCGCCGTTCCTTCCAGTCCCCGCAACGTATCGGCGACGTCGGCCACGCACACCGCCGGACCACCACCAGCGGCCGTTCCCACCAATGTGCTGATCGACAGCGAAAGCGCGTCCAGCCGCGTCAGTTTATCGTCCAGAAAATCCGTGTGTTGCGGACGATGCTTCTTCAAACCGCGAATAAAACCGGCCTGATTGTCGAGTTTGGCCAGCAGCCAGGTTCGTATCCAGCGCAGTCCGTCGGCGTTGAGACTGGTTTCGAGCTGCCGCTTCCGGATGCGGGTGGTGCTGCCCAGCTTCGTATGCCAGACCCGCCCCAGCGGATCGCCGTCGCGTTCCAGAAACACGATGTCGACGTTATGACGCATGGCCAGCTTTACCGCGTCGGTGCTCAGCAACGTACCCGTGGCCAGTAGAATGTGCGTCACCTTTTCGGCGGAATAAGTCGCCACACTGGCCACTTTCCCGTCTTCGCCCCGCCGTTTAATGTCGAACATGGCGTCTTTTACGTGCAGGTACGTGCCGTAGGTAGTGATGTGGAGTTGCATGGGTCAAAGAGCGAAAGAGTGAGAGAATGAAAGAGCGAAGTAGATGTCGGATAGCTTCGCTCTTTCATTCTCTCACTCTTTCGCTCTTTAGTATGCTCCCGAATCCCCGCGAGACGGCTTTACCCAGCCCCATACCGTCCGGGATCAGGACGTTGGCCAGGAAGCCACCGGCAAACGCGACCATCGTCTGATTCTTGAATTGGGTCGTGCGTTCGACCAGCGACGGACGCACAAAGAGCCGCTCGCTCGAGTTCAGCCACAGGTCGAATTCCCGGAACGTGGCCAGCAACTGACTGGTCAGCACGCGTTTGATCTGCGCCTGCCGTTCGGTGTCGGTATACCGCCGGTAATCGCGGTAGTTGTTCTGGTTGAGCCCCATCCAGAGCGTTTCGAACCGGTACTCGATCAGGTCATCCGCCATCCCCAGCGCAACCTGCTCATGGCGAATATGCTTGCTGAGCACCGGGTAGGTCACCCCGTCGATGTCGACCGATCGCATCTGCAAAAAGAGTTTGGCCAGCAACGTAGCCCCCTCCCTAAGCCCCACGAGCGTCGGCACCCGATTCAGCACTTTGTACTGCACCAGCGGATACGCGTACCGGTACTTGACCGTGCTCGCGCCCGTATCCGGCCCCTCGGTCTGTTCGTCGGCTTCCAGGTGATTGTGTAACAGGGGCGATTGTTCGCGAAACAGCTCACCGAAGTACCCGCGCAGCTTATGACCGTCGCGTGTTCGTAATGCTATTTCGGGAAAGGTAATAATGGTCTGTGGAATCAGGGTGTGGGTCGGCATGGGGAGTGGTATCAGTGATGTGCTGTTAGAGGTTGGCTGACGGGTATGTACCCGGTGTTACGGCGAAAGTTGTCTGCTTCATATCGGTAGCATTGAGATGGTTGATCAAAACTCGACACGTAAAAGAAATGATCTTTCTCACTATCGAAGACGATACTTTTCTGGCCAAAAGGAACAGGTACGTTGACTACATAATCGTAAAAGCGAGCCTTTATCAGTGCAAATTCTCGTTTGCGTTCGTACGGCTTGAGGTCTTTGCGTTCGCTGATGATTACGTACTCCTCCCAAAGCTGCCTGGCCTCCTCATTGAGTTGCACGTATACGGATTCTGTGTTACGCTCCTCCACGAATTCGAATTCACCAACTTTTTCAAAATCTAGTGCCTGTAAAGCCGTTAGTTCGGGTGAGATCAGTACGTCTGCCTGCTTTCTAACTTCCTCAAAATAGGCTTCAATCAGAGCTAGATAGCCGTGCTCGTCGGTTTCAATAATTCCTTTCAACACGTTGCCTGTTTTAACCAGTAGATCACCGCCGTAGACCAAACTGCTAGCTTTTCGTAGTTCAGTGATAGCGTACAAAAATACTTCGCTGATTTCACCTTTTTCGTTGTATCGGTTAGCCCGCCCGGCAGCCTGAATGATCGAATCAAGTGGGGCCATGGCCCGGAAAACGGTATGAACCGATACATCCACTCCGGCTTCGATCAACTGTGTGGAGATGATTACCTGCTGTTTAGGCCCCCGGTACGTTTTAATGCGGTCGATAATGCGCTTCCGCTCATAAGGCGTGATGAGTGTGGTGAGGTAGTAGACGTCTGTCGTCTCTTCGTCAAGCGCATTTGCAACGGCGTTGAAGCAATCCAGAGTTGCCTGTTTTGTGTTCAGTATGACCAGTACGTTCTTATCAGTATGGTCCGTGCAGTAGGAAATGACGTCCTGTTGAAATTCGGAGAAGCTGACCTCTTTGTCCGTACGATTGATAAGTTTGGTACGGTTGAAAAGTGGATTTTTGAAGTAACTCCGGTAATTAGGCACCAATTCTTTTATCTCTTCCTCCGGCTTGAAAATCAACGGTTGTGTTGCCGACATCAGGATGAAGTAGCAATTATACCGTTCCCCTAGCGTCATGAATGCTTGCCGAATCAGCGGCCACAGCTCATATTTTACCTGTTGTACTTCGTCCAGAACAATGACCGAATTTGCCAGATTAGGCAGCTTGAGCAGTTTGTTCTTATCATTCGAAAACAGTGATTCGAGCAATTGAACAAACGTCGTAACAACGATACCCGATTGCCATGTCTCGATCAGAAATTGGCTTTTATCCTGATCTAGTGTCGAATCATCACCTACATTATAAGCTGGTTCTGCCAAGTGATGATGTTTAAGCAGAATACTCGAAGGTGGATTATCAAACACCTCTTGAAAAACGGCAAAATTCTGATCGATAATTGATGTGAAGGGAATCGTAATAATTAACCGACCTGCCAACAAACCTAATTTCTGCTGGATGGCGATACCCGCTGCCAGTGAGGTCAACGTTTTGCCCAAACCCGTTGGTAACGTAATGGAGTACAGATGCTGTTCAGAACGAAATAGTTTGTCTAACTCCTGTAATGTCTCCTGATACGCCTGATTTTTGAGTTTATCTAAACTGGTTTTCGGATGGTCGAATCTCCGTTTCTTTCGGTATAGTTCCAACGCTTCAAGAGCGGGCTGCACGGCCAGTGGCGTCTCAATTCCTTTCAGAATTACATCGGACTTATCCGACAAGAGAAGGGTGCCGTAAAACAGTTGATGCCAATAGAAGTAACGGTTTTTGGTCTGCGGTGGCAGATCGTCATATTCACCAAGGTCAAAAAAATCAAGCGAAAAATTACCATATTCATCCAGGTACGTCTTGCCTTTGATGTACGCTTTAAACGTGTTCCAATCAAAAGTGAAATTAACCAGAGCCAACAGTTCGTCCAGTATGGACTGAACGACTGGCTCGTCGTCAAACACGTCTATTTGTTCAGACAGAATCTCTTCCTTTTCTTCCAGATACAGTTCACGTGAGAAATCTTTCAGGTTGCCGTGGTGCCGCTTAACAGCCGTGAAAATGAGATAAGGCAATAGCCGCCGGTCAGTATCGTCATTGTCGAACTGGGTTAGGTACTGTTCTACAACCATCTTCGCCAGCAGCGATGACAAAAGCGCGTGTTCTTTCGGCCCGATCACTTCGTGGTCTGCCGACAACAGGTAGTGCTGAAAATAGCGCGTTCCCTTCGCTACGTCGTGCGTAACGCCAGCCAGATAACCAAGATCGGCCAGCAGCCCATCGGGAAGGCCAAAATTGGTTGTTCGGTCCTGTAATAGTTGACGGCAGGACAGGGCTACTTTCCGTAAGTGGTCAATCAGCGGAACACCGGGGTGAGAGTATAGCATCAGAGAAACAGAATATTGCCAAAGTCACTTGTTTCCAGCCATTCAGTTGTGTACACAAGCGCATTTCCCCCGTCAGCATTGACCAGTACTTCGCCGTAGCGCGTTACAATGCGGCTGCGCGATAGCTCAATAGGCATCGTTTCCACGTAATAATGCACGTGCTGATCAAACTGAATGGGCGGATTAGCTGCGAGTAGTGACAGATTAACTGCCGAAGCAACAGGCACAGCCGAACTGTTTCCTGAGCGCGACGTTGCCGAGCAGGAAGTGGCATTACTGAGAGTTGCCGTAAACTGACTAAGACCGAGGTAAGGCGTAAAATGATGCGCCTTGTCTACCAATCGTTCCAGCAGTTTATCGAATACAGTTGAATCCCGATGCTGAACGAAGACCCGAAAGGCTGGATTTTTCAGCAGTTCAAATTCAATCTGCGTGCGTCCGCTTTTTTTGATCTCAAAAAACGAGTTACCAGTATCCAGCAGGTTGAAGCCGATGTTTACTTTCTTGACGGGGGCCAGCAACTGCACCGTTATTCCACAGACGGAACTGGCGAATAATTCGTGTACCGGTACCACGTGGTCCGGGAAGCGACCGGGAGCCGTTTCGCGTTCAACGCCCAGCACCGCCCCCAGTAGCCCCGCCAACGCCGTGCGGGTCGGTACGGGGTACGTCAAAGGCGATGTGGTAGTGTTGAATTTGCGATAGTGGCCGTACTCGCCCGATAGCTCGAAGACGATTAGCCGATTGCTCATAACGATAGAGAGCCGCTAGTCAACGGCGTCGATGTTTTCAGACGTGGATCGATCTGCACATTTACCGCGTTGATTTTTGCTTTGTTGCGGGATAGTTCAGCCAGTAACTCGCTCACGTCCAGCGTATAATCGTCCGTGCTGCGGACTTGCATTTCGTTCTTGGCCGATGTCAACTTCAGCCGTTGCCGCAGACCGCCAATGTAGTAAGGCTCATTGTACTCAACTGTGATTAGCAGCAAGGGGGTTTGGCCAAATTTTGAGCGCGAAATCAGGTTCTTAGTCCCTTCCCAGATACCTTCTAGCAACAGAGCCTTGTCATCGTTGGTCATTTGCGAATAGGCAGCTGCTTTTTCGTTAATGATACCGTTGAAACCGATAAGTGCGTAGGGCACTTTGTATTCGGTGCGGAACGTAGCTTGCCCCTTTTTATCCCCGGAAGCAAACGCTCCTGTACCCTGCTCCGTTACAATATCCGTCTTATTCAATGACTTACCCATCTGAAACTGCGTCGGTCCTACTAGCGTAATGGAATCTTTGTCCAGTGGTAGAACACCACCAAACGTACGAACGTCGATACACTGTTCCAGCACGGTTTCGCGCTTTTCCTGGAAGGCTTTAGCCCGACGTTTGCCGTCTGCGACGTACGTCTTATCACCTTCCTGATAATTCGTTTCGCGAACAAAAATGTCTTTGCCGTCGGTACCATTATATCCTTTGTATTCGTACCAATAATCACGAATGGTGCGTTTCAGACGAACATCAGACACCAGCACCCGCTGCTCTTCTGAATCGTAGCGTGGACGGTTTTCGTTAAGGGGGTCGCCATTGGGATTGGCGTTTTCAATTTCGTACAGAAAAAGGATTTCGGTGCGGTTGGTTAGTGGAGTAGCCATCAGGATTACTTATTGATTTTTAGATTGATTGGGTTCTGGTTTTTCAATGCGGAAACGATGGGCCATTTCTAGACCCGCCACAAAATAGAAGGATAATTCGTTGTTAGAAATCGTGGGCAGTTGATAACTATTCAGCGTAAAATATTCGCTGACAATACGGCTTAACGACTCATACCGACGGCCATAATCGCGATACTGTGCCAGCTTATTCATCGTTTCCAAGTAGACGTTTTTCAGTGTCTCCGGGTTGAGGTTGTATCCCTTGAGTTTTTTCTCGAAAGGAGTACCGCCTAACTCCCGCTGCTGAATGTTAAGCAACAGACGAACCAGTACACCAACAGCGAACACGCCTATTTTATAGTTATCGTCCAGAAAATTGGCATTGTCGCCGATAAACTTGTGAAACAGATTTTCATCGAAAGCCCGACCATATTTTTCTTCGACTTTAGCTTCCTCTTCCGGGATGTCTTCGGCTTGCATTGGTTTTGTTGGGTTTACAGTGATTAACGAGAGATAGGTAAGGTAATTGAGTATTAGATGGGCTTTTAGGATGGTTAGCCCTGCTGGTTCGACGTAGTTATCTGATGTTTGAGCTTTATTGTAGTTGGCCCGAATTTGAGCCATGAAGCGATTGTACAGTGTTTGCTTATTGACCGGTCGCCCAACAAACACATCGTTGACAATACTGTAGAAGTCGTCTTCGTAAAACTGCTTGAATAATCCGAACGAAAACTTAAGATCAAACGGCTCTTTCCTAATACGATAGGCGGCTTTATAAATGCTGTTTGGATTGACGTGTGCGGGGGCTTCTGTAAAGAGTTGTCGAAAGCGTGAGGGTAGTATTTCTTCCAGCAACAGCTTTATCTTGATTGCTTTTGTTGTCGGATTTTCTTCGAAGAACAGCAGGTTGAGCGTGAAGTAGTTGTCTTCTTGGCCAATCTCCTGCATGATTTTATCTTCAATCCGCTTCTCTTTCTCGGCTTCGTCTAGTTTAAACTCTAGGCCAGTGAGCATCTTTACAGCCCGATCGAGCCCTTTCGAGTCGTTCCTAAGCACTGTCTTAGGAATAGCGAAATAGCTACTGCCGTAAAAGTATTTCTTCAGCTTCTGCGACACATATTTCTGGCCATACTCAAACTCAAGCGAGCAGTCGGAGCAGATCGGATAATTTTTCCAGTTTCCACGCTGATCGAAGAACCCGCTAACCATACCGGGCTTGTCAACTGTCGCATATTTGAAGGGCGATGCAAAGCCATGTAGCAATGGTTTTTGTTGAAGACACACTGAGCAAAACTGGTCCTTGCCCTGCGACACGACGCCATATTTTTCTGATTTTCCCGACGTACCACTAAGCAGAATCTGCTGTTGAAAGATAGGAAAGTCAGCCAAGTAGAACTGTTTGCCATCCATCTCAAAGCGGAAACTAAAACCCGAGGCCTGTTGCCGTTTCTTGTCCAGTTGCCCATAAGCCTCCAACAAACCAGCAAGTATCAAGTTGTAGTTTTCCGTCAGCCGATGTTGTAAGGATAACAGCATTTCCAGATCGTCAGCAGAACCTGATACCCGACAGAGAGCGATTACGTTCTTTAGCTGAACCGCTAGTAGCGTGTTCAACTTTTTGGCTAAATCCCCTGATTTTGTTGTGAATGTGATATCCCCACCGCGTGGAGAGCCCCCACGGTAGAGGTATTTAGAATAAGTTGCTTCACTTACCTTTTCTACGTCAACACCAGCGAACTGGCAGATCAATCGTTCTCTCTCCCTAAGGAAGGAGAACTTCACCAGAATCATATCATAGTTGACACTAGGAAACATATTCTGCACGTACAGCAAGTACGGCTCAGACTGGCTCTCTTTTTGGAGAGCCAACTGCCCAATGGCAGCTATCGCTTTATCTTGCATCTTACTCTCGTTTTGTTTACTATCAGCAAAGTAAATTTTCGTCTGTGACAACTGCTGTCGCAGCTATGTATTCGGTATATTTACTACTAGGCCATATCTTTTATATCATGACCACCCTCCAGATTCCTGTCCCTGAGGCAACGGCTCAACGCTTTAGCGCCTTATCACCGCAACAGCAAACGTTGCTGTCTCAACTAGTAATTGACTGTCTAGCCGAGCCGACCAGCCTGCTTAGTGTGATGGATTATATCAGTTTTAAAGCAGAGAAACGGGGACTTACGCCTGATATCTTACAGCAGTTACTGGACGAAGAATGAGGTTTGTTTTTGATACGAACACGCTTGTCAGTGCGGCACTATTCTCACGATCACTTCCCCGACTTGCTTTTGACAGTGCCTTCGATCGAGGAGAGTTGCTAACGTCAGAAGCCTGCCTTGCTGAGCTCGACGAAGTACTACACCGCTCTAAATTTGCCCGTTATCTGACTGCCCTAGAAGCTGACCTGTTTGTAAATCAGTTCAGTCTAAAGGCGATATCCATTGCCGTAACTAGTTCATTGATAGACTGCCGCGATCGGAAAGACAATAAATTCCTTGAACTAGCGGTGGACGGAAATGCGGTCTGCATCATCACAGGTGATCAGGACTTGCTGGTATTACATCCTTATCGTGGTTTCGCTATACTGAACCCAGCTGACTTCTTACACTGGATCGCTGATAAATAGCTACCAGAATCTGAACTCCCGAATACGCTCCCGCAAATAGTCTTTCAACTCTGGCGGCTTCTCCACTTGTATTTCGCCCGGTAGGCCCAAAATGAATCGGCCGATGCCCCGGAAATCCCTGACGGTAATGCCGAGTCGGTAGGGAAACGCGTCGTCTCCCTGTTTGCTGACGTAGACCCGCGTGGGTGGGTAGTCTTCGATCAGGAGTCGGTAGGCGCGGGACGTCAATTGGAGCACGATGGGGATCGGGTGCGGCCCCGACCAGTCGAACAAGTCCAGTATATCCTCACCCGCCCGGTACGTAATGGACGTGTCCAGTAGCGTTATATCATCAATCCGGCGCGTCTTGAACGTCTTGACTTTTCCCGCTGCGGGTTCGTACGCATTCAGCTTGGCGTAGTCATCTGAGAAGGAAAGCGGCTCGACCAGCCGATCCGTAATCGAGTTGGAATTGGTCGACTGGTAGCGAATCAGTTGCACCTGTTTTCTGTCGCGCAGGGCTTCGGCCAGTCGCTGTACAATCTGCCCCTGATGCAGATCGATGAGCCCGTCGGCCAATGGGATAAGCGTGGAAGCCAGAAAGACCTTCTGCCGAATGCTACCCACGAGCGGACTGTCGGCGGGCAGACTGGTTAGCGCCTGTCGGAGCAGTTCGGCTTCATCCTCCGTAAACGTCGGATTGCCGGTCGTCTCGGCTTCGAACAGGAAATAGCGTTGGTGCTCGTCGAGGTCGTGTTCGTAACCGACTTCTTCCAGCAAGGTGAGATAGCGGTACACCGACCGTTTGTCGATGTCCAGCGCCTGAGCAAGCTGGGCGATGGTACGACCCGGACGCTGCTTCAATAGGCGAATCAGCGTGAAAACACGGAGTAATTTCTGTTGGGCAATCATCAAGGAGTGGAATAGCGCCCCAACTAAGCAAAATCAGGTGGCAATTCTATTCACCAGTCCAGAATACAGCCATCGAGTTACTTTACGGTAATAAACCCTCTGGTTCAACGATGCTATTGATCCTCTCGGTTATCCGTCTACATTTACGTTTTTGATCGAATGGGGATGAACAGCTACCGAATCGTATGCATGAGCGCAGGATTGCTGCTGACGGGCACATTATACGCGCAAAACGACCAATCGCCATCGCGGGCGGCACGTAACCAGCAAACGTACCAGGCGATCAGCCGGTCAACGGAAGATTCTACGCGGTCGGTGTTCAATTTTAAAGCTGCTCCATGGTACGGTCGGGCCTCTCCGCTGCTGATCTACACCGGAGCCGGGAAGAGGAACGATCGTATTGCCCAGACTATCGAAATTGGTAAATCGTTCGACGTAATCGACTTGGGAATCGCCTTTGGCCGCAATGCGCTACGTCCTGACTCGACTCTTTTTTTGGAAGGCCGGGTGACGATGGACGTGGCGAACTACGGCGTTTTCGCCAACGAAATGACCATTGGCGCGGGGCGGGTGTTCGACAAAGCAGGTAGTCTGATGCTGGAACTAACCTATAGTATTGTGGCGCAGGTAGCACCCCGGCTGGGCATTGGGCTGACGACGGGCTACTTTGATTTTAGCAACGAACAGACCGATAGCGCCAAAACGTTCTACGGCGTTTTTCTCCGTTATGGTCTGCTGCGTACGGATTCGGGTGGGTTAATAGGCAAAGGACGGGCACGTCCCCCGCGCCTTGGTCGGCCTGGACGTGGACACGGACACCGATAGATTCACGACGTCACCCTAGACCTTGCTCTCCGGGTATACTTTCTTGTGCTGAGACACCAGTTTGGTGTATTGCTCTGGTGTCAGTACCGCCTTGTAATTACGTACTTTCTCGTCCTCAACCGCTACGGCCAGCGTCCGGAGTTTCTGCTGGGTCATGCTTTTGCTGGCCTTCAGCTTTTTGACGCCTTCGTTATACTTTACCGTCGCGTTGATGATTACGTCGCGGGCAGGCAGCATTTGCTGTTCGGTCAGTTTCAGACGCTGCTTATCGGCTTTCAGGACGGCTTTGACGATCATGCCTACCGTTGCCCCATTATTCAGAAATACGAATTTTTCGTCCTCGACGGACTTGGGTTTAGTCTGCGCAAATGTGTTTGCCGATAGGCTTATGATAAAAAGGAGGGCTAGACAGATTGATTTCATACGTAGCTACTGAGATCTGATTGAGTGACTAAGGATAAATTTCGTATGGTTTTAGCGCCTGATAAACCCGGTGAGTGGGTAGACCCATCACCGTATAGAATGAACCTTCCAGCCGAGTAATGCCGACTAGGCCAATAAAATCCTGCGCCCCGTACGAGCCGGCTTTATCGAACGGTTTACACTCCCGGATATAGTACGAAATCTCGGATTCGTTCAGAGTCGCGAACTGTACCGTCGTTTCGTCGGTGAACGAGATTAATTCAGGAGCGCCCGCGTGGTTAGGTACCAGGATGCAAACGCCAGTACGAACGCGGTGCGAACGACCTGACAGCGCTCGCAGCATCCGCCGGGCATCAGCTTCATCCTGGGGCTTATTCATGATTTGCTCGTCCAGAATCACGACCGTATCAGCGCAAAGCACCAGTTTTGACGAGAAATCAGGGAGAAACTGCTCGGCCTTCTGGCGGGCCAGGTATTCGGCTACTTCATCGACGGGCATGTCGTCGGGAAAACATTCGTCGGTAGGACGGGTTTCGATGGTAAAGCGAAACCCCGCGTCGGCCATCAATTGCTTCCGGCGGGGGGAGCCCGAAGCCAGTACGAGCGGATAACGTAGTGAGAGCATACTGGTAAATAGAACAGTTGGTAAAAATAAGTCGGAACGGGAGCTTTTTTCGTAAATTGAATAGATTACTTACCAAAGTCATGACCGTACGGCCCGTTGTGCCCTCCGATTTAACCACCCTGGCCCCATTGGCAGCCTCTGCCATACATGAGTCACTAAGATGTCAACGAAAAAAGGGAATTATTAAACTTCTTGCCTGAAATCGGCTCTAACCGATAAATTCCCGACATGACTCAACTGTACCGATCCTGCCTGACGTCAGTAACCCGCTTTTGGCTGAGCGGAATGTTGCTGTGCGTCCTGGTTGGTACCAACGCCGTGGCGCAGAATGATCCCAAAAAAGCAGGAGCTGATAACAAAGACAAAGAAAAGAAAGAGAAAGCAGCCACCGATTCGCTGGCGACCGCACTGTCGACTACCATCGCCGACAGTATGCTGATGCAGCGCGACAGTGTTTTTTACACAAAGCTGAAAACGAAAATGTACAAGCGTCGGCTAACCCGCCAGCTGTACGATGCCGTTTTTCGGGATGTGTACAACAGCCGGATTAAGACGGGAGAGGTCAACCAGATTGAGGTTAATCCATTTAAAGCCTACGAAGGCAAGCTCATCGGCACGATCTATATCCGACGACTGGGTGTTTTTGGGCAAACCGTATACGATACGTTACGTCAGCCGGGAAACTGGATTGAACGGACCGGGAACCGATTGCATACGAACACGCGTGAGCACGTAATTCGTCGGTCGTATCTGCTCTTTAAGGAGGGGGACGCGGTTGATCCCAACGTCATGCGGGATAACGAACGATTGTTACGGAATACGTCGATTTTCCACGATGCGCGGATTGTTGTACTGCCCAAAGAAGGTAGTCGGCAGTTTGTCGACGTGTACGTCATCACGCAGGATGTCTGGTCACTGGAGCCCAATGGTGGGGTAGGGGCGCTCAATCGGTTCAGCGTGGGGTTTCAGCAAAATAACGTTCGGGGGCTGGGGCACCAGTTGTACGGACAGGTCGCCGTTGACGGCAATGATCCCCGGCAGAAGGTTGAATACCGGGCTCGCTATACTATTCCGTTCATCGGTAAGACGTTTATCACCGCCCAGGCCGAGTTCTTGTATCTACGTGACCTGAAACAGGGGACTTTCCGGGTATACCGCCCTTTTCTGACGCCAGATACCAAATACGCCGGTTCGTTTGAGCTGAGTCAGACCCAGATTAACAATCGCCTGCTGATGCGGAATGACAGTGCGATAGTAGTACCCCTGCGGTATAACTATTCGGATATCTGGATCGGGCGGTCGTTTCGCCTGTTTGGGAAACAAGCGAATTCTGACGAAAAAGGGCGTTCCCGGCTGATCGTTGCGGTACGTAACACTATCTATAGTTATCTGCAACGACCGGGTGTAACGGCGGATACGAACCAACTCTACCAGGACAGTCGTACAACGTTGCTGAGCGTTGGATTTTCCCGCCGTAAATACGTGCGCGACGTCCTGATCTACGGCTTCGGCCGGACGGAGGACGTTCCCGTTGGGGAAACGATTGCGGGTATCATCGGCTTTGATAATGCCGAACTTGGCCAGCGGCTGTACATGGGACTCAATTTCTCGCAGGGTCGATATATCAAAAAATTCGGCTACCTATACGGACTGGTTAATGTAGGAGGCTATTCACGGACCGTAGGTTTTGAGCAGGGGGTTATTTCCCTGGAGTCCAACTATTTTAGTCCGCTCCTGAAAACCGGCTGGGGGAATATGCGCCATTTCTTTAACACACGGTATACAACCGGCATCGGGCGTTTCGAAAACGAGTACCTGAACCTGAGCAGTGGCTCCAGCGGCTTAATTACGGATGGTATTGGTGTGTACAGCGACGCCTTGCGGGGAACGCAACGCTGGATTATCAACTACGAAAACATCCTGTTCTCCAAGCTGAACTTCATTGGGTTCCGGGTTGCCTTTATCACGTTTGCGAATCTGGGATTGATAACGTTTCCGGAACGATCGCTGCTAAAAGGTCCGTTGTACCAGGGATATGGTATTGGCTTCCGATTGAGAAACGAAAACCTGACGTTTAACAGTTTTCAGGTTCGGTTGTCCTATTATCCGAATATACCGGGCATAACAGCGCCATTCCGGCAGGCGTTTGAAGGGGTTCCGGCGTTGCGCTTCCGCGATTTCGATCTGTCGGCTCCACAGATTATTCCGTATCGATAAAAATATTTTCAACTAATGTTTCTACATTTAATGTAGTTGTATTATCTTTGCATCATGTCAATTGAAACCGACATTAAACAGGGTACACCATTCAAATCTCCTTATCAACGGGCGATGGTCAACGTGCTGTACACGAGTAACTGGTTCGCTAATCGTCAGGCGCAAATACTGAAGCCGTCGGGGTTGACCCTGCAGCAGTACAACGTATTGCGTATCCTGCGCGGGCAACATCCAGCACCCGTCAAAGTAAGCGATATCACCGAGCGGATGCTGGACAAAATGTCGAACGCGTCCCGGCTGGTGGACAAACTAGTGCTAAAAAAGCTGGTTTTGCGTACCGAATGCCCCAGCGACCGGCGCGCCGTCGATGTCGTAATAACCGATGCTGGCCTTGAGCTGCTGAAGCAACTGGACACGAGCATTGAAGGCCTGGACCAAGAAATGAACAGCAAGCTGACGGCCGCAGAAGCGGTAAAACTCAGCGAATTTCTAGATCGGTTACGCGCTTAAAAAAGCAATTCAATACAACCATAAAGTACCCAATAAACAATCCAATGAAAACACGTCAATTCCTGGCTGGCCTGGTGGCTGTAGCTATCGTAGCTGGTACGTCTGCTTTTATCAACCCAAAAGCAACGACCTATAAAGTCGACACGCAGAAAAGTGTCATGAACTGGAATGGTAAGAAAGTAACGGGTGAACACTCGGGTGCCGTTAAACTGGAAAACGGTATGATCACCACTGATGGTAGCAAATTGACCGGCGGTACGTTCACGTTCGATATGAACAGCATTACCTGCACTGACCTGACCGATGCGACGTATAATGCGAAATTCATCGGCCACATGAAGTCGGAAGATTTCTTCAACACGGCGAAATTTCCAACGTCGACCTTCAAAATCACGAAAGTGACACCAAAAGGTGGTGATAAATTCGACATCACTGGTAACATGACCATCAAAGGTATCAGCAACGCAGTGACCTTCCCCGCTACGGTAAAAGTATCAGGAAACACGCTGATGGCCGATGGCAAAGCAACGCTTGACCGGACGAAATACGATATCCGTTACGGATCGAAATCGTTCTTCGAAAACATTGGTGACAAAGCCATTTACGACGACTTCACCGTCGAAATGAAGCTGGTTGCCAACAAATAACCATTCATCAATAAACGTGCAATATCCCTGGTACCTGCTGGTGCCGGGGATTTTTGTATCCGCTAGGTAAAGGCTGGGAAATCGTCCAGAAACTTCACTTCGGCCGTTTCGTGATCGACGCAGCAGCAATAGTGGACCAGGCCGTTCGAGATAACAACGTAAGGCGCCCGGTGAACATGATTGTAACGGGAGATCTGATCAAAAACCGTCTGATTCAGCGCAATGTGGGGGGCTTTACATTCCACCAGCAGAAACGGCTGCCCGGCCCGGTCGAATACCAGCACGTCCGTTCGTTTCTGGGTTTGGTTTAAGATCAGCCCTCCTTCGGTTCGGATCAAAGCTTTAGGGTAGGCGTAATGGCTGAGTAGCAGGTGGACAATGTGCTGACGGACCCATTCTTCGGGGGAGAGTCGGACGTATTTTCTGCGTAACAAATCGAAAATATACGGTTTCCCTTCGACTTGTTTAGTTTTGTACTCAAATGTTGGTAGGTTCAATGCGACCATACCTCAAAGATAAAAAGAGTGAAAGAGTGAATGAGCGAAAGAGTGATTCTTTTTATGCTCGTTCCGCTTCGGCGGTCACCGTGGCGCGTTCCGATTTCGCTCTTTCACTCATCCACTCTTTCGCTCTTTAGACATGAAAACAAAAGAAGATATCGTCAATAATTGGCTGCCCCGCTATACGGGGATGCCCATCGAGAATTTTGGTGAGTATATTCTGCTGACCAACTTCATCAACTACGTGCAGATCTTCGCCGAAAAATTCGACGTGGAGGTCTATGGTGTCGGGCGGGCTATGCAGACAGCCACGGCGAACAACATCACCATCATCAATTTTGGGATGGGTAGCCCAATGGCCGCTACGGTCATGGACCTGCTGACGGCGGTACACCCTAAAGCGGTGCTGTTTCTGGGTAAATGCGGTGGTCTGAAGAAAACGCAGCTGGGTGACCTCATTCTGCCCATTGCCGCTATTCGGGGCGAAGGAACCAGCAACGATTATATGCGACCCGAAATTCCGGCGCTGCCTTCGTTCCGGTTACAACGGGCGGTGTCGTCAACGATCAAGAAGTACGAACTTGATTACTGGACTGGTACGGTTTATACAACAAACCGCCGGATCTGGGAGCACGACGAGGTCTTCAAGGATTACCTGCGGGAAATCCGGGCGATGGCTATTGACATGGAAACTGCCACCATTTTTACGGTAGGTTTTGCCAACTCGATTCCCCACGGTGCCTTATTGCTGGTTTCGGACAACCCATTAGTGCCGGAAGGCGTAAAAACCGAAGAAAGCGACAAACGGGTGACTGGCCAATTTGTGAATCGCCACCTCGAGATCGGTATTGATGCCCTGCTCGAACTCGAATCCTCCGGCGAATCGGTTAAGCATTTGAGGTTTGAATAAATAGAAGGAGAAAGGGGAGGAGTGGGGGAAAGGAACGAGAGGGAGAAGTAAAACCAAATGGTAGCTCGTGGTTACTGTGAAAAAAAGAAAAAGGAGGAAAGGGGTTTGTCTTCGAACTCCTTTCCTCCGCTAATCCTTTCTTCCCCCTAGTTGCAATACTCACTTATCACCTTATACGCTGGGGTGTATCCTAGCTCGCCAGCTTTGGAAAGATCCAGGCAGCCACCATTCTCATCGCCGAGGCTGTGTTTGATGATGCCCCGTACGTAATAGGCTTCTGAATAGGTTGGATTTAGCTTGATTGCGTTGGTACAGTCCGTGACAGCTGTTTTCTGATCGCCCTGGGCTGACTTGATCAACCCCCGCGTGAAATAGGCTTCGGCGTAAGTTGGGTTCAGCTCAATAGACTTGTTCAGGTCGAGCAGGGCTCCTTTCTGATCGTTCTGCTTGTTTTTGCTCAATGCCCGACTAAAGTAAGCTTCGGCCCGTTCGTTACCCATGTGCGAAATCTTGCTCTTTTCCTGCACGACGTTACGTAGGTTGTCGAGGGTGGCCCGGTTGATACGCCCCACATAACTTACTTTCGTGTCGACGTTCGAGTTATTCATCGCGATCGCGGCATCGAAATCCTGAACCGCCCCTTTCTGATCGTTCAGCTTTGTTTTGCAGAACCCCCGACCGTAATACGCCTGGAAATTGTCGGGCTGGAGCGAAATCGCTTTGTTATAGTCAGCCAGTGCCCCCTTGTAATCGTCTAGTTTTGCCTTGTCGTAAGCGCGGTAGTAGTACGAGCCTGCATCATCGGGGTCAAGGTCGATGGCTTTGGTAAGATCGACAAGGGCCGACGCATACTGACCCAGTTCTACTTTTGATAAACCACGTCCTGCGTAGGCTTGAGCGCGCTTGGGCGTAGCGTCGATTACCCGCGTGAAGTCATTGAGGCTACCGGAAAAATCATCGAGTTTCTGTTTCGTGATACCGCGGGCGTAATAGGCCTGCACGTTGGCGGGGTCCAGCTCAATCGCCTTGGAAAAGTCAGCCAGCGCGTTACGGTACTGCTCCAGATGGCTCCGGCTGGCTCCGCGATAATAATACGCCTGTGGATCGTCCGGGTTGAGTTCAATGGAGCGGCTGAAATCGAGAAGGGCGGCCCGGTGGTCATCCTGTCTACTTTTGCTAACTCCCCGGCTAAGATAAGCGAGCGCATCTTTCGCATTCAGATCAATGGCCCGGTCGTAATCGAGTACGGCCCCCCGGTGATCTTTTAAGTTTGCTTTGACCAGCCCTCGGTTGTAATAACTGGCCGAATTCTCGGGATTCATGGTGATGGCCGTACTAAATGCCTGTAGGGCTCCCGTAAAATCTCCGCTTTTGCTTTTTCCCAGGCCGTTCTCAAAATAGTCGGCCGCTGTTTGCTGCGCCAAAGCAGATGCACTCACTCCGGCCCAGATGCAAAGGGTCGAGAATGAACGTAAAGATTGTTTCATAATGGGTTAAAAAAGAGGTAGGTACGTACTATTAAAACCTAAAAATAGCTACTGCGAGCAATTAGGGCAAGTTTCGATTTTGTTAAGTTTTTAAATTATTTAGAGAACATATGAAACATTTATAAGGTGTTAGCTATAGTATGAGGTTACAGTAAGTATGCCAAAAATAAGGTAGCAAAAATGACAATTTGTCTTAATATGGGTAGTTGTATTGTATTTTAGTGACAAAAAGTCACTAAAAGGCGTTTTTCCTCGCTTGGTACGTCATTTGTATAAAGAGAGATGTGTTCGCTTATGAACAAACAGACGAGATAAACACAAAAGACAAAACACATAAAACCATGGCAACTTTAGTTCGATACAACCGCGCTCCTTTCTTCAACCCTTTCTTTGGTGATTTCGGATACAACCGTCCGGCTATTAATTCGACAGCTACCGTACCGGTCAATGTTAAAGAAACGGAAACGGCTTTCCATCTGGAAATGGCGGTTCCTGGTCTGAAAAAAGAAGACGTTAAAGTGAACGTTGACAATAACAAACTGACCGTTTCGTACAAAAACGAACAGAAGAGCGAAGAAACTACCGACAAATACACCCGTCAGGAGTTCAGCTTTAACTCGTTCGAACGGAGTTTCCGCCTGCCCAAAACCGTTAACGCCGACCAGATCACGGCCAGCTATAACAACGGTATCCTGGCACTGGAACTGCCCAAGCACGAAGTGAAAGAGCCAGCCGCTAAAGAAATCGTTGTTGCCTAAGCGCAATCGATGAATGAACACGAAAGGCCTGCCCCCAACGGGGTAGGCCTTTTTTTGCTTAAAAGAAATGCGTTAGTACAGGGCGCTTACGAAAGCTGATAGCTTTGCTTCGTCCAGACGGCCATTCGTGCGGACGCCACTGCAAATGTCCAGGCCGAACGGCTGAACCTGCTCAAGGGCATCCCGCACATTATTAAGACTAAGGCCCCCCGCCAGAAAAACAGGTACGCTGGCCTGCTCGACAATCTGCCGGCTGATCTGCCAGTTGTGCACCCGTCCCGTACCGCCAAGTTCTTTCACGGCCAATGTTGGATTACCGGAATCAAGCAACAGCGCATCGATGCCCTCCTCCACCGCGTGCAAAGCCTCGTCAACGTTACGTTCGTCAACTACGTGAATGACCTGTACCAGTTTGATGGCGGGGAGAGCCGACCGGATCTGAACATAGACTCCCGGCGCTACGGCATCGACCAATTGAATCGTGTTGGCACCTACCCGACGTTGGTGATCAACAATTGCATTGGGCTCTGTCTCACTGGTCAGCATGAACGTAGCAATGGGTGGGGGAGTCACTTGTACAATTTGGGCAGCCAGCGAGTCGTCAATAACGCCGGGGCCACTGGGCATTTTGCCAACTAATCCCAATGCGTCGGCTCCCGCCCGGACGGCTAATCGGGCTTCCTCAAGACTGCTAATGCAGCAAACTTTCAAATGAGTACGGATAGTAGGATACATGACATAGATGAGCTGAAAAGAGGTAAAAAGACTGAAATGTAGTTCCGATGGGCGTTACGTAGTTTAATGATAAATCAAGAACAGTAAAATAAAGGTTACACTACTAGAATAGGTTTGCAGGAGTTTGTCACAGACCCGTACCCGTATAGCCCAGGTGTCTGATAAGCGTTTTTTAACTTTCCAGTGGCTCACTTTTATGGGAAGCGATCAATCCTATCTCTATCTTACCGCAGGAATATAAAAAGATCAAATCTTAACCAAATGGCGTCAGGTTTTTTTGCAGTCTTGGATGATATAGCTGCGTTGATGGATGATGTGGCCTTGGCAACAAAAGTAGCCACCCGAAAAACAGCCGGTATATTAGGGGACGATCTGGCTGTCAACGCCGAAAAAGCTACGGGTTTCCTGGCTGACAGAGAACTACCTATCCTCTGGGCAATTACCAAAGGCTCCTTTATCAATAAACTCATCATCGTCCCCATTGCGCTGCTGTTGAATGCCTTCTTTCCGGCTGCCATAACTTTTGTGCTGCTCCTGGGCGGCTGTTACCTGGCTTATGAAGGAGCTGAAAAAATAATTCACTACTTCAGCAAAGATCACACGGACGAACAGAAGGCAGTCGTAGAAAGTAAG
Source organism: Spirosoma pomorum (assembly GCF_054776615.1). NCBI lineage: Bacteria > Pseudomonadati > Bacteroidota > Cytophagia > Cytophagales > Cytophagaceae > Spirosoma > Spirosoma pomorum. Next base: position 75,042 of record NZ_BAAHBP010000032.1, read on the forward strand.
CAAGCCGATTCGGCTGCTGATCAGGAAAAAGCAAAGGTAAAATCCGCTATCACGACAGATTTTATTCTCTCCGTGGAAATTGTCATCATTGCGCTGGGAACAGTAGCAGGAGAAGCCTCCGTTACGCAGATCATAACGGTGTCGGCGGTTGCGTTGCTGGCAACGGTTGGCGTATACGGCATTGTTGCCCTTATTGTTCGCATGGATGATGCAGGCTATCAGCTGATCAAACGCTCGAATCAGACTGGCTTCCTCTCAACGCTGGGACATGGATTGGTCAAAGCGTTGCCAGTGGTCATCCGGATCTTAAACGTAGTGGGCACGTTTGCTCTCTTGCTGGTGGCTGGCGGAATATTTGTCCACAACATTCACTACCTGCATACACTGTTTCCCGCTCTTCCTGCTTTCCTGAAAGAGCTTGGCGTGGGGCTGATTGTCGGATTGATACTGGCGGGAATTTTGGCCGTTTTCAAGTCTTTTCGCAATTCTCCCAAAACGTCAGTGTCTTGACGTAACGCATGCGGTGTTTGACAGAATAACACGATTAAGAGTTTTAAAATCATATACTCGTTAACGCAGAAAGGCCACCGACCTGAGCAGTGGTCTTTCTGCGTTAACGAGTGCTGGCGTTTGGCTCGGGGAACAAAGCTGGATGGAAGTGGTTGTTTTTGTACCAACTTTACCCAACAAGACTATGAACCGACTACCGATTCTATTCGCATTACTGCTGGTGAGTCTCTCGGCTGTTGCCCAGAGCAAAACAACTCCACCTACCATCGTTTCGCTTATTGAAGGTATTACCGGGAAAGAGTTCAAACCCGACACCGCTTACGCTACACTTTCCAAAGAAGACATCGACATCCTGGGGAAAGAGCCTATTGCAAACTGGAGCCTGCCCCAGGCATCGGGTGACCAGATGATGTATCACAACTTAGTGGTTGGCCAAAAGTCTTACCGGCTGGTCATCATCAAACAGCCCCAGATTTCACTGCCCACGGCGATGCTGTTACGTTATCCAACTGCCCAGTCGAAGCCGGAAACCATAGCGCGGGGAACGCTTAGCCCCAAAGAGCCGGCGAAGGCGAAATAAGTCGCGCGAGTGGGTAGCGCAAGGTCAGGAAATACATTTTGGGGCGCCGATTCGATTGGAACCTCAGAATATTGGGCTCGAAAGGGACAAAATGCCCATTGCTTCGGTTAAGAAATCGAATTGCGTTTGTTTCTATGGCTACAGTTCTCACTCCTGGCGACTCGTTTGCGTCGCTGCGTATCCCCGATTTTCGCTACTTTGTCATGAACAGTTTCCTGATTACGGCTACGTTGCTGATTCAGGAAGTTGTACTCGGGTACGAGTTATATAAAATGACCCATGACCCACTGGCCCTGGGCCTGGTTGGGTTGGCCGAAGCGATTCCCTTTATCGCGCTCTCGCTGTTTGGCGGGCACCTGGCCGACCGACGCGATAAAAAACGCATTCTGCAGTGGAGTTTACTGGTCATTACGTTGGGGTCCGTCATTCTGTATTTCATGTTCCAGCCCGTAGTGGTGAGCCGGTTGTCGCAAACGGCCCAGCTGGCAACGATTTACGGCGTGCTAATGCTGATCGGTACGGCCAAGGGGTTTTATTCGCCCGCCAGCTCGTCCTTGAAGCCTTTTCTGGTCCCCCGCGAGTTGTACGCAAATTCGGCGACCTGGTACAGTTCATTCTGGCAAATCGGGGCTATCGCGGGACCAGGTGTAGCGGGTTTTCTGTACAGTGGCTTGGGCTTCGACAATACGTTGCTGGTAATAATCGGCATGCTAGTGATCTGTTTTGTGCTCATTACGATGGTAAGCCGTCGACCGGTACCAGTCAGCGACGCGCCCGTACTTGGTTTTCGGGAGAGCCTAAAAGAAGGATTTCAGTTTGTCTTCAATACCCCCATCGTCCTATACGCGATCTCGCTTGATCTGTTTTCGGTCCTGTTTGGGGGCGTAGTTGCCATTTTGCCCGTCTTTGCCGAGGATATTCTGAAAGTTGGAGCCGAGGGGTTGGGCGTTTTACGAGCGGCCCCCTCAATAGGAGCCGTATTAACACTAGCGTACATGACCAAACGCCCACCTACCGATCATGCCTGGCGGAATATGCTGCTGGCAGTGGCAGGTTTTGGGGTAGCCACCATCATTTTCTCGCAGTCGACTAACTTTTATCTGTCCGTACTGATGCTGGCATTGACGGGCGCGTTTGATAGTGTGAGCGTAATCATCCGGCAGACGATTATGCAGATTTTCCCGCCTGACCACCTGCGGGGGCGGGTTGCGGCCGTGAATGGTATTTTCGTAAGCTCATCCAACGAGATTGGCGCTTTCGAATCGGGGCTTATGGCCCGGTTGCTGGGAACGACCCAGTCGGTGCTGGTAGGAGGAATCTTTACGCTGGTCGCCCTAACGTATATTTATTCCCGGTCAAAAAGTCTTTTTTCGGTTAAGCTCAACTAACTGCACATAAACTGAGCGCCATAGTACACGAACTAAAGGTACTACGGCGCTCAGGGGCGGGGAAAGGTGAACTTATGCATGACCACTGGCCGTAGCACCGTGAACGTAGGCGTGTACATTGATCGGTTTGTTGAGAAGAACCCGATTATTGAACACTTCCCAGAATAATTCATCCGAGAGCTGGTACTGGTTCTGTAAGTCGAGCATGTCGCGGATACTTTCTTTCAACGAGTATCCTGACGATTTAGCGGCTTCTGCGATGCGAGCCAGTGGCTGATAATTTTTCATGTGTAAGTTGCTGGTTTTGTGTTACACTAGTTTTTTTAAACAGCAGCTTCCATTTATTGTTCACTTGGTTTGCCGAACAATATGCACCTAATAAAAATAGTACCACGCTACCTACCCATTACAGGCCAGTTTGCGGATGATGAGTTAAGAAGATCCAATAAAAAAAATATAAAATAGTTGTATTAGTCTCATTATCAGGTAGTATTATATAAAGCGAGTTGTGGTCACTACCAGCTTGTCGTCTCGGGGCGGGGTGGTTCACCAATGTTGTCTGGCTAAAGTTTACCTGATTATAGAAAGTATAAGAAACGGATATTGCTTTACGTGTACCCGAATTTGTACTATTCGGACGCTGCTTGATGATGTATAAGAGTCAGAAAATCAATAACGTACTGTCAGTAAACTCATTCAGGAGTTTAGTAAATTCCTGAACGAGCTTAGGTATCAATTGTTTAATAGTCTTTCAATGGCCTTCTGAGCTCTATCGGCGCCAAAACCAGCCTGGATTTGGTTCATATGGGCAACGATCAGGTCTGAGCCCAGGTTGCCGATGCTACCCTCGTGCGAATGGTGTATCGTACGCGGAGGCTGGTACGTGTGGGAAGCAATCTCTTTCCCAACCGTCTGATAGGCTTCCCGGAAGGGGACGCCCTGTAAAACGAGTTCGTTCACCCGCTCAACGCTGAACAACAAATCGTATTTAGGGTCTTCCAGTAAGTTGTTCTTAACCTGTAAGTGCTCCAGCATATAGTTTGTGATGTCCAGGCAGTCAAGCAATTCGTCGAAAGCGGGCATCAGAATCTCTTTCAGCAACTGCATATCCCGGTGATAGCCCGATGGCAGGTTACTCATCACGAGCGTCACTTCCATTGGCAGCGCTTTCAGCCGGTTTGTCTTAGCGCGCAGCAGCTCGGCTACGTCCGGATTTTTCTTATGCGGCATGATGCTGCTACCAGTCGTGAGTGCGTCGGGTAGGACCAGAAATCCGAAATTCTGGCTGTTATACAGACAAATATCCATCGCCATCCGCGAGATCGTAGCGGCTACAGCGGCCATTGCCGTCAGGGCTGTTTGCTCCGTTTTACCCCGGCTCATTTGCGCGTAGACGACGTTGACGTGCATGCCTTCAAAACCTAGCAGTTCAGTGGTCATCGTGCGGTTCAGCGGGAACGACGAGCCATAACCCGCGCCCGATCCCAGCGGGTTTCGGTTGCTCAGTCGATAAGCCGTTTGCAGCGTCAGCATGTCATCGGCCAGCGCTTCGGCGTAGGCACCAAACCAGAGACCAAACGATGAAGGCATGGCAATCTGTAAGTGGGTGTAACCTGGCAACAGATCATCTTTATGCTGCTCGGAGCGGCTAATGAGCTGGTCAAATACCTGCCGGACAGCCTCCGCAACCCGCCAAAGCCGATCGCGGGTGAAGAGTTTGAGGTCGACCAGCACCTGATCGTTCCGGGAGCGGCCGGAGTGAATTTTCTTGCCCGTATCGCCCAGTGCTCGCGTCAGCATCAGCTCGACCTGTGAATGAACGTCTTCAACGCCGTCTTCGATAGCAAACTGGCCATCCTGCGTTTGCTGATAAATCGTTTTAAGTTCGGCCTGTAGCGCCGTTAGTTCGTCGTGAGTGAGCAGGCCAATGGTTTCGAGCATCTGCGCGTGCGCCAGATTACCCAGTACGTCGAACGGCGCCAGATACTGATCCATTTCGCGGTCGCGCCCAACGGTAAAACGTTCAATTTGTTTAGACGTCGTAACGCCTTCTTTTTGCCAGAGTTTCAAAATCAAAAACGAGTGAGTGAGTCGAATCAACCAGCTACAGGGATCTTACCGATAGCCTACGCAAAGGTCGTAAAGAAATTTATGTGTGGCTCAATGAATCCACGCGCGAATCCAACGTGGTACTTAAGTGAGGTCCCAATCGCCAGAACCCCAGCGCTGCAACCAAACCAATAAGTGCAATTACCAGCCAGTGCAGCTGGAACCCCATACGCGCTACCAATAGAGCGCCCAGCATGGGGGCCAGCGTCTGCGCGAGTGCCCCCGCCATGGCGTACAGGGCCAAGTATTTTCCACGCGTAGCTGGCTGGGATCGCTCGACGGTAAACGATTGAAAAAAGGGCATTACCAGCATCTCGCTGAACGTAATTCCCAACGTAAACAAGAGCGCGTTCACCCAGATGGCCGGAAGGGTGAGCAGCGAGTACGAAACCGTGGCCAGCAAAATTCCGGTGATAATCAGCCGGATTTTTGGAAAATGCTTTCGCTCCAGCGTGTATACGAGTGCCATTTCGAAGCAGACGATAATGACTCCGTTCATGGAAATCAGTAAGCCAATCTGACCCTCAGACAGATGCACTGCTTCTTTCAAGTAAAGCGGCACGATGGAAAATAACTGCATGAAAACGATAAAATATAGCGTAGCCAGTACCGTAAATAAGACAAATGGAGTATCGCGATACGGCGACGGCGAACTTTCGGAACCAACCGGGAGCGGAACAGCCAGCTGTTCATCGTTCGCTGTCTCATTACGGGGTGGTTGTAACGCCAGCCACAAAAACAGCCCGGCAAACAGGCATGTCAGTCCGTCGGTCCAGAAGAGCAGACTGTAATTGACGCCCGCTATCCAGCCACCTAAGCCCCCGCCAATAGCCCAGCCGAGATTAATAGCCAGCCGGTTCAGCGAAAAGGCACGAGTGCGGTTTTCGGGTACAGAATAATGAGCAATGGCGGCCTGATTAGCGGGGCGGAATGACTCGCCGAAGAGGGTGAATACAAAAACGCTCCCGCAGAGGGCATAAAAATGGGTGACGAATTGCAGAAAAAGCAGGAACGCCCCGCTGAACACAAGGCTGAACAACTGAACGTAATAAAACCCAAACCGGTCCACCAGTTGACCACCTAGAAACGTACCTAAGAAAGCGCCAACGCCGAACACCGCCATAACGATACCCGCGTCGGCCACGCTATAGTGCAGGTGCTGCGTTAGATATAGCGTCAGGTAAGGAAGTACCATCGTTCCACAGCGGTTAACGAGCATGACGCCCGCCAGCAGCCAGACCGACGGTGATAAGCCCCAATAAGCATCCCGATATAGGTGAATGGTACGTTGAATCATACCGTAAAGGTATGACGTAGACATTCATTACTAGAAATGGAACAGCAATCAATGACCAGCAGGCTTCTAAGCCAAGAATCAAGAAAGGACAGCTAGCCCCGTCGTCGTCCCGGATCGGCGTCTTCGCCGGGTTGGACAAAAATCTTCTTGTCGGAGATCAGCGCCCGATGTTCTTCCAGAAACGCTTTGAACAGCCGGATTTCTTCTAACTGCTTCTCGATGGGATGGGTCAGGGAATAACTCTCTACGTACACGTCCGAAAAGTCAGTAATGACGTATTCCATTAGTTTGATGCCCTTCCGCTTGAGCGCGTGCAGGTACAGGTTCTGATGGTTATTGACGAAACGACCCGGCTGGTATGACCCCGTTGTTTTCAGGTCGACAGCTTTGAACGAGCCGATCAGGTCAACGTACCCATAAAATAAGACGTCGTCGATCTGCCACTGACAAAACACTTGGGTATCAACGATGGGGCGGGGGAGAAGCTTCCGGACTTTTTTCAGAATATCAGGATTGAATCGCTCTTCATCCGTGCCTTTGATCACCGCTTCCTCAAACGAAATACCCTGTTCCTGCGCGGCAGTAGTGGGCGTTGGCACCCGGTTGATACTGTCAATCAGTTGCTGGATCGATAGGTTACCACCAGAAAGGTAGCGCGAGAATGTATTGAGCAACGACGGATAAAAACGATAGTTAACCATAAAAGAAAAAGCGGCAATCGTATAAGTTATCAACCGCCTGCTACTGATTTAGTTTTTGACCACCAGCAGTACCCCCACCATAATAAACGCCAGACCTAACAGGCGCCAGCCGTTGGCCGGATGCAGTGAAAACCCCTGCCAGCCGTAATGGTCCAGGATAACGGCAGCCACTAGTTGTCCAGCTACGCTCAAACTCACCAGATTGGCCGTTCCAATTTTAGGAACGCTGATGATAACCGTCGTTACGTAGATTGCTCCGATTACTCCGCCCGTCCATTTCCACCACTCCGTTTGGCGAATAGGCGTTGCTGAAGGCAAGCCCCCGCCAAGGGCTAGCAGAACTAATACCAAGGACAGAAAGCCCGTTCCGAAGGAGATCGCTGCTGCCAGAACGGGGTTCGCTATCGCCTGACGGAGATTGGCATTGACACCCGCCTGAACGGTAACGGCCAGGCCCGTCAGAAATGCCAAAAGAAGGTAAACGTAATTCATACTGGAATCGAAGTTGCCGAGTAAAACGTAGCGCGAAGGTACAGTCAACGATCGAAGAAATTCATGTCGCATTTGGACTCACCTGATTTGAAGTTGGCTTCAGAAGCCACGTGTCCGTCGGCTTGATTTCTGCTTAAAATTCCAGTGGGGACAAACCTTTCGGTCTAGGGGCAGTATAGAACAAAGGTGTTTATGCCATTGAATGACTATTATCGGCTTGATCAACGGCGTAACTATATCAGCGTTTTTATTAATTGACCCGTGCTATGAAAGCTAAACTACTCAACGATGACCAGCAGAAAACGTACGCCCTGGTTTTTGATAAAGGCGACGAAGTCATGGAAGGACTACGTCGGTTTGCTACTGATAATCGACTATCAGCCAGTCAGTTTACGGCTATCGGTGGTTTCAGCGATGTTACGTTAGGCTTTTGCGAGGTAGCTACCAAGGACTATAAAAAGATACCGGTCAACGAACAGGTTGAAGTGCTGACACTGACGGGAGACATTACCCTTAAACCGGATAGTACGGTTCAGGTACACGCCCACGCTGTCATCGGTATGTCGGACGGAGCCGCCCGGGGTGGACACCTACTGTCGGCAACCGTGTTTCCAACGCTGGAAGTGATACTGACCGAATCGCCTGCTCACCTGCGTCGACAAATTGACGAAGAAACGGGGATTGCTCTCATCCGTCTGTAAAAGGAACTGGTTCTGGTTGATCACGATGATACCCCTTGATGACGTATCTGCTGGCTTGCCCCTCCATTTTTTCGTTGACTTGCTATCCAGCGGCTAACGATCTACCTCAGCAATAGTCAAGCACATCTGGGGGCATTGATGTCGCGATTTAAGTCGGGCAAAGGTGAGTATTGGCTTGCAGAAAGGCGCTTTCAGTGCGAGTAGGCGTAGCTAGCCCTTTATATGCACTGCACTCAAATCACCTTAATGGGATGATGGCAATTGTAAAACAGATTGTACTTACCGGATTAATCGCATGTGTGAGTTTAGCCATCCAGGCTCAGGCGCGCACGCTGAAGATTACTAAACACTATTTAAACTTACCCGTAGCGCAGGGTCAGGAGCGGCATACGATGCAATTCAGTCTGTCAGGTAAACCTGAGCGTTCGTTCAAAATACGACTCACTGCTGGAAAGCCTGATTACTGGGTTTTCTGCGATGTGTCGGCCCTGCTCGGCAAAACTATCACAATTCAGTTCGACGGTAATCCAGCGGGCCTGGACAAATTGTATCAGGCTGATCAGATTGCGGGGCAGGATTCGCTATACAAGGAGAAAAATCGCCCCCAATACCATTTCTCCACCCGCCGGGGCTGGATCAATGATCCCAATGGGATGATTTTCTATGAAGGTGAATACCATCTGTTTTACCAGCACAATCCTTACGAACGGGAATGGGAAAATATGTCCTGGGGCCATGCCGTTAGCAAGGACATGATTCATTGGACCGAGCTGGCTACTGCGCTGTTACCCGATAGTATGGGAACCATGTTTTCGGGATCAACGGTGATCGACTACGACAATACAGCGGGTTTCAATCAGGGAAGCGTACCCGCTATGGTTGCATTTTTTACGGTTGACAGCCCGGAGAAGCAAGTTCAGTGCATGGCCTATAGCCTGGACAAAGGCCGCACCTGGACAAAATACAACCAGAACCCGTTGATCGATTCAAAAGCCAAGTGGAGTAGTAAAGACACACGTGACCCACGCGTATTCTGGTATAAACCCGGTCGCCACTGGGTAATGGTACTTAATGAGCGGGATGGGCATTCGATCTATACATCCAGAAACATGAAGCAGTGGACGTACGAAAGTCACATCACCGGATTTTGGGAATGTCCTGATCTATTCGAGTTGCCCATTGATGGCGACAAAAGCAAGACCAAATGGGTCATGTACGGCGCTTCTACGACGTACATGATTGGCGCTTTCGACGGAAAAAAGTTTACGCCTGAATCAGGGAAACACGCTTACGCAACGGGGTCTATTTATGCCGCCCAGACGTTTGCTAACATGCCTGACAATGATCCCCGCCGGATTCAGATCGGCTGGGGACGTATTCAGCAGCCGGAAATGCCCTTTAACGGCATGATGTTACTACCCACCGAGCTACAATTGCGTACGACAAAGGATGGTCCACGCCTATTCAGCTTACCCATCAAAGAAGCGGAGCAAGTATTTGAACCCGCCGGACAATGGTCTTCCCTAAGTTCGGCAGACGCCAACGAGAAGTTGAAATCAGTCACTCAGTACGATCGATTCCGATTGATGACGACAATTAAACTGTCACACGCAACCAGTGCCGGTCTAGCGCTTATGGGGCAGAAAATACTTGACTACGACCTGAACAGCAATTTGATAAATGGTGTCTTCTATTCCCAGGAAGACATGACCAGTATGGAACTTACTGCCGATATATATGTGGATCGCACCTCAATAGAGGTCTTCGTTGATGGAGGGCGCCACTCGTATTCGTTGGAACGAAAAGCGGCTGCCGGCAATAAAGAAGGACTCATGTTCTGGGGGAACCGTATTGATGTTAAGGATATGAAGCTTTACACCGTCAAATCCATCTGGCCGCACTGAGTCAACAACAAAATTATGACAGCGCTCGAATAAGCTGATTAGGCTTCGATAACCTGACGTAACGTTTTCTCTGGTCCTTCAATCAAAAGTGCGTGCAAATAGGTAGCGACGGCGTCGGCAAAACCAGGCAGCGCAGTCAGGTCCGCCTGCCAGATCGTGCTGTCTGACAGAACGCTGGTGACGAAGGTCTGTTCCGATTTTACGTTGTTCTCTTTTATCGTTTTCCAGTCACCGTAGAAGTAACCTGCTTTGTCATCCCGGATAGGATACGTCAGTACGCCACTGCCTACCGAAATTTCGCCCAGGAACTGGCCATCCTCTTCGCGAACGGCTTTCATGAACAGTAGATAAGCCGCAAAGCCCAACGCCATGTATTTCGGTACGGCGTTGAATCGCTGATAATACCGTTGCAGTGTCGCCACGTTACGTGCCTGCATTTTGGTAGTTTGTTGCAGCGAGATGTTCAACAGTAGGTGATCAAGGTAAGGGTTCCGGAACCGATCCAGTACATCATGGGCAAACTGGGCAACGGCTTGCTCATCCATGCCCGGTACGTTATAATGGGGTACGGTAGGGACAATTTCATCCAGCATCATCCGCTCGACAAACTGACTCATGGTAGGATGGGCCATCTCGTCGGCTACGGTTTCCAGCCCCAGCAGATAACCTAGTGGGGTAGCCAGCGTATGCGTACCATTTAGCACCCGCAGTTTCCGCTCCCGGTAGAAGTTGATATCCTCATCAATGATAATCTGCGGTGTAGTTGCGTCGGCAAATGAGAGCATCTGCCGCACCCGATCGTCGCCCTCAATGGCCCACAGGTGGTAGGGCTCCGTGAAGGTCAGCAGGTCATCTTCGTAACCTAATTCCGCCTGCAGTGCCTGTTTGGCTTCTTCGGTGGGGCGTGTAACGATTCGGTCAACCAGCGAGTTACAGAATCGAACGTGGAACTTAAGCCATTTGACGAACAGTTTACCCAGCTCGTTGTACTCCGCCAGTTTTTCGACGGCTAGTCTCAGTTTCAGGCCGTTATCCGTTACCAGCTCGGTTGGGATAACAACCAGGCCCTTTGCTTTTGAGCCTCCCACGCTCCGGAATCGTTCGTACAGAAACGCCGTCAGCTTCGCCGGGAAGGACTGGGGTGGGCGTTGAAAAATGCTTTCTTCGGTATAGTTTAAACCAACTTCGGTCGTGTTGGAGATGATAATCTGTAGGTTTGGATTCCGGGCGATCAGCAGCACCTCATTCCACTGCGTCTGGGCGGCAAGCACGCGGCTAACGGCCGATACAATTTTAGTTTCCGCTACGTCTTTACCCTGCTGTACCCCGCGAACCGCTACCGTGTACAAGTTGTCCTGCTGGGCAAACTCATCCGTCTGACTATCTGTCGATTTAACAATAACAATCGAGCCGCGGAATCGATCGGCTTCGTTGGCCTGTTGAATGAGGTAATCAGGTAGACCCCGCAATAAGACGCCGGTGCCAAATTGGAGAACACGTTCTGGAAGCGCAGGAGCTGGATAGAGGGCGCGGTTTAGTTGAGACATATGGATAAAAAACGCTAACGAACTGCCGGTGAAGGCAGCCAGTCGACAATCAACTATAAATGGGTAAAAAAAGCTGGGTGATCACAATTCGACAATATTACAAAGGACTGTCTGATATGCCACGGCAATTTTATGGATTGATTAAATTTTGACCAGTAGGCGTCAATTATTCATCATATGCCCGCAACACTGCTCATATGAAGTAACACTAAAATCCCCTGATTTGATTTATCCGACTTTTTATCGCTTTAGTTTTCCTGAACTGTCACCAGCCGCCAGCGTCGTAATTTCGGCTACGGTAGCCAGGTTCACATCCCCGGGGATCGTGTGTTTCAGCGCCGATGCCGCCACCCCAAACTCAACAGCCTGTTGTAGATCGGTGAAGGTCAACAGACCATAAATAAGCCCGGCCATGTAGGCGTCGCCCGTACCAATTCGATCGACAATGGGCTGAATATCATACTGCCTAGACCGGTGAATTGTCTCGCCATCGAACAGTTTAGCCGAAAGCTGATTGTGAGACGCGCTAACCGATACGCGCTTAGTATCGGTAATGTATTTGATCGTCGGGAACCGCTCCATCATTGCCAGGCTGGCTTCCTGGAACGAACTGGTGCTAAGCCCGTATATTTCATTGAATAGCCCTTTTCCACCAAGAACCAGCGTACAGCCTTCGGTTAGAGCTGGCATGATTTCCTGGGGAGTACGCCCGTACTGCCAGAGATTACTGCGGTAGACAATGTCCCCCGAAACCGGGACGCCCAGCCGATTAGCGGCCTTAATACCTGCCAGCAAACAGTCGGCTGCCCCCTGCGAAAGGGCTGGGGTAATACCTGTCCAGTGAAACCAGTCGGCGCCAGTTAATACGTTATCCCAGTCAATCTCGGTTGGTTGAATACGAGCAAAGGCCGAATCGACCCGGTCATATACGATCTGGCTGGCCCGGCTCCCCGCACCCATTTCCAGAAAGTACAAACCCAGTCGGCCATCACCGTAGTTGATGTGCTGCGTACCAACCCCGTATTTGCGCAAATAGCCTGATGCGGCCTGACCCAGGGCGTGATTAGGAAATCGAGTAACGTGACTTGTTTCGGCACCAAGCTGCGCCAGCGATACGGCTACGTTGGCTTCCGTACCACCGAAGTGCATGGTTAATACATCCGTTTGTAAGAATCTTCCAACGCCCGGCGGACTTAACCGGAGCATAACTTCACCGAAGGTGACAACTTTCATAGCGCGATAAAAGGATTGGACCCGAGAGAAAATGCAATGATAGGCATTTAGCGTTCATGGGCCATGCTCCACTGCGCGCTCTTTTCTAATTCCTCCGCTTTTACGGGTTGTAGCCGGGGCAGGATGAGGTGGATGATAGCCAGCGACAGCAAATACGAGCAACTGGCAATAAGGAACATGGGCTGGTAACCAAATACCGTAATGATCCGGCCAGAGAGCAGCGCCAGTAGAATACCACCAATAGCGCCGAACATACCGCCAATGCCAGTAACGGAAGCCACTACATTTTTGGGGAACAGATCCGATGCGAAGGTGTACATATTAGCCGCCCAGCCCTGATGGGCAGCCGCAGCCAGCGAAATCAAGGCAATAGAAATCGTTAAGCTACTGGTTTGGGCCGCAAAAAAGATGGGGACGACGCAAAGCGCGCAGATAAGCATAGTCGTTTTTCTGGCTCGGTTGGCCGACCAGCCACGGCTCATGAGCTGGGTACTGAGCCAGCCGAAGAAAACACTTCCTGCATCAGAAACAACGTAAAGAATCAGGAATGGAACGCCGAAGCTTTTAAGGTCAAGCTTTTTGTCCAGGGCGTCGTTGGAGTTGAAAAAATCGGGTAGCCAGGTCATATAAAACCACCAGATGGGATCGGCCAGAAACTTACCGACGGCAAAGGCCCATGTTTGCTTATAGCCAAGTAGTTGCCCCCACGAAACGGGTCGCGAAGGAATTGGATCATTATCGTTACGAATGTAAGCCAGCTCATCGGCCGAAAGTTTAGCGCTGCGTTCGGGTTTACTGTACGTTGTCCACCAGAAGAAAAGCAGAAAAACGGAGAGCAGACCCGTAATCAGAAAGGAACTACGCCAGCCGAACTGCAAAATCAAATAGGGAGCAATGAGCGCAGTCAGAATAATTCCTACGTTCGTTCCGGCGTTGAAGAGACCATTGGCGAATGACCGTTCGTGTTTGGGAAACCATTCGGCTACGGTCTTGATAGCCGCCGGAAAGTTAGCGGCTTCCCCCAGGCCTAGCAGCGCACGCATCCAGCGCAGACCGCTGATGCTCGATACAAAACTGGTCAGTACGGCGGCTACGCTCCAGATACCAATACCTAGGGCGAATCCCCGTCGGGTACCAATCCGGTCGATGGCCCAGCCAACCAGCAGAAAACCAATAGCGTAAGCAAATTTAAACGCAGCATCTACGTCGCCGTAGAGAACCTTGAATCGATCGGTAGCTTCGCGGGTCATTACAGCATCGGGCGCTAGTTCGAGCATATCTTTCCGGAAGACCTCATCGGTCATCGTAAAGGAAAGGATCTGACGATCGACGTAATTGACGGTGGTTGCCAGAAAAAGCAGCGCAATAATGCGCCAGCGAAAGCGGCCAGTTGTAGTAATCGTTTGCAAAACGGCAGGGTTTGAGGAGAAAAGTAAAATTTGTTGCTTTTCTACTATTGCGGCAACGTGTCAATACGGCGGGAGGCCGTACGTTTGTCCCTGATACATCTGACTAATTTACTTATTATGCTTGAACAAACCTGGCGATGGTTTGGGCCAAACGACCCAGTATCGCTCAACGATGTGCGCCAGGCAGGTGCTACCGGCATTGTCTCCGCACTACATCATATTCCGAACGGTGTGGTCTGGTCGATTGATGAAATCAAGAAACGAAAAGCTACTATTGAGCAGGCTGGCTTAAGCTGGTCGGTCGTTGAAAGTATTCCGGTGCACGAGGGGATTAAAACGCGCTCTGGAGATGTCAGAACATATATCGAAAACTACAAGGAATCGATCGTTAACCTGGCAGAAGCGGGTATCGATACCGTCTGCTACAATTTCATGCCGGTGCTCGACTGGACTCGCACGGATCTGGATTATTCCATGCCCGACGGCTCAACTGGATTGCGGTTCGACGCAACCGAGTTTGCCGCCTTTGAACTTTATATTTTACAACGTCCCGGCGCCCGGCAACTATATTCTACTCAGGAGCAGCAGTGGGCGCGTCAGCTTCTGGACCGCATGAGCGAAACGGACGTAAACCGCCTAACCCGGACGATTATCGCCGGTTTGCCCGGCTCGGAAGAAAGCTATACCGTTGAACAATTCCGGGAAGCGCTGAATACGTATCAGACTGTTGGTGATAAGGAACTGCGGCAGAATTTGTATGCTTTCCTGCGGGAAATTGTCCCCGTTGCCGAGTCGGCGGGTGTTCGGCTGGCGATTCACCCGGATGACCCGCCGTATCCTATTCTGGGATTGCCGCGCGTGGTCAGTACCGAAGCGGACGCGCAGGCGTTGCTGGCAGCCGCTGACTCGCCCGCGAACGGTCTGTGCTTCTGTACGGGATCATACGGGGTTCGGTCGGATAACGATCTCGTAGGGATGGCGCAGCGGCTAGGCCCGAAAATTCATTTCATTCACCTGCGTAGCACGGAGCGAACCCCCACCGGCGAGAATGCGCTGGACGGGAGTTTCCAGGAAGCAAACCATCTGGAAGGCGACGTTGATATGGCTGGCGTAATGCAGGCTTTGCTGACGGAACAGAAACGTCGGCAGGAGGAGGGACGCCCCGACCTACGGATGCCGTTCCGCCCTGATCACGGTCACCGGATGCTGGATGATCTTACGTCCGGTAAACGGACCAATCCGGGGTATACCGCTATTGGCCGGCTACGTGGATTGGCCGAACTGCGCGGGTTGATGCTGGGTCTGAGCCGAAGTATGTAATCAGCTTTTACAGGATAACTATCCGTGACACGAAAAAATAAAGCATAAAACGGGAAGAAATTTCCTGTTTTATGCTTTACAGCCTATGAACAATCTCACTACGGCTCCCGCTTTCCTTTCGGAAGATTTTCTGCTTCAGACAGAAACTGCCCGGCGGCTCTACCATGAATACGCCCGGTCGATGCCCATTATAGACTACCATTGTCACCTGCCGCCCGATCAGATTGCGGCTAATAAGCAGTTTGATACCATAACCCAGTTGTGGTTGTACGGTGATCACTACAAATGGCGGGCCATGCGCACGAACGGGGTCGACGAGCAGTATTGCACCGGGACGGCATCAGACTGGCAAAAATTCGAAAAATGGGCTGAAACGGTACCGTACACACTACGTAATCCCCTCTATCACTGGACGCATCTGGAATTACGCAATCCCTTCGGTATAAACGAGGTACTGAACCCAGAAAGCGCCCGGTCGATTTACGACGCCTGCAACGAACAGTTGCCGCAGTTTACGACCCAGAGCTTACTGAAGCATTTCGACGTTCGGGTAGTTTGTACAACCGACGATCCAACGGACTCGCTGGAACATCATCAGGCCATTGCCAAACAGCCGTTTGGTGTACGGATTCTCCCTACGTTCCGGCCCGACAAGGCAATGGCCGTTGAAGATCCGGTAGCCTTTCGGGCGTATGTGCAGAAACTGGGTGAGGTAACCAATCAGGAAATCCGGACGCTGGATGGTTTCATGGGTGCGCTCAAATCCCGGCACGATTACTTTGCAGAAATGGGTTGCCGCTTGTCCGACCATGGTTTAGAAACGGTGTATGCCGAGCCATATCAGGAAAACGAAATCAAGGTTATTTTCAACAACCTGTTGCCCAACTGGCAGCAGGGACTCGACGTAATCAGCCCGCAGGACGAGCGCAAATTCAAATCGTTCATGCTGCAGCAATTTGCCGAGTGGGATCACGAAAAGGGCTGGACGCAACAGTTTCACCTGGGAGCGTTACGTAACAACAACCGCCGTCGGTTGCGTGAGCTGGGGGCCGATACGGGCTGGGACAGCATCGGTGATTTTCCGCAGGCGGTGGCTTTATCCCGTTTTCTTGGCGGGCTGGACGATCGAAATAAATTGACCAAAACGATTCTGTATAATTTGAATCCCGCCGATAATGAGGTGATCGCGACGATGATCGGAAACTTCAACGACGGTTCGGTTCGGGGCAAGGTTCAGTTCGGCTCGGGCTGGTGGTTCCTGGACCAGAAAGACGGCATGGAGAAGCAGATCAATGCTCTCTCAAACATGGGT
Organism: Spirosoma pomorum; assembly: GCF_054776615.1. NCBI lineage: Bacteria > Pseudomonadati > Bacteroidota > Cytophagia > Cytophagales > Cytophagaceae > Spirosoma > Spirosoma pomorum. The sequence continues at coordinate 91,545 of NZ_BAAHBP010000032.1, forward strand.
CTGATCAGTACGTTCGTGGGAATGCTGACGGACTCCCGGAGTTTCGTATCCTACAGTCGACACGAGTATTTTCGGCGAATTCTCTGCAATATGTTTGGGAACGATATCGAAAACGGCGAGCTACCGAACGATGTGGATTGGGTAGGCAATATCATTCAGGATATCTGCTACCGAAACGCCAACCAGTATTTTGGCTTCGATCAGTGATGTCCATAGCACATACGTTTGTTGAAACCAATGGCGTGCGGTTGCACGTCGCTCAGGCGGGTCCGGTAACGGGCCCGCTTATTGTTTTGCTGCATGGCTTTCCGGAGTTCTGGTACGGCTGGCATCACCAGATCAATACGCTGGCTGAAGCGGGTTACTGGGTCTGGGCACCCGACCAGCGGGGGTATAACCTGAGTGATAAACCGCGTAACGTAGCGGATTATGCGCTTGACACGTTGGTTGGGGACGTAATTGGCCTGATCGATGCGGCCGGTCGGCAGAAAGCTGTTGTTGTCGGTCATGATTGGGGCGCTGCCGTTGCCTGGTGGACGGCGGTGTCGTATTCCGACCGGGTGGAGCGGCTTGTAGCGCTGAATGTACCGCATCCGGTTGTCATGCAACGCTTTGCCCGGCGCGATCTGGGTCAGTTACGGCGTAGCTGGTACATTGGCTTCTTTCAAGTACCCTGGTTACCCGAAAAACTACTGAGCTGGCAGCGGGCAAGGGTATTGGCGCGCGTATTACGTAGCAGCAGCGAACCGGGTACGTTTCTCGAGGCTGATTTGGTGGCGTATCGAGCCGCCTGGAACCAGCCTGATGCCGTGCGAAGTATGGTCAACTGGTACCGGGCAGCCCTGCGCATGCCTGCTGGTCGTCGCTCGTCCATTCGCGTGACTGTACCAACGCTGTTGATCTGGGGTGTTTATGACCAATTCCTGAAACGTGACATGGCGCAGGCCAGCATCAACCTATGCGACAATGGTCGCGTCGTATACCTTCCGACAACCCACTGGGTCCAGCACGAGCAACCAGAACGGGTAGGGGAGTTGATAATGGAAGGAGGAAAGAAGTAAAGGAGGAGAGGGAGAAAGGAACAAGGAACTGCTGGCGAACTAGTTTTCTTGTTCCTTTCTCCCTCTCCTCCTTTCTCCTTATTCCCCCTTATAGACCTTCCCATCCTTCATCACGAACCGTACAGTTTGCAGAGTTTTGATGTTCTTGATGGGATTCTCGTCGACGGCGATGATGTCGGCGAATTTGCCGGTTTCGATGGAGCCGATTTGCGCATCCATTTTTAGTAGTTTGGCATTAGTAAGCAAAGCTGCCCTGATCGCTTCGACGGGTGGCATACCTGCTTCAACCATGTATTCGAATTCCTTGGCGTTGTAGCCGTGAATGAACACGCCCGCGTCGGTGCCAAACGCAATGTTAACGCCCGCTTTGTATGCCTTGCTGAACGTCGCCTGAATTTTGGGGCCGACGGCTAGCGCTTTAGGTGTTACCAGCGCCGTATAATAGCCAAACATTTTGGCCGAGTCGGCAACGGTCTTACCGGCAATGATCGTTGGGACGTAATATGTGCCGTGTTTTTTGAACAAGGCAATGGTTTCATCGTCCATGTAGGTGCCGTGTTCGATGGTCTGCACACCCGCTCGGATGGCGCGTTTCATGCCTTCGGCTCCGTGAGCATGGGCGGCTACGGCAAAGCCGTAATCGTTGGCCGCGTCGACAATCGCTTTAGCTTCTTCCTCCGTGAACTGGGGGCCAGACCCATCTTTGGCGTTGCTTAAAACGCCACCGGTCGCCGTGATTTTAATCAGATCAGCGCCGTCTTTGTAGCGCTGCCGGACGGCTTTTCGGGCGTCGTCGGGGCCGTTGATAACACCTTCCTCGGGGCCTGGATCACCCATCAGGTCTTTTCGGTATCCGTTCGTAGGATCAGCATGCCCGCCAGTGGTGGCAATTGATTTGCCAACGGTCAGAATACGTGGTCCGTCGACCAGCCCCCGGTTGACAGCGTTACGTAGTGCAACGTTGACTCCGCTACCACCCAGATCCCGAACCGTCGTAAAACCAGCCAGCAGCGTTGTTTTCGCATTTTTTGCGGCCTGAAAGGCAACGTCGGGCGTATTTAACGTAAAACGATCGATCAAGCCCCCGCGCCGGGTTTCGGTTTCGAGGTGGACGTGCATGTCGATCAGGCCGGGCAGTACGGTCTTGTTTTTCAGGTCAACCACTCGATCCTGACCTGAGGCTGCTGTGAAGCCTTTCTGGATACCAGCGATCTTATTTCCTTCAATAACGACGGTCATCTGGGGCTGAACATCGTTGCCCGTTCCAGTGAACAGGTTACCGCAGTGGATAAGCGTACGTTGGGCAAAGAGAGGAGAAGCAAGCAGGAATAGGCCTGCCACGAAGTAAAATTTTCTCATGAAAGTGAAGTTAGGTAAGCACAAAAAGGCCGCAACAGTACGTTGCGGCCTCAAAATACACCAGAATGCAAATTAGTTAAGTAGTTTCCTTAAGTTATTTCTTGACAATGACGCCGTCTGCCATGAACGTAATGGCTTTTTCGGGCTCGGTGATTTTCTCAATTTCTTCCTTCGACTTACCACCGTCTTCGGCGTAGTGGCGCAGTTTAGCCACAGAAGTGGTGGTCGTTTCGGCAACCCCTTCGAGAACCACGGTCTTGCCTTCGATATCTTTGGGGACGAAAAACGCGTAATCTTTGAACATGACCCGCATCGTCTGTCCGTCGCCCGTGTTGACTTTCATCCAGCAGCCTTTCATTTTGCAGACTGATTCGACCGTACCTTCTACTTTGATGGGCATGGCTGTTTTGTCTCCCATTTTAGCCGCCAGTTCAGTAGCCGGGACGGCGCCTTTCTCGGTGATTTTTTTGCCGTGATAGGAAGCATCATGTTGGGCAAACGCACCGTAGGATAGACTGAACGCAATAGCGAGAGCAAATAGATTTTTCATCGGAATGAATATGGACAAGGTTGTGATTAGTACGTTAAACTTAGCTTGTTATTGCCTGAAACAAAGTTGCCGTATATGGAAAAGGTAGAACAAATGTATGCATTTCAGGACATTACGAAGCGCGTATTAAACCTGTTTTTCGTGACTGTTGTAGGAATCCTGTTCGGCATTTCTTGTCGTCATAAAACGGAAGTTCCTGTCCGAACCGAATTTTTCGATCGGGCGGGTATGGATACGACGATCGCGCCCGGCGATGATTTTTTCGCTTATGCTAACGGCAGCTGGCTCAAAACAACGAAAATTCCCGATGATCAGGTTGGCTGGGGATCGTTCAATACGCTCTACGAGGAGAATCTGCAACGAACAAAAATCATTCTTGACGAAGCAATAGAAGCCAACCCGAAACCGGGCAGCCCGGAACAGAAACTGGGTAATTTCTACGTAAGTGGCCTGGACACAAATCGCATTAGTGCATTAGGGCACATACCGATTGAGAAAGATCTGGCTGTTATCCGGGCACTGACCGATTACAAAAGTATCCTGACTTACCTGACTACGACCAAAACTGATCCTGGTGGACGACTGCTTGGGTTTCGAGTAATGGCTGACGACCGGCAGAATACGATCAATCGAATCAACTTCGTGCAGGCTGGCCTGTCGCTGCCGGAGAAAGGCTATTATACCCGGCAGGATTCGGTGACGAGAGCCGTCCGAAAGGCTTTTATTCGTTACGTTGCTACCCTCTTTCGACTGTCGGGCGTCGATGCACTATCGGCGCAAACAAAAGCCAACACCATTCTGGCGTTTGAAACAAAGCTGGCTGAGTCCCACAAACTACCTGCCGAGCTAGGAGACCCGGTGGCGAATTATCACAAGCTGTCTGTGCCTGATTTGAACCGGCAGATGCCAAATCTGACCTGGCGAGAATTGCTGGATAATATGAAATTGAACCGAGTCGATACGGTGCTCATGGCCCAACCCGACTATTATAAAGCGCTGAATGAGCTACTACCACTGGTGTCGGCCGACGATCTGAAAGATTACCTGACATTTACGCTCATCGATGACAAGGCAAACCTGTTGAGCCAGCCTTTCCAATCGGCCAGGTTCGCGTTCAGAGATAAGATGCTTTATGGGCAGAAACAGCAGGCGGTACGCTGGAAACAGGTGGCTCTGGTAACTGACCGGCATCTGGGTGATGTACTGGGTAAACGCTGGATCGCCCGTTACTTCCCGCCCGAAGCAAAAATTCGTTTGACTGCACTGGTGAATAATTTACAACGTATGTACCATGAACGAATTGAACAACTCAACTGGATGTCGCCCGACACCAAGCGGGTGGCACTGATCAAGCTGAAAAACTTCGTCAAACGAATTGGGTACCCTAACCGTTGGGACGACTACGGGGACGTAGCGATTAAGCGAGACGACTTCTTCGGCAATGTACAGCGGCTTAACATTCAGGAGACGACGAAAAAACTGGCAAAGGTTGACCGGCCCGTCGATCCGGAAGACTGGCTGATGACGCCTATTACGGTGAACGCCTACGCTAATTCGGCGAGCAACGAGATTGTGTTTCCCGCTGGGATTCTACAGTTTCCCTTCTTCGACAAGGATGCCGACGACGCCATAAACTACGGTGCGATCGGCATGGTGATCGGCCACGAAATGACGCACCTCTTCGACGATCAGGGCCGCCACTACGATCAATTTGGGAATCTCCGCGACTGGTGGACCAAGGCAGATGCGGCCCTCTTTACCAAAAAGACGAACGCGCTAGTGAAGCAGTTTGCTGGTTACGCCATAGCTGGTCAGTACATCAATGGTCAACTGACCTTAAGCGAAAATCTGGCCGATTTGGGTGGTCTTACGCTGGCTTACCAGGCGTTCAAACAGACGAAACAGGGTAAGAGCACAGCGAAGATTGACGGTTTCACGCCCGACCAGCGATTCTTCCTGGGGTTCGCGCAGGTCTGGCGGTTCAAGTTCAGCGATGAAGCTGAGCGGCTGAGTCTAGCTACGAATCCCCACGCTCCGGTCCGGTTTCGGGTAAACGGTACACTGACGAATTTCTCGCCGTTTTATCTGGCTTTCGGGGTGAAGCGGGGGGATCGGTTGTATAAGGCGGAAAGGGAGAGGGTGGTGGTTTGGTGAGGGCAATACTGTTCTTGCTTGTGAGCGGGAGACCTCACGGCCGATGCCGACCGTGAGGGTAACATGCATACACTACGTCCAATACAGAATAGGCGCATTGGGAAAGCGCTTAGCCCACTCTGCATAAAAGAACGCTTTCATTTCTTTCATCTCTTCGGGGCGATATACGTATTTGGTACCACCGAACTTGTTCCGCTTCTCTGCCCGGGTTGCCTCTTCCATATCGAGCGAAGTATTTGGGTACCATTGTAACAAAACGTCTTTTGAGCCAGGCGTAAAGCGATGACTAATAAATTCAACGTTCATATCGATCGGCCCAAAATCCAGCACCTCAGCAATCCGGTCGAGGAGTGCCGTATAATGCGCTCGCCAGTCAGGGATTGGCATAATAGGCGCAATGACCAAGCCAATGGGATAACCTCCTCCACCTGCCTCTTTAGGCAATGCCAGCTTCCGGAGCGCCAGCAACCGGGCTTCGACAGAAGCCGTACCACCTTCCAGCCGTCGGGCAACCTGATCGGTGTTCAGGCTAAAGCGGGCGCGGGTTTGACCGTTATGGGGCAAGTCCAGCAAACTGTCTACCTGATCGTACTTCGTTACAAATCGTAATTGGCCATGCCCACGCTGACTGGTGTCTCGCGTGCCATAATAGCGAATACATTCAGCCAGGCTACCTGTCAAATGTTCAATACCTAATACGTCGGTATAGCAGCTTACTTCAAATGTCGTTGGACGGTCGGCGTCGGTCCCCTGCCAGCTTTTATTGGGTGGGTACGTCCCTTCGTAGTTGGCCGTATTTGTTAGCATTTTAGGCAGATTGGCGTAAGCGCGTACAACCGGAGGCCCAGCCAGACTACCCGCCAGGTAACAATACTGACAATGGGCTGGGCATCCTTCTGCCAGATTCATTTGCCAATCGGCAGAAGGCGGAATTGGTTGCAAACGGAAAGCGCTGGGAGGGGCGTTGACAATAGCCAAGGTGTTTTTCGCGATTCGATACGTTTCGCGCTCATCAGCCCCGCGTAGCCCTGTGATCCGATTGTTCTTAGCCACCTCGATGGGTAAGTTAAGTGCTGAAATACGCTCGTATATGGCCTGACCAAAAGGCTCCTCCAGTGCATCTGGAGTGAACACAACACGCTTGGGCATCCAGAGACGAGGAGATTTGACAAGGGGTTGAGCAGTTGATTCAGTTAGCATAACGAGCGTAAAAACTAGTGGAAAAGAGTACGTATTAACAACACAGGATCCGTCTGGATAAGTCCCATAAAGTGTATTTATTTAGAGTTGTAAATGCTTGATAGTCAGTATTTTGTGAATTTTTGTTGGCTTGCCTTAACTCAATGGAATTCAACAAAAAAAGCCGGTCATTCTTAGTGAATAACCGGCCTCGAAAAAGGAGATACGTACTGTTATTTGGCAAGCTCAACACCGCGTTTTCCTACGCGTCCGAAGTAATAGTTAACACCGAACTTTATTCGATCACCCTTACCGCGTCCTAACGAAGGGTCAAATTTGTTGTAGAAATTCCCTTCGTAGCTCACCTCGGCACCCAGGCGATGCAGAATCCAGAACATAACACCGAGCTCTAAACCCACGCTGGTGTATTTAGCTTTCGTATCTGTTGAAATTGTCCGGGAAAATTCACGACCGCTGTTGATGCTCGCACCGACGAAACTGCTAACCCGCGTCCGGAAGGGATAGTACCGAGCGAAAATACCCGCCTGCTGCGCCCGGTACGAGTTACCGACTAAGCGGTCAAAGTCATACCGAAGTCCGGCGGCAAAGCCGGGTTGAAAGAAATAGCCCGCGCGCAGGTTTATATCAGTATATACTTTCCCACTGGTAGCACCTAAGCCAAGGCCTCCACCGACGAAAAGATTGTTCGGCTGAAACCAGCTTAGCTGGTTTTCCTGCATGTAGGTACGGGACTTCTCGATTTCAGAATTCAGTTTTTCTTCGACCTGGACCGCTTTTTCGCGCGCTTCCTGGCGGGTATTTTCGTTGCGGGATGACCGCCGTCCGGTTGAGTCAGCACCGTCCTGTGCGAAGCTAGTTACTGACAGACAAGTCAGTAAGCCCATTGTAGTAAGTAAATTTTTCATAGTCGCTGAGTTGATAGTTGTACGTGAAATAAACATCGAACTATTAACCACAAACGTCTGATAAGGTTTGTGAGCGAAGATGGGTCTCCTGAAAAGAATACAAAAAAAGGGGCGCCAGATCCGTTAAATTGATCTTGCAGCCCGGAAATAGACAAAAGGTAATACTATTTTTTTAGCTCTTGGATGAGGCTAGCGACCTGGTCGGTAGAAACAGCCGGGAAATTAGCAATCCGAATCTGGGACTCTTTCAGGTTGCCGTAACCACTACCTACTATCATGCCTGCCTTCTTGACGGTTGCGATAATACCCGCTGAAGGACCTTTGGTATTCGCTACTATAACCGTCTGTGAACGATGCCGCTCCTCTTTCACAAAGGGTGAATACATCTCCGAATCGTCCAGGAATTTATAAAGCATTTTGGCTTTCTCTTCCGTCTGTTTTCGGATGTTTTCAATACCAACTCGGTTAAAATCTTCGGCGATTTTACCCAGGATGTAAATATAGAGAACGTTAGGGGTGGCAGGTGTTTCGAACGTCTTATAATGCTTCCAAAGCGTCGGCAACGTATGATGGGCACCAATCGTCATCGACTCATAGCGTTGCAGTCGCTCCGCTTTTTCCAGACAGCTGTTATTGGCAATCCAGACACCTAGCCCAGCGGGCATACCAAACGCCTTCTGGACGGAGAAAAATGCAGAGTCAATCAACCCAAAATCCAGATCAGGGTAGGGGGCTGACGAAACTGTATCTACGCAGAACAGCTTTTTCGGGTATTTGCGCTTCAGCTTGTGCATGTCCGTAGTTCGCATCTGTACACCCGACGACGTTTCGTTGTGGGTCAGGCAAACAACTTCGGCATACTCGGGAATCTCAACGTCAGTGGCATCAAAACCCTCGCCGAAAGGCTTCTCGATGATGTGCGCAAACTTGTGCAGGCTGTTGGCGTAATCGTAAAATTTACGGGAGAAGGAGCCATTGACGAGGTGAAAGCTTTCGTGCTCGACGCAATTAAACAGCATCCGTTCCCATACTTCCGAAGCCGAACCTGTAAAGAAAATGCCATGACTCTGAGGAATAGTCAACAGAATACGCAACTGCTCATCCGTGAATTTGTATATATCCCGAAAACGCTGACTACGGTGAGAAATCGAGCCCAGCTGCTCATCCATAGCCGTCTGGAGGTGCTGATAAAACGTCGGATACAACTCCGCCGGTCCGGGCGTGAAGTAGAGGTTTTTCATTTTTTAAAGAGCGAAAGAGTGAAAGGGCGAAAGAGTGGGGTAGCAATTCGCTCTCTCACTCTTTAGCCCTTTCACTCTTTAATATAATAGTCTAAACTTGATCGTGTTATCGAGTTCTTTCAGTTCTTTAACCACCTCATCAGCGTATTCTTTCGCCACGTCGGTGATCACGTAACCAATTTTCTCGTTGGTTTTGAGATACTGGCCGTGGATGTTGATGTGGTAGTTGGCGAAGATCTGATTCATTTTAGCCAAAATACCCGGTACGTTCGCGTGAATGTGTAGTAGCCGGTGCGAGTCTTTTAGCAGTGGCAGTTGTAGTTCCGGGAAGTTAACACTTCCGTACGTACTGCCGTTATTGGTGTATTCGAGTAGCTTGCTCGGTACGAAGTTGCCAATATTGGCTTGTGCTTCTTCCGTGCTGCCACCAATGTGCGGGGTCAGAATGACGTTCGGTAAATTTCGTAGGGCATTAACAAACTCTTCGTTGTTCGTTTTAGGCTCCTGCGGGAATACGTCCACGCCCGCGCCGATTACCTTACCCCGTTCAATAGCATCGACCAAAGCCGCAATGTCGACAATATGACCACGTGACAAGTTCAGGAAAATAACCCCGTTTTTCATCAGGCCAAACTCCCGGTAACTGATCAGGTTTTTGTTCTCCGGCCGACCATCGGTGTGCAGACTAATGAAGTCAGCTACCGTCAATAGTTCGTCGAGTGTCTTGCATTTGCGGGCGTTGCCCAGCGCGAGTTTGTCGACAATGTCATAGAAGTACACCTCCATCCCCAGGGCTTCGGCGACAACCGACAGCTGCGTACCGATATTACCGTAGCCAACTAGCCCCAGTTTTTTACCCCGTACCTCGTAGCTATTTTTTGCCGATTTGTCCCAGTCGCCCCGGTGCATAGCGTTGCTTTTGGGAACAATGCCCCGAACAAGCATGATAATCTCACCGATAGCCAGTTCAACTACCGAACGGGTGTTGCTGTAGGGGGCGTTGAAAACGGCAATACCTTTCTCCGTACAAGCATTTAGATCGATCTGATTGGTACCGATACAGAAAGCACCAACCGACATCAGTTTGTTGGCGTGTTCCAGCACCCGGGCCGTTACGTTCGTTTTCGACCGGATGCCTAGAATCGATACATCGCGAATGGCTTCGATCAGTTCGTCTTCGTCCAGGGCTCCTTTACGAATCTCGACGTTAAAGCCTTCCTGTTCGAACAACTGCACCGCTACGGGGTGAACGTTTTCCAGCAATAGGACTTTGATCCGGCTTTTGGGATACGACTGGCTGCGGCTAAGGTTATTGTGGTAAAGAAACTCGTCAAGCGAGGGAGCAATGAAATCGGCTTTCTCGACAACATTCGGCCGTAATACATTCTCGGTAAAAGCGTAGAACCGGCTGGCTAAGCCCGAGGCCCTGATTTCGTAGTCGGTGTATCCATCGCCGAGTACGTACACCTCCCCGTCCAGATTCAGGTTACGAATAACCTGCGATTTACCGCCGTTTGCCGATAACGGATTCTCCCGGTTAAATCCGACTACGTATCCGTTTTCGTCAAAGACGAAATCATTGGCAAACACGTTCTCCGCCCGGATGCCCAACGACGTAACGATCGGGACGATGAAGTCCTTGAAGCCGTTGGAGATAATATAAATATGATCCGCGTTTTCGGTCAGAAACTGCTTGTTCCGCTGAAATGAATCCGAAATCTGACCCATCAGGGTCTCGATTAATGCAGGCAACTGATCGCGATGGGCTTTGAGGATACCCAGACGTAATTCGAGTGATTCGGTAAACGACAGTTCGCCCGACATGCCCCGGTCGGTAATGGTCTTAATTTGGATCAGCGCGTTGTTCCGGTCTGGACTGCCCGCGAGGGATATTTCCCCCAGCACATCAAGGGCTTCAACTTTGGTAAACGTACTGTCGAAATCGATGACGAAATACGTCTGTTCAGGTGTTTTGGTGAGCATAACGAATAAAAAAATGATACTATTCCGGCGGATTCAAATGAAGAATCATGTTTTCTAGTCGGAAGCGAAGTGTAGGTATATCCTTTTGTATCGTAACCCAGATTATGTCGTAGTCAATACCAAAATATTCGTGAGCCAATACGTTGCGAATACCATATAGAACATTCCATTCTATATCTGTAAACAACGATTTAGTTTCACTAGAGATATGGTTTGATGCTTCGCCTATAATCTCAATAAGTCGTGTTAAAGCAAGACGGAGTTTTAGATCCTGTTGATACTCATCGTACGTTGTCCCCGCCGTAAAGTCCTGAATTTGCCTGACCGCGTCGAGCATATGCTGTACACGAATCTGTTCGCTAATTCGACTTTTCATAAATCAGTATCTTCTCCTGATCGACGAATGCCTTTATGCGCGTTGACAGGCCATTTGCTGAAACAAGATCGACAGGTACTTCTATTAAGCGCTGTAATTCGTACTGCATTCGGGCAAAATCAAAAAGAGACACGTTCGAATCAAGCTCTACCAAGATATCCACATCGCTCTGATCCGTTGATTCCCCCCTTGCACGGGAGCCAAAAAGGAATGCCCGGCTAACAGGTTGCGAACCGAAAAACTGCTGTATTGTAGCTGTTTGACTTAGCATAGTACTCATCAATTTTCGGTTTGTAAAAAAGCCCGCGCTCGTTGCTCTGACCAGAACGTACCAGTAAGGCCGTTGGTCAACGTTGGGAAACCACAGTGCCCACCCTGTTCAGGAAACTCCATCCAGACGTTAGCCAGTTCCCGCGCTAGTGATTCCGGAAAGCATTCCGGCGATAGAAACGGATCGTTCTTGGCGTTAACAACTAAAGTCGGGATAGCAATCGTTCGTAAAAACTGTAGTGAACTGCTTTTCGTGTAATAGTCCGTTACGTCGCGAAAACCGAACTGGGGAGCCGTAAATAAATTGTCAAACTCCCGGATGGTGCGTGCCTGCTTAACGGCCAGGTTTGGAAAGGCGTCGGGCATACGCTCGGCTTTCTGCAGTACTTTCCGTTTCAACGCCCGATTAAAACGATAATTGTAAATCAGGCTGTCCCACTGTTCCAGTCGCCGGGCCGAACCAAGTAGGTCAAGCGGTACCGAAAAAACGGCCGCTCTCTTTATAGCCGGATTGATACTAGTACTCTGCTCTCCCAGGTACTTAAGCGTTACGTTGCCACCCGCGCTGAAGCCCATCAGGTAGAGCGCCTGATAACCTCTGGCAAGAACGTTCTGAACTACCAGGTGCAGGTCGCCCGTTTCGCCGATATGGTAAAAACGCTGCTGGCGATTCAGCTCGCCACTACAGGACCGGTAATGCCAGGCCAGACAGGTAAACCCGTGCTGGGTCAGATGCCGGACCATGCCAGCCAGATACTGACTATTGGAATTACCTTCCAGACCGTGCGACAAAATGACAAGGCGGGAGTTGGCTGTTGGCTGTTGGTTAGCGGGGTATGCCCAGTCCAGATCCAGAAAATCATCATCCGGTGTACTGATTCGCTCGCGCACATAGCTGACCACGACCTTGCGAAACAGCGAAGGAATGATGGTTTGTAAGTGACCGTTCCACAAACGGGTCGGAGGATGATAACTAGAAGGAGCAATCAGCGGCATTATCAGACGCGGGTGATTGAAGGCGCAAAGGTACGATTTCCAAGGGCTTTTGTACGAGACAGATGACAAAAACACTAAAAATCATCGCACTAGGATTAGTAACGTGCTAGCCGGCCTGGTAAGTAGGTATGTATTGGTTGTTTGATCTTTTCTTTGAAAACTATCGTTTATTTGGCAGCGTATATACCTATTATACGAATCAAACCAAATCTCATCATGAAAAACTTACTTGTTCTTTTGGCGCTATTTGTCAGCGTCGTTTCTGTGGCGCAAACGCGAAAACAGCCCATGAGCCCCAGAATAACGGCCGAAAGTCCGGACAAAAATATAAAGGTAGTTTACGGGCAACCTTCCAGAAAAGGCCGGGTGGTTTTCGGACCAGAAGGTTCGCCCAGTCTGGAAAAATTCGGTCGCGTATGGCGCACGGGGGCAAACGAAGCAACCGAAATCACCTTTCAAAACGATGTTATGTTCGGCGGGAAGATGGTAAAAGCAGGTACCTATACCATGTTCACTATTCCAGGCGAGAAGGAGTGGAGCGTCATTCTGAATAGCACATTAGGCGAGTGGGGGGCGTTTAATTACGATAAAATAAAAGGGGCCGATGTCGCTTCGGTGAAAGTACCCGTATCGATGAGTAAAACTCCTATCGAGAAATTAACCATTACGCCTGCGAACAATAGCCTGGCGATTGCCTGGGACAATATGACCGTATCAGTACCCGTCATGAAACACGGCTGATCCTTTCCAATATTGGTTCAAAAATCCGGCTTCTGATAAGCCGGATTTTTTTGTTGTTAGGAAGCTCACAACCGAACAGAAAATTGAAAAGAATGCGCTTGTGGCTATGAACGAAGCCGGTAACTCGATTTCTGTGTAGTAAAAGATGAAATTTATAGGGTTAAATGACTAACAAACAATAATTTGTGTAGTTATTGCAGAGAGATTTATTCCGCGTACCGCATGATGAAAAATTACGTTCTATTCGTTTTGTTCTTAATCGTTACCTTGTCTGCAAGTGGGCAGGAAATGATGGATTACTACCGCTTGCCGGAACGTAACAATTCATCGGGTCGGTTGCTGGCCCGGTATGGTGGTCCTACTATCCGGGATCGTTGGTATTTCGCTATTGACGGATTCATTCGCACAGACCGGGCCCGGCTGGAAAATTCCCTAAATGGATTGGTAGAAAGCGGACTAGTTACGAAAGCGGGCTGGGGAGCCATGATTGGCTGGTCATTCCGCGAGCGATGGGCTGTCGAAGGAGGATACGCCCGGATGCCCATTCACACGCAAATAACTATTGGCAATGCCTACCGGCCTACTTCGTTCCGGTACACCAACGTGGGTAATGCGTTCATGGTACGGGGAAAACGATTGATTGCTTCGACCAGTGGGCGATGGTTACGATCCGGCTTTTGGCTGAGCGCCGGGATGCATCTAGTTCCTACGAATGGGCAGCAGGAAGCCCGTCTGGCGTTGGTACGGTACGGCTACTGGGGAAAGATGGAAGTGCCTGATACACTTCGTAGCCTGACAAATGAAGCTCCGCAAATAACCGCACTGGCAGAAATGGGTGCTGAATATAACGTCAGATTGAGTAATGCGGTTGACCTTGGTTTTTCGGTTCGCCGACTCTGGGGATTAGGCAATGCGATGACTACAGACGTGCGTTACGTATCCAGCAAAGGAACAGTTCAGCAAACTTCTCTGCACGGCGCTGGTACGGGCATGAGTTACGGAGTGTCGCTACGTTATACATATGCGCTCCGTCGTACCCGGACAAACAGTGTTCTCGAAGTGAAGGGAAACGCAGCTAGCCGGCTTCGTTAAGTTGTAGTTCTGCTTATCCTTTTTGATAGACAATAAAAAAACGGGAGTCATTTGGCTCCCGTTTTTTAGTCAATGTTTTGTCTCCTGCTTTCGCATGGGCATTGTGTCGATCAGCCCGAAAATGTCTTTCGGATCAGCGGGTTTCTTATACGTTTCTTTTACCCCACCGTCTTTACCGATTAGCCAGCCAACGAAGTCGCTGGAGGGAACGAGTTTGAACTGGCTCATCAGGAACTGCCGATCGGGTTCGGAGACCTCCGAGGCTACGAGGACGATTACGTCCAGATCGCGCTCGTCCATTTCTTTTCGGTATTCATTCAGCGCTTCCTGTTGTTCGATCAGGAAATGCTGGGCATCGTCGCGACCGTATAGGAGTAACACGCGCCGGTTGTCTTTTTTCTCGTCGAGTAAGGCTTTCAACGATTTTTGTTGATTCGCTACGCTTTCCATAACTAGAGTAAGTCCGATAAGGAGGACTGTCAGAGATAGTAACCAACGGTGTTGCATAGTGTTTCGAGCAAAGACCGTCTGGCCGGTCGGTAATGACTACACAGGTAACCGGTGGGCAACGAAATAAGTTATAGCAGATCTTCCGACCGTTCGAGCATCAGGATGGATGCCTGCGGCACAATGACGTACTGCTCGCCCTCATATTGCAGATCAATAGCATTCCGCTGCAGATACAGCGCTACGTCGCCCTCCTGTGCCTGAAGAGGCATGTATTTTACCTTTTCTTCGGTTTCTTTCCAGGGTTCATCATCAACCGGAGCCGGGATCGGATAGCCCGGTCCAACTTTGACAACGTAACCCGACTGCACCTGTTCTTTTTCCTGAACGGTGGGCGGCAGGTAAAGACCACTGGCTGTCCGGTCGGTTGGATCTTTAGGTTTGATCAGAACACGATCACCAACGACGATTAATCGTTTCAATTTGTTATCAGCTGTAATGCCAAGCATGGGAGAATGGGTAGAATGTCTGAAATTGGTTAAAAAGTGGGCAAAGTTACGGGACGGGATCATATCCGTGGCCACCCCAGGGATGACAACGACTGATACGTTTCAAACCGAGCCAGCCGCCTTTCAACGCCCCATGTTTCTGAATGGCCTCAATGGCGTATTGCGAACAGGTAGGTGTGTAGCGGCACGCGTTGGGCAGGTACGGCGACAGCACCCCCTGATACACTTTGACGAGTCCGATCAGGATTGTTTTCATCATGGAACCACAACACCAAAACGACGGAAAACTTTCCCGCAATCTGTATCTTTGCCCGCGATCGACTTTTACGCTTATATTGGGCGTCGATCTTACTTCTTATGCTGCAATACGTTATTTGGGACGTTGATCCCGAAATTTTTCACATTGGCGCGTTTTCCGTTCGCTGGTATGGGCTGCTGTTCGCGCTGGGTTTCCTGATCGGTATGCAGATCATGACGCATATTTTCAAACAGGAAAACAAACCCGTCGCTGACACCGACTCACTGCTGATCTACATGGTGGTGTCGACTATCCTGGGCGCACGGATCGGCCATTTTCTGTTCTACGAACCACAGGTTTTGTTGCACAACCCACTCGAAGTGGTACTGCCGCCGTTTGCGGGACTGGCCAGCCACGGTGCGCTCATTGGGATATTATTGGGCTTGTGGCTCTATTCCCGCCGGGAGTCGAGCCGGGCTACGGGACAGACGTTTCTGTGGGTGACTGATCGTATGGCCATTACCGTAGCGCTGGGTGGGGCCTTTATCCGCTTTGGTAACCTGATGAACTCTGAGATTGTCGGTCGCCCAACGGACGTATCCTGGGCGTTTGTTTTTCTGCGGAATGCCGAATACGCCAAGATTCCCCGTCATCCGGCGCAACTGTACGAATCGCTGTCGTGTCTAGTTCTGTTCTTTATTATGATCTGGTTTTGGAACCGGAAGAAAGCGGCAACGCCCCCCGGTAGTCTGCTCGGTATTTTCCTGATCTGGATCTTTACATTACGTTTCCTGTATGAATACTTAAAAGAAAACCAGGAAGCGTTTGAAAACACGATGGCACTGAACATGGGCCAGATTCTGAGCATTCCGGCGGTGTTACTAGGTATTTTCTTTCTGGTCCGGAGTTCGCGGTTACCCGTGCCGACTGCTACAAATACGGAACATAAACCGGTAAAAAGTTAGGGATAAAGGCCTGGCTTGGCCGGGGACGGTTAAGATACTACCAGTTTCGGTAATCGCTCAAGAGACAGATTCACGGAATAAGCGCGTAAATTTGGTGATTCATCAAATCCTTACACGCTTACTTCGTGAATCTGTCTTTTTTGACTAACCGCCGACTACGGCTGATTGCCCTGCTCGGTCTTTCATCGTTTACTGCCCAGGCTCAGATTCCCGGCCGTCAGACGCACTGGACCGATAACGGTAATGCCTATGCCGCCGTTGAGCAGGGGAACCTGGTAAAAACGAACATCCGGACGGGCCAGAAAACAACCTTGTTAAGTAGCGATAAATTACGTCGCTTCGGCACGAATGGCATGCCTATCGTCGACTTTTCCTTTACGCCTGACAGCAGCCAACTCCTGATCTTTACAAACCCCGCCCGGGTCTGGCGTTACAATACCCGGGGTGATTATTACCTGATTGATCGGGCCACCGGGCAGAACCGGCAGCTGGGAACAGGAGCCGGCGCGAGTCGGCCGATGCAGTCGCTGATGTACGCCAAGCTCTCGCCGGATGGACGTAGCGTCGCCTATGTGAGCGAGCACAACCTTTACGTAGAAGACGTAGCCACGGGCAAGACGACGCAGTTGACGACGGACGGAACCCGCAAACGGATCAACGGTACGTTCGACTGGGCGTACGAAGAGGAGTTCGGTTGCCGGGATGGTTTTCGGTGGAGTCCCGACAGCAAACAGATTGCCTACTGGCAAATCGACGCGACCAAAATCCCGGACTACTTGATGCTCAACACGACGGATTCAATCTATTCGTACGTGATTCCGGTCGAGTATCCTAAAGTAGGGGTTGATCCGTCACCCGCGCGAATTGGCGTGGTGAACGTAACGGGCGGGAAAACTAACTGGCTGAACATTCCCGGCGATCCGCAACAGCACTACCTGACCCGGATGGAATGGTTTCCAACCGGCAACTCAGTGATCGTGCAGCAGCTCAACCGCAAACAGAACGAAAGCAAACTGTTTGTCTGCAATCCGGCTACGCAGGCTGCTAATCCAATTTATTCCGAAACCGATAAAGCGTGGATTGACATAAAAAGTCGCTGGAACCACGACGATCCGAGCGGTTGGGAATGGCTGGAAGGCGGTAAATCATTTGTCTGGGTATCGGAGAAAGACGGCTGGCGGCACATTTACCGGATGGGCGTGGACGGTAAGAAAGAACTTCTGTTAACGCCCGGTTCGTACGATATTGAGACCATCAGCCACATCGACGAGCCCGCCAACCTGATTTACTTCATCGCATCGCCCGAAAACACCAATCAACGGTACCTGTACCGGACAAAGCTGGACGGGAAAGGTAAGGCGGAGCGCGTAACGCCCAAAGGACTCTCAGGTACGCACGGCTATACCTTCTCGCCAAACGGAAAACTGGCCACGCATACGTTTACCAACTACGAAACGCCGACTGCTCGCGAATGGATCAGCCTGCCCGAGCACAAAGCTGTCAACGAAGCCGAGAGCCTGGCAAAGCGTATGAAAGCGACGCCCCGCCCGAATGTTAGCTTCTTCAAGGTAACGACTGATGATGGCGTGACGCTGGACGGCTGGATGGCTAAGCCCGTCGATATGGACAGCACCAAAAAATACCCGGTTGTTTTTCACGTGTATGGCGAGCCCGCAAGCAGTACGGTTGACGATCAGTACGGGCTGGGACGTAACGGACTGTTCGAAGGCGATATGGCTAAAGCGGGATACATCTACGTAGCGCTAGATAATCGGGGTACGCCTAATCTGAAAGGAGCCGCCTGGCGCAAGTCGATTTATCGGCAGATTGGTCGACTCAACATCCGCGATCAGGCCCTGGGAGCGAAGAAGTTATTCTCGCAACACGCTTACATGGACACCAGTCGCGTAGCCGTCTGGGGATGGAGCGGGGGAGGATCGACCACCTTGCATCTGCTGTTCCAGTATCCGGAGATTTACAAAACCGGCGTTTCGATTGCGGCCGTGGGTAACCAGCTGTTTTACGATAACATCTACCAGGAGCGGTACATGGGTCTGCCACAGGAAAACCGCGAAGACTTCGTCGCTGGATCACCAATTACCTACGCTAAGAACTTACGCGGAAATCTGCTGTATATTCACGGTACGGGCGATGATAACGTGCACTACGATAACGCCGAAGTGCTGATCAATGAGCTGATTAAGCACAATAAGCAATTCCAACTGATGTCGTACCCAAACCGATCACATTCGATTAGCGAAGGACCCGGTACGTCGCAGCACCTGCGCAAGCTGTACACCAACTATATGCTGAAAAACTGCCCTCCTGGCCCTCGCTAACCATGATCCGACTGCTGATAATTTTCGCCTGTCTGCTGCCGCTGGCAGGCTGGGCGCAACGGTATGAGTTTACCCATGCCGATACGTTGCGGGGCTCCATAACGCCCGAGCGGGCCTGGTGGGATTTGTCGTTTTATCACCTGACGGTTCGGGTGCAACCGACAGACAGTACGCTGAGCGGCTCGACCGAAATCCGTTACCGGGTGTTGAAACCAGGTAAGACCATGCAGGTCGACTTGCAGCGTCCGCTGAAGGTGGTCAGCATAAAACAGGATGGCCAGCCGTTACAGGTACGTCAGGACGGCGATGCCTATTTTGTTACGTTGACTAAACCACAGCAGGTTGGAAAAACGGAAGCCATTACGGTGGAATACGCGGGTAAACCTCACATCGCCAAACGTCCACCCTGGGATGGCGGCATGGTCTGGTCGCGGGATAAGTCTGGCAACTGGTTCATCGCTACGGCTTGCCAGGGGCTGGGGGCTAGCGCGTGGTGGCCCTGCAAGGACCATATGTACGACGAGCCGGATTCCATGGCGATCAGTGTCACCGTGCCGGAAGACCTGATGGACGTATCAAACGGCAAACTTCGCCGGGTAACGACCAACGCTGATCATACCCGTACGTTCGACTGGTACGTGCAAAACCCCATCAATAACTACGGGGTGAACATGAACATTGGCAAATACGAACATTGGTCGGAGACCTACCAGGGTGAAAAAGGGCCGCTTGCTATTGACTATTATGCGCTGAAGGACGACGTTGAACAGGCCCGCGAACAGTACAAGCAAGTGCCTAAGATGATGAAGGCGTTTGAATACTGGTTTGGGCCGTATCCATTCTACGAAGATGGCTACAAACTGGTGCAGACGCCTTATCTGGGTATGGAACACCAGAGTTCGGTAACCTACGGCAATCGCTTCCGGAACGGGTACCTGGGCCGAGACTTGTCGCAAACGGGATGGGGGTTGCTCTGGGATTTCATCATCGTCCACGAGTCGGGTCATGAGTGGTTCGCCAACAACATTACGTACAAGGACATTGCTGACATGTGGATTCACGAGAGTTTCACAAACTATTCGGAATGTCTGTTTACCGAGTACTACTACGGCAAAGAAGCCGGCTCGCAGTACGTAGTCGGCTGTCGGGCGCTGGTTCGGAACGATAAACCAATCATCGGTACGTATAATGTCAACCAGTCGGGCTCGAGCGATATGTACTACAAAGGAGGCAATATGCTGCACATGATCCGGCAGATGGTGGGCGATGACGACAAGTGGCGGCAGGTGCTGCGTGGTCTGAACAAGACCTTTTACCACCAGACCGTAACGACCCAGCAGATCGAACAGTACATGATCGAGCAGACGGGAAAAAACCTGAAACCAATCTTCGACCAGTACTTACGTAACACCCAGATTCCGGTCTTAGAATACCGGCCCGTAGCAGGCGGCATCCAATACCGCTGGACCAATTGCATCGCTGACTTTACGATGCCCGTACGAGTTTGTCTGGGTGAATCAGGACCCTATCAGCAGCTTCAGCCCACAAAGCAGTGGAAAACCCTGACGACTAAACAGGCGACTAAGCTAACGCCCGACGCAAATTATTACGTACTGTGTCAGGTTGCTGAAAAGTAGACGATGCCCCGCCAGATCTGGTACTCGGGTAGGGCTATTCAATAAGATCGTACGTAGTAACCCCGCTAATCAGGGGAGCTACGTACGATTTTTTTGTTTATGGCCGTATCTTCACCGATTGGTTACGGCATACCGCCTGTTTGATGACCGATTCAACGGCCCTGCCGCAACCACCCTCAGCGTCATTATACAAGTAAAGCATGATTCTCATCGTTGATGACAGGCCAGAAAATATTCTCCCCTTAAAGAAAATTCTGGAACTGCATCGGTTTTCGGTTGATACCGCCGAATCGGGCGAAGAAGCCCTGAAAAAAGTCCTGAAGAACGCTTACTCCGTCATTATTCTGGACGTGCAGATGCCCGATATGGATGGGTTTGAAGTGGCTACGGCCGTAGCCGGCTTCGGTAAAGCCCGTGATACGTCCATTATCTTTCTGTCGGCGGTTAATACCGAAAAGAAATTCATCACAAAAGGATACACTTCTGGGGGCGTCGATTATCTGACAAAGCCTGTCGATCCGGATATCCTGGCGCTGAAAGTCAAAACGCTGCATCGGCTTTACATGCAGCAGCAGGAACTGCGATTGGCGCAGGACGCGCTGCGAAAAGAAGTGGAAGTACGTAAGCAAGCGCAGAAGAGCCTGGCCCAGCAGATGCAGGAACTCCAGATGGTACTGGCCTCGCTGCCCCAGATTGCCTTCACGATGACAACGGCGGGAATCATCGAATATGCCAATTCGCACTGGTTTCGCTACTCTGCCGATGCTACCCAATTTCCCGTAACTCACCCCGACGACGAAGCCTATCACGACTGGCAGACAGCCTTCGCTGACGGCGTTGAATTCGCGCGTGAAGTTCGTCTGAAAGAGTTGATGACGAGCGACTACCGTTACCATCTATTGCGCATTACGCCGGTGGGAACAGGTGCACCATCGCGCTGGATTGGTACGTTCACTGATATACACGCGCAAAAGCAGGCTGCCGAGCTGCTGGAAGAGCAGGTGAACCTACGCACGAGTGAGCTGGTACTGAAGAACACGGAACTGGAGTTGACTAACCATGAGTTGCAGCAGTTTACCTGGGTTGTATCGCACGACCTGAAAGAACCTCTCCGCAAAATTCAATTGCTGAACGATACCATCAAGGAACGATTCGTGGGTGACAATCCCGATGCGGTTTCCTACCTGGATCGCTCGATTCGTTCGTCGGCTCGTATGTCATCGCTGATCAATGATCTGCTGGCCTACTCACAGCTTTCGGCCCCCGAAGCGTTCAAAACGACAGACCTGAACGAACTGCTCGAAGAACTTCTGCTGGACTTCGATGATCTGGTCAGTCAGAAACAGGCAATAATTCAGATCGATCGGCTGCCCATACTTGATGTTATTCCTACGCGCATGCGGCAGGTCTTTCAGAACCTACTCAGCAATGCACTGAAGTTTGCAAAAGAGGAAGTTCCGCCGGTTATTTCCATTCGTGGCGAACTGATTGCTACGAAAGCCATTGACGGCGAACCCTCAGCGTCGGGCGCATTCTGCCGGATTGTCGTTCAGGATAATGGGATTGGCTTCGACGAGAAATTCTTGAGTCGCATCTTTATTATATTTCAGCGGCTGCACAACCGGGTCGCCTATGAAGGAACGGGGATCGGACTTGCTATTGCCAAGAAGAATATTGACAAGCACCGCGGTTTGATCTCGGCTCGTAGCCAGCCCGATCAGGGAGCCAGTTTTATTCTTGTCCTGCCCGTAACGCAAACCGCCACTACCGAAGAAATTAGCTGAGAACACCGCCCTTACGTATAAACTAATGCCTAAATACTCTTCGTCGGATTCCGTCCTGCGGCAACTCCAACTCGTTTTTACGCTTTCTACGCTGCTACTCATCGGTAGTTTGGCCGCAGCGTATTATAGCATTCAGAAGCTGATTGATAACTCGAAGCTGGTTAACCATACCAACCAGGTATTGATCGAAGCCGAGAATATCATCTCAAACATGAAGGATGCTGAAACGGGCCAGCGCGGGTTTCTGGTTACGCTAGATACCGACTTTCTACAACCTTACAACGGAGCTTACGAGAAGATCAATCGAAACTACATAAATCTGAAAGAACTGACGAGTGGCAGCCCAGCGCAGCAGCAGACGCTGGATCGCGCCAAGGAGCTGTACGAAGCCAAGTTTGATCAGATGCGTAAGATCATTAGTCTGGCACAACGAACGCCGGGTTATAACGATAATCGCGAGGCTCGTAACGCCGACATGATGAAAGGCAAGAAGGTCATGGATGATCTTCGGCTGGCAATCAATCAGATAAAAACGGCGGAACATAAAATCTTAGTCGAGCGGACGTCGGAGCAACAGACGTACATTACCTACACCCCGTTTCTGTTGGTACTTGTCGCTATCATCTCTATTCTGATAACGGGGCTCACCTACCTCCGTATAAAAAAGGATATGGATGACCGAATTGCGCACCAGAAGGAAACGGATCGGCAATATCGGGAGGCTAGCGAGCGCATTGCCGTGCTGGAAGACGTAACCCAGGACATTGCCGATGGTAACTATACAATACGTAGCGAAGACGTTCGGGATGATGAACTAGGTCGAATTGGGCGGGCGCTAAACGTTATGACAGCCGCGCTGGAGCGGACGTTCAAGGATTTGAACGAGTACACCTGGCTGCAAACCGGAGCCGTCAATATTGGTAATGCTATCCGGGGGCAACGTAATCTGAAAAAACTGGCGAACAACCTGATGGACACGCTGGCTGGCTACCTGAACGCACCGCTGGGAGCCATGTATCTCGTCGATAATGGATCTAACTACCGATTGACGGGGCGCTACGCGGTTAGTGACGCCCCGGAATACGTTGTAGCAGGTAAAGGACTGGTTGGTCAGGCTATTGAACGAAAGCAAACAGTTGTTATAAATAACCTGCCCGACGATTACCAGCACATCAAGTCCGCCCTGGGGGAGGTCCGGCCTAAATCGGTAGTGATTGTGCCGATGGTATACGGAGACGATTGCGTGGGCGTAGTTGAGTTGGGACTACTGCGAGAGCCAAACGCCCAGGAAATGCTGTTTCTGGAGCGGAACCAGGAGTCGATGGCCATTGGGTTGAATGCGGCACTGGATTACGTCCGACTGCAGAATTTCCTGGAAGAAACGCAGGCCCAGTCTGAGGAACTACAGGCTCAGCAGCACGAACTCGAAAACCTAAACGCCGAGCTCGAAATGCAGACCCAGAAGCTGCAAGCTTCGGAGGAGGAATTACGCGTTCAGCAGGAAGAACTGCAGCAAACCAATACCGAACTGGAGGAACGCGGTGTACTGCTGGAAGAACGTAACAGCGAAATTCAGCAGAAAGCGACCGAGCTGGAATTATCAACCCGCTATAAATCGGAGTTCCTGGCCAACATGTCGCACGAACTGCGAACTCCGCTTAATTCCATTCTGCTGCTGAGCCGACTGCTGTCCGAAAACACCGACGAAAATCTAAACGAGGAAGAGGTCGAATACGCTAACGTTATCCAGTCATCCGGCAAAGGGTTGTTAGGACTGATCGATGAAATCCTGGATCTGTCTAAGATCGAAGCCGGGCAGATGACACTGGATCTATTGCCCGTCGAGATTACTGACATGACCAATGAATTACAGTCGTTGTTTGGGCTACTAGCTAAGGAAAAGGGGCTGGAGTTCGTAATCTCGATGGCTGAAAACGTACCGAAAACCATCGAAACCGATAAGATGCGGTTGGGACAAGTCCTGAAAAATTTGATCTCCAACGCGCTCAAATTCACCTCAGATGGAAGCGTCAGTCTACGGATCGAACGTCCGGCGAATCGCCCAGGTGTATTGAGCTTTACCGTTAAAGATACGGGTATCGGGATTGCATCGGAGAAGCAGTATCTGGTTTTCGAGGCTTTCCAGCAGGCTGACGGCTCGACCAGGCGGAAATATGGAGGTACCGGTCTGGGTCTCTCAATCAGTCGAGAACTGGCCAAACTGCTGGGTGGAGATATCGAGCTGGCCAGCGAAGTGGGTAAAGGCAGTGAGTTTACGGTGTACGTGCCGGTTGGTGCCCGATCTGCACCCGTCTCGACGGTGGCAAAACCCCTCTTTACCCCCGAGCCGCCGAAGCCGCAAGCGCAACCGGCAAAAGCAGCGCCCGCTCCGGGCAAGTACATCAGTACCGTAATTCCGGAAGCAATCCCGGACGATCGTAATGATGTTACGGAGCAGGATAAGGTAATCCTGATCATTGAGGATGACGTAAACTTCGCCAAATCGTTGCTCGACTATTCCCGCAAGAAAGGGTATAAAGTCATTGTGTCGGTTCGGGGAGACGAAGGGCTGCAACTGGCCAATACGTTCAAACCACAGGGCATTTTGCTTGATCTGCAATTGCCTGTCATGAGCGGCTGGGAGGTGATGGATGCGCTGAAGGCCAATCCGCAAACGCGTCCTATTCCGGTGCACATGATGTCGTCGCACAAGGTCAAGAACGAAAGTATGCTGAAAGGCGCAATTGACTTTGTCGACAAGCCGATGGCGTTCGAGCAAATGCACGAAGTATTCAAAAAAATCGAGTACGTGCTCAACCGGGACGCCAAGAAAGTGCTCATCATTGAAGATAATCCCAAACACGCTAAAGCACTGGCGTACTTCCTGGAGACGTTCAACATTAACTCCGAGCTGAAAAGTAACATCAATGATGGTATTGTCGCGCTGAAAAACAAAGAGGTAGACTGCGTGATTCTGGACATGGGTATTCCTGATAACAGAGCCTACGAAACGCTGGAGGAAGCCAAAAAGAACCCTGGTCTTGAAAACCTGCCGATCATCATTTTCACGGGTCGAAGCCTGTCGATGTCGGAGGAATTAAAGATTAAGAAGTACGCGGATTCGATCATTGTTAAGACCGCTCATTCGTACCAGCGGATGCTCGATGAAGTGTCGCTTTTTCTACACTTAGTGGAAGAGAATAAACAATCTGCGGAACCAGCTGGCCCACCGAAGAAGCTGGGTGCACTGAGTCAGGTGCTCGATAATAAGACGGTACTTGTCGCTGACGACGACGTGCGAAACATCTTCTCGCTGTCCAAAGCACTGGAACAGTATAACATGAACGTAATACCCGCGCTGGATGGTAAAGAAGCTATGCAGAAGCTGAAAGAGAATCCGGCGATTGATCTGGTGTTGCTGGATATGATGATGCCCGAAATGGACGGATACGAAACCGCCACGAAGATTCGGAGTAATTACCAGTGGCGGAACCTACCAGTAATTGCCGTGACGGCGAAGGCGATGACTGGCGACCGGGAGAAATGTATTCAGGCTGGAGCATCCGACTATATAACGAAACCAGTTGATATTGACCAACTTATCTCGTTGCTTCGCGTTTGGTTGTACGATCGGTCTTAGGTATCTACCCCTGCTGAAAGCCAACATTTTTTACGCTCCCAAACTAGCCTTTCGCCAACATGTCAAAGAAAAAAGTCCTGATTATTGATGATGATGCGAAGAATATCTTCGCGTTGAAAGCGACGCTACGGTCGAAATCGTTTGACTGCGTATCGTGTATGAGTGCGCAGGAAGCGCTCGATATACTACAGACCAATGAGGTAATCGACAGTATTCTGATCGATATGATGATGCCCGAAATGGACGGTTATGAAGCTATTCCTCGCATCAAATCGCTCGAAAATCGACGGGATACACCGATCATTGCCGTAACCGCACAGGCGATGGTTGGCGACCGGGAGAAGTGTCTTGCTGCGGGTGCTACCGATTACATTTCAAAACCCATTGACGTGGACAGGTTGTTGCAGGTGCTGTCCTAGTTTGACCAGTTGATTATGCTTGCCGAGGAGGATATTGACCTGCTATTAACCGATTTATTTGACATATACGGGTACGACTTTACCCATTATACCCGGGCATCGTTGAAACGCCGAATCAGCCGGCTTTGGCAGCTGGACAAGTTTCCAAGTTTTGCCGAAATGCGCTACCGAGTACGCTCAGATGCCAACTACCTGAAACGGTTTGTAGAGGAGCTGACCGTAAACGTCACGGAGATGTTCCGTGATCCACTGTTTTACAAAACGCTGCGGACGAATATACTGCCGTCGCTGGCTGCTAAGCCATTCATCCGCATCTGGCACGCGGGCTGCTCAACCGGCGAAGAGGTGTATTCGATGGCCATTCTGCTGAAAGAGGCCAATCTACTGCAAAAAACGCTACTGTATGCCACTGATTTGAATACTGAGGTTTTGGAGAAAGCTCGACTTGGTATTTTTCAGCTGGCCCACATGAAGCTATACTCAGAGAACTACATTCTATCGGGCGGACGTAATGACTTTTCCGATTACTACACCGCCCAATATGGTTACGTTAAGTTTCGGGAAGAGTTGTCGCAACGTATGGTATTTTCGACGCACAACCTGGTGTCGGATCGGTCGTTCAACGAGTTCGATCTGATTTTGTGCCGTAACGTGCTGATCTACTTCGATAAGACATTACAGGATCACGTTTTACGTTTGTTTGACGAAAGCCTGGGATCATTAGGCTATCTGGCGCTGGGCGCTAAGGAAACGCTGAAGTTTTCGTCGCTACAGATGACTTACAAACAGATTGACATTGAAAAAGTATGGCGCAAACTGGTCTAAGCAACCGGATTCGGGCTGTTGTTATTGGCGGGTCAACAGGCAGCATTGAGGTTCTGCTCCGACTGTTGCCTGCACTGAAGGAGCCTTTATCCTTTGCTCTGGTTATTGTTGTTCATCGTCGCAATACGGCTGATTCAGCCCTGGCTGATCTACTGGCGGTCAAAACGGACATTACCGTCAGGGAAGTCGACGATAAGGACACGATTGAACCGGGCATCATCTATCTGGCCCCGGCCGATTACCATTTACTAATTGAGCAGGATGGTACTTTCTCGCTGGATGATTCCGAGAAAGTGAATTATAGCCGTCCCTCAATCGACGTTACGTTCGAATCGGCCGCTGATGTATACGGACGAAACCTGGTCGGAGTCATTCTGTCGGGAGCCAACGCGGATGGAACGGTTGGCCTGAAGGCCATCAAGAAGGAAGGAGGGGTGCTTGTAGCCCAGAAGCCCGAAACGGCCCAGATTGGCTTTATGCCCCAGCAGGCCATCCTGCACGCTGACGTTGATCTGATCCTTGATGTGGACGAGTTGATTGAATTCATGAATGAATTGAACAAATAAACGGGCCAGCGAGAAGCGGCCTGTTTATGTCTCGGTTACCTTTGACAAGGCGTCTGGAGTACTGATGACAGCTCCTGCGGTGAAAGCCAAATTTAGATTGGACTAAAAATTGTTCAGTGAATCGATAAACCTATGTATGAAGATTAGGCTGAACAGTTTGTAGGAGGCCTTGTTAATTACACTATTGGTCAGTTGTTACGTCAATTGATGATCAATCCAGTAAACAGTACGATGAAAAACCACCTCATAGTTATTCTGTTGATTACAGGCGCTTTGGTCTGTTTTACTGGCTACTGCTTTGCGCTTATCGATTGGGCGCAGGATATGAGAACGGGAGTATACCGTAGTAAACATTTCGAAGCCTTTTACGAAACCGCTGCTATTGTTCTTTACACAACGTTGGGGCTACGCTTCATGACCAGAAAAGAGAATATATTCTGATGGCTTCGTCCGTACCGTTTAGTAGCAACTGGCTGCTGTTAGGATAGTGATTGACTTACTACGTCTGCTTTGTAGCTGACCCCCGTCGTTGGATTCTGGCTGGTAATTTAGGTGCAAATCAACGTAAAAAGGCAGCTCTACTACCAACAGAGCTGCCCTTCAAAATTAAATCGTTTACCGATCAAGGCCCACCGCATCAAGCCCGGATGGTAAAAACCGGAGTCTCTTCAAATCGGGACGCAATAATTACGTCTGTATTGTCCCGGTGGGGCATGAACATATCGGCTGCCAGTTGCGGATTATTGTTCTCATGCGATAGGTGCGACAGGAGAACATGACTCATGAAGGACGGCTTATAGCTTCGGAATAAATCCAGCGCCTGCTGATTGGACAGATGGCCCTTGCCACCCCGAATCCGTTGTTTGAGGAAGGAAGGATAGCGACTTGTTTCCAGCATTTGTTCGTCATAATTGGCTTCCAGAAAAGCGGCATGGCACTGACTGAAATGCCGAATCAGATGCTCACAGGGGAAGCCAATGTCCGTAAAGACGCCTACGTTCGTGTTCTGATACGTAATCACGAAACTATGCGGGTCGCTCGCGTCATGTAATTTGGGGAAAGCCGTTATGCACAGTTCGCCAATCCAGGTAGGCTCGTCGTTACGTAACGCCCGGATCGGGAATTTTTGCTCAGGGAGCCGGACATGCTGTAGGGTTCGGCGCGTGACGAAAACGGGTAACTGGTACTTTGTGGCCAGTTGAGAAATCCCCCGCACATGGTCGGCATGCTCGTGGGAAATAAAAATGGCTTTTACCGTTTGCATGGATAAGCCAAGACGTTGCATTCGTGTTTCGACCTGCCGACGAGAGATACCTACATCGACCAGCACCGCTTCCTGCTCGTTACCAACGTAGTAACAATTTCCGTTACTACCCGAATTGAGGGAGGTAATAAATAAAGACATAAGACTACAAAGTACGCTTTTTTTCGGCATGAAAGCGCTTAGCCACTGGTTAAATCAGGCGTTTAAAATTCTTTGTTCGGGTAGAGTTTACTCAATCGCTGATTATGATACGTAACATCCTTACTGCTCTCTGTGGATGCTGGATACTGCTGACGTCATCCGTTCTGTACGGTCAAACCAGTGGGAAAGGTGACCGAATAAGCGGTCTTAATTTCGCCACGCGCAGCCCGGTACTGGGACGCCACGGCATGGTTGCTACGAGTCATCCGTTGGCGACGCAGATTGGGCTGGACATCCTTAAACAGGGGGGGACGGCTGTCGACGCGGCTATTGCGGCCAACGCAGCCCTTGGCGTTGTTGAACCGAATAACGGCGGTATTGGTGGGGATTTATTTGCCATCGTCTGGTCAGCGAAAGACCGGAAATTGTACGGCCTGAACGCAAGCGGGCGGTCTCCGAAGGGGCTGACCTATAACCTGCTTAAGAACGTACTGGGTGATCGAATACAGTTGCCCCTGTACGGGCCTTTGTCCGTCTCTGTGCCCGGTGCAGTAGACGGCTGGTTTGAATTACACGGACGCTTTGGAAAGCTGTCCATGCAAAACTTACTGGAGCCTAGCATCCGCTACGCCCGTGAAGGGGCGCCCGTCCCGCAGGTTATTGCCTACTCGTGGCAGGTAGCCGCGCGTCGACTAGCGGAGAGCCAGGCGGACATCACCGAGTTTGCCAATTTCCAGAAAACATTCCTGATTCAGGGAAAGGCACCGGTCGAAGGAGAGCTGTTTCGTAACCCGGATCTGGCGGCTACGTACGAGAAAATTGCCAGGGGCGGACGGGACGCATTTTACAAAGGCAGCATTGCCGAGACCATCGATCGGTACGCCCGCCGGACTGGGCTGTATCTGCGGAAGGATGATCTGGCAGCCCACCGGAGTACCTGGATAACACCCATATCCGTCAATTACCGGGGTTATGACGTGTTCGAACTACCACCTAATGGGCAGGGAATTGCCGTGCTACAAATGCTTAATATCCTGGAAGGGTACGACCTGAAGAAGCTGGGGCATAACAGTGCTGAATACCTCCATGTATTGGTTGAAGCAAAAAAACTGGCGTTTGAAGATCGGGCTCGTTACTATGCCGATCCGGAGTTTGCCAGAGACTCAATCAATTGGCTGTTGACAAAAAGCTACGCGGCTAGTCGCCGAAAAATGATTGACCCGGCAAAAGCGTCTGATCATCTGGACGCGGGCGATCCCGCGCTACGAGCTGGCGATACGGTTTATCTGACTACTGCCGATGATGAAGGTAATATGGTATCGCTCATTCAGAGTAACATGCTTGAGTTCGGTAGTGGTATGGTCCCGGACGGACTGGGCTTCGTGCTCCACAACCGGGGGACTAGTTTTAACCTGAAACCTGATCACGCCAACGTGTACGCGCCCGGTAAGCGCCCATTCACGACCATAATTCCTGGGTTCGTGCTGAAAGGTGGTCAGCCGTTTTTATCCTTTGGGGTAATGGGCGGAGCCATGCAGCCACAGGGGCACTTGCAGGTTTTGTGCAACATCATCGACTTCGGTATGAACGTACAGGAAGCAGGCGATGCCGCTCGGTTTAGCCATTCTGGCAGTAGTGAACCGATTGGAACGACGATGCTGGATGGGGGGCGGCTGGCGCTGGAAAGCGGAATCGCCAAGGAGGTACGAACACGGCTGGAAAAGATGGGCCACAAGCTGGCTCCCACAGATTTTTTCGGAGGGTATCAGGCCATACAATGGGATGCCGCAACGAAAACGTACTGGGGAGCCAGCGAAATGCGCAAAGATGGCCAGGCGGCTGGCTATTAAGCAAGTATGTCTTACAAGATGAGTTTCCGGTCAATCTGAGCGGGTAAAGCTCCTTGTCGGCTTAGCTTCATTTTGGCTAAAGCTGCCCCAGACCGGGCGCATTGTTCAGGAGATTGTTTGTCCAGATAAGCCGTTAGGAAACCAGCCCAGTAGGCGTCTCCCGCTCCGGTAACGTCCACGACGTCAATCTTCTGGCCGGAAATACGCACCTGCTGAGTACCATTTTCGTAGGAGACGATACTCCCTTCGGGGCCAAGCGTCAGGCAGATCATGGACGCGCCCATGCGGTGAAAATCGTCCAGAATCTGCTGGTGGGTGCGGACTTCGCCATAAATCCGTTCCGCATCGTCTTCGCTTAGTTTGACCAGGGCTCCGGTCGAACAATAATCAGCAATGATCTGCTGCGCCTGTTGACGATCTGGCCAGATGCTGGGGGCGTAATTGGCATCAATACTAATCTGGCAGCCAACTGCCTGTGCCCGTCGGGCTGCCTCAACGATGGTACGCTGAGCGGGCTGACGGCTCAGCGCAAAGCAGGTTGTATGAAAAATTTGCGTCTGCTCCAGCAACGAATCAGGAATCTGTTCCGGATAAATCTTGCAGTCGGCCGTACGGTAAGCAATAAAATCAGGCGTGCCGGCCGTCCGGGAAACAATGACGATACTGGTTGGAGCCTCGGATTGGGTTGTAATGTATTGTGTATCGACACCAACCTCATTGACCTGACGGATCAGATACCGGCCGAGATTATCGTTGCCAACGCAGGCAACCAGCGCTGTTTTATTGCCCAGCCGAGCCATGTTGGCGGCCATATTGGCTGGACTGCCGCCCTGATACCGCCGAAAGTCCGGCGAGTCGAGCAAGTTGACAGATACATGATGCGCAATGAAATCGGCCAGCAGTTCGCCAACAGATAAGAGTGCGTAGGGGCGTTGTGACATGGTTAGTAAAAAAACTCCGATTGCAAACTACTCGACGCGGAGGAGATTACAATCGGAATTGATAATTAAGTTTAACGATTAATGGCCACCTGGTCCGATGGGAAGAACTACCTCTTTTGTGTGCTTGGCTTCTTTTACCAGAAAACACGATGCTGCTGCCAACAGCAGGCAAATGCCCGCCAGCACAAGCGCGTTGCGAGGATCGTTACCCAGCAGCGGTTCGTAGTACAAGGGAACGGTAAGCATACCAATAAACTGCGGTACGCAGATAAAGCCATTGAAAATACCCATGTAAACGCCCATCCGTTCTTTCGGCACGGCAACAGACAACATCAGGTACGGCATCGACATGATAGACCCCCAGGCCAGACCGATAATGGTCATACCGATGAGGTAGATGAATTTGTCGTTAGACGTAAGGGTCAGGAAGAAGCCCATCGCGCCAATCGACAGAAAGACCGCGTGAGTAGCCCGGGCGCTGCCGATGGCCTTGGCGATACGCGGAATAAAGACCGAAATCAAAGCGCAGGAGATGCTGAACATCGCGAAACAAAGTCCGCCCCACTTGGTACCTTCCTCAAAGCCAGCCTTATTCGAAATAGTGTCTGGTGCATTGAAAGCGTAACGGGCTACTGCCAGCGATAAGTACTGCCACATGAGTGGGAGACCATACCAAGTGAAGAATTTAACCCACCAAAGCTGTTTCATCACGGTGGGCATCGCCGAAAGTGACGCCAGTACTTCCCGGAAGATTGGCAGCATCAGAAAGAGATAACTGCCGGTTAATACACCAATTCCCCATAACGCGCCTGTCACCAGACCGCCAATGCGGGCAGCAAAGAAGAAAGCGAGAATAGCCCCACCCAGCGATAAGGCCAGATGCCAGAATGAGATTGAATTCTTCTCTTCTTCGGTGAAAATATGCGGCTCTTTATAGCTATCATCAACGGGAGGGTATTCTTTCGTTGTGCGAACCGTCCAGAACACAGAAATCAGAATTGCAGCTGCACCGATGTAAAATGGGTACCGTACGGAGTTAGGAATTCCATTTGTCAACTGATCTTCTGACATGACCATCGATATACCCAATAGCGGCAGCAGGTAAGGCATCAGGTTCGCTAACGTCTGGCCAAATCCAACCATGAATGACTGCACCGCAAAACCAGTTGGACGCTGTTTGTCGTTTAGAATATCGCCCACGAAAGCCCGGAATGGCTCCATCGCCGAGTTTAGGCCCGCGTCGAGCATCCACATCAGGCCCGCGGCCATCCACACGTACGACGAGTTAGGCATGAAAATCATCGCGACGCTACCGAACAACGCCCCAATCAGAATAAATGGCTTTCGGCGGCCCCAGCGTGGCGACCAGCTTCGGTCCGAAACAGCGCCGATGATTGGTTGGAGCAACAATCCAGTCAGCGGACCAGCCAGCCAAAGGCCAGGGATGGAAGCTTCATCTGCACCCAGATAACGATAGATCGGACTCATGTTGGCCTGCTGAAGACCAAAGCCGTATTGAATACCTAAAAATCCGAAACTCATGTTCCAGATTTGCCAGAAGCTCAGATGGGAACGGTGGGCTAGAGTTGACTTCTGAGTTTTTTCGGTTTGCATGTATTGGGTGTTTTTAACTAGTCACTGTAGTTTTAGGAAATGATAACAATAATACGCGACAATTTGCAGGATACGTAGATTGTATTGTCTTATTTTTTTGAAAAAGATGTACTTTTAAGCATGATTCCAAAGATATGGTCAATCTATCTAATGATAATAATGGCATGTTTTTTTGCCAATTTGTCGGCGTTTGCTGACGCTGTTATCGACTCAACGCAGCGAGTAGTTATCCGGTCTGTCAGCCTCGTCGGTAACTACAAAACAAAGGATCGGATCGTACTACGGGAAATGACCTTGCGTGCCGGCGATACCGTCCGACTCAGTGACCTGCCTGACCGAATTACCTGGGATCAACGTAATATCAGCAACACCGTTCTGTTTGTTACCGTCGATATAAAGACGACGTTAACCACGGCCGATTCAGTCTATAATTCATCGGTCTTACAGGCAATCACACTTGTAGATTCCACCGTGACGTCCACCAGTTCTGGACCAGGAAAACCAGCACAGCTGGCGCAACTCGATCTGACCGTAATCATGAAGGAGCGCTGGTACATCATTGCTTATCCGGTGTTCGATATTGCGGATCGAAACTTAAACGAGTGGTGGTACGATCGGGGGCGCGACTTACGTCGGACAATCTACGGGGGGCGACTGAGCTACCGCAACGTAACGGGCACCAACGACCGGCTGCAGCTTGCGATCGAACGCGGATTTCTGCAACGTACCGTCTTATCCTACTCCAGGCCTTACATCGACAAGGCGCAGAAGACGGGGCTTCGCTTCGATCTTAGCTATTCGACCAATAAAGAGATTCCCTACCGGACGCAGGCTGATAAGTGGCTCTTCGTCCGCTCAGAAGAATTGCTGCGCACCCGCTTGTATGCCGAGTTGATTTTAAGCCACCGCCGTGGTCTGTATCAATATCATACCGCTGGCGTTCGGTATAATCTGAATGAAATTGCGGATACCATTGCCCGGCTCAACCCAGACTACTTTCTGGATGGACGCACCCGGCAACGCTACCTGAGTTTATCATACGGATACCGCTATGACCGGCGGGATAACGTCGTGTATCCGTTACAGGGGAAATTGATAACGGCTGGCGCGGGCATCAGTGGGCTGCTCCCTGGCGATAACTTTCATTTTCTGGAAACGTCGGCGTCAATGACCCGCTACTGGGCGCTGGGGGGGCGGTTCTACCTGGCTTCGGGCGTACGAGGACGCGTAACCTGGCCCGCCCGCCAACCGTACTACAACCTTCGCGGATTGGGAAGTTCAGTGGATATGGTGCGCGGTTACGAACTGTACGTAGTAGACGGTCAGCGCACGGCTATCTGGCGAAACAGTTTACGTTACCAGTTATTCAACGTTCGTAAAGAGCTAAGCTGGCTCCATATCCGGCAATTTAATACCCTACCCATTGCTGCCTACGTAACGGCTTTTGGCGATGCGGGATACGTTAGTAGTACGGTTGCTGAGGAGTACCAGAGCAAGCTGGCCAATCGCCCGCTTCTGGGAACGGGTCTAAGTCTGGATGTTGTTACGTTTTACAACCTTGTTTTTCGATTTAGCGGAACCATTAATGCCCAGGGGAAAACCGGATTTTTCTTCAATTTAGCGCAGGAATTGTGACGTATCACTAAGTTGTTTGTTCACATAACAACTTAGTGTACAAAGCATACCGGTTCTTCTTTAAAGCCATTCATGTGTTCTAATTATGGAGAAAACAATTCTACTTCTTTTCGTAAGCTTACTAGTCGGTCTGAACGCATGCCGTAACCGGGATCAGGCTTCAGAACAGACAAACGACACGTCAACAACGGATGACACCGCAGTACCCGCTGGTAACGTAATTACCGAGCGGCTATCCCGCCTGGGGCTGACGGCTGATAGTGACTGGCGGGGAATCAATCTTGGGGATGCGTATAGTGCCGTAGCGAAACGGGAAAAAAGCGAGCCCTTCGAACGTGACGATGAGCACGTTGGCTACACGCTCGAACTCAAAAATCTTGAAACGGTTGATATCCTCTACTACCAGGAAGATCGAAAAGTGTCAGCCATTGAGGTCGATCTGTACGTAAACACGGAACAGGCAGTAACCGATTACCGAAAAGACTTAATTGCATACTTCACGAAGCGGTACGGCACAGCAGAAGTAGATGAGGAAATGACAACCTGGTCTTCTTCCAAAGGGAAACTTGTTACGCTGAAGGACGTATCGAAAGGCAAAGATTATGGGCTTAAAATTCGAATCCTGCCGTCCGATGATGCGGTGGCGATGAGAAATTAACCGGAAGGCTTTTAAAACAAGTCAGGCCACATGATTGAATCATGTGGCCTGACTTGTTTTGGTGTACGTCAGCTACCGACGCCCCCGTTTGCCGCGACCGCCACCGGGATGAGCTGGCATCTTACGCTCATTCATCAGCGTGCCTTTTTCGTCGAAATGCAGCAATGTCCGACTGTCCTGCTTGTCCACCACCACAACGAGGTATGCCCCTTTTTCACCTTTACCCGCCCGGCGGATCGTTGCATCCGGATACTTATCCTTCAGAGTAGCCGTAATTGCCGAAGGCAGGTCCTTCGCATCAACCGGCGTCAGATTGCGCATACCACCCCGCATGGGCCGGTTCTGACTTGTTCTTCGGGTTGAATCGACTTGCTGCGCGAAACCAGTCCCGATGCTAACGGCGCCCAGGAGGGCAGCCATAATGATCACTTTCTTCATTGTTTACTGTTGTTTATAGGCTTAGGTGTCGTTGATCGCCAGAACCTGCGCGGTAATCAAAAAATATTTTCCCTTGCCTGTTGAGAACCGGGTCGACGGCTGTTCCTGGCGGCCGCCTGCGGCAGTGTGCGTACGATTTGCGACAACTTTTCTCGTTGCGCTGGTGTACAGATAGTGGCTACCCGCTGAAAATGACGTAACGTTAGTAAATCAATCTGAGCTAGTCGGTTGTGATACGTTCGAGCCTGTTCCAACAAAGCCGAATCTGATCTGATCGTATCACTAAGCTGGCTAAAGAAGTGCTTCCGCAGGGGGCGAACGGTTTCAGCTAATGCGCGACGTTCAACAAAATAGCTTTTACGAAGCGTATTGTATTGTTGTCGCTGATCTTCGGTGAAATCGAGCTGCTTGGTCAAAAAAGGTAGCCGTTCGCCAGCGTGACGACCCTCTCGGTGTCCTTGTCTGAATGGACCAAACCAGAACAACAACGCAATATTCAGTAGCGCCAGACCCAGGACCAGAGCCACCAGCAGACGGTATTTATAGCGATCATTCATTCCCGTAATCGATTGAATTGGTGGGTTGGTAATCGGCCACAAACCCCTCGTACGTAGTCACGTCGTCGGTTGCTTTCGCAGACGAGTCTGAGTAGTAAACCAGCGCTCCCGCATTGAGCAGGACGATTAGACCAAAAGCACTCAGCGCGTAAGCCGGTCGTCGGAGCCACAGGGGTGTCCAGCTGCTTACCTGTTGGCGTTGCAACCGGGCCTGTAATCGGGTATAAAAAAAAGGGCGGGGTGTTTCGATTGGCAAATCACCTAGCTTATTGAATCGGTGCTCCCAGCGTTCGTCTTCGGATGATGGTGTCGAATTGTTCATGTTAGTTTTTGTTGAATAGGTCGGCGTAATAAGGCTGTAATTTTTGGCGTAGCTGGCGCTTGGCCCGGTGCAGTAGCGACTCCACCGCTGATACCGTTGTCTCCAGGATAGCTGCCACTTCTTTGTGGGATAATCCTTCCATGTAATGCAGCGTAAAAGCCGCGCGCTGCGTGTCGGGTAGCTGTCCCACAACCCGGACCAAGAGTTGAGTTTCTTCAGCTTGGGTCATCAACTGCTCCGGTTGACTAGTGTCGGGCGGATCATGTACTAACTCATTCGATTCGCCAAACAGACTGCTCACGAAGGCAAATCGTTTTCGAGTACGTTTCTTACGTAAGTGGGCCAGCGACTGTGTTGTCGTAATTCGATACAGCCACGTACTGAATGCCGCTTCGCCCCGAAACTGCCCGATGGTTTCGTACACTTCGGCAAAAACTTCCTGCGCTATATCATCAGCTTCGTCGCGGTCGCCAACCAGCCGGAACGCCAAGCTATACACCCGGTTTTGGTAGGTGTCGACAAACCGGCGAAAAGCCGCTTCGCTGCCCGCTTTCAGGTCGATAAGTAGCTCAGATTCCGTCACCGCTGTCGTGCTGTCAAACGTTTATACGCTTAGGTGCCAATAAGGGAGAAAACCTGCGCGTGGATGAGAAATTAAACAGAAAACCCCGGCTGGTAGGCCGGGGTTTGATTATGTACGACTGACTGAGGATACCTAAGATAATTTCTGCACCCAGCCAAATGGATCGTCAACTTTGCCCGTACGAAGCTCGCCCAGGTAAGTCGATACGCGAACCGCGAACGAATCTTCTGGAGCAAATTCCGGCAGCATATGATCTTTACCATTGTAGCCAATTAGTGCGTAGGATGACGCTCCTACGGCCGTACCAGCCCCGAAAGCTTCGGTCAGACGGCCACTCTCAATGCCATTGATCACCTCATCGATCGAAACCAGCCGCTCATCGACTTCCATACCCCAGTGTTTGGCAATGGCAATGATAGCTGCGCGGGTTGTTCCTTTCAGAATCGAATCGGACGTAGCGGGCGTAACCAGTTTACCATCGATAACGAACATGATGTTCATTGTACCCGATTCCTCGATGTATTTGTGCTCACGAGCGTCGGTCCAGATCAACTGATCGTAGCCCTGCTGCTGCGCCATCAATGTCGGGTACATCGAAGCCGCGTAGTTACCCGCGCATTTCGCGTAACCCGTTCCGCCCGGAGCCGACCGGATGTATTCCGTTTCAACCTTCAGCTTAGGTGGATTGCTATAGTACGAACCAACAGGGCAGGTGAAAATGCAGAAGCGATACGTCTTCGATGGGGCAACACCCAGGTAGTTATCAGAAGCAAACATGTATGGCCGGATATACAGCGAACTGTTTGGCGTCGATGGCACCCAGTCGGCGTCAACGCGCAACAGTGCTTCCAGACCACCCATGAACACTTCTTCGGGCAGCGTTGCCATGCACATCCGGCGCGCCGATTCATTCATCCGTTCGAAGTTGGCCAGCGGGTTGAACAGCAGTACCTCACCTTCGTCGTTTTTATACGCCTTCATTCCCTCGAAAATCGACTGACCGTAGTGGAGCGCCGATAGAGCAGGATTGATCGTGAAATTGTCAAACGGCACAATCTGCTGATTTTGCCATTGACCGTCTATGAAATCGGCCACGAACATGTGGTCCGAGAAGTGTTTTCCGAAAGGCAGATGATTAAAATCTACTTCCTGAATCCGGGAGCGTTCCGCTTTCCGCAATTCAATTTGTAAGACGTCCGTCGTCATGATCTGGTAATGTTAATACTTGTAGTAAGTGGTTAGCCACAGGAGGTTATACCCGACGGCCAACCGCTCGAAGCAAAGCTAAAAAAATAGATCGACTAAAGGGTATTTATTTGCTGAACTTGAGCGGACTTTTCCGTTAGCTATCTTCGGGCGTTCCAGGTAATCTCGTCTACGTTCAGATCCTGTGCCATAAGTCGACCAAGCACAAAGAGATAGTCCGACAGCCGGTTGAGATATTGCAAAATCAAGGGGTCGACGTGCGAAACGGTTGTGACCGTCAGATTGTCGTTCAGTGCAGCAACCAGTCGCTCCGCCCGGCGACAGACGGTTCGGGCAACGTGGCAGAATGAAACGGCCTGGTGTCCGCCCGGCAGTATGAATGAACGTAACGTTGGTAAGGCGGCATCCATCGCGTCAATTGCCGTTTCCAGCGCGGAAATGTCATCCGGCGTAATGGCGGGTAGTGATTTGGTAGCCGTGGAAGCTGGTTTTTCCGGGTCAACGGCCAGCTCCGACCCAATTGTGAATAGTCGATCCTGAATTTCTTTTAAGATCGATCGACGATCGGCGTTTACGGGCTGGTCACGCACCAGTCCAATCCAGGCATTAAGCTCATCAACGGTGCCGTACGTATCAATTTGTATATCGGCTTTGCTCACCCGGCGCCCCCCAATCAGTGCCGTCTGACCGGTATCGCCTGTTTTCGTGTAAATCTTCATAGAACTGGTAAACCAAAAAAATGGACAAGTGGCTAAACGAACGGATTTCGCCGTTCGGGCCGTACCTTTGCACCCTGAAATACGAAATTAGGTGCCCGAAGGCAGAGACAACGATTGAAATTGTTCGCCGAACGGCGTCTACCACTTTATGAAGACAGGTACTTTTTTCGTCCGGACTTGGCGTATTATGTCGATTCTCGGACTGTTGTTTTCCCTTTTTAACAGCTACATTTCTTATCCGGGGGATGTGGTTGTTCGTTTCGATAGCCTGAATCAGCCGCTGCAAACGGTTGACCGGGAAATTATCTTTTACATCGCGGTTGCTATATTTCTGATCAGTAACACCCTACTCAATGCACTGAAACGGCTATTTCCGAAGGTGCCGACGGCGAAGCTACCATTGTCTCCGCAAAGCCCCTGGCTGGCTCATCGGGATCAATTAAATGAA
The DNA here is from genome assembly GCF_054776615.1 of Spirosoma pomorum. Taxonomy (NCBI): domain Bacteria; kingdom Pseudomonadati; phylum Bacteroidota; class Cytophagia; order Cytophagales; family Cytophagaceae; genus Spirosoma; species Spirosoma pomorum. The sequence goes on from NZ_BAAHBP010000032.1 coordinate 131,218, forward strand.
GTGGTTGTCAACTGGTTTTTTGCACTCATGGCTGCCATAAACACGGTACTAGCTCTGGGCCTGATCGTCCTATCGCTACTGAACCGCTCAGACCGGCCTATTCAGGCGATTGATTATGCTTGGTTGGCTCCCCTCTGCACGGGGATTATTATCAGTGTGCTGGTCGCGCTTCCTATCCGACTATTCATGAAACCCGATAGCGATGCCTGAAGTCGAACCGCTTTTGCTGACTCAGTTCCAGTACGAGTTGCCTGATGAACGGATTGCTCGTTTTCCACTGGCTCAGCGCGATAAGTCGAAACTCCTGGTCTACCGGGCCGGTACCATCCAGCACAAATCGTTTTCTGATCTACCTGGACTATTGCCCGAGAATAGCTTTCTGGTTTTTAACAACACAAAGGTCATTCCGGCAAGACTGCATTTCACCCGGGCAACCGGAGCTGTCATCGAGCTGTTTCTGCTGAATCCAGTTAGTGAAATAGATAGCGATGAATTACCGATCAGTCAGGCGATGGAACGTACGGGCAGCGTTATCTGGCACGCCATGATTGGTAACCGGAAGCGCTGGAAATCGGGCGAAACGCTGGAAACGACCCTGACAACTCCGGCGGGTAGCATCCTCCTAAAAGCCGACTGGCACAACCAGGAAGCTTCGACAGTACGGCTGAGCTGGCAGCCTACCAACTGGAGTTTTGCGCAACTCATCCAGTTGGCGGGCGAAATTCCCCTGCCGCCCTACCTGAAACGCGATGCTACCGATGCCGACCGGACAACGTATCAAACCGTATACTCCAAAGAGGAGGGGGCTGTCGCGGCTCCCACGGCAGGACTGCATTTTACTGACGCAGTCTTTACTGAACTGGCTACTCACGGAATTGGTCATGATTACGTAACGCTGCACGTGGGTGCTGGTACCTTCCAGCCGATTAAGACGGACGATGTGCGGGCGCATCACATGCATACCGAAGAGGTTGTATATACGGTCGCAAACGTTCAGAACTTACTTGAGCATTTGGATCACGTTATTGCCGTTGGGACAACGTCCATGCGAGCGTTAGAAAGTTTGTACTGGATGGGGGTGAAACTGTTGAAGAATGAGCCCGATCCGTTCCGGCTGGATCAGCACTATGCGTACCGCTGGTCAGAAACGGAACGCCCTACGGCAAAAGCGTCCCTGCTCGCTGTGATTCAGTATCTGACTGATACAAAGAAGAACGCTGTTGTAGCCCACACCGGTATCTATATTACACCGGGCTATACGTTAGCGATCTGCCGGGGGCTTATTACTAATTTTCATCAGCCGGGGTCTACGCTGATCTTACTGGTTGCAACCCTGATTGGCGATGATTGGCGAACCGTATATAACGAAGCGCTCACGCACGACTATCGTTTCCTGAGCTACGGCGACTCGTCGCTGCTTTTACCATAAACAACTAATTTCACCAAAGAGTGAAAGAGCGAAAGACAGAAAGAGCGGACGTAACGCTTACCTGAATCGCTCTTTCGCTCATTCACTCTTTAGCTCTTTTATGACTTTCATCGAAGAACTCCGCTGGCGGGGCATGCTGCACGACATGACCCCGGGCACCGAAGAACGACTTGCCGAAGGGATGGCCGCGGGCTACATTGGCTTTGATCCAACAGCTGCCTCCTTGCACATTGGTAACCTGGCTACCATCATGCTGCTGGTTCATCTGCAACGAGCAGGGCATAAACCTTACGCGCTGGTGGGTGGAGCAACCGGTATGATTGGTGATCCCTCTGGTCGCTCGACGGAGCGTGACTACCTATCGGAGGAAACGTTACGTCGCAATCAGGAAGGCATTCGGGCGCAGTTGACCCGTTTTCTTGACTTTGATGCTGGCGACAATGCAGCCGAAATGGTTAACAACTATGACTGGTTCAAAGGAATTACGTTCCTGGAGTTTCTGCGAGAAGCGGGCCAGCACATCACGGTAAACTACATGGTTGCGAAAGATTCGGTAAAGAAACGGCTGGAAACGGGCTTGTCCTTTATGGAGTTTTCATACCAGTTGTTACAGGGGTACGACTTCTACTGGCTGTACAAAAATAAAGGTGTTCAACTGCAGATGGGCGGCTCCGATCAGTGGGGCAACATCACGACGGGCACGGAGTTAATTCGCCGTAAAGAAGGAGGTGGGACCGACCGCTCGGAAGAATACCAGGCATTCGCGTTAACGACGCCTTTAGTGACAAAAGCTGACGGTACCAAGTTTGGTAAGTCGGCGGGAGGGAACGTATGGCTCGACCCAGCGATGACTTCTCCTTACCAGTTCTACCAATTCTGGCTGAATGCAACCGATGCGGATTGCCCCCGCCTGATTCGTGTGTTTACGCTTCTAGCAAAGGAAGAAATTGAAGAATTAGAACGGCTGCATAACGAAGCCCCTCATTTGCGCATTCTTCAGAAAGCAATTGCTCAGGACGTAACGATCCGTGTGCATTCACAAGCTGGGTATGATTTGGCCGTGAAGGCCTCGGAGGTTTTGTTCGGTAAAGCCACACTGGAAACGTTACGTTCTATTCAGGTTGACGAATTCGATGTTATTTTCGAAGGCGTACCCCAAACCGAAATCTCGGCTGAGGAATTAGCCGCTAGCAAAGACATTACTGATTTATTATCGGTAGCTAGCCGGGGAGAGGTGTATGCATCGAAGGGTGAAGCCCGGCGAGCAATTACCCAGAATGCAGTTAGCATCAACAAAACGAAAGTTACCGATCCGGCTGCTTCAACCGACCTGGAATGGCTTCAGGAGCGCTATATTCTCGTGTCGAAAGGAAAGAAAAACCACCTGCTGAAAAAAGTTTAAACAATTTTTGTCGAGTAAGTGCCTGACCAAAAGGGTACTTCCTCGATCTCAGGTTGAAGGGGCTCAATTATTTTCTGGTGAGGCCTTGACAAAGGGGGGCTTTTGCCCCTACCTTTGCAGTCCCAAATGAGGGAAACGTGATCGACTGCCAGCGCTAAGCCGCTCGCCGTCAATCACTTACTTTGACAACCGTTGACCCCACTTTCGCCTGATCCCCGGATCAGTCAAA
>NZ_BAAHBP010000033.1:0-112585 GCF_054776615.1 Spirosoma pomorum
GTGGGCATCGCTAACATCGGCAACAACCTGCCTAGCCTGCTAACGGCTAGCGTGTCGGGTATCGCCAACGCAACGGTCAGTGTGCTGGGCGCCAACGGCCTGTTGAACGTCAACATCCCGACCGTGCCATCGGGCACCAACACGCTCACCGTTTCGCTCAGCCTGGCTGGCGTGCAGGTGGCGACGGTGCCCATCAGCGTGACGGGCATTGACGTCATCGTGCCTGCCACCAACCTGGCCTCCGCCGTGGTCGGCACCGCCCTCACCCTGGGCACCTGCCCCGTGGGCAATCCTCTGAGTTACACCCTGGCCAACGGCACCATCGGCACGGGCAACCTGACCTTCGCGGCCAACCTCTCGGGCCAGTCGGTCACCATCGCTTGTCAGGGCAGCCCCTGCCCACCGGCAACCATCACGCTGCCAACCGTATCCCTACCCAGCCTGACTCAGCCCGTGCTGGCCCCCATCTGCGCTGGACAGCCCCTGTCCTTCTCGGTGGGCATCGCTAACATCGGCAACAACCTGCCTAGCCTGCTAACGGCTAGCGTGTCGGGTATCGCCAACGCAACGGTCAGTGTGCTGGGTGCCAACGGCCTGTTGAACGTCAATATCCCGACCGTGCCATCGGGCACCAACACGCTCACCGTCTCGCTCAGCCTGGCTGGCGTGCAGGTGGCCACGGTGCCCATCAGCGTGACGGGCATTGACGCCATCGTGCCTGCTACCAACCTGGCCTCCGCCGTGGTCGGCACCGCTCTCACCCTGGGCACCTGCCCCGTGGGCAACCCTCTGAGCTACACCCTGGCCGACGGCACCATCGGCACGGGCAACCTGACCTTCGCGGCCAACCTCTCGGGCCAGTCGGTCACCATCGCTTGTCAGGGCAGCCCCTGCCCACCGGCAACGGTCGTGCTGCCAACCGTAGGTCTGTTAACGCTCAACTTGGGTAACATTCCAACCAGTGTCTGCGTCGATCTACCAATCAATCTAAACGTACTACCAACACCGGGCGTAAGCCTCAGCTTGGTGACGATTACGGCAAGTACGACCTCCGGTACGCTCGCGGTTTCGGCGTTAGGTCCAAACGGCGCATTAAGTATCAATGGTGGTCAGTTGACAGTAGGCAACAATCAGCCAATCACACTGACGGCCCGTGTGGCTGGAGTAGCGGTGGCAAGTGCTACGTTCAATATCAACGTAACGCAGCCTGCTGTTCCCAACCAGCCACTACCTGGCTCACTTACAGCTACAGTTGGTAGCGTCCTTTCGTTAACGGGACTTTGCCCAACCGGTATACTGGTTAATGCGTCAGACTTGACTAATCTAACAGGCATCATCAACATTCCGACCACTACGGCCGGGGTGCAGAGTCTGTCTGTGCTGTGTAATGACAACGGCTGTCTGAGCCCCATCCGGGTGGTAACTACTACGGTAGTACCAGCGCTCATCGGTTTGTTGACTAATTCGCCAATCTGCCTCAATCAGCCTCTATCGCTGACGGTAATTCCGACGAATCTTACGCTAGGCGATCCACTGCTCAACGTAACGGTAACTGGTCCAGCCGGGCTAACGGCTTCGGCCCTGGACGGTAATGGCGTACTGACCGTAACAGGTCTAGTAAGTGGCATCAACAACCTGACCGTAACCGCTTCGCTGGCTGGTGTTCCAGTAGCGTCAGCCACGGTTCAGGCTACGGTTGTACCAGTTCCTGATCCAGTAGCAGTTGCCTCACTGACAGTATTGGAAGGTACGACGCTGTCATTGACAGCCCTTTGCCCAACGGGTGTTGTTAGCACATCAGGTTTAGGCGGAATCACTCCGCTTCTTTCGCTGCCTCCGACCACTGTGGGCGTACAGGTTCTGCCCATATTGTGCGCTGGACAAAATACGACTTGCGTTAGTCCAGTTACCTCGGTAACGGTAATCACAGTTCCGTTGCCAACGATCGGCATTACCCCATCCTCGCTACAGGTCTGCGTTGGTGATCCACTCTCGCTGACCGTGACCGGACTCGGTGCTATCACTGGACCCATCGGCCTTAGCCTGGTTGGACCGCCGTCCTCGATTGTCGGCATATCAGGTAATGTCATCACCGTCAACGGCCTGCCATCAGGCACCGCCACCCTGACCGTCAACGCGGGCATCACTGTGGCCGGCATTGCCGCCGTCGTCAGCCAAACCGTAACCGTCACGGTACTGGGCGTGCCTGCACCACCCACCGTTGTTACCCAGGCGGGGCAGCCTTACCCGGCTAACGTCAGCTCGCTCTCGGTCAACCAGAACTCAGCCAGCGTTCTCTTCAACGCCAGCTGCACTTCAGGCACCCTGAGCTACACCAGCAACACCGGCTTGGTCGGCAGCGCTAGTGTCATCACCGTTCCCACAACGGCAACGGGCGTATTCAGTTACTCAGCAGTATGTACAAACGGGGCTTGTATAAGTCCGACGACAGTAGCGAGCGTAACAGTTGTTACACCAGCTAACCTAGCGCCAGTCTTGTCACAGTCGCTGACGTCGCCCGTGAACGCTACGGTGGGCGTGGGTGTCAACATCCCAACTGCCTATGCCTTCTCCGATCCCAACGGCGATCCGCTCAGCTTCAGCTCGCCCAACCTGCCAGCCGCCCTGACCATCAACCCAGCAACGGGTGTGATCACCGGAGCTCCTTCGGCCAGCGGTACCTACGGTATCACCATCGTGGCCACCGACCCAGCAGGCTTGTCAGCAACGGGTAGCTTTACCCTGAACGTCGTACCGCAGCCGCCCGTCAACGTGGCGCCGGTGCTATCGCAGTCGCTGACGTCGCCCGTGAACGCTACGGTGGGTGTGGGTGTCAACATCCCGACCGCCTACGCCTTCTCCGATCCAAATGGCGATCCGCTCAGCTTCAGCTCCCCTAACCTGCCAGCCGCCCTGACCATCAACCCGGCAACGGGCGTGATCACCGGAGCTCCTTCGGCCAGTGGCACCTATGGTATCACCATCGTAGCCACCGATCCAAGTGGACTATCGGCAACGGGCAGCTTTACGCTCAACGTGGTGCCAGCCAACGCAGCACCGGTGTTGAGCCAGTCGCTGACGTCGCCCGTGAACGCTACGGTGGGTGTGGGTGTCAACATCCCAACCGCCTACGCCTTCTCCGATCCAAATGGCGATCCGCTCAGCTTCAGCTCGCCTAACCTGCCAGCCGCCCTGACCATCAACCCAGCAACGGGTGTGGTCACCGGGGCTCCTTCGGCCAGCGGTACGTATGGTATCACCATCGTAGCCACCGACCCAGCAGGTCTGTCGGCAACGGGCAGCTTTACCCTGAACGTGGTGCCTGCTAACGCAGCGCCGGTGTTGAGCCAGTCTCTGACGTCGCCAGTGAACGCTACGGTGGGTGTGGGTGTCAACATCCCAACCGCCTACGCCTTCTCCGATCCAAATGGCGATCCGCTCAACTTCAGCTCGCCCAACCTGCCAGCCGCCCTGACCATCAACCCAGCAACGGGCGTGATCACCGGAGCTCCTTCGGCCAGCGGTACCTACGGTATCACCATCGTGGCCACCGACCCAGCAGGCTTGTCAGCAACGGGTAGCTTTACCCTGAACGTCGTACCGCAGCCGCCCGTCAACGTGGCGCCGGTGCTATCGCAGTCGCTGACGTCGCCCGTGAACGCTACGGTGGGTGTGGGTGTCAACATCCCGACCGCCTACGCCTTCTCCGATCCAAATGGCGATCCGCTCAGCTTCAGCTCCCCTAACCTGCCAGCCGCCCTGACCATCAACCCGGCAACGGGCGTGATCACCGGAGCTCCTTCGGCCAGTGGCACCTATGGTATCACCATCGTGGCCACCGATCCAGCAGGTCTGTCGGCAACGGGCAGCTTTACCCTGAACGTGGTGCCAGCCAACGCAGCGCCAGTGCTATCGCAATCGTTGACGTCGCCCGTGAACGCTACGGTGGGCGTGGGTGTCAACATCCCGACCGCCTACGCCTTCAGTGATCCAAATGGCGATCCGCTCAGCTTCAGCTCCCCCAACCTGCCAGCCGCCCTGACCATCAACCCAGCAACGGGTGTGATCACCGGAGCTCCTTCGGCTAGTGGCACCTACGGTATCACCATCGTAGCCACCGATCCAAGTGGACTATCGGCAACGGGCAGCTTTACCCTGAACGTGGTGCCTGCTAACGCAGCGCCGGTGCTATCACAGTCGTTGACGTCACCCGTGAACGCTACGGTGGGTGTGGGTGTCAACATCCCAACCGCCTACGCCTTCTCCGATCCCAACGGCGATCCGCTCAGCTTCAGCTCCCCTAACCTGCCAGCTGCCCTGACCATCAACCCAGCAACGGGCGTGATCACCGGGGCTCCTTCGGCCAGCGGCACCTATGGTATCACCATCGTGGCCACCGATCCAGCAGGTCTGTCAGCAACGGGTAGCTTTACGCTCAACGTGGTGCCAGCCAACGCTGCGCCCGTGCTATCGCAGTCGCTGACGTCGCCCGTGAACGCTACGGTGGGCGTGGGTGTCAACATCCCGACCGCCTACGCCTTCTCCGATCCAAATGGCGATCCGCTCAGCTTCAGCTCCCCCAACCTGCCAGCCGCCCTGACCATCAACCCAGCAACGGGTGTGATCACCGGAGCTCCTTCGGCCAGCGGCACCTATGGTATCACCATCGTGGCCACCGATCCAGCAGGTCTGTCAGCAACGGGTAGCTTTACGCTCAACGTCGTACCGCAACCGCCCGTCAACGTGGCGCCGGTGCTATCACAGTCGTTGACGTCACCCGTGAACGCTACGGTGGGTGTGGGTGTCAACATCCCCACCGCCTACGCCTTCAGTGATCCAAATGGCGATCCGCTCAGCTTCAGCTCCCCCAACCTGCCCACCGCACTGTCCATCAATGCGGCAACGGGTCAGATCACCGGAGCCCCATCGGCTAGCGGCACCTATGGTATCACCATCGTAGCTACGGATCCAGCAGGCTTGAGCGCAACGGGCAGCTTTACGCTCAACGTCGTGCCAGCCAACGCTGCGCCCGTGCTATCGCAGTCGCTGACGTCGCCAGTGAATGCCACGGTGGGTGTGGGTGTCAACATCCCGACCGCCTACGCCTTCTCCGATCCCAACGGCGATCCGCTCAGCTTCAGCTCCCCTAACCTGCCAGCTGCCCTGACCATCAACCCAGCAACGGGTGTGATCACCGGGGCTCCTTCGGCCAGCGGCACCTATGGTATCACCATCGTGGCCACCGACCCAAGTGGACTATCGGCATCGGGCAGCTTTACGCTTAACGTAGTGCCAGCCAACGCAGCACCGGTGTTGAGCCAGTCGCTGACGTCGCCAGTGAACGCTACGGTGGGCGTGGGTGTCAACATCCCCACCGCCTACGCCTTCAGTGATCCAAATGGCGATCCGCTCAGCTTCAGCTCCCCCAACCTGCCCACCGCACTGTCCATCAATGCGGCAACGGGTCAGATCACCGGAGCCCCATCGGCTAGCGGCACCTATGGTATCACCATCGTAGCCACCGATCCAGCAGGCTTGAGCGCAACGGGCAGCTTTACGCTCAACGTGGTACCGCAACCGCCCGTCAACGTGGCACCGGTGCTATCGCAGTCGCTGACTTCACCGGTGAACGCTACGGTGGGTGTGGGTGTCAACATCCCGACCGCCTACGCCTTCAGTGATCCGAACGGCGACCCGCTCAGCTTCAGCTCGCCCAACCTGCCAACGGCACTAGTGATCAACCCCACCACGGGCATCATCACCGGAGCTCCATCGGCTAGTGGTACGTATGGTATTACCATCGTAGCCACCGACCCAGCAGGTCTGTCGGCAACGGGTAGCTTTACGCTCAACGTGGTGCCAGCCAACGCAGCACCGGTGTTGAGCCAGTCGCTGACCTCGCCCGTGAACGCTACGGTGGGTGTGGGTGTCAACATCCCAACCGCCTACGCCTTCTCCGATCCCAACGGCGATCCGCTCAGCTTCAGCTCCCCTAACCTGCCAGCCGCCCTGACCATCAACCCAGCAACGGGTGTGATCACCGGAGCTCCTTCGGCCAGCGGTACGTATGGTATCACCATCGTGGCCACCGACCCAGCAGGCTTGTCGGCAACGGGTAGCTTTACCCTAAACGTGGTACCGCAACCGCCCGTCAACGTGGCACCGGTGCTATCGCAGTCGTTGACGTCGCCAGTGAACGCTACGGTGGGCGTGGGTGTCAACATCCCAACCGCCTACGCCTTCTCCGATCCCAACGGCGATCCGCTCAGCTTCAGCTCCCCCAACCTGCCAACGGCACTAGTGATCAACCCTGCAACGGGTCTGATCACCGGGACTCCTTCGGCCAGCGGTACCTATGGTATCACCATCGTGGCTACCGATCCAGCAGGTCTGTCGGCAACGGGCAGCTTTACGCTCAACGTGGTGCCAGCCAACGCAGCACCAGTACTATCGCAGTCGCTGACGTCGCCAGTAAACGCTACGGTGGGTGTGGGTGTCAACATCCCGACCGCCTACGCCTTCAGTGATCCAAATGGCGATCCGCTCAGCTTTAGCTCGCCCAACCTGCCAGCCGCCCTGACCATCAACCCGGCAACGGGCGTGATCACCGGGGCTCCTTCGGCCAGCGGTACCTATGGTATCACCATCGTAGCCACCGATCCAGCAGGTCTGTCGGCAACGGGTAGCTTTACCCTGAACGTGGTGCCTGCTAACGCAGCACCGGTGCTATCGCAGTCGCTGACGTCGCCAGTAAACGCTACGGTGGGTGTGGGTGTCAACATCCCGACCGCCTACGCCTTCAGCGATCCAAACGGCGATCCACTCAACTTCAGCTCGCCTAACCTGCCAGCCGCCCTGACCATCAACCCGGCAACGGGTGTGATCACCGGAGCCCCTTCGGCCAGCGGTACCTATGGTATCACCATCGTGGCTACCGATCCAGCGGGTCTGTCGGCAACAGGCAGCTTTACGCTCAATGTGGTACCGGCTCAGACAACGCCGTTCGCGATCGTTGGTGTTACGCCAATCAATTGCCAGACGGTAACAGCAGGTCTGCGGACGTTTACCTTCTCGCCGATCTATGCGGGTCTGAACGGACAGCCTGTTCTGTTCTCTGTAGTGAACGAGCTGGTTCCAACGTATGCGTCAGGTCCTTACACGCTGAATCTGTATACCGACAACCCAGTCATCACGCTACGTGCGGAACAGGGTTCGTCAGTCTCCACGTTCACGCTTAACTGGCTGACCATCTGCACCGGTGGCACGGGTAACCAACCACCAGTCGTGGCCAACCCAATTGGTCCGCAGTCGGGTACTGTCGGTGTAGGGGTTAACTTCCCGATCCCAGGCAATACGTTCACGGATCCAAACGGTGATCCGATCACGGTGACTGTCATCAATCTGCCTCCAGGTCTGACATTCGACCCAAGCACGACGGCTATCGTGGGTACGCCAACGACACCTGGTACGACAACCGTAACGGTGATCGCAACGGATCCAAGTAGTGCGACGGTGAGCACGCAATTCCCATTCACCATCGTTCCGGCTACCCCTGGCAACCAGGCTCCGATTGTTGTGAATCCAATTCCGCCACAATCGGGTACGGTAGGCGTTGGCTTTACCTTTGTGATCCCAGGCAATACGTTCCAGGATCCAAACGGCGATCCGCTGACAGTTTCGGTATCGAACCTGCCTCCGGGTCTGACGTTCAATCCAAGCACGACGGCGATTACGGGTACACCAACCGCACCGGGTACGACGGTAGTGACGGTAACAGCAACGGATCCAAGCAATGCGACGGCGTCAACCACGTTTGTGCTGACGATCAGACCTGCGGTTATCCAGCCACCACTCAACTGTGGTAGCAACCTGGATGGCACTCCGCTGCGGGCAACCATGCCGATCTACGATTGCGAACAAATCCGGACCACGGGTCTCATTCAGTTCACGGCGGAAGGCGGTAATCCAAACGGAGGACCAATCGAGTTCCTGGCGTATGGTATCACCGGCTGGACGACAAGCTGTACGGAAACGATTGACCTCGAAACCCGCACGTTCTGCGATGCACCACCAATCGAAATCCAGATTCGTCAGCTGGTTAACGGTACGTATGTGTACGGACAAACGTACATCTTCGACATCCGTCGGGTCTGCCCAGCACCAGGTTGCCCACGTCCGTCGAATAACCGGACACCTGTTGTGAACGCTGGCATTCCAGATCAGTACGCACGAGTTGGTCAGATCTTCGATTATGACATCCAACCCAATGCGTTCTCGGATCCGGATGGCGATGCACTGCTGTACACGATTTCGCCCCGTCTACCAGACAGCTTTACGTACAGCACGGGTCACTTCCACGCCCTGCCGCTGGAGCCAGCCACCTACAACATTACGGTGATGGCCCGCGACAACAGTGGTGCTGCGGTGATCACAACGTTCCGGATCTTCGTGCTCCCATCGAACGAAACAACGCCACAGCCACCAGTCACGACGCCACAACCGCCGGTTACCCCACCCGTTTCGAGCAACTGTGGTAGCAGCAGCCTGGATGGTACGGCGCTGAGAGCGACGACTCCGATCTACGACTGTGCGCAACTGACAACGACGGGCGCACTGCGCTTCACAGCAACGGGCGGTAATCCGAACGGTGGTGCAGTTGAGTTCAGAGCCGTCGGCGTAACCGACTGGACGACGAACTGCAACGTCACCCTCGATCAGGGTATCCGGACGGCCTGCGATGCAGCTCCTGTCCCAATCCAGGTGCGTCAGTTGGTCAACGGTACGTATGTGTACGGACAAACGTTCCTGTTCAACATCCGTCAGGCTTGTCCGATTGCCGGTTGTGCCAACGCACGTGTCGCAGCGCCTGTCTACGCCGAAATGCCGCTGGAAGTAACTGTCCTGGGTAACCCGGTTGAAGGCGAAAGCGCTCAGATCGAGATACGTGGTGCAGAAGGTAAGTCGGTACGGATGCTGATGACGAACAGCAGCGGCTATCCAGTAAGCGATCAAGTCATCGAAAACGCACAAGCTACCGAGCGCCAGACGCTGAAACTCGGAGCAACGGGGGGTGTTTACCTGCTACGGGTATCGACACCAACGCAAGTGAAAACGGTGAAAGTGGTGAAGCAATAAACCACTGAAACCCCGAAGGCAAAACGCCCGGCCAGTTATCTGGCCGGGCGTTTTTGTTGTCTTGATATGATAAGTTAACATTTCCGTAACGCTCCTCCCTACCCTCCGCTCTACCTTTGTTTACTCCAACGAGCCGTACCCAAACGGGGTTTGGCGCTTAGTGTATATGAAACGTAGAGATTTTTTTCGCAACAGTACCCTGGCAACGGCCTTCCTCTCAACCACGCAGTCATTCGGTCACGAACAGAACCATCGTAAAGGCGCAAAAGCCAAGAACATCATTTTCATGGTGAGCGATGGCATGAGCACGGGCACGCTGAATATGGCGGACCTACTCCGGCAGCGGAAAGAAGGCCGGTCGAGTAACTGGCTGGGTCTGTATCGCGACAACCGGGTTCGGCGGGCGCTGATGGATACGGCTTCAGCCACGTCGCTCATTACTGACTCGGCAGCGGCTTCCTCAGCCTGGGGTGGTGGCGTCCGGGTTCCCAACGGTTCATTGAATGTCAGTGCTAACGGAGAGGAACATCGTCCAATTCTCCAGAAATTCAAAGCGGCTGGCAAAGCAGTAGGCTGCGTCACCACCGTACCTATTACCCACGCCACCCCCGCCGGTTTCTGCGTTAACAGCAAAAGCCGGGGCAGTCAGGGTGACATCGCGTTGCAGTACCTGGACCTTCGTTTCGACGTTATGATGGGCGGAGGTACCGAATTCTTCAGCGCCGAGAAACGCGCGGATAAAAAAGACGTTTTCGGTCAGTTCAAAACCAGCGGTTATCAGGTTGTGACGAATCGGGCCGATATGCAGTCAGTTCGGCCAGGCAGCCCAGTGTTAGGCGTCTTTCATCAGGACGGCCTCCCCTACGCCCTCGACCGGGAAAACGATGAAACGCTGAAAAGTCAGACTCCTAGTCTGGCCGAAATGACGGCGACGGCCATCAATCAGATGCAGAGTAATACCAATGGCTTTGTGCTACAGGTAGAAGGTGGCAAGGTAGACTGGGGGGCTCACGCCAACGATGCTGGTGCCTTGTTGTACGACCAACTGGCGTTTGATGATGCGGTAAAAGTTGCCATTGACTTCGCCGATAAAAACAAGGATACGCTGGTGGTCCTCACGACTGACCACGGCAACAGCGATCCGGCGTTATTGTACGGAAATCAGGCCAACAAAAACTTTGACCGGCTGCACACCTTTCGGCACACCAATAATCGTATCCTGACAGGCATCACGTCCAGTAGTACCACCCCGGCGCAACTCATCGAACAGGTGCAGGCGGCACAGGGGATTGCGCTGACCAATGATGATGCGAAAAGCTTACTTAGCCAGTATGGTCAGCCGAACGAGCAGGGTCTTTACAATCCCAGCCATTTACCCTACCGCTCATTCGCGCTGCTTCAGCAGGCTCATACGTCAATCGGCTGGGCCGGTATGGATCACACGGCTGATTACGTTGAACTAGCCATGCTGGGGCCGGGCAGCGAGTTACTGACACCACTAGTTAAAAACTCGGACTTGCATAATCTGTTGCTAACGGCCGCGGAGGTTAGTTTGAAATAGAACGCCGTTGTCGCGGTTCAGACGAATTATTTTCGGGTACAATGGGTACTGATTATACGGAACTGAACCGCGACAATTTTATGAGCAGCACACTCAAACCCGTCACCATCCTGACCGGCTTCCTGGGAGCCGGCAAAACGACCTTGCTGAACGCCATACTGGCGACTCGGCCAAGTACCAAATTTGCCATCATCGAAAACGAGTTTGGCGAAGAAGGTATCGACGGTGAGCTGGTTGTCCAGGCCAATACGGATGTGGTCGAGATGGCCAACGGTTGTATTTGTTGCTCGCTCAACGACGGTCTGTACGAGGTACTGGAAGAGCTTTACGACCGACGGGACAGCTTTGATGAATTACTGATCGAGACAACCGGTATCGCTGATCCGTCGGGTGTGGCTCAACCTTTCCTGACGGTGCCCAGTGTTCAGAAAACGTTTGATCTAAAACGGGTTGTGTGCCTGGTCGATGCGCAACTTATCGAAGACCAGTTACGCGATACGGAGGAAGCCATCCGCCAGATTGGTTTCAGCGATGTTATTCTGCTAAACAAAATCGATACAGTTTCGTCCGCTTACGTCCAGCAGCTGACCGAGTTATTACATGGCCTGAATCCATTCGCCCACATTCTCTACGGCGACAAGGAGACCTACCCCATCGACGAGTTGTTTGCTCTGGAACGAGATATTGAACCGGCTGAACCCGCCGTACCGCTGTTTCGGCCACTAAGTCCAGCTGCACTAAATACGTCGGTTCAACATCGTCACCATGTCCACAGTGATATTGTTTCGCTCAGCTTTCGATTTACGGAACCGTTCGAGCTGGCCGATCTCCAACATCGGCTTACGGCGTTTCTTCTGTTTCAGTCGCAGGGTATTTACCGCGTAAAGGGCATCATCTCGGCCCGCGATCAGCATCAGAAAATCATTCTGCAGTCGGTTAGCAAAAACCTGGTTATAACGACAGGAGCTGACTGGGCCGATGGTGAGGAACGGACCAGCCGGGTCGTGTTTATTGGTAAACTGCTTAAACCACAGGGTTTCGAAAAAATGCTGCGCCAGTGTCTGGCCAAACCCTCAACCTGGAACGTAGTGAGTTCCTCTCAGCTTCGGTCGACGCCGAAGTTGTGAAGTGGTCGATGATTTGGTACTTCCCTATTGAATAAGCAAGGCATAAATATTGAAAAACGAATCAATAATTTTAGTAATTGACTCGTAGACCGAACTTGAAGATACTAAAGGTGAAGGCTTTAGATAACTCACCATTCGTGATGCCTATCCATTTCCAAGTTTTTTTTATAGGATCGAAATAGTGGTAATAACTTTCTCCTCTTGCTTTGTAGTCTCTCACTTTCGTTGACGCAATAGTAGGACAGTTCGATTTGAAGGCATGCTCACTACCTTTTTTAACCGTTTGGCAGAAAAACTCCAGACCAATAAATATACCTTCTTTAGGGAAATTGATATGATACTTTTTCAAATCAATTGAAAAGGACTGACTAAACGGATTGATACGAACAATATTATTTTCGCGTAGCAAATCGTTACCTGGCAAACCTGATGAATCAATTTTCATCACGCGGACTCGGGCTTTCGAAAAGCCATTTCTTCCAATCAAATATTTACCTAATTTAAAGTAGGCTTTATCTATCTCTGCCTCGATTGTTTGTGGATTTTTAATCAATACGACATAAGTATTAGCTACTTGGCCACCTGGCCCCCAATTAGTACTTATCGTTTCTTCATTGTGAAAGCCCAGTTCCTCTGAATGCTTTTCTAGCTTCCGTTTTTTGACGGAAATTTCTTCAATCATTATCGGAGTCTCCACTAATAAAACTGTCACAACCTGTTCGTCCGACAGTTCCAGTAGAGTATAGGGTTTGTAGCCCATGTTTGAAACCTGGATGCGATCCACTTTGCTGTTCACTATCAGTTCGAATTGTCCTTGAACATTGGTATAAACCACACTATTTTCGGTCACATTCACTACGTTAGCATATTCTAGTGGTTTCCTAGTTACACTATCTATTACTGTTCCTTTGATAGTGTATTGCGCAAAAATATTACTTAATGGCAATAACAATAGATGGACTAGCAAGAGGCACTTCGTAAGAAGCAGAAAACGAATTTTTATGATCTTATTCACAGACAAATAAATACCTGTTTAGCTTTTTCTTAGTACTGTAAATATCTTCAACAAACTAATTATTTTCTCTGCATCGTTACACAGACTCCAACCAAATATCCCGATAATCACACCGACGTAGCTCCTACTCAAACTTCGCTTTCAGCGTTAGACCAGGCCAGTCGTCCGTTCGGAAGGGGTTGGCGGGTAGTCCGGCTGAGTTGAACAGGTTCGCTTCAATGGGCGAATCAGCCCAGGCGTAACGCACCGTCACGGGCTTCTGCCCATTGGGATGGTACACAATCACTTTGTTGCCAGCAATCTCCGCTTTGGCGTAGTGAAACTGCTTGTCGGCCCCCGCCACTTCGAAACCTTTCAGATAGCCGTATTTATCATTGGCGACTAATCCCTTGTCTACGTTACTGAACGTAACAATCGCCTTGCCGTCCTCGAACGTAACGGATTCGAACATCGGCGAACTGTATGCAATGTTCTGCCCGAAGTCCTGCTTCAACGCCTGGAGCGCCAGCCGGTGGCCCACGTCCTGCTTGTTAGTCGGGTGAATATCTTTGGGATTTCCTACGTCGATAGTAACGGCCATTCCGGTTTTGGGTAGTTTCAGCGTCTGAGTCTGGGCTTCCCGAAGTTCGGCCCAGCCACTACCCTTGTTGCTGGATTGCTCGGCTCCGTAACTGGCCAGTTGAACAAAATAAAACGAGAAATCATCGGGCTTGCCGTTCTGCCCCCACTTGGAACGCCAGTCGGTGATCAGCAACGGGAAACTTTGCCGGTACTGATACGACCGCCCCGCGTTGGATTCGCCCTGATACCAGAGCGTTCCGCGAATAGCGAACGGCACCAGCGGGGCGATCATGCTGTTATAAATCGTCGTACCGACGTTGTTCATGAATTTTATGTACGAATGTGGTTCAGCAAAGGCGGGCATCAGCCGCCACTCACCCGCCAGACTAATCCGGTCGGGGCCGCTGGCAACGTACAGATCCGACGGGGATCCCTGCACGCCCATCCCAAACCAGGTGGGGTTGACCACACTACCAAATTTAACGACCAGCCGGTTTTCACCGGGCTGCCAAGTGTTGGCGGGCAGCTCAATCTTGCGCGTCCCTTCCAGTACGCCTTCGCTCACAAGTTTGCCGTTGATGTAAATCTGGTTGGGACTATCGTTCTGCGCCAGCCCAAGGGTCGTTGGCTTCCCTACCATGTCGGCCGGAATGTCGATCACACGGGCCATGTAGCCTTCGCCTTTGAAACCGCGCATGTCTTTCCAGGCCCACTGCCCGAGCGGATCAGCTCTTCGCCAGTTAGCAAAGTCGTAGTCAACCGCCAGGTACTTTTTCTCGTCATCGCGCGTCGGCTGACGGACCGAGCCTAATAGTTGCTTTTTCAGCTTCTGATCCATCAGGCTATCAACTTCGACCCAGGTCGTGGGCAGGTGCTGAGCGTAGGTACGTAATTCTTCATTTTCCAACATGCCTTCTTTACTGAGCCAGCCTTCCAACTGCGAGCCACCCCAGGACGAATGCAACAGGCCGATGGGTACGTTCAGTTTCTGGGTTAGCTCGCGGGCAAAAAAGAACCCAACGGCCGTGAAACCGCCTACCGTTTCGGACGAGCATACTTTCCAATCCCCCTTTTTCAGGTCCTGCTCGGGAGTCAGTGCCAGTTCATGCTCTACGTAAAAGTGACGAATCTGCGGGAAGTTAGTGTTGCGCTTCTCCGCAGCATAGTTGTCTGCCTGATCCACCCGAAACTCCATATTCGATTGCCCGGAGCACAACCATACCTCGCCGATCAATACGTCGTGAATGGCTACTTCGCCGGACTTGGCACGGATCGTCAGGTCATGTGGGCCACCCGCTTCCATTGGAGCAAACGTCACCAGCCACTTCCCGTCGGTATTGGCTTTAGTTCGCCGGCTTTGTCCGGCCAGCGTTACGGTCACCTCTTCGCGCGGACTAGCCCAACCCCAGACCGGAATGGGCTTCTGCCGTTGCAAGACAACGTGGTCGGAAAACAAACGGACGGGCTTAGGTTTAGCCAGTAGACAGGTACTAACCAGAAGGAGGCAATAGAGTAATCGGTAGTTCATTGAGGAGAATTGTAATAGGGCGCAGCCAATGTACGAAAGATCAGCGTACCGCTCTACTTACCCATCCGTCGTTGGCTAATAAACCAACCTAATAGTAAAGCCATAGGCTGATCACTTTCTCCGATTTTAGGGTAAACCAGGAGCAGGTTGCGACTTTCTCTACTGATTACCCCGCATCAATAGAGTTATTCGTCGCTCGCAGCACCATTTTCTCTAGAATCTTTATTCACCAACCGAATGCACAACGTAACGACAACCATTTTCAGGCAGCAACCATTAAGGCAGTTGGCGCTCGCCGGTCTGGGCCTTACCAGTCTGGGCCTATCGATGGCCACAACCGCGCTGGCCCAGCCTAATGCGGCCCAGCCAACAACCACGCCCGTTGTTCAGGCCGCACCAATTATGAGTCGCTGGGAGAAGCAGGTTACGGCCGAGAATGCCTGGCGCGAGTACCCCCGACCGCAGATGGTTCGGCCGCAGTGGCAGAATCTCAACGGCCTATGGGAATACGCTATTACGTCCAAAACCGCCCCCGCGCCTACTAGCTTTAGTGGCCAGATTCTGGTTCCGTTTGCGCTGGAATCAACCTTATCCAAGGTAACCAAACCCCTCACCGATGAACAGCGACTCTGGTACCGCCGGAACGTAACGATTCCGCGCGACTGGGCTGGTCAGCGGGTACTGATGCATTTTGGCGCCGTCGATTACGAATGTAACCTGTGGGTTAATGGGGGCCTTGTCGGTTCGCACACGGGCGGATCGGACCCGTTCTCGTTCGATATTACCGAGTACCTGAAAGACGGACAAAACCAATTGGTACTGGGCGTAACCGACCCTACGTCCAACGATGAGCAACCGCGTGGCAAACAACTCACCAAACCGAACAGCATCTGGTATACCCCCGTTTCGGGGATCTGGCAGACGGTCTGGCTGGAACCCGTTCCGAAAGAAAACTACATCGACGAAATCCGCGTAACGCCGGAAGTTGATTCGAGCCGATTACGCGTGGAAGTCCTGCTCAGGAAACCGGTTGAAGCGGTGCAGATGCAGTATAAGACAGCCATTCGACTGACGGCACTGGACGGCAAGCAGGTAGTAGCAACGGCGCAACTGCGCCCCGGCACAACGGGTTACCTGACGGTGAAAAATCCTAAACTCTGGTCACCCGACAGCCCATTCCTGTACGATCTTAAAGTTGAGCTTGTACCGATCAGTGATCCGTACGGCACCACCCCCGAAAACAAACGACGACGCTGGGCCAACCCGGTTCGCATTGATTCCGTCCGGGCGTTGTATGCAGCAGCAACCGTTTCGGGTAAACCACTCGACGCCGTTACGGGCTACTTCGCCATGCGTAAAATTGCCATTGGTAAAACGCCGAACGCCGGCAATCAACCAGTTCTTCTGCTGAACAACAAGTTCGTGTTCCAGAACGGCCCGCTCGACCAGGGTTGGTGGCCGGGCAGTCTGCTCACTCCGCCTTCCGACGAAGCAATGGCGTTTGAGATCGATTTCCTCAAAAAGTCGGGCTTCAACATGCTGCGCAAACACATCAAAGTGGAGCCGGACCGCTATTATTATCTCTGCGACAAAATGGGTATTCTGATCTGGCAGGATATGCCCTCGGGTTTTCTAGAAGGTCAGAACGAACACCCCGGCGACGCTGTTGATCCCCTCCGGCGGTCGAAAGGGGTAGAGCAGTTTGAGCTGGAACTGCGCCGGATGATGAACCGCCTGCATAATTACCCCAGCATCGTTACCTGGGTCGTTCACAACGAAGGCTGGGGTCAGTACGACAATCCACGTTTATCCGCCTGGGTAAAAGGGCTGGATCCAAGCCGGGTTGTTAACGCGGTCAGTGGCTGGCACGACCAGGGCGCGGGTGATTTCTACGATATTCATACCTACGAGGAAGAACCTCGTTTCCCGGCGCCGAAATCAGACCGCGTCGTGGTTATTGGTGAGTTTGGCGGCATCGGCTGGCCCATTCAGGGGCACCTCTGGAATCCGAACATGCGTAACTGGGGCTACCAGACGTATCAATCAGCTGATGTCGTACAGCAGGCATACCAGAAGAAGTACGCCAAAATTGTTGACTATTACCAGAAACGTGGTCTGTCGGCCGCCGTCTACACGCAGACTACCGACGTAGAGGGCGAAGTCAACGGCTTACTGACGTACGACCGCGAGGTAATTAAAATTCCGGTCGAAGCACTTCAGAAGATTCACGCACCCCTGTTCAAATAAGCATTCCAGAGCACAAAGAAAGGCCCGAAGCGAGATTACTTCGGGCCTTTCTTTGTGCTGTTTTATTGTCACAGCATCATCTGCTTGATGCCTTTTCGAAAAGCTTCGTCGCCAGCTGCCAGACGCTGTGCATACAAGGTTTTTGCATCTTCACCACAAACATACCGTAAGGTATCTTTCCCATCCGTGGCGGCTTCATACACTACCTCAGCGATTTCTTCGGAGGTAGCCATCTTGATACCGGGGCCACTTATGGCCGCAAAGAACTTTCCGGCTAATTCATCATAAGCGGGATGCGAGGGAAACACCGACCGTTCGGCCATATCCGTAGCCACCAGACCCGGTTCGATATTTTTGATTCCGATACCAAACTGATCCAGTTCAAACGATAAGCTCTCTGCCCAGCCCTCCAGCGCCCATTTACTGGCGTCGTACATCGAACTGACCGGGAAAGCCATCAGCCCCGCCGAGGAGGTTGTGTTGATAAACAAGCCCGATCGTTTAGCCCTGAATGTTGGGATGAACGCTTTCGTCACCCGCACCGTACCCAGGAAGTTAGTTTCCATCTGGCGCACGATCTGTTCGTCGGTAGTGGCTTCCAGGGCGCCCAGCACACTATAGCCCGCATTGTTAAACACCACATCAATATCGCCAATAGCCAGCGCCTTCTGCGTTGTTTCGCTGATCTGGTGAACATTCGTTACGTCCAACGGTAGCAGGGTAACGTTATCCAATTGATTGAGTTCTGTCTCGTTTTCTGGTTTGCGCATCGTGGCAATAACTGTCCAGCCCTTTGCCGCAAATAATTTCGCCGTTGCTTTACCAATGCCCGCTGAGGCTCCGGTAATGAAAATTGTCTTTGTCATGTGCCCTGAATATTAAATTCTGGAGCAAACGTATCGGATATATACTATACATTTGCTATGGATTACTTTTTGGAAAGTGACTATGATTCAGGAAACTAAACAATGCGATACCGACCATGCCCGGCAGCGAACACTGGCGCTAAAGGATGCGATTGAGCTACTGAGCGGCAAATGGAAATTCTGTATACTGCTGAACTTGTACAATTACGAAACCATGCGGTTTAAGGATCTACAGGAAGCCGCCATCGGCATAACGCCCAAAGTGCTCTCTAAGGAATTGCAGGAACTAGAGGAGAACCGGCTCATTACTCGTACCGTTAACAATACTAAACCCGTTACGGTCTCCTACGCCCTGACCGAACACGCGCTGGATATCCAACCGGTGATTGAGGTATTGATTGACTTCGGGTTAAAGCACCGGAAGAAGATTAAGGAATGACTCCTGAATGTGAGGAGCTAATTGTTGCAAGCGTTTTGGCTACCAACAAAACACATTGGCGGTGCATCGGGCCACGTTGGCTCTGCCGTTGCGCAGCTACTGATCGATATAGGTAAATCCGTAACAGTCATTACGCGTGCCCCCAAAAAGGGTGATGTGTGAAAATAAAAGGACGCCGGCGTAGCCGTAGCCAACGTACATAAAGAAGACCAGTTCCCGGTGGTGGCCCCGCAGATGAAAGGCCCCGAAACGTATTCATCGGCCGAGGTGCCAGCGCCTTCGCGGCCGCTCTGGACAAGTCCGTCGAAGCCGAAGCAATTCCAGCAGCTGTACTTCGTGCGATTGCCTCATCAGCTAACGGGACAATAACCGTACAGTAAAGCATTTGACGACTGATTTTCAGAAAATCGCTAATTCGTGCTAAACACTATGCACGATGAACACCGTCCGCCTAACCGTGAGCGCCTGGGTATTTTCCTGGTTAGTAGCCGGGTCGTTTGCGCAGGCCCAACAAGCTCCGGATTCGCTCTTTAGATACCTAAAAACCCATACCCCAACGGATACCACCTACATCCGGGCCATGGATCAGGCCATTTTCAACCTGATTTACAAAAAGGCTGACTACTCCCGCGCCGATTCGCTTGGCCGACAAATGGCCGATGCCGCGACTCGGTTGAACTACTGGTCCGGTCTGGTTGGGGCGTACCGCAATCGGGCCTCGGCTAATTACATGGCCGCCAATTATGACCAGGCACTGGTCTATTTCCAGAAAACGGTGGATGCTGTCGAGCAATACAACCTTCCTCCGGCTATGCTCTACAAAGCCCTGGGCAATCTGGCGTCGGGTTATGAGAAGCTGGGAAAAGATCAGTTGGTTCTGCAAACGGCGTTACGTTCCATCACCGTTCAGGAACGATACCAACTGAAACCGCGCATGCCGGTTCCGCATCGACTCATTGGTGGGGCTCTCGTCAAAATGGGGAAAAAGCAACAGGCGATTCCTTACTACCAGGAAGCGGGCACTATTTTCCGGGAGCTTGGCGACCCGCGTGGCATGGCTATTTTCGAAAATCAGCTGGGTGATTTCTATCAGGAGCTGGGCCAGCCTAAAGTAGCGTTTACCCATTACCAGCAGTCGCTTACGATGGCCAAACAGCAGAAATTCGACCTGTTACAGGCTGATGTGTTGGATGGCTTGGCCCAGGCAATGAATTCGCTCAACCGGCCCGATGAGGGTCTGTCATACGCCCAGCAAGCACTGACCATTGCGAAAAAGCAGCAGCAGCCGCTCGGTATCTGCACCAGTTACAACACAATGGGTTCACTTTACCGAACCAAACAGGATTACGCTCAGGCCGAAGCCTACTTCCGCAAGGCCATCACCCTGTCCGACCAACACAATTACAAAGACGAACTCAAGAAAAATAGCCAGCAGCTAGCAGATTTGCTGGGTCAGCAAAACAAGTTTCAGCAGGCGTACGTCTTCCAGCTTCGGAAGAACAACCTGACGGATTCGGCAACCCTCGTGCGAACGAACGCCGAAATTGAACGGTTGCTGATCCAGTACGAAACAGAAAAGAAAGAAGCGCGCATTCGGCTCCTGCAAAAGGAAAAACAACTGGAACAGGAAGAAAGCGATCAGGCGCGCTGGCAACGGAATGCCCTGCTGACAGGCGCGATTCTCGTAATCCTGCTGGGAATGGCCATTGGGGCCTGGCTGCTGAACCGTGCCCGTGTTCAACGATTGCAGGAAGCTATTCAGCTACGCCAGCAGATTGCGCATGATTTGCACGACGAAGTGGGCAGCACGCTCAGCAGTATCTCCCTATTGAGCGGCCACACCAATGACCTGCTGAATCAAAATCGCCCCGAAACGGCGCAGAAAATGGTGCAGAAAATTTATACCGATGCCCGCCAAATCCTGGAGTCTATTGACGAAATTATCTGGACCATTAACCCTGGCAACGATTCACTCCAACGGATTGTGCTACGATTGCAGGAGTACGCGCAGCCATTAATGGAATCGAAGCAGATTGCGTTTAGTTTTTACGTCGATCCGGCCCTCGACCAACTGCCCGTTTCCATGGAAGTGCGCCGTAACCTGTATCTCATTGGCAAAGAGGCTATCAACAACCTGGTTAAGTATTCCGAAGCGACACGGGCAACGTTACGTTTCGAGCGGCAAACGAATCAGTTCAAGGTGGTGATTGAGGATAATGGTCGAGGTTTTGACCCCGACCAACTCAGTAACCGCACCGGCCAGCAGAGTATGCAGCAGCGGGCTACTGCCATGGGGGGTAAACTGACGGTACGTTCCGTTCCTGGTCAGGGCACCACGCTCGAACTTACCTCCGCAGCCCTGTAACAAGCGTACAGCCTCATACACTTATCCGATTTACTATTGGTTTACGAATGGTTACTTTTACCGAACCATCGTATTCAGACTAGCTACGTCCGCATAACCCCTATCCGTCATGATCCGCGTTTCTATTTTCGACGATAACGATTCACTCCGCGAAACGCTCTCGCTTGTCTTCGACGCGACCGATGATTTGATCGTGACCGGTACGCATCCCAACGCGCTCGATGCAATCGCTTGCGTGAAGCAGGAACAGCCGGATGTGATTCTGATGGATATTGACATGCCGGGGCGCACGGGTATTGAAGCCGTAGCGCTGATTCGGGAACAGACAACGATGCCCAAGATTTTGATGCTGACCGTTTTCGAGGATGTGGAGCGTATTTTTGCGGCTATATCGGCGGGGGCGGTTGGCTACCTGTTGAAGAAAACGCCCGCGGATAGAATCATCGACGCCATTCGCGAGGTGATGGCAGGCGGGGCTGCTATGACGCCGTCCATCGCGTTAAAAGTGTTAGACACGTTTCGCGCCCCGGCCCCCTCCCCTCCGGCAAAATACGCGTTGACCGACAAAGAACGCGACGTATTACGTCGATTGGTGGAAGGCGACAGCTATAAGCTCATTGCTTACCACTGCCAGATTAGCATGGGCACGGTCCGGACGCACATTGTCAACATCTACGAGAAGCTTCACGTCAACTCCAAGTCCGAAGCCGTAGCCAAGGCGCTGAAAACAGGCCTGTTCAACTAAGATTTCCTTTGGCATTCGTCATGACTAATTCGTTACCCGCCTTTCTGCTTCTCTGCCTATTTTCGTTCGCCTGCCAACCAAAGGATACCCATACCACAGCGACGAAATCACCAGAATCGCTGGCAGTCAATCAGCCCGGCACGACCTCGCTCAAGGACGCTGATTTCCTGATCGTTCCGGGTAAGCGCGTCGGCCCCATTCGGTTCAATACGTCAGAAGCCGATCTATTACGTCAGCTTGGATCAGCAGTAGTGACCGTTGGTGACACCATCTACGGGGCCGAAGGCGAAACCTTTTCCGGAACGACGCTCTACAAAGGAACCTCCGATGAGGTCCAGATTCTTTACAAAGACGCCAGCAAACGTACCCATCCAGAAGTAGTGCTGGTTCGGCCCACCGTAACCGACGACGAGGGGAATCCGCTTGCCACTATAGCCCCAACTCGCTGGCAAACGTCAGACGGTCTTCGAATTGGCACTAAGCTGAGCGAGTTGGTTCAACGAAACGGAAAACCGTTCAAGCTCTGGGGCTTTGGCTGGGACTACGGCGGTAATATCTCGGACTGGCAAGGTGGTCAGTTAGCCGCATCGGATGGAACCTCCTTACTCGCTCTTACGCTGGGGCCTTCCCCCAAGCTTACGCCAGCGCAGGAAAAGGCTTACAACCAAGTGATGGGCGACAGCGAATTTCTGTCCTCCTTACCGGCGATGAAAACGCTTGATCCAGTTGTCCAAACGATGAGTGTTACGCTCGAACCTTAGCTGGTGGCAGACTATTGCGCCGTTTTTCTCCCTTATGACCGCCCGCGAGCTTCGACCGATTTTTGCCCAGGTTGCGCAACAAACACTTTCCGTTGCTGACGCGGAGCGGTATCTGCAACTGCATCATTCACCAACAGCCCGGCGGTTTAAAAGCGGCATTACCGGCCTGGTTCTGTTGCTTTTCTTGGGCGTCGGCTTGTTTTTGATTTATCATGGTTACCGCGTCTCTACTAGTCAGCAGGGCTCGACGCCGTCACCTGCCCAACTCGGTACGGCGGGGTACTGGTTACCTCTGTTGCTCTTTGGTGGATTTGGCAGCCTTCTCGTACTGGTCAGTAGTTTCGGCTTAGCGTCGTTATTACGTGCGATTAACAATCCAGTAACGCCTTCTTTAGCTTCTATTCAGTTTTTGCTTAGCCAGGTGGCCACGCGTACCAGCACCGTCGATGATGCTATTCAGCAATTATTTCCAACCTCGCTTCCTGAACCTACCCGCGGCCGCTCATCGGTTGCCACGCGTTTCCTGTTCAGTGCGTTTCTACTAGCGGTTATTTATTTTAGCCTGCAACAAGGTAGTCAATCATACCGGCTGCTTGTCAATGGCCAGTCGACCAATGGTCTAGTCATAGACATGGTTTCTGACCGCAAGGGCCACACGAGCGCGCCAGTCGTTCGTTACTCCGTCAACGGTACTGACTATGAACTGACCGGCACTACGTATTCGAATCCGCCTGCTTATACTGTTGGAGATCGGGTCACTGTGCTCTACAATCCCGCGTCGCCAGACGAAGGTGCGATTCGATTCTTCACCGAGCAGTGGGTCGGCCCCCTCGTGGCGATTACCCTGGCCGGCTTTTTTCTGTTTCTCTTCTGGCGTCGACAGCGGTCGGCCAGTAACAGCTAGTCATCACACGGCACGAATCGTTACGGTGGCACGTACTTCTACGCATTAGCGTGTCAATAGCACACAAGGCCAACAATAGCAATTATTTAACTATCAGTCACTTACTCATAAAACAAGATCAGCCGTAGTTTCCCGATCATACATTTATCCGATTGATTGACGCTTAGCACGCCAGTAGCTTTGACACAAGTTCTTCGACGTACTGTCAACCTAGTGCCAAGCATGAAAACACCTTTACTGCGTCTACTTTTCGGGTTTTGGTTGCTTTTTCCAAGCTGGATTTTCCCCACGCAGATAAGCCAGGCACAGTCCCAGGACGCGCAGCCAAAACGACCTTCGCCAGTCAAGGTATCAGGCGGCCTAAACGCCTACGCGGGCGCCTACACAGCCAGCGGTATTGCCGCCCGGAATCAGACATCTCCCTTCGGTTTGAGTGGCTCGGTAACAGTGGCCTTACCCGGTGGAATCTCGCTTCCTTTCTCAGCCGTATTGGGTAACCAGGGTAGTAGCTTTCGGCAGCCGTTCAACCAGTTTGGCATATCACCGACCTACAAATGGGCCACGGTTCACGCGGGCTATCGCAACGTCAGCTTCTCGCCTTTCACCCTGGCTGGCCACACGTTTTTGGGCGGGGGCGTTGAACTGAATCCAGGTAATCTGCGACTGGGTGCCGTGTACGGTCGGTTCAACAAAGCTATTTCGAGTAACCTCGCCGAACCTGACATCATTCCGGCCTATCAGCGAACGGGTTACGCCGTGAAAGTGGGCTACGGCAAACCCGGCAACTACGTCGATTTGATTATGCTCCGCGCCCGCGACGATTCGTCGTCCATCGCTACGGTTCCCCAATCCGTTACGCAAACCGTCATTCCCGCCGAAAATCTGGTCGTTGGGCTTACCAGCCGCCTGCTGGTCATCAAGCAAATTACGGTCGAGTTAGACGCAGCTGTTAGTGCTTTTACCCGCGACGTTCGCAGTTCATTGGTATCGGCCGAAGGTAGCAATCCTGTCGTAAGGCTGTTTGGTAAATTCTTTACGCCCCGCCTGTCTACTCAGCTCACTCAGGCTACCCAGGCCGCCGTCGGCTACCGGGGCAAGAACGCAGGCATTAAGCTGCAGTACAAACGTATTGATCCTAATTTTCAGACGATGGGCGCGTACTATTTTCAATCGGATATTGAAAGCTACGCCATTGCGCCCAACCTAAATATGCTGGAAGGAAAGCTCCGGCTGTCGGGCAGTTATGGCTACCAGTTCGATAACCTGGCAGGTAACAAAAATGCCCGGACGGGGCGCTCTATCGGCTCACTGGTGGTGTCATATAATCCAGCTACAGCTTTTGGTCTTGACGTACAGCTATCGAATTACGGCATTAGTCAGCAGGCCGGGCTGCGGCCGGTGATTGATACGTTACGGCTGTCGCAGAACAACTTATCGGCCACAATCAACGGCCGGTATACGCTACAGAAAGACGCTATTCTACAGGTTTTTACGCTGACCACGACTTATCAGAAACTCAGTGATCTGAACGCCAATACCGCTAACCAGACCGAGAACACCAACACCAACCTGAACCTCGGTTATTTCTACCAGCAGACCGAAACGGGCTGGGGCATCAACGGTATGCTGTCGTATACCCAGACACAACTGCCTATCATCATCGGGGACAGTAGCCGGGCGGTACGGTTCTTCGGCCCGACGCTGGGTGCCACCCAATCCTTCTTTGACAAAAAACTAACGACCTCGTTCAATGCCAGCTACCTCGTCAATCAGCAGTCGGGCGTAACGGGGCAAGTGCTAACGGTTTCGTTCAACGGCGGCTATCAGCTCGCCAAACGGCAGACGCTCACGCTGTCAGCTAATTACCTGAACTCGAATACGGGTATTCAAGCCCAATCTTTCAACGAACTCAGAGGTACTCTCGGCTATGGCATCTCCTTCTAATACCATCCATCTATTCAGGAAGATCTGCGCTGGCTTATTCCTTCTGTTACTATTGGTAACGGTGGATAGCCGGGCACAGACCTTTCCATTACAGATTCAGGTTTCGGTGATGCCGCCCTACAGCGCCTATTTGCAGGATTATCCCGGCACAGGGCAGCAGGTGCGCGTTTTTCTCATTAATACCAGCCGTCAGACGTACCAGGTACGATTAGCAGGGCAACTGACCGGCGACAACGGCATCGAGATTCGAACATCACCGAACTACCGCCCACCCCGCCCCTTAACAGTTCCTCCCGGCCAGACTCTCCTGACCCGCAATGATCTCGAAGGGCTATTCGATCTGAATCAAATTGAGGTAATAGGCATCAACAAGAATCTGCTGGCACGGGGGTTTCCGCTGCCCGACGGTACGTATCAGCTCTGCGTGCGGGCTTATAACGAAACGGCGGCTAACGCTACCGGCGTTACGTTCGGGCAGGCCCTCTCAGCCGAGTTTCCGCTGGGCTGCTCGGCGCCGATCGTGGTGCGTTCGGTCGAGCCGCCCATCCTGATTTCGCCCCTCTGCGATGCTGAAGTAACAGCCACCACACCCCAGGCTGTTGTATTTACCTGGACACCGCCAGCCGGTGTATCGCCCGCGCAGGTGGATTACACATTACGTATTGTTGAGTTACCGCAGGCCGACGTCGATCCGAACGTCTTTATCGACGCCATAGCCTTACCGAAATCTGGCGTTGAGGTGCGCGGTCTGCGGACCAGTACGTTTCTGTATGGTCCTACCCAGCCACCGCTTCAACTGGGCAAACGTTACGCCTGGCGGGTACAGGCCATCGACCGCTCGCGCCGGATCAACTTCCTGAACGATGGTAAAAGTCCCGTCTGCGTCTTTACGTACGGCGCAGGCCTACCTCCCCTGGCCAAAACGCCAGGTCTGGAGCTGGTTCAGACGCCCATCAAGATTATCCATATTCCCGGCCTGAACCCTGGCGAGGATACCCCACCGGCGGGTGCTACGGCGGTTGCGAGCAAATACACCCCCTACAAACAAACGCTTGGCGTCAAATGCTCCTGCTTTGTTGAGGTGCCGGACAACCAGCCGGTAGATAATACCAAGGTTTTAACGAGCAAGACGGCGACCATCGCGGGTTTTCAGCTTAGCCTGCTCGACAACGTTAAGGAATCGGAGGGCGGAGTACTGAACGGTGATGGTATGATTCCGATTCCCATTGTCAACAGCTCATTTGCCAAACTGCGCGTACACCTTTACGATGTACAGTGTAATGCCGCCGGACAGGTCATCAGCGGCATCGTTCGGGCTCGTCTGAGCGATTCTCCGGGCGCAGCATCGCTCATGCCAGGTTACGACAAACCCAACTATTCCCCGCCCACGTTGACGAGCGATCAGATTAGCAAATTCAGCGAGTTTTTCTCAACGCAGCAGGATCAACTGGTATCGGCCCTCAAAAATTCGGCGAACAGCGCGGGTTTTGGCGTGCCCTTCGGCATCGATAAAGCCATTGGGCCCGTACAGACGGTCATTGCGATTACTGACGTAACGTTCACCCCAGAAAACGCTTATTTCAACGCCAATACCTGGATAAAAGCCCCCGGCGAGCCCGGTGGGTTCAACGGCATTCCACTTAGCGGGTATAATCTGTGTCTATCGCCCGACAAACCTTGTGGTGATGGTATTCTGTACTTGGCCAGCGAGATGAAGCTAACTAATTATCTCTCGCTAAAAGGGCTGGATGCCGCCCCGCCCGCCGGACCTTTTACGCTCCCCGACACGACGCAGATTACGTACGCCTTATTCGATCAGAACGGCTACCGACAGATGCGGGTGCATGCCGCCCTGAAACCACCCAAGCTGCTTGACGTTGCGACCAACAGTCAGCTCGCAATAAGCCTGAACTTTGGCATGACCGGTGCCGATTTCACCGACTGGACCGCCCAGGTGTTCTTCCCGGAATTTTACGTACAGGGGCTAAAAGATATTACGTTCGCGATGCAGCCCGGCAAACCGGCGCTCTACGACCATTCCGAAACGGCGACGCCCGGCAAACTCCCGGTGAATTACGATGGATATCAGCCGGGAGAAGAGAATCTCTGGAAGGGACTCTTCTTCCCCGAAATTCAGGTAAAACTGGGCGGCTTCTTCTCGAAACTCTCCCAAAGCGGCACAACGCTAACAGGCGGGGTACAAAATCTGATTTACGACGATAACGGTCTGACTGGTAAGGCCTATCTGACGCATCTGCTTGGGCTGGGCGACGGGAACCTAGCCAGCTGGTACGCATCGATCGACACGGTGGCCATTGATTTTTTGAAGAGTGACTTTCAGAGTTCACGTATGAACGGCCAGGTGGTCCTCCCCATTTTTAAGTACAAAGAGAACATGGACGAAAGTGCGGTCTGGCCATGGACCTGTACGCTGAAGAAAGACGAAAAAGGGGGCGACATGGCCTACCAATTTCTCATATCCCCCAAGCAGGATGCTGCCGTAGAGGTCTGGCAAGCAACGCTGGCGCTGAACAAAGACCTCACGTACATCTCCGTAGGCAACAAGTCCGGGAAGTTCGTGGCCGAAGCCGTGCTGGATGGCAAAGTAAGCATCAATACCGGAACGTTCATTTCCCCCGGCATGACGTTTAAGGGACTAACACTCACCTCCGAAGATCCGTACATCAAACTTGACGGCTTCACGACTTCGTTTGCGTCCCCCCAGAAAGATTTGGCGGGTATGCCGTTTACACTGACAGATGTGAACCTGAAAAAAGCGCTGGCACCGGCCCCGCTGGGGCAGTTCGACTTTAGCTTTACCGGGGGGCTGGAACTGGCCGAAGCGGCCAGCCTGACCGCAACGGCAACGACCCGATTACGTTTCTCAGCGGGCTTGAGCGGAGGTCGGCCCGACTGGAAATACGTCGATACGTACGTAGATAAGGTAACGGGCGACGGTCACATTGGCCCGCTAACCGCAAAGGTTGACCTAGATTTTTACCACGACAACGCCAAATACGGTAATGGATTCAGCGGAGTAGCTACGCTGGGCCTAGGCTTCGTGGGCGGCCTGGCCGTCAAGGCTAAATTCGGAAAAACGATTGGCAACGACAGCTACCGCTACTGGTACGTCGGCGGGACGGCCGTACTACCGGCGGGGGGTGTTCCTATTGGAACGACGCCGGTAGCGTTCAAAGGGTTCGGCGGTGGAGCGTTCAGCCGAATGACACAGGTCACCGACAAGCAGGGACAGATCGATTATGAACCTAGCAGTAGTACGAAGTTTGGATTGCAGGCAAAAGTGATTCTCGGCACTACCGGATCGAACCTGCTGAATGTGGATGCCGGGCTAACGATGGCCTTCAGCGATAACATGTCGCCGTCACTTATCGGCATTCATGGTGATGCCTACCTATTAGCCAATGATCCACCGAATTATGGCAGCGCGCTGGCCAAAGGAACCGTCGATATAACCTACGATATTGCCCATGATGTGTTCGATACGAAGGGCGGGCTTACAGCCAGCTATGGTGTCGAAGGCTTCAAGGTTGAAGCTGTAGCCCGCGAGGTTGGACTACGCATCAAACCCAGCGAAGGCAAGTGGTTTTTCAGCCTGGGCGTCCCCAACGACCGTTTAGACCTCAACATTTACGTTGCCAGCAAAGACCCACTCTTTACGTTCGGCTCCTACCTGCTGACGGGCAATGATATTCCCAATAATCTGGGAAACCTTCCCCCTGATCCTTACAAGCTATCGGCCAAAACGAAAAACGACCTGCACTACAAACCGCAGGACATTACCCCCCTGATTGCCGGTAAAACTCCGCTATTAGCGTTTGGTGCTGGCTACCACGTCGGCAATGAATATAAAGTTGGGCCCTTCTTTCTGGACTTTAAGGGCGACATGGGCTATGACCTCGTGCTGTACAACACCGATCAGGCCTGTGGTGGTACGCTGCCAGGCATCAACGGCTGGTACGCAACGGGGCAGCTCTACGCCTATCTCTACTTCGCGCTCGGTATTGATGTCGACCTCTGGGTGTACTCCGGCCGCATAAAAGCAGTCGAACTGGAAGCCGGTGCCCTGCTACAGGGCGGTTTAGTCAACCCGATCTGGTTTCATGGCAATGTCTTCCTGCGCTATAGTGTCCTGCACGGGGCAGTCAAGGGCAAGATGAATATGGATTTCTGGTACAACAAGGACGGTCAGTGCAAACCGGCTTATACCCCGCCGAATCCGTTCGCCGACCAGCCACTCATTTCCCGTGTTGCACCAAGCACGGCAGGCGATGAACAGGTGTCGACGCTCACGCCCTTCTACGCCGAATTCAACTATCCGATCAACTCCGAAATGACCGTCGATGCCGTTACGCCGGAAGGAAAAACGCTGCATCGCCGATTTGACATTCGCTTTAAGAAAGGCGAATCGTTCGAAGCGGGGCTGGTCCGAAAAAGTGGTCCGGGTGGCTATGACCAATGCATAAACGATCCAACAGGTAAGATTAAATATGGCCAGGAAGGCTCCGAAGAAGAAGGGGAAACGTATACCGCTACGTTCTACCGGACATGGGCAATGACGCCCTTCTCACAGTACGATCTCAACCTAGGCGTTGAAGTCTGGCACGAATATACGCCTGACGATAACGATCCTGATTATAAATCAGGCTGGCACCCGTACCGCTATAAAAAATCACCCGTCGAGCAATCTGTTACGGCCTCTTTTAAAACGGGTGCCTGTCTGACTGGCCTCACCCGCGAGGGGGGCGAGAGCGCTACTGTACTGTTCTCCTATCCCTTCGAAGGGCAGCGGTATTTTACGCGTAAAGATGGGAGCGGTTTCGGAGTGATCATGCTGTCGGCTAAGATGTGCTGCATGAACAACCTAGCCAGCGATAAATACTTCTCGCTTCAGGTACGCATGACGCCTTACCAGAATGGAACAATCAACCCGACTAAAGCTGGCGGAGCGCTGTATGCCGATGCGACATTCAAAGACAATAACCGCGCTCAGTACAACTTGCCACTGGGCATTCAGGCCAACACGCTCTATGCCCTCGATCTGGTCCGGGTACCGACCCAGGCCTACATCGACGAGCAGGAAGCCCTCGCCAAATCCCTGAAGCAGAAAGCCGTTTCGGCCAGTTCGCTCAGTAAAAACAAGTTTTTAAACAGCTTATCGGTCGGTCCGAATCAATCGGTTGGTACAGCTACGTCCTCATCGGCTAGTGGGCCGATGGTGAATGCACAAACCAGCGTACAGCCGGTCGGCGTCGCAACGCCGGG
The DNA here is from genome assembly GCF_054776615.1 of Spirosoma pomorum. NCBI lineage: Bacteria > Pseudomonadati > Bacteroidota > Cytophagia > Cytophagales > Cytophagaceae > Spirosoma > Spirosoma pomorum. Next base: position 30,482 of record NZ_BAAHBP010000033.1, read on the forward strand.
AGCCGGCCTCGGGAACTTCGCACTGTCCGTCAACCAGAAAGCCGCTACGCTGACCGAGGAAGAATACCTGAAACAGCTAACGGCAACGGGAACCCGCTCGGTCAAATACAATGAACGATTGTCTGATTTGAAGCAGTTCAGCATCAGCTACAAACAGCCGGATGATCCCGAGAGCTTGTCGCAGAAGTACGAGCAGATTCTCTACAGCTATTACTTCAAAACCAGCCGTTTTGATCGGATGGAAGACAAGCTCAAAGCGGTGACCATGCTGGCGACGAATCAGAAAATCTACCCCGTCATGCGGAACGGCTACAGCCAAGACAACGCGTACGGCATTGGTTTCCAGTCGCCCGAGCCCTTCGATACGTTCGAGCTGGAACCACAGCCCGTGCCCAATGGCTCGATCATGATTCAGCCACTGGTCAACTTCCGCGACAACAGCTACAACGACTGGGTCAGCAACTTCATGATCCCCATGTTTGGCGCCCTGATCCCAATGGGTCTGGACAGCAAAGCGCTCAAATCGGTCTACGAAGCAAAGGATTATCTGCTCATGTACAACCGGACCGACTTTGCGGCTCCTGAACCTCCGCTCTCGTCGAAAAAGATCAAAGCCATCCTTAAAAACGCGAACCACCAATGAAAACGCTATCCTACTGGCTGCTCCTGGTCGCGGGAGGACTGGCCTGCGGTACAACACTGGCTCAGAAACCGGGCAATCTGAATAAAACGGTACAAACGCCGGGCAAGTCGACGATTAAGAACCAGGTTAGTGGGGCACTGGCAAACTCGGATCAGGGCAACAAAACTGCATTTGCCAGCAGCACACCAATAAGCAAGGAGCAGATGACGCTGGTGGCCAACGGGGTGCCGCTCAACGATCTCGACGTTACTGCCATCAGTAGTAATCTGATCCCCGAAAACAAAGATCCGCTGGGGAATTACCTCAAGCAGGGACAGTCGGCTACACCAATGACCTACGGCTTAACGTACAAAAGCTGGGTCATCTTCGACGAGTGGCTGCAGCGCATGGCCGTCTGCATGGACCGGTGCGAAGCGTTCTGGGATGCCTATCCCGCCACTCGAACAGCGACAACCAAGAAGCAGATGGTAGCAACGCTAGGCTATGGCGAAAATGAAACGAAGGCATTCATGGACGTCCTGAAAGCAAACGCTGATTTCTCATCAATTTTTCTGTTCTACGACGCCTTCGTGACCTACTACAACACGATGGATTACCAGCCCATGCGGAAGTATGCCGGTAAGGCAACCTTCCAGATCAGCTGGCTGGCGCTCGATCCGTACGACTTCTACATCGCGATCCTACAGAACAACCTGAGTATGATCGACGCTAAGGAGAGCTCCGGCAAGAACCGGGGTAACGTTCGTAAGACATCCACCTTCATCCCGGCCACAAAATGATACGTTCTACCCTTTCAATTTTACTGCTCCTGTGCCTGTACCAGGTTCGACCTGCTACGGGCCAAGCTCAGCGTCAGCGCACACCTGCCAAGGCTGACCAGCCATCGGGTAGTCAGTCTACCGGCCCCCAGCGTTACCACCTCGGCGCGGTAGCCCGCTCCTATGGTGATTCAATCATCGTACGGTGGGCTCCCGAACAGGCATTACTATTTAAAGCCGCCGTTCGTTCGGGAGGCTACCGGCTGACCCGCCGAACGGTAGGCGCTAATGAGGTCGTTGATATGACCGTCAAACCCTGGACGGTGGAGGAATGGAAGCAGCGCGCCAATCGACGGGATACCATTGCGGGCGTCTGCTCGCAACTCCTATGGGGCAAAGCCGAGCCGATGCCGTTCGACCAGAACGTGAACCTGAGTGGTATCCTTCAGCAGCAGCAGCAGAATAATTTTCGGCTGATGCTGGCGCTCCTACTTGCCGACGAAGACCCAAGACACGCAGCGGGTATGGGACTGGGTTACATTGACAAAAACGTCCAACGGGGTAAGCGGTACGTGTATGCTATATCGGCCATCACCGATCGAACCGTATTGTATTCCGACACGGCCCGTACCCTGATCACCAACGATGGTCCGCATCCCCAGGCTGACATGATCGCCATCAAAACAGAAGCGGGCGACCGCGTCGCAAAAATTTCCTGGAACCGGGCGCTGGCCGAAACACAGTTCTCGGCCTATTACGTTGAAAAATCAGTAGATGGAGGACGAACGTTCCGGCGGCTCAACAAACGCCCCTGGCTCCAGGCCCCCACGGGTAAGTTTGCCCAGGTATATGAGTACACCGACTCGCTAACCCAAAATTATCGGCCTGTTCAGTATCGGGTTATTGGACTGACGGCTTTTGGTGAGTTAAGTCAGCCATCTCCGATGGTTAGTGCGCAGGGCATTGACCGGACTGGCCCAGCCGCCGTCAGTAAACTCCAGGCCGTTCACCAATCCGGCGGACGGGTACGGCTGAGTTGGCAGTACCCCAAGCCACCTGGCGATCTGGCAGGCTACGTAGTGGCTAAGAGCACCGACTCACAAGGTCCGTTCCAACCCCTCACTGATCGACTTCTGGCACCTGGTCAGCGTGAATTTATTGACACGACGGCTATCCCCTCGCAACCAGCCTATTACGTGGTAGTCCCCGTCGATACGGCCCGGAATGCGGGGGCATCGCTTCCCGCTTATTGTCTGTTTAAGGACACGAATGGTCCATCTAAACCCAAAAACCTACAAGGCTACGTTGACTCTACAGGTTTTGTACGGCTAGTCTGGGACCGTAATCCGGAACCCGATCTATTGGGTTATATGGTCGTCTGGGCAAACGATCCATCGCACGTTTTCACGCCTAAAACGGCTGATTATCTGACGATCAGCGTCTTTAACGACCAGACAACGCTACAAACACTTACCCGAAAGATTTATTACCGGGTGATTGCTTACGACAAAAACCGGAACCCAAGCGTGGCATCCGACATCTTAGCGCTAACCCGACCAGATCGTATTGCACCGGTAGCCCCGGCCATCAAAAGCTATACTGCATCCGACACCGCTATCACAATCACGTGGACACCCAGTAGCAGCGAAGACGTAGACCATCAGCTACTGCTACGCCGGGATGGAGATTCCCCGCGCTGGACCGAGCTCAAAAAAGCAGCCAAGCAGCAAACGACATTTACAGATACGGACGTAAAACCTGGCATCGACTACGCATACGCCCTCATTGCCGTCGATTCAGCCGGTCTCCGTTCAGAGCGGTCATTTCCCCTGAACACCCGAACCTTACGAGCCTCCCCGAAATCCATTAGCAATCTTACCGTAACTGTTGATTCGCAACAGAAACGGACATCGCTGGCCTGGTCCTACCCCCGCAATGATGTTCAGTTTATTGTTTACCGGTCGCTGGCGTCGGCCGGTCTACGCAGTTACGAGGCCGTTCATCGGCAGACGACCTACGCCGATACCCGCGTGGCGGCAGGGCAATATGAGTATGCTGTACGAGTAATCTACCCCGACGGCACCCAATCAGGCCTGTCGAACCGGGTTAAAATCGAGGTCAAATAGCCATGAAATCATCCACACGCTACTGGTTGCTGGGCCTGTTATTGGCAACAGCATCCCGCCTGCTGGCCCAGTCCAACGCGCCAACCAGTCTAACCGGGACGGCCCCGGCTTATAACCAGGTGGTGCTGACCTGGAAAGATAACTCGACGGGGGAAACCAAATTTGAGATCGAGCGAAACAACTTCACTACGTTCACGAAAATTGGTGAAGTTGCAGGAAACATTACGACATATACCGACAACACGGTTGGCGGGGGTACGTATCGCGTCCGGGCCATTCTGGCGACGGGTGCGCCAACGACGTACTCAAACGAGTTTACCATTTCCACCCCACCTCAACCGCCCACGTCACCGACCGATCTGGTGGCTACGGCCGAAAGCAGCAACAGCATCAAACTAACCTGGAACAATGGCTCGGGCGGCACGCCAACGGACTACCAGATTGAACGGGGCACGGTAGCCGGAGGTCCGTTCAATCTGCTCCAGACGGTAGCCTACAGCCGAGCTCCCACCTTTACGGACAATGGCGCGGTAGGCGGTACGCAGTACTGCTACCGAATTCGGGCACGTAACACGGGTGGTTCCTCCAACTACACAACGGCGGTCTGCGCAACGCCCCCCCTCGCTCCGACGAGCGTCAACAATTTGAAGGCAACAGCGATCAGCAACAGCTCCATCAAACTAACCTGGGACCGGTACGGCAAAGAAATCAGCTTGTCGATCGAGCGACGTATAGGACAGACCGGTAGCTGGTCACGGGTGGGGGCCGCCACGTCGGATGGGGGCGAATATACCGATAATGGCCTGAGTGGCGGAACAGAATATTGCTACCGGATTGCCGAGGATGGTCATAATTATTCAAGCATTGCTTGTGCCACGACAAGCGCCAGTGTTCCCAACGCCCCCGCCCGGTTGACGGCTACGGCGGTATCAAGTAGTCAGATCAACCTGCAATGGGCTGACCTGTCGGATAATGAAACGGGTTTCCAGATCGAACGGGGTAACACTACGACCGGAACGTTCTCTAAAGTTGCCGACGTGGGGGCTAATGCAACCACCTTCAGCGATCAGAACTTAACGGCTAGCACTCAATACTGCTATCGTGTCCGGGCGGTGAACGCAGCAGGAACCAGTGGCTATACGGACGTACAATGCGCGACAACAACAGCCCCACCCGTGGGTGCTCCGCAGAATCTGGTCGCAAATGCCACGTCGACAACGCAGATCAACCTAACCTGGACGGGGGTCGCAGGGGCCGCCAGCTACCAACTGGAACGTAGCCCGAACGGTAACGACACCTGGACGAAGATCGCTGATCCGGCAGGGAGCTCAAGCAGTTACACCGATCCGAACCTAACCCCGAATACGCGCTACTATTACCGCATTCGGGCGGTCGTTAGCGGCACTGCCGGGCCATACTCCAACGTAACGAACGCGCTGACGCCCGACGCACCACCAGCCGCACCGGCCCGACTCACGGCCAGCGCGACCTCCTTTAGCCAGATCAATCTGAACTGGGCAGATCTGTCAGCGAATGAAACCGGATTTCAACTGGAACGCTCAACCGACGGAACATCCTTCTCGAAAGTGGCGGATATTGCAGCTAACGCCACGAGTTATAGCGACCCGAACCTGAGTCCGAATACGCGTTATTACTACCGTATTCGGTCAGCCAACGCAGCTGGTAATTCGGACTATTCCAACGTAGCGGACGCCACTACGCCCGTCGGTCCACCAGCGGCCCCACAAGGCCTCAGTGCTGTTGCCACGTCGACGACTCAGATCAACCTAACCTGGACAGGGGTCGCCACTGCAACGAATATCCTGATCGAACGCAGCCCCAACGGAACGGATAGCTGGAATCAGATAAGTAGCGTGACTGGTAGCGCGACAACCTACGCCGATCAGGGCTTGAGCCCAAATACACGCTATTATTATAGAATCCGGGCCACGAACGGCACAGGAACTGGGCCGTATTCCAGTGTAGCGAACGCGATTACACCCGACGCGCCCCCAGCAGCTCCGGCCCGGCTTACGGCTAACGCAACATCCTTCAGTCAGATAAACCTCAGTTGGGCGGACCTAGCAGGCAATGAAAGTGGGTTTCAGGTCGAACGTAGCCCTAATGGGACCGATAGCTGGACGAAGATCGCGGACGTTGCAGCAAATACAACCAGTTACAATGATCAGAACCTGAGTCCACAAACCCGGTATTATTACCGCATACGGGCGGTTAACGCAGCGGGCAACTCCGATTATTCCAACGTAGCGGACGCCACTACGCCCGTCGGGCCACCAGCAGCCCCGCAGAGTCTCAGCGCTGTTGCCACCTCAACAACGCAGATTAACCTCAGCTGGAACGTAATTGCGACGGCGACAAATGTCTTAATCGAGCGCAGTCTAACTGGTACCGATGGCTGGAATCAACTGGCCAGTGTAGCCGGTGACGCGACAACGTATGCCGACCAGGGCTTAAGCCAGAACACCCGTTATTATTACCGTATACGGGCAGTCAACGCCAGCGGTAATGGTCCGTATTCAACCGTTGCCAGCGCAGTAACACCTGACGCTCCGCCGACTGCTCCAGCCCGGCTGACAGCAGCGGCAATATCATTCAGTCAGATCAATCTGAGCTGGGCGGACCTGTCGGCAAACGAAAGCGGTTTTCAACTGGAACGCAGTCTCAATGGCACCGATGGCTGGAACAAAATTGCGGACGTAACGGCTAACGTAACAACGTATACTGATCAAAACTTGAATCCGCGAACGCGTTACTATTACCGCATTCGGGCGATCAACGCGGCTGGCAATTCAGGCTATTCGAACGTGGCTGATGCTACTACACCCGACGCGCCCCCAGCCGCACCAACCCGACTGACGGCAACGGCTACGTCGAACACTCAGGTTAACCTGAGCTGGACAGATGGGTCGGATAACGAGACGGGCTTTGAGTTGGAACGTTCGACGGATGGTGTAGGCTGGACACAGGTCGCGAATCTACCTGCTAACGCGACTACGTATCAGAATACGGGCCTCACGCCCAACGTTCGGTATGCCTACCGTGTTCGAGCCATCAACGCAGTTGGGCAGTCAGCCTACTCCAACGTAGCAGAAGCCAGCACGCCCGATGTACCACCAGTAGCGCCCGCCCGACTCACGGCTACCGCTACCTCCCCGACTCAGGTTACGCTGGCGTGGGCCGACTTGTCAACAAACGAAAGTAGTTTCGAACTCGAACGGGGCAGCAGCGCTACCGGTACGTTTACTAAACTTGCCGACGTACCAGCCAACGCCACCACATACACGGACCAAAATCTGGCTGACAACACAGCGTACTGTTACCGGATACGAGCGAAAAACGCGGCTGGCTTATCGGCTTACACTGATGTTGTATGCGTAACAACGCCCCTGGCTCCTCCGGCTGCCCCCGTCAACCTGACGGCGCAGATCTTCGACTACGACCAGATACAATTGAACTGGTCATTGCCGAGTGCATCAACCAACCTGGTTCTCATTGAGCGGTCCACAAATCCAACATCCGGCTTTGTGGAAATCGGCCAGCGTCCCGCGTCACAAACGAGTTATATCGACGCAGGTCTACAGGAATACACGACTTACTACTACCGAATTCGGGCGACCAATGCCGCGGGAAATTCAGGCTACTCGAACGTAGCGTCGGCACGAGTGGACGAGGTAATTATCGCCGTTGAAACTGAATTTATCGCGCAGACAACCCTAATCGTCCATAACCGGAACCTGACCATCAATACAAACTGGCAACGAATGGCCGACGCATCTGTTCGGCTACTAAGTGCATCTGGTCAGGAAATGCTGTCCGACCGGCGCCGGGTCAAATCCGAAGACAGCTGGCAGTATGACTTGAACGCCCGGCCAGCGGGTGTGTACATTCTTCGAATCGAAGCCGACGGCCGTGCCTTCGCCAAACGTTTTCTACTGCCATGAAAAAGATATGTATTCTGCTGGCGTTGATTTTAATCGGCTGTCAGCCTAAACCGATTACGCCGATTACCAGCCAGATCAGCAAGGTCTGGAAAGCCAATACGGTTAAGGAGGGCGACGTGCTGGTGTTTACGCTGGGCGCCAGCAATAACATTAAACCTGGCTATGCAGGTTATCGGCTGGATTTAAGTCAGATCGACAAAGCCACGTTGAAGGACATTGACGGTCGCCTGCTAACGGGCACCTGGCGCGTATCGACCGATAACAAACGGCTAATTCTAGACAATCTGGTGCCAAAACCGACCAAAACAAGCGGCCTTATCGAGTTCACGATTCTCAACACCCCCGACGGTTCCAGTCTTAACCTGCAACGGCTGGACCAGAGTCGAAAAACTGGCAACACCCTTAATCAGTACGGGCTGATTCCGGAATAGATGACGGTGATAAACATGAATAGAGATCGTAACGGCCGTTACGATCTCTATTCTCAAATCTTATCTCTTTCTTCTAAAAACCCAATAAAATTAAAGCATCGTCAGTGCTTCGTCGTTGCCCTGCTGCACCGCCAGATCGAAGGCAGTCATGCCGCGATTATCTTTAACAAACTTATCTACACCGGCCTCTAGCAGTAATTTCACCATGTCATTCCGGTTAAACATAACCGCAAACATCAAAGCCGTGCTGCCATTACCATTCTGCACGTCCAGATCGGCGCCATGCTCGATCAGCAACTGGACAATCTCGGGATAGCCTTTGAACGACACTCCCATGAGGGCCGTATTGCCGCTCACGTCCTGCGCGTCGACATCGGCATGTCCTTCCAGGAGCACCCGTGTAGCGTCCAGATGACCGCTATAAGCCGTCAGAACCAGGGGCGTAAAACCCCGTCCGTCCTGCGCATCGACCGACGCCCCGGCCGCAATAAAATCCCGGAGGGCAGCCGCATCACCCCGGCGGGCTGCGTCAAACAGCGTGTCTTGGGGCTTATCAGAATAAAAAGACATCGGAATCAGAATTGAGTGGTTTCTAATGAATCTGGTAACGTAACAACAAAAAGAGGCTTTTTTTCTTCGGAATTATTGAATCTCTCTAGCCAATTGATTTATTGGCGCGGCTTCAGCAGCCTACGTTTGAAAAAATCAGCGGTTGCTTTGCCAACGGTCAGCGCGTTGACGTGCTTCATCCAATGGTGTGTGTCGTTCACGATAACCAGCGTTTCCATCGGCACATTCCGCTTTTCGAGTCTTAGCACCAGGTCAGTGCTCTGGTTGAACTGTACATTACGATCGTCGTCTCCGTGGATGATCAGCACGGGGGAGGTCCAGCCTTTCACCGATGAAACCGGCGACGATTCCCAACCTATTTTACCAGCCAATTCCAGATCGGGCGCCTTTTCGAACCGACCGGGGGCTTTATCGCTGGCCCGGCGGGCAGTCCAGTCGTGAACACCATGAATATCAACCCCAGCCGCAAACAGTTTTGAGTCCCGCGCCAGCGCCATAGCCGTGAGATAGCCACCGTAAGAACCGCCGTAGACACCGATTTGATCCGCCTGGATCTGGGGTTGCTGGGATAGCCAGACCGCTGCAGCCTTTACGTCCTGGTATTCGGATGCACCATCCTCCCCTCCGGCCGGTGCCATGTGAAAATCATAGCCGTAGCCAATACCCAGCCGGTAATTGACCGACAGAACAGCAAAACCCATACTCACCAGATGCTGATTGATGGCATAGGCATTGGAGTAATAATCGGAGTAATTCCAACCCAGCAGCATCTGCCGCGACGGACCGCCATGGACGTAAATAATGGCTGGTTTCTTTCCAGAACTACCCGCCGGCTCGAACAGTTGCGCGTGGATGGTCAGCCCATCCGGCGATTTGAACGTAACGGGTTTTGGCATTACCAGCCGGTCTTGCGGGAACTGCGATGGGATCAAGTTCTGGGCCAGCACCTTCGGCGTTCCTTTGCCAAACGGCATTACGGTCGGTAGCGGTGGCCGTTGCCCCGTTGCGCTGATCAGGACCAGCGTAGCCCCGTCGCCGGTGATAGCTGGTGTCCATTCCAGACCTGTGCCCGGTGTCAATATCTCCATAGCCGCCTTGTCGACCGGTACGCGCCCGACGTGCCGACGATCAATATCGTTTTTATCCGGCCCGGTGTTGGCACTGAACAGCAACCAGTTACCATCATGACTTAACGAAACATGCTCTACCATAAATGAGCCGGGCGTTAGCAGCAGTGGAGAGCCCCCGGTTACAGGAATCGAATAGAGGTGCGGCCAGTTATCGTGACTGGACAGAAACGTGATTCGGTCTTTACTCGCCCAGTGCAGGTTGAACCCACCGTGCGTAGCCGGGATGGAACCACGTAGCGTTTTCGGTGCTTTCCAGCATTCTTTGGCCACGCCCGACGTTACGTCGACCGTCCAGATAGCCCAGGCTGTAGGAACTCGTTTCAGTAGTGAATCAGGTTCACCACCGCTGCCCGCGGTTCGCACAAAGACCAGTTGTTTCCCATCCGGCGACCACTGTGGTGAGCGATCTTTTGCAAACGAGGGGGCCAGCCAGCGAATGGGTGTTTCGGTATCGGTAAATACGCCAATAAACGAATGGTCGCCCCGGTCGCAGACAAAGGCTAATTGCGAACCATCCGGCGACCAGGCTACAGACCCGTTCGCTCCTCGCGCCTGAAACAGTGCCTTGCCCGGTGCGCTACCACTGATGGGCGCCGTCCAGATTTGCCCACCTTTTACGAACGATACATTGTCGCTTTTCGGCGAGATAACCGGCTCATCGGCTTCGGCCAGTGCTTTAGGCTCTCCACCAGAAAACGGCACACTCCATACTTGGACGACAGGGGGCGTGGGCGACGAGTTTACGTTGACAGGGACGTTATCATCCCAGTTGGAGCCGTGATCGCCACCGCGCACGTATACCACCCATTGCCCATCATCGGAAATGGCCAGGCTGCTGATTTCCTGCCCATCGTCCTGCACGTAGCTGGTTAACCGGCGGGGTGTAAACTCCGGTCCTTCGGCAACATACACGTTTCGTTTCCCCTGCTCATTGAATACCCAGGCAATGCGGGAACCTTGCTTCGAACTGGTCATATCCGACGGAAACGGAGAACTCTTTACGGCCTCCAGCGAGAACGATTGTGCCGATGCCAGCGTCGGCAAGATTAGTGAAAAGGCCCCGAGCAGGGCGAGTAACGTAATTGTTTTCATGTAAGTCCGAAGAGGAGATGCAGAATGACACAAGTTAATCACACCACCAAGTAAGCCTTTTCAATCTACATTTAAATAATAATCAGAATAATATTTTGCAAATCAAATCAACTAATGCAAAACTGGCCTATCAATCATCATACACCTGCGATGATTGATAGGCCAGTTTTGCGCTTTATTTAAACGAATCAGATTTCGGAATACGCCGTTGGATGCAGCAGATAAATATCCGCCCGCATGAAGTTATGCGCGTATTCAGGCTTCGCATTCAATTCCTTCCAGCCCGGATCACTACCGAATGCTTTCCAGTGGGCGTCCCGTTCCGCTTTACTCTCGAAAGCCGTCATATACATCATATCCGGCATTTTCTTCCCAGCAATCACCTGACCACAGAAAACGGTATTGAAGCCCAGCCGCTCGAAGATACCTAACTCGCCGTTGTTAAACTGGTGAATTTTATTTTCACCCAGTTTCTCCGTAGCCGCTTCGTAATCGCGCAGTTCATAGATCCGCTCCGACGGACCAGCCTGGAGTTTGGGAAGACGTACGGCCGGCATTGTGGTAAACGCCTGCATTAGCGTTGACTCAAAACGGCTAAACACGGGTTTGTCAAATGCCGTATTCGTGTACTCCTGCGCGACCGTTACATACTGTTTGTCTTTGGTCAGCGTTTCGGCCATCCCGGAGAATTGATCCAGAGATTTGAAGGGAATCAGCACGAACAGCACCGAATCAGCGTCGGTAGGCATGAACACGCCTACTTTACCAACACCCGCCCGATGCAAGGCAGGCAGATAAGCCTCTTTTAAGTACGTTTCCAGCCGATCCCGCTGGTTTTTGTCCTTCAGGTGGTACGTCTTAAGCTGGTAATATTCGCGTTTGGGCGCAACGGTGAAAGCGGTGATGAGGACGGCGAACAGACCGCAGGCCAGCGCGCCAATGAGTTTTCGGATAATCATAGTTGCATAAAGATGTATACTCTTTCATAGAAGGGCTATAAGACAGAAAACTCCTTATGCCGAAAACAAAAAAAGCCGAACGAATTTATCCGCTCGGCTCAATATGATTTATTCTGATCTTCTTACAACATAACTGGCTGTCCCGTCCGCACCGACTCGTCGCAGGCAAAGGCGATCTGTAAGCTGTTAACGGCGTCCTGCATGTGATCGGTCAGGTCAATATTTTCTGTAATGGCTTTCAGGAAATACCGCTGCTCCCGGTTACAAAGCTCCTGGTGATCGGGTTCATCCTGCATGTCGATCCAGGTATCTTCTTTCGTAAAGTGGTCATTGGCGTCCAGGTCGGCGTAATGCACCCGCAACGATTCGGTTTTAGTGTGCGAATCGACGTTGTCCGACTTACCACTCCCCCCCGCGTTCTTCGCGACGATCGATACGCAGCCTTTAGGCCCGATTACGTCCTTGACAAAGAAGGCTGTTTCGCTCATCATCGGCCCCCAGCCCGCTTCGTACCAGCCCACAGAGCCATCCTCGAACCGAATTTGCAGCTGGCCGTAATTATAGTTATCAGCCGGAATCTCATCGGTCATCCGGGCACCGATGGCGTTCACCTGTACGGGTTTGGAGCGGGTCATTTGGCACATCACGTCGATGTAATGCACCCCGCAATCCACGATGGGGCTCAGACTTTTCATCAGATTCCGGTGAACGGTCCACATCGTGCCGTTGCTCTGCTGGTTCAGATTCATGCGCATCACCAGCGGCTTACCCATCGTCTGCGCCACTTCCACGAACTTCTCCCAGGATGGATGGTGCCGCAGGATGTATCCGACAACCAGTTTCTTTCCAGCTTTATTAGCCGCTGCGATAACCCGCTTAGCTCCTTCGACCGTATCGGCAACCGGCTTTTCGATAAACACGTGGCACCCCTGCTCAAACGCTTGAATGGCAAAGGATTCGTGGGTATCAGGGTACGTCGAGATGCAAACCGCATCGGGTTTGGTTTCCGCCAGAGCCGTCGTGTAGTCGGCGAAAAGCGCATAACCGCCCCCCAGACGCTCGTTGAGCACTTCTTTACTTTTCCCTGTCGATACGATTCCGCAGATCTCGAATCCGTCCAGCAGTTGATAAGCCTGGGCGTGTGACGAACCCATATTTCCGCATCCGACAACAAGGACCCGAAGCGGTGTAGTTGGTACTGACATAATGAGTTGATAGTGACCGGCCGGGCCAGTCGGATTAATAGTGGTAATCGGCAACTACGTAAAGGTACGACAGCAAATTCGTTGGCAGCAACCTTATCGCGCCTGTCCCGCCTTACGAATTAGCTCAACGACTCGATCAACAGGCAATTGCTCCACAGTATGCCCCTGGTCACCGGTCAGTGTCTGTGCCGCGAACACCGAGTTGATGATGGCTTCGTTCGTAGCCTCTATTGCTGCCATAAACAACGCCGATACGTTATCGTTCCGCAGGAGTTTTACGTCATCGAATGCACTCGCCGACTCATGCGGAATTTTGTACGCCGTCGATACGGCAATAACATAATCGCCACTCCCGTTGGAGGCAATCCCGCCCGTTTGCGCGAGGCCCATGAACGCCCGTTTAGCGAGTCGCTTGAGATTACGGGCGTCCAGTGGTGCATCGGTCATAACAACCATCATGCAGGAGCCGTCCAGCTTTTCTTTGAACGAGTACTTCCCCAGCGCTACGCCAATGGGCACGCCAGCAATTTGTAACACCCCACCAAAATTAGTTTGGACCAGCACCCCAACCGTATAGCCAGCCAGCGACGCGGGGAGTTTCCGAGAGGCCGTACCGATGCCGCCTTTGTAGCCGAAACAAACGGTTCCGGTCCCGGCGCCTACGTTGCCTTCGACCATAGAGCCAGCCTTAGCTTTGGTAATAGCCTCCAGTACGTGCTGCTTTTTTACGTGTCGTCCCCGAATATCGTTCAGAAATCCGTCGTTGGTTTCACCAATTACCGGATTGACGGAACGCACCTGCTCGTTACCGGACTGGGTCAGGGTGTAGTCTACAACAGCGTCGGCCGCCGTCGCCACGCTCAACGTATTGGTAAGCACGATAGGACTTTCGAGCGTCCCTAGTTCCTCCACCTGACTGTAGCCCATGAGCTTACCAAACCCATTGCCAATGTAGATGGCCGCGGGGAGCTTCTGCTGGAACAGGTTTCCGGTGTGCGGCAGGATGGCCGTTACGCCCGTTCTGACATTGTTACCCTCTTTCAGCGTCACCTGCCCTACCCGAACGCCCGGCACATCCGTAATCGCGTTATGCGCTCCGGTTGGCAGCACCCCGAAGTTGATCCCGTACTCGCGGGGACGTTTGGTAGGCTGCGCCTGCATCGCGGTCGAGATACTAAGACAAACGAGTAGTGCTGGAACAAAAACTTGAGCCATGAAGCGCATGCATTAGAGCAGTTTACGGTGGATAATATCAGATCACGCTATTATCCTTTCAGCGTAAATATAGAATTCACTGCGTTGTTTAGCACTTCATTCCGTAGAGATGATTACCGCTTTTGCGTCAATTGCAGCGAACTGTCGTTGATTTCAAACGCTTTCTTGTTCAGCAAATTGATCACTTCGGCCCCGGCTAGCAGTACCGGACCGTAGCCGTGCGCGGCATACACATTGATGGGGCGGTAGTAATAAAACGCCGGATCGAAGCCCATACCCGTTCCCACACAAACGCCTTCCACCTGTCCTTTCTGGTTCACTTTGGTTGATATGGCATTCCAGCCCAGCAGCGCCATCGGCGCATACGCCAGTTGATCAATCCAGCCGCGATTGATGGCTCGGGCAATGGCGTAGACGTAAATAGCCGTCGCTGATGTTTCGAGATAGGAGTCGTTTCGGTCGATGAGCTGGTGCCAGAAGCCAGAACCCGACTGGTACGCTGCTAACCCCCGAATATGCGCGTTCAGCTGAGCCAGCACCGCCGGACGATCCGAGTGACTTTCGGGTAATACGTCCAGCAGTTCGACCATCGTCATGACGGCCCAGCCGTTCGCCCGCGCCCAGTGGAATTCGGGGTGCGTAGCCATGCTCTCAACCCAGCCGTGCATGTAGAGCCCTTTTTCTTTGTCGAACATCCGTTTCGAGAACTGAAGCACCTGCTTCGTTGCCTCATCGAAATACTTTTTGTCGCCGGTAAGCTTTCCCATTTGCGCCAGCGCGGGCACACTCATAAACAGGTCGTCGAGCCAGAGCGTATTGGCTTGTGGCCGGTTCCGGGCCAGTGTCCCATCCGCCAGCCGGTGTTCCTGCGTCATGATGTACTTGATGTACGTATCGATCTGCGGCCGCAGATCGACCGACAGCTTTTTGATGAGCGACGCCCGAATCATAGCCGCGCACATTGCCCCAGCATCATCGAGTGCGTGCGGAGCCAGCATAGGCCGCAGGGACGTATTGGCCCGTGGGTCTTTGCTTACCTGATCCTGAAAGTAAGGGCGTAATCCCGCCAGAAAAGCCAGCCGTTTGTTGGTATACTCCGCGTAACGCGGATCGCCGGTGGCCTCGCTGGCCAGTAGCATCCCCGCGTACGTAACGCCCCATTCATAGCTCGTCAACCGGAAGTCGCCGGGTTTGATCACCGCGTTGGGCTGAAACCGCGTGAAGTCAGTTATTTCCTTACCAGTTTCTTTGTCGATCACCTGCGCCGGCGTTACCGCGTCCAGATACGTGTAAACACGGTTCAGCACCGCCGTTACGTCGGCCACTTTAGGCTGCCCATACGGCACCGGGTAGTCCGGCTGAAGCAGGTGAAGCGGGGTGGTCGAATCATTAACTTTGGCTGGAGCCGTCTGTCCCAGAGCGGGAATGACAGCCGTAGCAGCCCACAACAGGACGGCAGGTAGCGTAGCGCGTTTACGCATGAGTTAGCAAGGTTTAGGTAGGTTAAAGCCGACAAGCGGAAGAATGTACCTAAAAGTCGAACCTGGTAGGCTAATACTCTGACGAGTCCTGCTTTATCTGCTACTTTAGTATTTCGACGGTATTCAATTCAGGGCCGCCACCGTGGTTTGCCGACCCAGCAACGATATAAATCTTGCCTTTGTAAACAACCGCCTGCGTCCCGTGCCGCCCCTGCTTCAACCGGGGACCAGCTGCCCAGCGGTTCGTTTTTGGATCGAGCACTTCGGCTTCGTTATGAGCCTGTAACTGCTGCGTTTCACCACCAATTACCCAGACGTTACCGCCCTGTGTTACGGCCGTACTCCCCGCCCGCTGCGTCGGCAGGTTCGATTCCGCTGGCAGTGTTGTCCAGCTATTACGTTTGAAATCATACACGTCGACTTCGGGCAGGGTTGTTTCCAGTACCTTGCCAATTCGTGCCGTCGATTGCCGCCCACCCGCTACGTATAGCTTTCCATCGGCTACCGTTGCCTGAAAGTGATCACGGGGCCGGGGGGCGTCGGCCAGCCGTTTCCAAGTATTTGTTTTGGGATCGTACTCATCCAGCCAGGCTACGTGTCCATCGTAATGGCCATCAATGATACCACAGACCAGATAAATCTTATCATTATACACAACCGTTCCGGCCGATCCCCGAAGGCGTTCAGCCGGAATCACCGGCCCCTGTCGCCACGCACCTGTTTTCGGTGAGTAGATATAAATATTGGGAAGCGGGGTTTCGTGCGGAAAACTTCCTTTGAACGCACCCATCACGTAGATTTCATCGTTGTAGCTGACCGCCTGAAAGTGGTTCATTTCAACGGGGGGCGTCGGTAGTCGCTGCCAGACCAGCGTTTTCAGACTAAGTGCTTCGAGCGGCTTTATTCCCCGCCCACCGATAGCGTATAAACTATCGCCGATCAGGGTTGCCGCATTTTCGTGACGTACCTCACAGGTATTCTTGGTTTCAACTGGCTGCCACTCCTGCGCCTGCGCCAGGACGGTCATCGTTAATAAATGAGCACAGGTAAAGACAAGCTTTTTCATAGTAACAAGGAGTATTGCAGTAAAGAGGTTTCATCACCCCCGTTTTACTCAATTACACCAGTAGGCACACAAAAAGAGCTAGATCGATTTTACGAACGCAAGGATGTCCTGATATATCTGGTTGTTTTTCCAGAACAGTTGGAGTACCATGCCTATGTGTTTCTTGCGGGGGATAATTGTGAACGTATGGCGAATACCGTTCTCCGTCAACCGTTGCCGAAACTTCTCGCTGCTACTTTTTATGCTCGGGTATGTCCGCTCTCCAACGTACAATAGCATGGGCGGAGCGCCCTTGTGCACGTAGTACAAAGGAGACACAGCCCGCCAGACCGCCGGGTCTTTTCCGTAAGGTACCAGATACTGTTCATCGTTGGGGTACTCCATCTTTTTCAGATAGTCGTACATATCCAGCCCCGCGGGATCGTCGAGTATGGCTCCCTTAACCGGGTTTTCTGACAAACCCAGCTTGGTAAACAGTGCGTTATCCATCGCCAGCAGCGCGGCTAGTCCTGCACCGGCCGAATGGCCCATCACAAAAATTCGCTCCGGGTCACCGCCGTAGTCAGCAATGTGTTGTTTCGTCCACCTGACAGCAGTGGCACAATCGTCGGCCATAGCTGGCACGCGCACGGTTGGCGCTAGTCGGTAATTAATGACCACCGCAACGCAACCCTGCTTGGCCAATCGCCGACCAATAAACGTGTATATATTTTTATTGCCACTATTCCAGCTACCACCGTGAATAAACACCACAACAGGACGTAACGTAGTCGACGTTTTGCGGGGCTGGTATACATCGAGCCGATGACGCTCGGCATCGAAGCCAGCGGCCCCAGGCTCTACGTAAGCAATATCTTTAATTCGTTTACTGGGACGGGCAATCGCGTATTCGTTGCCCAGGCTGATCAACAAAACCAGGAGAGAAGCCATAGCAGGAAGCTGCCAGGCCAGGCGAATAAATGACATAGGGTGAAATTAAACGGCCCATTCTTCAAGGGCTTAGTACGCTAACATGTACGGATGCATAGTGTTTCTGGTTTGTTTGTCCTCTTCTACGTGTGCTTCTGTTTTCCTCACTTACCAGTATTTTTTAACAGTAGTCTGCTTACTCTATTGATAACTTTTAGATCGTTTCTCATTACGCATGGCATCCTTCTATTTAAAACTAACGTGTCTGGTAACGGCGCTGACCGGTCTTAACGCAGCGAGTGTTTCCGCTGGTAACGACGCACCTCTACCCGCCCGCAAGGCTGCCGATCCGGTAGCCATCAAAGTGCCGGCTGGATTTTCAGCGACCGTTGTTGCCGACGATCTGGGAGCCGCCCGTCACATTGCGATTACCAAAACGGGCGATATCTACGTAAAACTGGCTAAACTGAAAGATGGAGCCGGAATCGTTCGTTTGCGGGACATCAATCAGGATGGTACTCCCGACGAACGTACCAGTTTCGGTGATTACCCAGGGACTGGTATATTCCTGAAAAACGGGTACCTCTACACCTCCTCTAACAGCAGTATCTATCGCTATAAGCTCAATGACAAGGACGAAGTCATCAACCCCACTCAACCCGAGAAGCTAGTCTCCGGACTCCGCGTTAAGGTGCGGGACCAATCCAAATCCATTGCTGTCGACAACCAGAATAATATCTACGTCAACATCGCATCGGATAATGACGCCTGTCGGGAGCCAGGTACGGGCAAAGGCATGATGCCCTGCCCCCTCCTGGATTCGGCTGCGGGTATCTGGAAGTTCAAAGCGAATGTCAGTGACCAGCAGTTCAGCGACGGAACGCGCTACGCAACCGGCTTAAAGAACGTAGTTGGCCTGGACTGGAATGGTAAAACAAACTCGCTCTTTGTCATGCAGCACGGTCGGGGGCAGTTTCATGATTTCTACCCTCAGTACTACACGCCCGAGCAGAGCGCTACGTTACCCGCCGAAACGATGTACGAAGTGCGTCAGGGCGATAACGCAGGCTGGCCTTATACCTATTACGACCATATTCAGAAGAAACAATTTCTAGCCCCCGAATACGGTGGCGATGGTAAGAAGGCTGGTGACCCTTCCTATATCAAGCCAACAGCCGCTTTTCCTGCTCACCTAGGTCCTAACGGCCTGTTATTCTATACGGGCACCGCCTTCCCCGAAAAATACCGAAACGGAGCCTTTATTGCTTTTCACAGTCAATCGGCAGAATTGAAGAAAGGGTATTTTGTGGCGTTTGTTCCCTTCAAAAATGGAAAGCCGTCAGGCAACTGGGAAATATTCGCCGACAACTTCGCAGGAACCGATCTGGCGAAACCAACCGGCCCTGTACAGCACCGGCCCTGCGGTCTGGCGCAAGGCCCCGATGGCTCCTTGTACGTTACCGACGACCTGGGTGGTACGCTGTTCCGCATCAGTTATAACGGCGCTACCCGCCCGACAAAAACCGCGACGTCCTCAACTAAAAAGTAAGGAAGTGGTGTTGTTACGTGAAATGGATTTTCCGCACGTAACAACACCACTTTTTTATGTCTCCTGAGTCCACAGACTTACCTATTCTTTTCCAGTCGGCGGATTTAGTTGCCATCAACAAACCCCACGGTCTGCTCGTTCATCGCTCGCCCATTGCCAGTGATGCGAGCGAATTTGCGGTTCAGCTACTACGCGACCAGCTAGGCCAGCGTGTTTTTCCCGTTCATCGGCTGGATCGAAAAACGGGTGGTGTACTCCTATTTGCGCTGGACGAGGCAATGAACTCGTTGATGCAGCAGCAATTCGCGGCTGGCAGTGTCAGCAAAACTTACCTGGCTATCGTGCGGGGATACACCGCCGATCAGCAGGAAATCGACTACCCGCTTCGGCGCGATGATGGGACCGTGCAGGATGCCGTGACTCGGCTGGAAACGTTGAAGCGAACTGAAATCCCGATTCCGTTTGGTAAGCACGCGACGTCCCGGTATTCGCTGGTCAAACTCACCCCGGAGACAGGGCGAATGCACCAGTTACGCAAACACATGGCGCATATCTTGCACCCGATCATCGGCGACCGCCCGCACGGCTGCAACAAACAAAACCGGCTTTTTCTGGAACAGTTTGGCATGAACACAATGCTGCTCCATGCCGATCAGATTCACTTTTCTCATCCGCTTACGAACGAAAGCATCACGATCCGGGCTCCCAGACAGGCGGAGTTTAGTCGAATGATGACCCAACTATTCAGTGCTGACTAATCAATTATAGCCGAAACGTACTAGCTCTTTATGGATATAATCCCCGCACTGGTTGGCACCTGGTTCATCTGTAGCACTAACTTCCCGATGTGGCTCAAAGGTGATAAGATCGACCCAACTTTTACGTATTCCGTTGCAGATAAAAAGGCAAGCGTACCGGTGTTGCTGGACGAAGTCAAATACTGGAAAAAGGGGAAACAGAAAACCCTGACTGGCTATGACTATCAGCATCAAACCGATCCGCTCGCTTTTGAGTGGCGCGGGAAAGGACTGCTGAGCCTGGTAAGGAGTAATTCTGGTAAGGAGTAATTGGCGCGTTGCTCTCCTTGATCAGGAAGGACAATGGGCAGTGATCTGGTTTTCGAAGACGCTGTTTACTCCGGAGGGCGTTGACGTTATCAGTCGACAATCAAGCCTATCTTCTCAGCAACTCAACCAGATAAAAGTACAGATGGCCAATGACACTTTGTTGAAGAAACACTTACCTACCTTGCAAAATCTAGAGAAGTAACCTAGGTATTGGTAAGCCTATGGTACGCTTGCTGCCGTGCCATAAATCAAAAAAGAAAGCCGGGAGCGTTGGCTCCCGGCTTTCTTTTTATCGTTCGATCAATGACCGAGTCTTAGCGACGACGGTTCGACCGTTTTTTCGCTGGTGCAGGCGGAGCCAGCATTTTCGCTTTCTGTTCATCCGTCAGCGGCTTCAGATCAGTGATCGAGTAGCTGTTATCGCTGATGGTTGTGTTGAAGCTACCAACTTGTTGCTCAGGCTGACCGTTGCAAGGTAGTTTCGTAACCGAGAACACAGCGCGGAAGTACTGAACTTGTGGGCGTACCCGGCGTCCTTTGTAGCGCGTTGCGGCACCGCTTTCGATTTTCGACTTCTCAGCCTGTAACTGTTGAGCCAGATCGCCTGGCAGATCACGCAGGTTCAGAATAACCGTGTTCGTATCGAATTCGATAGCGCTGGTTGCCAGACGACGGTTCAGGCTGCGGTAGCGCAGGCGTGTAACCGTATCGCCAACTGAGGTAATGGTACCGTTACAGTAACATACGTTAGCAACTTCGCGGGTGTACGGCGTGCGGTAGTACACTTCCAGACGCTCTAACCGGTGGCGGTATTCACACTCAGCCGTAGCTTTTGGCCGGATGCTGGCGAAGCTCGTCGTAGCGACTTCACTCATACAGCTACCACATTTCGCCATCTGCTGATTGTGCACCGTTACGTAATAGAAACCTGGAACAACCTGACCACCCGAGAAATACTCAGCAGGGAAAGTCAGCGACGTATCGGTCGTGTTTTCCAGTTGCGCGATAACTTGATCGCTACCAGTAGCACCAGCTACAACCGAGTCAGCACGGTAATACAGACGAGCCGTGAACGTTTCGTTCTTTGGATTCGGAGTCGTGCTGCGCCAGCTAATTACAGGAGCAGCAGCGGCCGTGTTAACTGGAGCCGATTGAGCAGCGTTCGTTTCGTCAACATACGCCAGCGATACGCCTTTCAACGATGCGTTGTTGAACTGTACGTTCAGCTCGGGAATCGAGTCGCAAGTTGGGCAGACAGTTGGTGTCTTTGGGATCAGTTTCTTCTGGATGAATCCTTTGCGAACAGCCACACCAGCGCTGAAGCCACCATGTTTCCGGCTGAATTCATACAGTTGATCTTGAACACCGTTGACGATCAGGTAATTCAGTCTCGTATAGAACCCTTGTGCCTGAACACCGATGTTCCAGTTGTTACCCACTGGGAAGAATACGCCCAGCGACAGGATACCACCCGGATGGTACAGTTTCGAGCTTGGGTTAACTGTGCGGATCAGGCGGTCTGATTGTGACGGAACAGACGCCGAGATCGTAGCAGCTTCGGTCCGGAACAGACCACCACGCAGACCTAATTCGATAAAGGTCGTTGCATCTGGATTCCGGCGGCTACGAGCGACCGTGAACGCCAGAACAGGTCCGACCGTCAGGAACATATCTTCGGAAGCACGCTGCCGGATGGTTACCTGACCTGGGCTAGCATTGATTGGCGCAGCTTGTGCCAGTCCATACAAGTAGTCCCGATAAGCACCACGGGTGATATAGTTCTGGTAACCAAAGGCAGTTCCTACCCCAAAACGCAGCCGGCGAGTGGCTGGCGTAAAATAGTAATCGATGTTAGCGGTGATATTGAAACCAGCTCCGTTATAGAGCGAGTTGTCACGCCGAACTGGACCGAAAGTGTTCTCCCAGGTTCCGCAATACGCGAAGTTAGGCCCCGCGAACAGACCAACCCGCCAAGGTGACAGTCTCCGTACAAGGATAAATGTCTGGAACGTCGTGTCGCAGTCATCAAGTTCGGCAACGTCACTTGCCTGAGCCTTGAATTCGTCGCGACGTAGTGTGTCGGTGTAGACGCCTTTCCCTAAACGGTAGATATTTTCCCGTTGCCCAGTGGAACGTGAGGCAGGTTGAACTGTACTCTGCCGGACGGTGTCAGCCTCTTGAGCAAGGCTAACAGAAGGCATTGCAAAACCTAGCAACACGAGTCCAGCCAGCATCCGCATGCGGTGTTGTTGGATAAATGTTCGCATATTCATTGAGTTAATTTGGACGCAATTTTTCTAACTAAACTTCTATTCTCCCAAAGACAGCCCAGGAAACTTAGGGAACGGTCAACCCACCGAAACAGTAGATTTTTACGTTTATTTCCCCTAATTTGTTTCTTTTCAGATAGGTTTCCCTGTAATCTAGGTTCGTACGTATGCCATCCATCTTGTCATTTTTTTTTGACGTTGAAAAACACATACATATTTCTCACAAGACTCCGACCTGATTGGGTGACCGGCAAGAGCGCAGCCACTTCAGAAAGTAGTTCCGATTCTGCTACTCCCTTTCGCATTCCTTCATAGGTTTTTGCGAATCATAGTAGTCAACCGGCCGTTTCTTGTTTTGTTCGTAATCAGTAAACATTGTTTACGTAATCAAACAAGGCTCCTGATTGTTTTAAGATTCCAGTTGAAGACATACCGTTGTAACCTTGACGACGATTTATAGTCTAAAACTGGCCATAATCCCTTTCAGCGGCCAATAATAGACATTATGTATTTATTTGAAAACAAATTTTAGGCATATAATAAATTTCAAAGTACTTTATTGGATTTACAATACTTAATCAAATATTAATCCTATATGGGATTAAATATTGTCTTTTTTTCGCTATATTTCCGGATTAATATTTTTACTGCGGGCCTTTAATTTTTTCAATCGAATTGGTCAATACTGACATATTTCGCTTCATTTTTTTATCAGACAGCCATATTTATCCTCTTGTTGCCTACGCACCCACTTTAGCTACGCCCCCGCATAAATTCTCCGGCCGAACTTTTTAATAAGCCTGCTAAAGAGTTAAGGCAAAACAGTACTCCCCTTTCGACCAGTGCCCTTGCCTGATCGCCGGTAGCGGCAGTTGTTCCTACGATCAAACCAGCTTTTCTGATTTTGTCGACTGCATTACCAATTGCTTTCTTCACGTCATCATGCCCAGGACCATCATAATGGCCCATGGCAATAGCCAGATCGCGAGGCATGATAACGAAACCGTCAACACCTGGTACGGCCAGCAGCCTATCCAGGTTGTCAATGGCTTCCACGGTTTCGAGCTGAGGTAGAATCAACAGTTGTTCATTGGCAAAGCTCATATAGTCACTCTGGTTCATGTCGCCTTGCAAGTAGTCAGCGGCACGTACGGGACCTAACTCTCGCAAACCCGCGGGCGGGTATTTTACTGCGCGGACAAACTCTTCTACGTCAGCAACCGTGCGAACACCCGGTAACAAGATGCCCATCACGCCAGCATCCAATAACTGCGCAATTAGTTTAGGTTCGCTTCCCCGAACTCGGGCGAGCGGTGTAATTCCGCTTATTTCGCAGGCCCGAACAATATCCGGGACCTGCGCAGCACTGATTGGACTATGTTCCGCATCAATTACGTAAAAATCCAGTCCTGAAAAACCGCACAATTCGGCAACAGTTGGGTCAGCGCTGTTTGACAAGATGCCTAGCACAGGCTGACTGTTCAGAAGGCGGGTCTTGATGATATTTTGCTTCATTCTTTATTGATTAATTTTCGCTTTGCCGAAATTGGATGCATATGATTGTAAACGTAACGGATTTTAGAATAACCGACATATTTAATCGCTGAAGTCCTTAATCACATGTACTTTCGTCATGTGGAGAACGCGGTGTGCTGCTTATAAAACATTGGTATAAGTACTTTTATCAGCCTTATTTCCTTCCATCTATGCGTTGGCTTATCTTTCTACTGTTGAGTCCGATGTTTACTCTAGGACAGACGGGTTTTTCGGTTCGCCATCTCACCACCCACGACGGCTTGTCGCAAGGGTCCTGCTATTATATCCTGAAAGACTCGAGGGGATTCGTCTGGATGAGCAGCCAGAACGGTCTTAATCGGTTTGATGGTAGTCGCTTCAAGGTGTATCGATTCGACGAACAGGATTCTACTACGATTGGTAAGGGCGAAATCCGAGGTCTGGTTGAGACTCCACAAGGCGATCTGTGGGTGGGTACGGAAGAGTGCCTTAGCCAGTATGTTCGGCGTACAAATTCGTTCCGGCGTTTTTATGCCACCAACGAAAGGGGCCAACGAATTCCGGCTCTACAAGATCCCTTTTACGCCGATGACTCAACGGTGTGGTATGGGAGTCACTATGAGGGCGTAGTTAAACTGAATTTTCTAACTGGCCGAAAAACGCCCATCAACCCAGCTATAAAACCTAAGTTTAGTCTTGCGCTTCAGTGGATACTGCATCACCCCGAACAACATACCCTTACGTATTTATTACCGACCGGTCTGGTCCAATATAATTATAAGACTCACCAAACCCGCACTCTTTTCACCGGTCAAACTACCGATCAGACAATACATCCCACCACAACGACTTTACCCAGACAACAGAGTTTTCAGTGTATTTTCCGGAGTAAACAGACGGGGCATTACTGTTTGACCAGTCCACAGGGAATTTTCGAATTCGATAAGAATGTCACCCAGTTGGTGCGTTTCCATCCTTTACCCCTCAGCGCAAACAGCTACCGCATCGCTAGTGTCGACGAAGACAGGCAAGGCAATTGGTGGCTGGGCGTCGAAGGGGCTGGCCTCTGGAAATACTCTCCTACCGACCAGCAGATTTTATTAAAGGTTTCACCGGGCAATGGACAGGTAACCGCCACATCACTCCTGACCAATCAGATAGGCCGGGTGTACATTGATAAGTTAGGGCTCGTATGGGTGAATTCGGACCCGTTCGGAGTGGATATTGTGTATTCCACCGCTAAAACGGTTTCAACTATCCCCGATGATACACTCAATGTTTTGGATTTAAATACCCATCCTATCCGGGGATTATGTGAAGATCAGCGGGGATACATCTGGATTGGTACGACAGACGGCGGTATTCGTCGGTACAACCCTAAAACGGGCACTTTCAACGCGTACTTGGCGGATAAGGGCGTTAAAAATCAGGGAAACGTACGACAGATCCTCCAGACACGTAACGGACGACTGCTGGTCGCGAGTCTTCAGGGACTACTACAGTATAGCCCACAACAGGATCGCTTTGTCGAAATTCCGAATCCGCTCTGTACCGATAAAGACTGTCAGTACAACCGGGGACTCTGCGAGTTACCCGATGGCAACTTCGTCCTGGCTTCCTACGGTGGCTTGTTCCTGCTGAGCCCGTCACTCAAACCCATTTATCGACTCGATTCGGGTAGCACTTATTTCGGCACGTTGTATTTTGACCCGACTACCAGCTTACTCTACGCATCCCGACGTGACCAGGACCTTGTGGTTTATAAATACGAATCGGGGCAGTTGACACAGCAGTATGAAACCTTGGCGGGTCATAACGTCATGGCGATTTATCCTGATGCTGGTCGACATTGTCTATGGTTATGCAGCGACCGGGGGCTGGTTCAATTTGCCCCCCAAAAACGTCGTTCGACAAGAGTCTACACCGTACATGATGGCCTGCTTGACGACGTAGTTTACAACCTTCTCCCCGACCGACAGGGTGCTTTCTGGTTAAGTACCAATAATGGCCTGGCTAAGTTTATCCCCTCCCGGCAGCTGATTCGCCCAATCGTTTCTACCAAAGGGCGTGAGTACAACAGTATGGCGGCCCTTAGTAGCAGAGCTGGATTATTTTATTTCGGCGGGGTCCATGGACTGGATTACTTTTCACCGGAACAGCTAAACGCTAACCCCACAACCGTTCCGGTACGCATCGTCGATTTTCAGGTTAATGATCAACCCTACGTCAACGGAGCCGTTCCGGGCGAAACGAAACGAGTTACGCTCACCTACGATCAGCGCACCATATCCATCAGCCTGGCAGCGCTGGATTACTTCAGCAATGGGCAGCATCAACTATTCTACAAACTTTCTGGTATTGATGCCGACTGGGTGCCTCTTCGCGAAGGGAACACAGTCCGTTATGCGAATCTGCCACCAGATACCTACACATTCCAGGCAAAGGCGCTTGATGCTTATGGGCAATTTACTCCAGCTACGCAGTTGCAGATTATCCTTCAGCCGCCATTCTGGCAACGATGGTGGTTCTGGGCTGGACTGCTTTTGCTACTGGTCGGTGGTGTTGCTTTTGGAGTTTATTATTACAACCGGCAGCAATTAAAGCGCCAACAGCAACTGCTACAGAATACGCTGGCTACCCAGGAAGACGAACGTAAACGTATCGCCCGGGACCTTCACGACGACGTAGGCAATACGTTGGCTGCCGCTAAGGGGATTCTGGAGCGAACGCAGACTCAGCTCATTGAACCGGCCGAACTGGCAAACGTTGCGCACGCTTACGCGCTGGTCGATAAAGCCAGCAGTGACTTACGCACCATCACGCACGACCTGATGCCGGTTGAGTTTGACAAGTATTCATTAGCGGAGGTCGTTGACCAGCGCGTTGATGAGGCTAACCGGTCGGGGAAACTCCGTTTTGAGTTTATACAGTTCGGTACTGTCCGGCGGCTCACTCCCGAACGTGAGCTGGTAACCTATCGCATTATTGCCGAATTAATGCAGAACGCTCAGAAGCATGCCGGAGCCGGCGTCGCTTATATCCAGCTTGGCTTCCACGCTCGCGAACTGATGGTTGAAGTACAAACGCCCATTGGTAATCACCCAATTAATTCTTCAGATACTGTTACAATATCAGCCGGTATCGGTCAAAGAAATATAGTCCATCGAGCCGAATACCTACAGGCCGAGCTGACTACTGATAGCAACGTCGACAGTTACACCGTTCTCCTCAACGTTCCCTATGATGCAGCCATTCCAACTTCCGACTCGAGTTCTGATCATTGACGACCATCGTTTGTTTAACGACGGGTTGCGACTCATGCTCAACGAATCCCCGGATATAGACGTAATTGGGCAGATCTACTACAGCCGTGAGGCCATGCAGAAAATTACGCTGCTGCATCCTGATGTGCTGATCATCGACTTTAATATGCCCGAGCTGGATGGACTGGCATTAACGCGGCAGATTACCGCCGAGTTAGCAGACCAGTGCATTCTGATTCTTAGCATGTACGGTGAACAGCGCTACATCGACGACTTCAGGCGGGCCGGTGCCCTGGGGTACATGTTGAAAACAGCCACTCGGGCAGAGCTCCTTACCGCAATTCGCGCTGTGGCGCAGCACCAGCCTTATTTTGATCCCAAATTATCGGACGTAAAACAATTCAGCAATCACACGGACGATGTTTTCCTGCGCAAACACCGTTTGACCCCGCGCGAGGTCGATATCATCCGTTTGCTGAAGGACGGGTTGAGCAGTCACCAGGTTGCCGACCGACTGATTTTGAGCGTTCATACGGTAGATACCCATCGAAAAAACATCTACGCAAAACTGGGAATCAGCACAATAGCCGAGCTGGTTCGTTTTGCCATAGAAGCAGGTATCTGACCACAACCGTTTAATATACCTGAATTCAGGTATTGTTCTCTTCGTCTTTTTAGCGAAACTTTGTTTTGCTTCTTTCCATCCATACGGTTACCCGCTAATACAGAAAAGTCGATTGTTCTGATTGTTCAGGCAGCCGGCTTTTTCTGTTTAACAGCCTTCAGAAATACAGCCGGTTTGCGATACGGAACGTATTGCAGTGCGCTTCGACAATGTCAACTAGCCGGGGCGAGTAGCCGCCCCCCATGGACACCGTAATCGGAAGCCCATATTTTTTTGCTTGTTCGAACACAAACGTATCCCGTTGAAGACAGCCTTCCCGACTGACGGCCATTTTCCCCAGCCGGTCCGAAGCCAGAATATCGACTCCCGACACAAAAAACAGAAAATCGGGTACCTCGCGCTGAATCAGACGCGGCAGCGTATCATATAATGTATTCAGGTAAATATCATCAGCCGTACCCGTGGCCAGTTCAATATCCAGATCCGACTGCTCCTTCTTTAGTGGATAGTTGTCCTTCCCGTGCATACTAAAGGTAAACACCCGCGGGTCCCCCTGGAACATGACGGCAGTTCCGTTTCCCTGATGCACATCCAGGTCAATGATCAGAATTCGTTTCGACTGCCCTGTTTCAAGCAAATAGTGAGCGGCTACGCCCACGTCATTCAGCATGCAGAATCCCTCTCCCCGATCCGGGAAAGCGTGGTGCGTTCCTCCCGCTACGTTCATGGCTACCCCATCCTGTTTCGATTTCTGGGTGCAGTCGATCGTACCCTGCGTGATAATCCATTCCCGATGAATCAACTCGGGCGTTAATGGGAACCCGATCCGGCGTACCATGGCAGGATCGACCGTTAGGCTTTTTAATTGATGAACGTACTCCGCGGTATGGACGCCCAATACCCAATGATCGTCCACCGGGGCCGGATGAAAAAAGTTGTCCTCCGAGCAAGTCCCTTCATAGAGTAACTGCTCGTAAATCAATTCGTATTTCAGCATCGGAAACCGATGGCCTTCCGGTAGTCGTAGCCGGTACTCCGGCGAAAACGCAATCTGAAGCATGTAAGGGGTTAAGTCCGTTTGATAAAGTTACGGCTTACCTAACCCGCTAACGACGGCTTGTGTTAGTATTTGCTGTTTTTTGCGTGATTATAGAGTCGACTCAATCGTATGAAAATAGCTATTATTACTGGAGGTGGTCAGGGCATCGGTCGCGTAACAGCGCATTACTTACTAACCCATGGTTTCCGGGTTGCCATCTGGGAGTCTGATAAAGAAGCGCTTACTGAAGCGAAGAAGCATTTCGACGCTTCGCCTGATCAGCTTTTCTTCGTAGCCTGCGATGTCTCCAGCGAGGCCGAGGTTCAGCAGGCCGTTAAACAAACAGTTGATCACTTTGGCCAGCTCGACGTTCTGATCAATAATGCCGCCGTCATGGCCGAAAAACCACTGGATCAGTTCACACTTGATGACTGGAATCAGGGCATTGGGGTTAACCTGACCGGTTCGTTCCTGTGCGCCAAGTATACCGCTCCGTACCTGAAGACCCAACAGGGTTGTATCATCAACATGTGTTCGACCCGGGCGTTTCAGTCCGAACCGGATACGTTTGCTTACTCAGCGTCTAAGGGAGGAATTTTTGCGCTGACGCACTCGCTTGCGATGAGTCTGGGGCCGGATATTCGCGTCAACTGCATTAGTCCCGGCTGGATCGACGTATCGGCATTCAAAACAAAAGGCAAACCCGAAAAACTACGCCCCCAGGATCACGAACAACATCCCGCCGGGCGCGTTGGTCAGCCTGACGATATAGCCCGACTGATTTTGTTCCTGACCCAACCGGAAAATAACTTCATCACCGGTCAGAACTTTACCGTCGATGGGGGCATGACCCGTAAGATGATTTACGTCTAAAATTAGAAACATCAGCTCTTTCCAACCAGTTTATACGCTACGTTTAACATCAACCTCATCATGAACATTGATATTGCTGCTTCCCCGGAAACAGCGCCATTAGAAATTATTGATTTACAGGTTACCACTAAACGACTGGCTGACAAGTCGTTGCTTTCAGTTCATTTTTTCTTCCGGAAAGACCGAAAAGACCGGCGTTTCCAAATGCCTCCTTTGTCATGGTTTGATGCAGGTCAGTTTCAGCGGTTTTCGGAAGAATTGGCGGTTGCAAATCACCCCGAACAGGTACAGGTTGATCTAATCGATGCGGGTATTCGCCTAACGGGTTATGTCCGGCGGTTAGCTGGTCGTTGGAACGCTGGCCGCACGATTCATGTCGAACCGCTGCCAACGGCGGAGAACCAATTCACACCTTTTTCGCTGTATGCGTCCCACAACGACGTAAAGACGCACGCCCAAAAGCTATACAACCGTCTATGGGAGGTATTTACTCGCGGATAACCAATTCCTAGTTTCAACGCTTAATCACTCAACATTATGGAAAGCACTAATCAGGACGCCATGCTTAATCAGACGACGCCAACCTATGCCCCCGAAACGGGAGGTCCCGCGCAGACACCTGACGAAAGCATTATGATCAACGAAGATTACAACCCGACCGATTTGTCCGGCGATGCGCATACGATGCCCACAACGCCAACCGACGAAGCCGAAAAGCGGGCGAACAGTGATGGCACCGGAGCGGTTTCGGATAGCCCTAACATGCAGCCCGACACCGATAACTACGGCAACGGCGATGCCTTGGGTAATAACGATGGAACGATGCCCGATCCCGAACAAAGCGACAACGTATAAGAAGCTTGTATCATAAAATGAAAGCCACCTGATTGACCAGGTGGCTTTCATTTTATGATACAAGGTCGCGTGTTACACGCCCAACGGGCCACCCGCCGTTACGTCCATCTGTGGATCAACAATAGGTTCGCGGCTGGCGTGATGGCTACCAGGGTGGTTATCTTCTTCCTTAGCCTGACGATTCACGAATGTTTCGGCCAGCGCCGTTAGCTTATGATCAGTCAATTTTTCTTCCTCCAGTGTTTTGGCCAGCAACTCGGCCGACTGATCAAAACCCAATACATTGGCCAGAGTTAGCAATGACCCATAAGCGGCTATTTCATAGTGCTCAATTTTCTGAGCAGCAATGATCAAACCAGCGTCGCGTGTTAAAGAACCCGTTTCGGTCGTCGCAACAATACGCTGTGCGTCGTCGATCAGGCCGTCAATTGAGGCTGTTGTGTGCTCACCGTTGGCAATGCTGATGATTCGGAAGATTTCTTCCAGCCGCTCGACCTGGATTCTGCTTTCTTCCTGGTGTTGCAGGAAGGCATTACGTACTTCGTCGGTCGTACTGGCGTCAGCCTGTTCACCCAGTGCCTCAACAATCTGCTTCTCGACGTAATAAACGCTTTTCAGTTCACTAATAAATAAATCTCGTAACCCTTCGTCCGAAGACGAATCATTGCCGCTGAAAAAATCGGCTATGCGGTCAGTTAAGGATGCCATAACGTTGTTGTTTATAGTTGTTTACTGTTGGTTGGCAGAAAGAAAAAACCACAAAAGGTGTTGATCTACGCTAGTAATACAACTAGCCATGTACTTTTAATGTTGGCGGTTTTCTGGATTAGTTTAGCCAACCTTGTTCCGCGTTTGGGAGTGAATTAACAGTGTAGACTGTGACGGTTACTAAAACTCAGTAATCAAATGACAATAAGTCGATTCCAACCATAAAAGATTGATAGCCAGCGGAACGAGTATCATAACGCTTACCTGGTCTATCACCAGCAAAATCACTCAACCCATGTACGTTCGTTTTCGTAGAGTTGCTTTATTTTTAACTCACCAACGCCCTGTCGATTGTCAGCCCCCCCTTACTGGCTTATAGACCTACCTTATAATGCTGCACATATTCCCTTACTACTTAGGCCTCATTGTCATTATCGTGCTGCTAATTATGCTCGCGAATAAGATCAGGGTGGCTTATCCTATTTTGCTGGTGCTTGCGGGTCTGGCAATTAGCTTTATTCCGGGCGTGCCGACAGTTCAGATCAATCCCGAACTCATTTTTCTGATTTTCCTGCCGCCCCTTCTGTACGAAGCAGCCTGGGCGATCTCCTGGAAAGAGATGTGGAAATGGCGACGTATCATCAGCAGTTTTGCCTTTTTGGTCGTCTTTCTTACCTCATTTGCCGTAGCCTGGGTATCCAGTAAGTTTATTCCCGGCTTTACGTTGGCGCTGGGTTTCTTGCTGGGTGGTATTGTGTCGCCACCCGATGCCGTAAGTGCCGGAGCCATCCTGAAGTTTGTCAAACTGCCGAAGCGCATGGAGTCAATGCTGGAGGGCGAAAGCCTGCTCAACGACGCATCGAGCTTAATTATCTTTCAGTTTGCTCTGATCGCAGTCAGCACCGGTCAGTTTATGCTGAGCGATGCGGCCCTGAGTTTTAGCTGGATGGTCTTTGGAGGAGTTGGTATTGGTCTGGCAATCGCGGTTATCTTTTTCAAACTTCACAAATTTCTCCCCGGCGACGCGAATACCGATCTGGTCTTTACGTTGGTCACGCCGTATATCATGTATTTAGTCGCCGAATCCGTACACAGTTCGGGAGTGTTGAGTGTTGTCAGCGGAGGACTGTTTCTATCGCAGCGCCGACACCTTTTTTTGAGTAGCACCAGCCGTCTGCGGGCCGTTAACGTCTGGGAGTCGATAAGCTTTATCCTAAACGGATTGGTGTTTATGCTTATCGGGTTGGATCTTCCCGAAATCACCGCCGATCTGGAACGGGTAAGTCTTATATCCGCAATCGGCTACGGACTGTTGATAACGTTTGTCTTGATCGTTATGCGCTTGTCATCGGCCTTTGGAGCCATCGTCGTGACGATGATCGCCCGCAACTTTATCACCGTAGCCGACTCTCGTTATCCCGGCGTGAAAGGACCTTTCATACTGGGTTGGGCGGGTATGCGTGGCGTTGTCTCCCTGGCGGCTGCCTTGTCGATTCCGGTTCAGCTTAGTAACGGAGCGCCATTTCCGCAACGTAATCTCGTCCTGTTCATCACCTTTATCGTCATCCTATCAACGTTGATACTCCAGGGGTTAACGCTTCCCCTTTTTATTCGAGCTTTCAATCTATCAGATTCCGATAACAACTTACCCGAAGAGGAAGCGTATCATGTCATGTACAAGCGGTTGTCGCAACAGAGCCTGACGCATCTCAAGACTCATTACGCAACTCAAGTGAACGACCACCCAGCCTTTCAGCAATTGGTCCGAAAGTGGGAAGACAGCAATGAGTTGCTCGATGATGAACTGCAAACAGCCGACCACAAGGATATCTATCTGCAAATACTTGATCAGCAGCGGCACTGGTTACGTGAGTGGAACAAAGACTCAACTACGAATGAAGCTATCGTTCGCCGGCATCTGATGCGGCTGGATTTAGAGGAAGAGCGAATTCACTTTCTCTAGTGAGAAACCAGGGCTAGCCCTTTTGTACACTCCCTAGACAGATAAACGACCAGCGGAAACACCTTCCTGGAAGAAGCGTACTTTCTGGGCAGCTATAGCTGATTTTTTCTCTTTATCTATGAAGCAGACTGCGCTTGAGCCAGCAGTAAATAGCCACTGATTACGATGTATGCGCTGAGGAATAAATAAGGTTCATGAACAATTTTTCTGCTTTCACAGGCTATCGAAAGCCACTGTAAACTATGCATTTTTCTACCGCTAATAACCGTGAACAATTAAGGATAAAAATGCTTAAGTGAACAACAGTTAACTGTATCCTTACAGAAAACTGTTCTGGTACAAAAAGGGGATAAAAAGCAGGTTGACATAAACAACCTGCTTTTTTCTATTTGCTTACGTAAACCTATAGATACCCCGTACTTTCTCTACGGAATTAAGGGGTGTTTACATAGCCCGGAAACGGCACTGACCATATTTAAATGTATCTATTCCGGTCATCTTGCTTTCTGTACTGCAGCAGGAACACAGTTTAGGCATTGACAGTCAGCCGTAGCCAGTCTGACCGGAACATCGATAAAACACCCCCCTCCCGCCCCGAACAACCGAACGGTATATAACTGCGTACTAGCAGGGTTAGCTAAGCCCGCAAACCGTACCGTATTATTACTTACGAGTAGATTGCTACCAGCCCCGTACGCAGCTCCTGAATAGATGCTTCCAGGCGATATATCGGCCCGTTCGGTGTTCTGTAACGTAGTAAATACGATTTGTGCATTGTTGCTTGCCACGGAGCCCGTGCAACTAGCAGGAATCGACGTGGGAATTGCTTGAAAGGAAGGCGCAGTATTGACGACGACCGTAGTCGACGTGGCCGCAGAACAGGTTGTTGCCAACGTACACGTTACCGAATACACATCGTTTATTAAAGGACTAATGAGCAGTGAGGTCGTGTTCGCCCCCGTTGACCAGAGTAAGGTCCCCGTACTACATCCCCCCACCGTCAAGGTTGTCGAACGGCCCGCGCAGATCGTTGACGAATTGATTGTTAGTTGTGGTACCGGATTAACAGTAATGGTTGTACTGACAGTAGCGCTGCACCCTTGGGTATTGCTAATCGTAACCGAGTAAACACCGCTCGTTGACACCACGATTGAAGCCGTTGTTTCGGTTGTGGACCAACTGTAAGCTGACCCTCCCTCAGCTGTTAGGGTTGCACTCTGCCCCTGGCATAACGTTGTACTACTCGCAGTGATGGTCGCGGTTATGGCCGGATTGACCGTTACGATAGTCGAAGCAGTGGCCCTACACCCCTGGGCAGAAGTAACTGTAACAGAATAAGGCGAACTGGCCGTTGGAGAGATCACCAAAACGCCCGTCGTATTCGTCAGTCCCGTGCCAAACTGATAGTTACTGGTCCCTGTGCTGCTATTGGTAGCGATCAGCGTGGTACTCGTCCCACTACAGATAGTGGCGCTACTGAGTGTAGCGTTTATGGAAGGTTGTGCATTAACCGTTAACGATGTTGCTGCCGACGTACAGCCGCTTAAATTTCGCACAGTCACGGCATACGTACCCGGACTAACTCCCGTAAAGACTGTACTACTTTGATAATCCGTCCCGTTGACACTGTAGGTTATTCCCGTTCCAGCAGGAGCGCTTACCGTGATGGTTCCAGTGGCCACGGTACAACTGGGTTGACTGGTCACACTGGCCGTAGGTGTCGTGGGCGTTAACGGCGAAGCACTGATGGTTACAGATGTAGGTGTTGATGTACACACACTACTGGTTCCGTTACGTACTCGTATCTGATACGTTCCTGAACTGACCCCCGCAAACACGGTTGAGGGCTGGTAGGTCGTACCATTGATGCTGTAAGTGTAGCTAGTGCTCAGGGGAGCCGCTACAGTGATTGTGCCCGTAGGTAGGTTACAGGTAGGCTGGGCAGTTGCCGCTGCGGTCGGTGCTACCGGGACGCCCGCCTGGGTAATAACGACGGACTGGGTGGCTCCATAACATCCTTTCACTGAATTATAATAGGCACTGTAATACGTTCCCGCTGGCACCGCGGTCAAACTAGTGATGCGGTTCGCTTCAGTGGCCATGGGCCCGGTATGCCAGGTCTGGCTACTACTACCAGGCGTATTAGTAGCCGTAAAACTGGTGAGATTAGCCGTTGAAGCGGGACAACTGATCGTAGTAGAAGTACTACTACTAAGAGAAGGCGCCACATCGGCGATGGATATTGCGTCTAAAAAATTACCGACAGAGGCATTGCCCCCCGCCGACGAGACCGACGTAAAACGTATGGAAAATACATTGGCACTCCCGGTTGGTAACGTAAACGTCACGTTATAATATCCCCAGGCGGTGTTGCCATCGGAGAAGTTACCCAGGTTTAGGACCGACGTTGATCCGACGGTAGCGCTGGTAGGACTGGGGGTCCCTATTGACACGTTCATCACATCGGTACCACTACGTCCCCGGTGAGCGAAATTAAGCGTAAACGTACTGCCGGCTGTTGCCGTAAAGTTTTGAAAAAGCGTTGATACGACGTTAGCGTTGAGTTCAACAAACTGGTTCCCAGAATAAGCAGGCACGCTCTGAAATCCACTCCGCCATAATTCAATTTGCCCGTCTGAGGCAGTAGTCCGCCAGGGTGGTACTAGAACATTCTGACTGGCGATAGTATTAGAGGTTGGATTGACCGCTGACGTTTCAAAATCTGTGTTCGTTAAGTAAGTACACTGAGCAGCAACGTTGGCGGAAGAGGAAATAAGCAAAATGAAAATGCTTATTCTGAGCAGCAATTTATGAATGAGAAAGCATTTGTTCATGGGTGAACAAGTTGCCCACCAAATTCACGCCAACGACGAAGACCAACATGAAATTTATATTATATGTACATTATATCTAAATAGACTACCATACGATCAAGCAAGTGATGATACTAGCCGACCTTATTATGGTAGCAAAGGAGTTATCTTCGTTTCGTGCCATACTTACTCTCGCACGAAAATCAGGCCGTTTTCCAGGTTGAGTTTGTACCAGACGAACAGCCACTTGTAAAGCAGCCGTTTCCCTACCCCGTAACCTTACTAGTTTATCCTGTCGAACTCTATCCCGGTTTGAAGAGTAAAATACTTTAGGTTGTCTTATGAAAGGAGCGGTTCGTTGGACCGCTTTCTTTTTAGGCAATAATTATTTCTCTACCGACAACCCTAGTTGACTGCTAGTTGAGTAAACGCGAGTTGATCGTCGCTCGATGGGAACGGCTGATGAACTTGTTTCTTTACTAATTCGTGGTCGTTTCGAACGTTTGGTTTTGTCTGTTGCTGACATTGCTATAGTATTTGTTTTCCTGCCCCATACAATCAGCTATCATAGGCAGTTGTTAGCTCGTATGAGCTAACGGTCCTCTATCTATCAGTGTTATCAGAAAACAGGAAATGGTAGCCAATATAAAAGCCATACCTCTCGGTATGGCTTTCCTTCATTCATTTACTCAGTATCAACCGAGATCCACCAAGAAACTTCAAACTAACTGGAACGTCGTATAAAAGCGCTTTAGCGGTTGCCTGAATGCCTTGGGGTATGGTAACTACGTGCTTTAAGTGAACAACATCCGTCGCTGTGGGCACCCAGCCACAGGACATATGCTTGGATCGACCCAGTTACCGCTTTTCAATGTATACATGGACTCATAGGAAGGCATAGTCTGAAAAGTTACCGAAGCAGAAAAATTCGAGCTTTGAGTGGAACTACAAAGTCTTCTTACCTGCCATTCGTACTGGGTGCTACCTACCAACCCAGTTAGTGCATACCCACTCGTAGTTATGCCGCCAATCACCGTCCAGTCATTAGTGCCTACTGGTCGGTACCGAAGTTCCGCTATGATGCCCGTCTCGCTAGGGCCATATGACCAGTAGAGGTAAGCCGATAAAGCCAAGACATTACCTGACCCCAATAAGGAAGGAGTCTGGCAGGCAGAAGAGGTCGAAAAGGTCTGCAGGGAGCTGAAGTCAGAACTCGCCGTTGGCGAACAGACACCTTGTACTTGCCATTCGTAGGCCGTTGCCCCTTGCAAGCCCGTTAATGAGTAATTCCCAATAGGGCTTAAGGTCAGATTGCTCACGGTGGTCCAGTTTAGATCACCCACCGCCCGCCAACGTAAGTTATACGTTTGACCAGACACCAAAGGACTCCAAGAAATTGTAGCCGAAGTACGGGATGGAAAGGCGTTGAAGCGGCTTGGTACCTGACAGGGAACCGTAAAACTTACAGGCCCTACAAACTGATCGCGGCCCATTACTCGAAGTCGCCACTCATAGGTAGTGTTGGGGGTGAGGTTGACGAGAGATGTTTCTGATTGACTCAGATACTGTCTTGTACTCCAAGTATCAGCCCCAACTACCCGCCATTGCACTTCATAACTAAGATCCATTCCCAGTGAAGGCCAGTTCAACCTGGCAGTGGTTCCTTCGAGAGTTGTGATTAGATCTGATGGGGACAGGGTAATATCAACAAGGGTAACATCAACACTTGAACTGATGCTCCCTACCGTTGTATTCGATGGCCTAATGCGATAATAATAACGTCCTAATGGCAATGCTTTACTCTCGGTAAACGTAGTAGTATTTGGCCCCACTCCACAAACAGGCATAAAACCGACAGTAGGCGAAGTAGAGCGTTCGATAAAATACCCCATTTCATTGGCTGCATTGTCCTGCCAAGTTAAAGTCACTAGGGAGTTAACAGAACTGATCCGTAGTTAGTAGGAGCCGGAGCGTCGGTTGGTGGGGCATCAAGCGAGTAAGCCGTATGGGTTTGCCGAAGGGCTAAACCGGCCTGTATACGGTCATATTGGCCAGGGGTAAAATCTTGCGTACAGTAAGACCAGTAGCTCATAATGTTAGAGATCATTGGCGAAAAAGCCTCTCCATTGGCATCACGAGCGGTACTGCTTGGATCGTATTGAGGACAACCATTGACAGTTAAGATATTAGCGCCTACCATTCCGTAGGGGTCGGCGGGCGTATCGCAAATCAAGTCCCCACTTGTCTCGCAATTGGCCCCCGCCCCCCGAGTAACTAGCTCGTCTGTGACAGCCGTGCCATTACTATATCCGAAAGTATGGTAAAGACCAAAGGTATGTCCTAGTTCGTGAGGAACTACATGGTGGCCCATATGAGCTACTCTACAGCTATCATTATCATTGGTTGCAATAAATGAACGGGTTGTAAAGAGGTGATTACCATTAGAAGGGGATTTGGCATACCCTCCTATCGCATTATCTAAGAACCGATTCACATAGTATTGATTCAAGGCATTGGTTGCATCTCGTCCATCTAGTGTTGACTCGTCTGCATAGGCGAAATTATTGAGCAAATAACTATTGTCAATATAGTCAGGTATAGTACCGGCGAAGTAAAACTGAATGCCATAGCCATTTGACAGAAAGTGACTGTTAGTCATAGCCATGACTTGATTTAAATTAGCTAACGTTAACCCACCAGAACCATCATCATATCGAAAGATATGGGGCCGAATGGGTACATAGGTAATAGCATTAAAAGCCGCTCCCGACGACCGTTTACGTTCCAGGGCAAGCTTACCCTGTTGCACAAACTCGCGGAACTGTTGAGGGGAAAGATCAGTAGTACCACACTGAGTTAGTGAATTTGGAGACGATTGGGCAAATAATTGGGTGGCGTAAAGAGAAAATAGCAGCCAGCTCACAATACTGGTAAAGAGTCGATTCATGGTGTAGCTTTAGAAAAACAGTGTTTTGCAAATATGCTGTTTGTAAGTAATATCTAATCTCTTCTAGTTTTGCTATGCAGCCCCCACAACTATCTCAGCCTTATCCTTGCCAGAACTAGACGATTCAGTATTCATATCTAGTTATTTTCAAATTACAATTGTTATCATTCATACGGATTAAGTAGTCTCTACGTAAAAAAAGCCCCGACGCATTCCGGGGCTTTTTTTACGTAGAGACTACTCAGTTTTATTTTTTATTGAGCAATTGCTTAACAAGAGTTTTGAGTTCATCGATCTGAGCCTGTTGTTTTTCCATCCTGGTTTGCTGTTTTTCGATGGTCGTTTGTTGCTGGATGCTGTATAGTGTCAGCTCCTCAATCTTCGCTAGCAACTTGGCATCCATCTTAGCCACATCTACGCCCTGCTCTACAACCTCGGCCGCCGAGGGTACGCCAGGCAGGTGTTGGTTGGCCTGGATGAAGCGAGCTACTTCTGACAAGGGCGCAAGCTTGTAGCTGGGCCCAAACACGTAATCACTCCACTCACTGGCATTCTTGATAGCCACCTTCACCTTCTCCGTCAGAATACCATCCTGCACGTAAAGACGGTAACCAGCCGGGGTTTTATTCACTTCTTCGCCAATCACGACGCCGTTACCCGATACGTTTTGCAAGTAATTTCCTTTCTGTTGCCACAACTCAGCACCCAGCCGACCTCCGCTTATCGTGCTACCTAGTACGACGTTACCCGAGCCATCGACGGTGAGAAATTTGGTTTGACCGGTCGCGCTAACTGGTGAATTATTAGTCAGTTTCTCCAAGCGTAATCCAGATTGGTTGTCCGCATCTGCCGCTACATGTAACTTATTGCTGGGTGATGAGGTACCAATACCCACGTTAGCGCTATTTCCCAGAACTAGGCTATTACTAGCGGATACTACAGCGTTGTTGCCGATGGCCGTTGCGTTTACCAGCCCCGCGTTGCCCGCGTCGGCCCGGAAGCCGATGAATGTATTATTGAAACCGCCGTTGTTGCCCCGCCCAGCTTCGAAACCCAGCGCCATGTTGTTGTTGCCATTGACGCCAGGCCCATTGCCCGAATTGGCTCCAATATAGACGTTAAAACCGCCTGAGGTGTTGAACTGACCGGCGTTGTCGCCCAGAAAGTAGTTACCTGACCCACTGACGTTATTAGCTCCCGAGTTTGTACCAAAGAAGTAGTTGCTGCTGCCGGTCTTGTTGCTGATACCAGCCTGCACCCCAATGAAGGAGTTGAATTGTCCTGAAGTATTGGCTCGTCCTGCCTGGTAACCAACGAAGGTGTTGGCCGAAGCATTGGTCGAGTAGCCGGCCTGGTTTCCTATAAAAGTATTTTGTGTCCCGTTTTGGCTCTTACTACCTGCTCGACTACCTAGGTAAACATTACCTGATTCGATACTACTGTAGCCCGCACTGTCCCCAACCGCGACCGTGTTACTGATATCACTAGTATAACCACCAGCACTGGTACCAATGAAGATGTTACTAACACCAGTTCCGTTACCGGAACCTGCATAATAGCCTAGGGCAACATTCAAGCGGCCCCTATTAACCAACAAGGCACTAGAACCAATTGCTGTGTTTAGAGACCCGTTTGAAAGGGCCCCAGCACTGGCACCAACGATCGTATTCCCAGTGCCTGAGCTATTGTACAATCCTGCGCTCGATCCAATAAAAATATTACCATTGCCTGCTGAGTTGGAGAATCCTGCTTGCACGCCTATCGCCACATTACCAATGCCAATAATATTACCCGATCCAGCAAAACTCCCGAAGTACGAGTTTCCGTTACCGGTATTGTTGTTGGCGCCTGCATTATAGCCAAAAAAAGAGTTCTCTCTTGCTTCAACCATATTAGAACCAGCGCTATACCCAAAGAGAGAGTTGCCAAATGAATTTGAATTATTCTGCAATCGGTTTCCTGCTCCAATACCAACAATAGAATTGGCTGAACCTGGCGTGGTGGAAACGGGGGTGGTGATGACGAGATTGGTTGTGGTCTGAGCCAATAACGGAAAGCTAACCGCTGATAGGAAAGCAGCACTGAGTAAGTTACGGTAAAGTAGATTCATAAAAAGAAGATTGAACAAAAGAGGAGACAAAAAATGCCACTAAAATAAGCACTGACAGCTATCTAGTCAATTCCGCCCAGAGAAAAGGAGCCGTTATCCTGAGCGTAGTTGATATCAGTTACACAATTCCCGAAGAAAATAAATCAAGCAGTGATAGCTTCGACTGTCCGTTCCGAAAACGTTCTGAATGACTAGTACTGCCAGAAAGCCGATACGATTCTTGACGATTCATCAATAGATTTGGCTAATGGAAGACCTAATTGCCTATTTGCTCCAGTTTGGTCACCTGGACGAACAGCAACGCGACTTAATTCTTGGCAAGGCGAAACGTAAGAGCATCGCCAAAGGGGCCTATTTTTCAGAAGCGGGCAGAACATCCAGCCAACTAGGCTATGTAACGCAGGGAGTTTTCAGGGTCTGTTATTATGATAAGAAAGGGGATGACATCACCCGCTACTTTGTCTATGAGAACCGTTTTGTCGTTGACATCAACAGTTTTCGCGACCAGACTCCTTCGGCTGAATACATTGAAGCCGTTACCGATTGTCAGGTTTTAGCTTTTTCGAAAGAAGACTTTACTGAGCTTGCCACCGTCATACCTGGATGGCAGGACATATTTGTCAAGATTACGTCTTACGTACTGGAGAACAAATTGAAGTTTACCAGTAACATGTTGGTTCAGGACGCTCAAACAAGATATCTGAACTTCCTGGATCATTATCCTGGACTAGCCAATCGCGTTCCACTGGCGATGGTAGCTTCTTACCTGGGCATCACACCGTCTTCCCTAAGTCGGATAAGAAAAAGTATTCTTTGACGGCTTTATTGCCAATTGGCAATTGCCATGACATCTTATCCTGTCAACTTTGTCATCGAATCCAATAAGCGAACCGATGGAATTGACAAATCTCTTCAGGCAGATTGAGTTTATAAAGGAGGTTGATAAACTGAAGTACATTCTACGCAAAACCAAGCTATTCAACAGTGATCGAAACGAGAATGACGCTGAGCATAGCTGGCACCTATCCTTGATGGCTATGGTTTTGGTCGAGCACGCCAATTTCCCCGTAGATCTGCTTAAAGTAATCAAGATGCTGCTGATTCACGACATTGTTGAAATCGACGCTGGCGATACGTTCATCTATGATACGCAAAAGAGCCATGACAACACGGCACAGGAGAGAGAAGCCGCCAACCGAATTTTTGGCATTTTACCTCATGAGCAAGCCACAGAGCTAATTGCCCTTTGGGAAGAATTTGAGGAACAGCAAACCAACGAAGCTAAGTTTGCCCGGGCCATGGACCGCCTGGAACCTCTTCTGCAAAACACATCGAATGAAGGTGGCACGTGGAATGAATTTGGGGTAACGTACGAAAAAGTCCACGCCAAGAAAAAGGTGATTCAGCGAGGCTCTGAATCGCTCTGGCAATACGCTGAGCAGCTTATCAACGATAGTGTCGAGCAGGGGATTTTGAAAAAGTAGAACCGATTTCTAGGGCATTCGACCTCAAAACTTTAGTGGTTATTTTTCAAAGGCAGGATTTCTAGCTTGCTCTGAAAAAGCAAACGCACTGTAAGTAAATGTCTTACAGTGCGTTTATTGTGTGACCACGGGGAGACTCGAACTCCCATGCCGTGAAGCACCACCCCCTCAAGATGGCGTGTCTACCAGTTTCACCACGTGGCCAAGAGTGTTTTTGCGGGTGCAAACATAGTCATTTGTACTACTTATCCCAAATTCGAGGCTTAATCTTTTTTGCCATTTCAGCGAAAAAATACCCAGAAACAGGCATTTTTTCGTACTTTTATCTTTCTAAATCAATGACAAAATACCACTTGATATGGCACTGGAATTAGTTGGAAAACTCGTAAAAGTATTACCCGAAGTGACGGGACAAGGCAAAAATGGCCCATGGAATAAGCAGGATTTCGTTATTGAAACCATGGATAGCCAGTACCCTAAGAAGGTATGCATGACCGCCTGGGGAGAAAAAGCCAACGACCTGAAACAGTTCGCAGACGGTGATACGCTTAAGGCAACGTTCAGTGCTGAATCACGGGAGTACAACGAGCGCTGGTACACCGAACTCCGCGCTTTCCGGATCGAAGCCGCTGATGATAATGGTGGTGTTGGCTACAGTGCCCCTGCCCGCCCTGCTCAGCAGCCACAGTCGCGTCCTGCCGCTCAAA
The DNA here is from genome assembly GCF_054776615.1 of Spirosoma pomorum. Taxonomy (NCBI): domain Bacteria; kingdom Pseudomonadati; phylum Bacteroidota; class Cytophagia; order Cytophagales; family Cytophagaceae; genus Spirosoma; species Spirosoma pomorum. The sequence goes on from NZ_BAAHBP010000033.1 coordinate 73,817, forward strand.
GCCAGCCATCGGGCGCGCAGCAGTTCAACTCGGCTTTTGATGACGAAAGCAATGATCTGCCGTTCTAACCAGAAAGGTGATAAACGAAAAAAGCCGCTTAGTAGCGGCTTTTTTTGTGATCCGGCTGGGATTCGAACCCAGGACCCATACATTAAAAGTGTATTGCTCTACCAGCTGAGCTACCAGATCGATTAACGCGTTAACTTTATATGACAAAAAGCGCTTTCGTTAATTGTGGTGCAAAAGTATAGCCTTGTTTTTATCAATGCAAGCCTTTAGCCTTAAAATAAGCCTATTTTTTTTATTTCTGGTTACCAGCTTTCAGAGTCGGGCCACCTCACCGACGCTTGTCAGTCAAGCGGATTCTTTGTTTGCTACTGGCGATCAGGCACATGCCGCGCAACTGTACGAAAAGGTACTGGATGCGGGCTATGAAGCAACAAATACTATGTTGCTGAAACTTGCCAGCGCCTACGAGCAGCAGGACAACATTCCTCGCCTGCTTTATTTCCTCCAGGTCTACTTCGATCACCAGCCCGACGATGCCGTTCTGCACAAGATGAACGAGATTGCCCGCGCCAATAATCTGGATGGCTACGAGACCGACGATCTGAATTACTTTTTTCTCTTTTATCGGAAATACGGAATTTACATCCTGATCTTCCTTCTCTTGCCGGCTGGCTACGTCTTTACGGTACTTATTTTAAAAGGGCTACGTCGCCAGCCGGCGCCATTGCGGCAAAAATGGGTTTTGTTTATCTATTTGCTGGTTCTATTGGCCTTTGTCAATCTACCCGACAGTGTTCAATCTGGAATTACGAACAACAACCGGGTGATGATTCGCACAGCACCGTCGGCTGCGGCTCCCGTTGTTGACGTGATTGGTCAAGGGCATAAAGTCAATATCCTGGGAAGCCGGGATATTTACCTACGGGTTCTGTGGCACAATAAGTTATACTTTATCCGGCGCGACAATATCTGGGTAATTTAACGTCCTAACGGATGAGTGTTACCGGTCCTTTGAAAGTTCGTTTATCGGTCCGAATCAGGTAGTAGTAGGTACCAACTGGCGTATCGGTGCCATACCAGCGAAATTTTGGATCAATGGACGTAAAAATGATCTTGCCCCACCGATTTGAAATGTCTATTGATCTGAACTGTTCTGCGCAGACATTGTCCGGTAAGTCTTTTACGCCAAAATAATCGTTGATACCATCTCCATTGGGTGTAAACACGTTTGGAACGGTAATTTCGGCGCTGACAGATGGATCGCGTAGTCGGAACGTAACGCTGGTTGTGTCGGTATGCTTGGGCTGGCAGGAGCGGTCATCGACTACAAAATCGACGATGAAGGTGGCTTCTGATTGCCCGTTCATCAGCGCACAAGTCGGTTTCCACGTAAAGGCCGATTGGAGCATTGGCCGTCCCGTTTTGTTCGTGAATGCCATGCCCAGCGCCTTCATGTCGAAACCTCGGCCAACGCCCGTCATCAGCAGCGTATCCCGATCAGGATCATTACCCAGCACATCGAACGCCGAGCGTCCCGACGAATCGTTTGGACTGACAACCAGATCAACTACGGGACCGCTTAGCGTCGTGCGGATACTAGGTGGCTGACTGGGTAGCCCATCCGCCCGCAATGTTACGCTTACGGTGTCGCTGAGGTTGCGATTACAGCGCGCATCGGTGACGATGAAATCTACTACATAACTCGACTGCGTAGCCTGCGCGCAGGTCGGTTTCCAGGTGAACGGTTGTGATACCTTCCCTATTCCTACCGTATTGCCAAAGTTCATACCAGCCTGTACCAGCGTGAACCCTCGTCCGACGGCCCGTAACGTAATGTTGTCGTTATCCGTATCAACACCAAAGGCCGTAAACGACAGTGACGCCCCTACCGTGGTTCTACCCTGATTGTTTACTAGATTGGTACTCGCTTTGGGTTTGTTGTTTGCTGAGGGGATGATGTTCAGCCGGATAGTCAGCGTATCGCTTAATCCCTGTGGACAGCCGTCGTCCGTTACCCGAACCATGAGCGTAACGGGTCGTCCATCACCCACGCATCGCCCAAAACAGAATTTAGTCTGTAGCGTATCTTTCGTCGTTTTAGTCAATAACTCGCCAGGTGTCAACGTTAAGCTAGGCAGCGAGCCGCTCATGTTGATGACCTGGATACGTTGGTTGGCGTTGGGGTCGGTCAGGTAAAGATTCAGACAGTTCGTGTCTTTTTCGGCGATGGTCAACACAGTTCCTTCCTGGTAAAAACTCTTGGCTCCGTCGGCCTTGAGCAGCAACTTCGGCGGGTCATTGCGGGGACAGTCGATGACGTTTAACTGGAAATCTCGGCGGACCAGTCCAATCTGCTTCCCCCGTCGGAACTCGCGCACTTCCACCGAGAAAACAAACAACCCCTCCCGGTCGGCGGTCACCTGCAACAAGCCAGTACGAGCATTAACCCGTAAGGGAATCGAACCTGGAATCTGATTGGCGTCGGATATGCCAGAAATCCACTGAATTGGCCGATAGGGTCCTGCATCGGTAATGGGGGCGTCGGGCTGGCCTGTCCGTGTGTTCGAGCTGAATCCATTGTAGGGCGTAACAAGCTGATACGCCAGACTATCCCCGTCCGGATCTTTAGCACTAAAGTCGAACGTAAACGGCTGACCAATGCAGATATAATCCCCCTTAGCTACGCTAAAAACGGGCGATGAGTTATTGAACGCCGTCGATCCTGACCAGGGTGCCGGGAACTCGAGGTAAAAAACCGATCCTGCTTCGCCGGGCCGAACAATATTGGTGATTGTTCCATTCCGACAGCAGCGTTCCCAGCTTACGTAGTACCCCTCCGGATCATTGAACGCCTGTCCGAAGCTAATATCGGTGCTATATCGAATCAGACGAGTTTCGACGCGGGCACGAGATGCACAGGTCGGATTGCTGTACTGGACCCATTCGGTACTGATTCGGGGAACCTGAATAGCCCCCATGTAGCCATTATCGCGTTTTCGGTAGAACGCAACAAAGGCGAACACATCATCGGACCGGGGATCGCCGTTAATATTATCGAAGTACAGATTTAGGTTGATACGGTGGGTATAAGTACCAGTTGAGCTTAGTTTTTGCAGTTCCAGCTCTCCTCCCACAATATGCGTAGCCTGCGCAAACGGCATTACTGCCATCAGCAGGCTAAGCGTCAACACCACTAACCATAAGCGCCGGTAAAGTTTCTCCATAGAGAGTTTGTTTCAGAAATAAGACTATCCAAGAATAGCTGTCTAAATTAGCGTTTTTTTTAGAGACTCATGCGCAGAAGAAGTCATAAAGCACCCGAACGTTTATACGCGGTTTCAGTCGATGCCGTGGCAGCCGAGGGGAAATGTATTGTCCGCACCGACGAGGGCGTCATTTTCGTCGAAAACCCAACGGGTGGCCCCGGCGTAGCTCCGGGCGATGTTGTGGATCTGAGAATTACGAATAAAAAGAAGCAGTATCGCGAAGCCATTGCCGAGCAGGTTATTGAACGCTCAGCCGTACGTGCCGATCCATTCTGTGAGCATTTTGGCACCTGCGGTGGCTGCAAGTGGCAGCACATCCGCTACGATGAACAATTGCAGTTCAAGCACCAGCAGGTCATCGACCATTTGAGCCGGATCGGCAAAGTAACGCTGCCTGATTTTCATCCCATCATGGCGGCCGAGCCAACCCGTTATTACCGGAACAAGCTCGAATTTACCTGCGCTGAAGGGCGCTGGCTGACTACCGCCGAGGTGCACACGCGTGAGGCTATGGATCCACGTGCGGTTGGCTTTCACATTCCGGGGCGCTTCGATAAAGTGCTCCCCATCCAGCACTGCTATTTGCAGCCCGATCCTTCCAATGCTATCCGGCTGGCCGTGGCGGACTATGCGCAGGCAAATGACATCAGCATGTACAACCTGAAGCATCACACCGGTTTTCTCCGTACGTTGATTATCCGGACGGCTTCATCGGGTCAATTGATGGTTACCGTTCAGGTAGCGCAGGACCAGCCCGACACGTTGAATGCACTACTGGGCTTTTTGCAAACGAGCTTCCCTGAGATTACGTCGCTGAATTACATTCTCAACACAAAGAAAAACGACAGCTACCAGGACCAGGAAGTCATCAACTGGGCTGGCAAGCCCTACATTGAAGAAATCATGGATGACGGGAGTGGCAAACCGCTGGTCTTCCGCGTCGGGCCAAAATCCTTCTACCAGACCAACGCTCAGCAGGCCTTTAACCTCTACAAAGTCACCCGCGACTGGGCTGGCCTGACGGGCAACGAGCGGGTTTATGATCTCTACACCGGAACAGGAACGATTGCGCTGTTCGTAGCCCGCCGGGCGCAGCACGTAGTAGGCGTCGAATACGTCGAAGCGTCAGTAGCCGATGCGCGGGTGAACGCACAGGTGAACGATATTCACAACACCACCTTTGTAGCGGGCGACATGCGCGCGATTCTGACGGATTCGTTTTTTGACCAGCACGGTCGCCCTGACGTCGTGATTACCGACCCACCCCGCGCCGGTATGGACGAAGAAGTGACCCGACAACTCCTGAAAGCCGCTCCGCAGCGAATTGTGTACGTTAGCTGTAACACGGCTACCCAGGCCCGTGATCTGGGTATTCTGGACGAAGGCTATACCGTAGCCAGCGTCCAGCCCGTCGACATGTTTCCCCATACGCACCATGTCGAGAATGTGGTACTGCTTCAGAAAAGATAAATCCTGACGCCCGCCTTCACGAAGGCGGGCGTCTTTTCAAAAACTGATGTATGGCGTCAGTTTTTCGATCGTTTTCGCGTCCAGTACCCGGATCGGTTTCAGGGCATCAGCGGAGGTGTAAGCGCCGTGCTGTTCCCGGTAGCTGACAATAATCTGTGCCTGGCGCCGGGACAAAAACGGAAAGCGATCCAGTTCTTCCGCGCTGGCGGTATTAATAGCCACCTTACGGGCGGCTGTCTGTATTTTGCCAAATTTGGTTAGCTCAGTCAGCGCCAGCGAGTCCAGGCCGTATACCTCCCGAAACTGCTCCGTCGAATGAAAGCCGCCCAGTGCGTCGCGGTATTTAATGATCCGGCTCGCTAACGTAGCGCCGATACCTTTTAGAGCAATCAATTGAGATGTATCAGCAGTGTTGATATCGAAAGGCTGCAACGCTGGTTTGACGTAACGCTCAGTAAACGCAGGCCTGTTAGGTACGCTTTCTTCGTCATTCCTGAATGCCGGTCGGTCGGCATAGACGTTACCGTAATTCGCCGACGCCGATGATTTTAGCGTAATGTAGGGCTCCAATTGGTCATACAAGTCAGCGGGAAAGTCGTAAATTTTGAGGAGGTCCTCTTTCCGCCGAAACTTCCCGCCTTTGCTTCGATACTTTTCGATCCGTTCGGCCATCCAACGCGGCAGCCCCAGTTGCTGCCAATCAGTTACGCTGGCCGTGTTAGGATCAAAGGCGAACAACTTGGGTTCATTGAATCGTTCAGTGATTGTTTTTTCCTGTTCGCGGGAGCCAAAAGAAGGTTGTTTTGCTTCCTCCGCCTTCATCAAGGCTACCAGACTATCCAGCTTTCGTTGATCAGCGAGCGACGTATCAGCGGGCTTTGCTGCTATCAGAAATCGATACGCAAACGGAATGAGCAAACAGAAAATAATCAGCAGTAATAAAACGAGAAAGCCCCGCACCTCCCGGTGCGACAGGCCAAAGTAGTCGCGTATTAGCGACTGAAAACGGCTAAACATTTGATTTTGAACAAGAAGTTACGGTTGGCTGTAAGCTACGTAGCGACTCTCCTTCTGTCAACTAATTCTCAAGATCTGTTACGTTACATTTCGTGAACGGTATAAAAAAACAGCAGTCGGACAGGGATGCCCGACTGCTGTCTATCAAAAAGAATCATACTCAATCAGGCTTTGTAAAACAGCCATTTCGATAGCTCCCGATACGTAATTTTCTTACCATACATCAAAATACCGACGCGGTATATACGGCCCGCCAGCCAGATGGTACCCACAAAACCCAGTACCAACAACACCATCGATAGCGCCAGTTCCCAGGCGGGTACGCCAAATGGAATCCGGACCATCATAATAATGGGCGACGTCAGCGGAATCATCGACGTCCAGAATGCCAGTGGCCCATCGGGGTCGCGCACAACGAACTGCGAAAAAGCAATAGCGGCAATGATCGGAATGGTAATTGGAAACATGAACTGCTGCGTCTCGGTCTCATTATCGACAGCGGCCCCCACTGCCCCAAAGAGGGCACTGTAGAGCAGATATCCGCCTAAGAAATAGAACAGGAAGCAGCTGACAATGAGGGGCACATTGAGCGTTTCAACGGCCTGGAAGAAGTCAGCGACTGGATTATCGGCAGTTGCCAGTTTCTGCTGTACGTCAACCTGGCCAGGCATACCACCACCCATCCGGCTCGTCATCGCCGACTGAGCCGATTGGTTTTGACCCATCAACTGCGACCCAACCGTCATAAGGCCAACTGTCAGCACAATCCAGAGCAGGAACTGTGTCAGGCCTACCAGCGCTACCCCGATGATTTTACCCATCATGAGTTGAAACGGCTTCACCGACGAGATAATAACCTCAACTATTCGGTTGCTTTTTTCTTCCATGACACCCCGCATCACCTGCGTACCATAGATCAGCACGGAAATGTAAATAAGCATAGCGCAGATACCTCCAATAATGGTCGTTGCCGTAGCGTTGCTGCTTTTCTCGCCCTCGGCGCTCATGCTGATCGTTTGTGCGTCAACATTGATCTTGGCGTCCTCAATAATCTTCTGCGTAATACCAGCTTCCCGTAATTTAATCTGCTCAATTTCCTTCGAAATCGCCCGTTCAATCTTGCTTTGTAGCGACAGGCTCACGCTTTTTTCGGCGAAGATTTGTACGGACTTAGGCTTTTCAATAACATTCGCCGGGATGTAGACCAGCGCATCAAAGCCGTCTTTTACAAACGTTTTCTTTGCCGATGGCAGTGGGTTTTTCGGATAACTATAGATCGTTTCGTCGTCGTTTTTAAACTGGTTGACAAACCGTCCGCTTTCGTCCAGAACAGCTACTTTTTTCTGGTTGATGGAACTGATGGCCGCCCAGCCGATAGCTGCGTAGAAACCGAAAATCAACAATGGTCCCAGAATCGTCATGATTATGAACGACTTTTTACGGACCCGGACCAGGTATTCGCGTTTAATGATCAGAAGAATTGTTCTCATATTGAGGAGCCGGACGAACCGGTTTGTTTAGGTTTAGGTAGTGGGAATTTCACCAACGGCCTGGATAAAAATATCATTCATGCTCGGAATATTCTCGCCGAACGAGCGTACAGCGACCCGATCAAGCAGATGCCTAATCAGATCGTTTACGGCGGCATCTGCGGGAATCCGGATGTCGGATCGTACAAATGTTGAATCATCCGTCGGCACCGTCTTTAACACCTCAAAGGCCGGGGGTAGCATAGCCAGCGAGCCCTGATATTCGACGTGGTAGGTATGGGTTTTGAATTGTTCTTTGATGGCCCGCTTTGGTCCATCCAGTACCTTCTGCGACCGGTTAATCAGCGCAATATGATCGCACAACTCCTCAACAGATTCCATGCGGTGCGTCGAGAAGATGATCGTTTTTCCTTTGGCACGCAGTTCCAGAATTTCGTCTTTGATCAGGTTGGCATTGATCGGGTCGAAGCCGGAGAAAGGTTCATCGAGAATCACCAGGTCCGGCTCGTGCATCACCGTAGCGACGAACTGCACTTTCTGCTGCATCCCTTTCGACAGATCTTCGACGTTTTTCGACCACCAGGTTTTGATATCAAACTTGACAAACCAGATTTTCAGTTTATCCATCGCCTGTTTTTCAGTCAGGCCTTTTAGCTGCGCCAGGTAGAGCAGTTGCTCCCCTACTTTCATTTTTTTGTACAGACCACGTTCTTCAGGCAGGTAACCAATGCGTTTGATGTGGCTGGGATTAAGCCGCTCACCAGCCAGCAGAACTTCGCCCGAATCGGGAGCGGTAATCTGATTGATAATTCGAATGAGTGACGTTTTACCGGCCCCGTTAGGGCCAAGCAGACCAAAAATACTTCCCTGCGGAACGGACAGGCTCACATCATCCAGTGCCCGGTGTTCGGCGTACTGTTTGACGATGTGATGCGTTTCAAGAATATTCATTCTGTTCAGGCTAAATTAGTTTGAGTGTTTAGGCTAGCCAAACCTACGGGTTTTGCACCTGTAGTACCAATCAAATTTTGGATGAATAGCCCCCGGCGTCCATAAATGGCAAAAAGCCACGACAGGGCGGCCGTGGCTTTTTGTTTAGTTCTTTCATTTATGCCAGTTTAGACAACTGCGTCCTCAGTCTGAATAGGCTCGGTTCTGAATTCGCCTTCCCATTTGGAAATGACACAGGTCGCGACGGCATTACCCGCTACACTTGTTGCGCTACGCCCCATATCGAGCACCTGGTCGATTCCCAGCAAAAGAGCTAACCCTTCGATTGGCAGATTGAACATCGACATGGTACCAGCAATGATTACCAGCGAAGCGCGGGGTACCCCCGCTACGCCTTTCGACGTAATCATCAGCGTCAGCATCATCGTCACCTGCTGCTGAAAGCTGAGAGGAACGTGGTAGGCCTGAGCAATGAAGGCGGTAGCAAACGTCATATACAACATCGACCCGTCGAGATTAAAGGAATATCCCAGCGGTAAGACAAATGAGATTATTCGTTCCGAGCAACCGAAACGACGTAACGCTTCGATTGTCTGCGGGAATGATGCCTCCGAACTGGCCGTGCTGAACGACAGGATGACCGCGTCTTTGATCTCCCGCAACAACGCCATGTAGGGGATTCGTACGACCAGGCAGATTAGTGCCAGCACCACGAACAGGAAAAACAGCAGCCCGCCGAAGAAACACAGAATCAGGTAAGCATACCCGGTCAGGATACCCAATCCTTGCTGCGCCACCACAGCCGCAATGGCACCCAGCACGCCGAATGGCGCAAAGCCCATAACGTAACTGGTTACCTTGAACATGACGTGTGACAGAGCGTCCAGCGCTTTGATCATAACTTTCCCCTGCGCGCCGATTGCCCCGACAGCTACGCCAAAGAAAATACTGAAGACTACGATCTGAAGGATTTCGTTCGTCGCCAGCGATTCGGCAAAACTGGTCGGGAAAATATGGGTGATGAAGTTTTCGAACGACATCTTTTTGACTTCGATACCGGTGTCGGTTCCTGCGGCTGGCAAGGGTAAGTCCATGACCTCACCCGGCTTCATGATATTAACAACCAGCAAGCCAACGATCAGCGACAAAATTGTGGCGAAGTAGAAATAGGCCAGGGTTTTCAGGCCAATCCGGCCCACGGCTCCGAAATCGCCGAGTTTGGCAATCCCGACGACAAGGGTTGAAAACACCAGAGGTCCAATGATCATTTTGATCAACCGTAAAAAGATCTTGGACAATATATTCAGATCAGTCCCGGAAAAGCCTGAACTGGTAGCTGGGAAAAAGTATCCAATGAGGATACCGAGCACCATGCCCAGGAAAATTCGAGTTGTCAAGTTGGGAAGTTTCATGCAGTCAGATTAAGTGACGGTACTGACAAAAGTAACGTAAACTGACCACTTCAAAAAGCGCCCTTGCCGGGAGTTATCGTACCCGCAAGGCCGGTTTCCCTAAAATTCAGTAATCCTCAAAACTACGAGAACTTAGGCTTAGTCGATCGATCAAGCAAAGTAAGGCGAGCAAGCCTCTATTTTTTTGGGTTTACGTCTTTCGGATTCAGTGCGATAAAAAAAACGTGTCTGTTTTACGTGTAAGGGCAGCCTACATAAGAAAATGTACCCTTCGCTCATTGCTCTTCCCACTCTTCTCCACCGCATAACTCACGATTCTGTATCAAAACCGTTTCAATCACCATTACTTTTGATTTTATTGGTAGTCTATAGGAAACCTGTTTGTATTTTTACTTGAATATTCGACGGTAAATGGGCTTGCGATACGCAAACATTAGCCACATGACTGGATAAAAGAGGAAATCAACCAATACGAGCGGTGTCCGAAAATGAATGTCGTCAACAATGGTTGTAGTACCTGACTGGTCACGTATTAACCGGTGCCGGTGGTGCCAGCGGCTCAGGAAAAAGGGCAGTCGAACTCCCTGGTCGACAAAGTAGATTTCGGATTCGGTCGTCTGCTGATCAACGATCTGGCTTACCCAATCCTGCCGAAAGAATATAAAATTGAGTTCTATCTGCACAACATCGCCCTGCTGACAGCCATCAAAACGTACCACTTTAACGGGCGGAAATGGTGGATTTAGCTGGTCGAATAAGGCCCGGTCGAAACCCGACCAGACAACGGGAAGCGGTTGGTTAACCTTTGTTCTCAGTAGGAGATGCATGGGAAAAGCGGCTTGCGAACGAATGAAATAAATGCATAGGTCGATAAGGAAGACAACTACCAAACGATTCCTCTGTTCCAGCCCAGGCACAAAGCGGACACAGCATGTCAGCAAAATCGACCGATTTGTCGGTTTGTGGACAGTTGTTTTTCTTTGTCAGATTAACCTGGTATTGGCCAATGCGCCTGGTCCCGATTACATTACGGTACGTAACGGCCTACCACAGGGTACAGTGAATGCGATCATACAGGATCGACAGGGGTTTATCTGGATGGCCACCCGTGACGGGCTCTGCCGGTACGACGGAATTCGGTTCAACATCTTCACCCACGATCCACTCCAACCGTCGTCTATTTCGTTCAGTAGTATCTCCAACATCCGGGAAGACCGATCGGGCCAACTCTGGATTCATACGGAGAATAACAACATTGACCGGTTCGACCCGGTCACAACCCAGGCTGTCCGGGTTTCTAACTCAGTTGCCTTCCGGAAAGCATTAGGCCGGGCCAGCATTACCAGTATCTTTCCTGATCAACAGGGAAACGTTTGGGTCGCTACACAAACGAACGGTTTTTTTCGGTTGCATCCAAGCGGCCAGGTTAGTCAGCACTATTGGCCAGCCCAGAGAGAAATCCCGCAACGGGTCTTACATAAAATCCTACTCGACAGGCAAGGTCAACTCTGGCTGGCCGCGAATGACGGCCTTTTCTGCTATGAGCCTAAATCGGGGAAATTTACGGGATACCGAACGGCACAGGGACTTCCTCAGAACAACGTAGCTACCTTACACGAACGTACGAACGGCGAACTCCTGCTGGGGTTCCCGACGCAAATTGCCTTGTTCGCTCCTTTATCGGGGCGGGTACGCCGGGTCATTCCGCTGCCTGCACCATCTAAACTTCCCGCCGTTTTTGCTCAGGACGCCCAAGGCGTTGACTACATTAATCAGTACCGATACACGGATGAAGAAGGCCTTACGGCGCTACCGACCGATCCGAAATTAGCGCGGTATTCGATCCTTTCGCTACTAGTTGACCGATCCAATGTACGCTGGCTTGGCCTGAACGGAGACGGTGTTGTGAAATATGATATGATAAACCGTCCATTTACCAGTTGGACGTACGCATCGAATTTTCAGACAACCTGGCTTTCCCAGCAATTAGGCATTCCTATTAGTAGCATTCCCGCTTCGATTCGCCAGCAGAACTCACTTCTCACGCGCTACCAGTTCGACAAGCAAGAAAACCTCTGGATTGGTGGAACCGACACCCATCCCTACCGGTACACAGCCAGCCGGAAAACATTCGAACCCATAAAGCCTGCTGGCATTGAACCCCGTTGGTTAACTGACAACACCTTTCGGTTGACCGTGTTGGCGGCCGATCCCCAGGGCGATGTATGGGGACTAGTCGGCACGACTAACCAGGTTGTGGCCCGCTATAATCCCAGTCGGCAAGCGTTCACCACATTTGCCCTGCCGCTCCCTGCTAACAACCCATACGTTGTCCAGGCAATGGTAGCCGACGGCGGTCGAATCTATCTGGCGACTAAAAATCACGGATTACTTCAGGCGGATTTGTCCACCAAGCGATTGAGTCAGTGGTCAGCTACCGGTATTGGTCAACGAGCACTTCCGAGCAACTCTCTGCTATGCATGGTGCAGGACCCTTTGAGGTACAATCACCTTTGGATCGGTACGTTTGGCGGAGGCCTCTGCCGACTGGATAAACTTACAGGGCAGATTAGCCGGTTTGGCGTAAAGGAAGGTCTGCCGGGAAATGTCATCTACGGCGTCCGGCCGGATCGAAACGGGTGCCTCTGGCTCAGCACGAACCGGGGTCTTTGCCGTTTTATGACGAAGACACTGGCCTCCTGTACCTACACCGTTGACGACGGTCTACCAAGTGATGAATTCAACCAATTTCATGACATTGCCCTACCCGACGGCGAATTAATTTTTGGGGGTCTGGATGGCTATACCAGCTTCAACCCCGAACGTATCCAGGAAGACCCATTCAAGCCTAAGGTTGCCCTGACTGGCTTGCACATTAATAATCAACTTGTTCGAACGGCAGATCCCGATTCCCCCATTCAGGAAGACATCAGCACCGCTACCAACATCAGCCTGACTTATCGTCAAAACTTTCTGGCCTTTGATTTTGCAGCCCTGCAATTCAATCAACCCAGTAAAAATCAATACCGCTACCGCCTTATCGGATTAGACAAAGACTGGGTGTACGGTGGAAATTATCCAACTGCTACGTACACGAACCTTTCTCCAAATACATACACGTTTATTGTCAACGCATCCAATACGTCCGGCATCTGGAGTCCCGCTACGCATCGGCTTTCCATCACCATCAATCCTCCTTTTTGGGCCACCTGGTGGGCATTCTCGGCCTATGTTCTTCTGCTGGTAGGCGCTATTTACATGTATCTGAGAACCCGACTAAATCGGATTCGACTCAGAAGCCAGGTTGAACTACGCGAGCAGGAGGCAATCCAGTTAAAGAATTTAAACGAGGTCAAAAATCGATTCTTTGCCAACATAACTCACGAGTTCCGTACGCCACTGACCCTGATTCTGGCCCCTCTGGAAGAAGTGATGAGCCAACTTGCCGATCAACCACAGCGTACCCGCCTGAGTCTGGTTCATCGCAACGCAAACCGGCTTCTGCGCCTGATCAATGAGCTTCTTGACCTAGCCAAACTAGATGCGGGTAATCTGGCAGTTACCAATACCGTTGGCAACCTACCAGAGTTTGTCGAACGAATTGTCCAGTCGTTTCAGGAAACTGCCCGCCAGCAGGGAATCGATTTAGGGTGCCATCACCAGCTTATGCACGAGCAATATTGGTTTGATGCTGACAAGCTGGACAAGATCATCACCAACCTCATTTCGAACGCGCTAAAATTCACTGAGGCAGGTGGTTCTATTACCGTGTCACTTAGTCCTATTGCCACTGGGTCTGATTCCAGTGTACCCGGTCATGCAGAAGAACGTATTCTATTACGTATTCAGGATACGGGCGTTGGCATTCACGAAAAAGAACTGGTCCAGATTTTCAACCGATTTTATCAAGGTAGTCCAACTGGGGGAAAAACGTCACGCGGGTCGGGTATTGGTCTGGCGCTGGTCAAAGAATTAGTCGACGTATTGCATGGTGCTATCCGTGTTGATAGTGTCCCGGGTACGGGTACTACATTTTCTATCGAACTCCCCTACCAACCAGCACAACTGGCCGCAACGACGACCGAACCCTCACAGTCAGACAACACCCAACTCCAACGTTCAACCAGTGAGCCGGAAACCACCTTTCGCATTTTGCTAGTTGAAGACAACAACGATATAGCTGACTACGTGGAAAGTCTGCTGGTGACCAATTGGTTGGTTAGTCGTGCTGCCAACGGTCGCGCAGGCGTAGAGGTAGCGCTGGCCATCCTGCCAGACCTTATCATCAGCGACGTGTTGATGCCAGAAATGAATGGCTATGAACTCTGTCATACCCTGAAGTCGAATCCAGCCACCAGTCATATTCCTATTATTTTACTGACGGCTCGCACCGCCGAGGAAAGTCGTCTGGAAGGCTTCCGTGTTGGCGCTGATGACTACATTGAAAAGCCCTTTCGGGCTGAAGAACTACGGAGCCGCGTTCTCAACCGATTAAATCAGCAGCAACGAACACAGCAGTTTTACAGAGGCCAGCTGCTGCGGGAGGGACATTTGCCAATAAATAGTCCTTCCCCCGAAGACGAGTTTGTGAACCGGATGTATGCCATTCTGGAAGACAAGCTGGATGATTCCAGCTTTGGGGTCGAATCATTGGCAAGCGAGCTTGGTATTAGTCGAATGCACCTGAACCGAAAGGTCAAGTCCATGACGGGTATTACTCCTAACGAACTTATCCGGGTTGTCAGACTACACCGAGCGGCTAATTTACTGATGACAGGAGCACCAATCGCTGAGATTGCCGATCGGGTTGGCTTTGATACACCCGCCTATTTTTCGAAGGTCTTTAAGGATTATTATCGTATGACACCCTCCGAATTTATTGAACAGCGTCGGCGCGAAACGGTATAAAAATCTCTTCACCCATAGTCTGATGTAACCATAAAACGAAATAAACTACCTTTTTTTCGTTGTTACCATTCACATCGCTCCAGCCTGCATTCACTCCATTAAAAAGCTCACTCACAGCTCATGTTACAAATTTTATAGCCGTTGTTACATTAGAGAAAGACCACAAAATATATTCTCGCCACTATTGTATTGACTTAGCGGCACACTAGGTCATTTCTTCTATACCTCAAATTAAACACTATGACCTATTTCTCTTCGGCAAACTCTTCGAACCGAACCACACCGGTAGACTGGCCTCCACTCAAACTCTATCTCCGCGAGAGCGGTCGACAGTCGTTTCCAGTTGATGATTTAGTTTACTTACAGGCAGTAGCCAACTACAGTTGGTTAAACTGGATCGATGGTCGTCGCATGCTTATGCCCCGTACGCTTAAGTATTACGCGCCCAAGTTACCCTCTGACTGGTTCATCCGGTTGCACCGCAATTGCGTCGTCAATCGCCGGTACGTTGAACGGCTGGAACGCACCGATACGGGTGGACTGGTTCACCTGTCAACGGGTGAAGTTCTCCCCGTGTCGCGTCGTCGCTGGAGCACAGTTCGTCGGCAGTTGGCTCACAACATGCCTCATCTCAACTAAACAACATTCTTTACTATACCATAATTTTTACTGTTGTCCCCAAAAGCCCTGACTCGTCGACGAGTCAGGGCTTTTTGTATTATGTGTCTGTTATTCTTGCAGTCTACCTAATGGAGAGAAGTCATATAGGTTGTAGCTTTGCTTTTAAACAACTAATCCAATTTTTATGAACCAACAATTACGTTTAGCCTACTTCTGGTCCTGGCTAACTGCGGCTTTTCTGGTGTCGTTCGGCACAGCGCAGGCGCAGCTACTGACCGAAGATTTTGGCGCAGCAACATTGCCCTACCCGCTTACGGCACAGGGCTGGGCAGCACACAGTGGTGCTGGTACGAACACGATTAATGCATCGCTTCCAAACCTGACGTATTCAGGATTGAGCACAACAGGGGGCTCAGCGTCACTTGGTACATCGGGTGAAGACATCAATCGTGCGTTCACGGCGCAAAGCAGCGGTTCAGTCTATGCCTCGATGCTTATCAACGTATCGGCAGCTCAGGCAACCGGCGATTATTTTTTCCATTTTGGGGGAGCTACCATCGGCAGCACGTTTGCTTCCCGACTCTACGTCAAAAGTGTCACGGGTGGTTTCCAGTTTGGTTTGAACAAAACCAGCGAATCCTCGCCGGCAACTGCTTATACGTCGACTACGTACCAGTTCAATACAACCTACCTGGTTGTGGTTAAGTACACCATCGTCTCAGGCGCGACAAACGACGTAGCTGAGTTATTTATTCAGCCAGCTCTTGGTCAGGCAGAGCCAACCGCCGACATAACCAGAACGTCTACCGCACCCGATCTAACGACAGTAGGTACCATTGCGTTACGTCAGGGTAATGGTACGGCGGCCCCCACCGTCCGGATCGATTACGTTCGTGTTGGTACAAACTGGAGCGACGTAACCAGCGGCACCGCCGGTCCCAATCAGCCACCTACGGTGGCTAATGTGATCCCAAGTCAGTCAGCGACGGTAGGTCAGGCGTACTCATATACTGTTCCAGCGAACACCTTTGCTGATCCGGAGAACGAAACGCTCACGCTAACCGCATCGGGCCTCCCTGCTGGTATCGCCTTCACAAGCGGAGTATTCAGTGGAACGCCTACTACAACTGGTGTTTCGTCCGTAACGATTACGGCAACAGATCCGGCCAATGCGTTTGTCAATACGGCCTTTTCCTTCTCGGTCAGTGCGGCTCCGGTTACGAACTTACCACCAACGGTAGCGAATGCAATTCCTAACCAAACAGCGGTCGAAGGGCAAACCTTTAGTTATGCAATTCCAGCAAATACGTTCAATGATCCGAATGGCGATGCCCTGACCCTAACGGCTTCGGGTCTTCCCAGCGGCCTTACGTTCACGAATGGCGTATTAAGCGGAGTTCCTAGTACTACTAGCGTAGCAACGATTACAGTCGTAGCGACCGACCCCGGCAGTTTATCGACCAGTACCAGCTTCACACTAACGGTTAATTCGCGCTTTACCCCCATCGCTACCGTTCGAACGGGCATCGGCCAAACGTTCACGGTCGTTGGCCGGGTAACGGTCACCAATCAGCTGGGTTCGCGTCAATTCTACGTGCAGGACGAAACAGGTGGTATTCTGGTATACAGTGGTGCGTCAGGAACCGACTATTCAACAGTCGTGCAACTCGGCGACTTGGTTCAGGTTAGCGGCCCCATATCCGTCTTTAACGGCGCCGTTGAGATTAACGGCGTAACGGGTTTCACCGCTGTTTCAGGAGGAGAAGCACCTGCCCCGAAAGTTATTACGTTGGACCAGTTACCGAACTACCAGGGCCAGCTTGTTTCCGTAGCCGACGCCAGCATCAGCGGTTCAGGAGCGACACTGACGGGAGGCACCAACTATACGATCACTGCCGGTGGTCAGTCGGCAACGCTACGGATCAGTGCTAACTCGCCACTGGCTAATGCAGGTCGTCCAGCTAACCCGGTCAGCGTAACGGGTATTAGCGACCGCTTTGTGTCGGGTGCTACGACGACGGGCACGAACGGCCTGCAATTACAACCGCGTATTTTATCTGACATTTCGGGCGCTACTGCCGCTACAGATCAACTTTGCGGTGGTACGGGTGGCACGGAGTTAAACCGGGATCAGACGCTGGACATCGCTGCGTGGAATATGGAATTTTTGGGGGCTAATGCTGGCGTCATCGCTTGTCCACAGGGAAATCTTCCGTATAACAACTTTGGCCCGACGAACGAAGAATTGCAGCAGACCAACGCTGCAATCGTCCTGGGTAAACTAACGTCCGATATTATTGCTGTAGAGGAAGTGAGCGATCTGAACCGGTTACAGGCTGCCGTCGCAGCCATGCCGGGTAGTTACAGCTACATCTGCTCGAATCGTTTTTCGTACTATTTCCAGAACGAGTGTGATCAGACGCCATCCAATGGAACCGTTTTCGGACCAACGGCATTAGCTCAGAAAGTCTGCGTTGTGTACAACACGGCAACGGTTACGCCTGTCCTGGCGGAGACTAAACCGTTGCTGGATGGCAAATACAATTACCCGTCGGCCAACAACTGGTCATCGGGTCGTCTGCCATTTATGTTCGTTGCCAACGTAACGATCAACGGTGTTACACGGAAAATTCACACGGTAGCTATTCACGCCAAGTCGGGTAGCGCGGCCGCCGATTACAACCGTCGGAAGCAGGATATCGATGATCTGAAGGCGGAGCTTGATGCGAATTACTCGACCGCTAACCTGGTTATTCTGGGTGATTATAACGACCAGATCAACTCGTCGATTGCCACTGGCCGTCCATCGTCGTACACGTCAATCATCGCTGATGCAACCAACTACAGCGTTCTGACGCAACCGCTCGAAGCGCAGGGCTGTAATACGTTCGCATCGTCGGCCAGCTTTATCGACCACCTGACGGTGTCGAACGAACTGAACGCGGCCTACGTAGGTAGCTCGGCGTACGTGTTGCAACCTGGTTCGATTCCGAACTATGTCAACACAACTTCGGATCACTACCCAATTGCAGCCCGGTTTAACCTGGCTAACCTGGCAGGTCCTGTTACTCCCTTGGCGTTGACGCTAACGGCGACTCCAACCCAGGTGAGTGCTGCTGGCTCGGTCAACCTGCTGGCAACCGTCACCGGTGGCACGGCCCCCTTCAGCTATACCTTCAGTGGCCCAGGCACCATCACCACCAGCGGCAACAGCGCTACCGTCACCGCCCTGACAGCGGGTCTGCAGACTTTCACCGTCACCGTGGCTGATGCCACCTCGCCCACTCCCCAGACCATCACCGCTACTACCAGCGTGAGCGTCTCGACGGCTGAGACAGTGCCCTTCGCTATCACTGGAGTGACCACCGTCAGCTGCACCACCCTCAGCGCCGGGCAGCGGCAGATCAGCTTCACCCCCCAGTACACAGGTCTGAGTGGACAGCCGGTCACCTTCTCGGTGCAGAACGAGCTAGCGCCAACAAACGCTGCGGGTCCTTACCCGCTCAACCTCTACACGGACAACCCGGTCATTACGCTGCGGGCGACTCAAGCCGATGTCACAACCAGCTTCGCCTACAACTGGCTGGCCGCTTGTACCGGTACCACTCCGCCGGTCAATCAGCCACTGGCTGCCACGCTAACGGCGACCCCAACTCAGGTGAGTGCTGCTGGCTCGGTCAACCTGCTGGCAACCGTCACCGGTGGCACGGCCCCCTTCAGCTATACCTTCAGTGGCCCGGGCACCATCACCACCAGCGGCAACAGCGCTACCGTCACCGCCCTGACAGCGGGTCTGCAGACTTTCACCGTCACCGTGGCTGATGCCACCTCGCCCACTCCCCAGACCATCACCGCTACTACCAGCGTGAACGTCTCGGGGGCGGAAACGGCGCCCTTCGCCATCACCGGGGTGAGCACCGTCAGCTGCACCACCCTCAGCGCCGGGCAGCGGCAGATCAGCTTTGTGCCCCAGTACACAGGTCTGAGTGGACAGCCGGTCACCTTCTTGGTGCAGAACGAGCTAGCGCCAACAAACGCTGCGGGTCCTTACTCGCTCAACCTCTACACGGACAACCCGGTGATCACCCTCAGAGCCAGCCAAGCTGGAGCAGAAACCAGCTTCGCCTACAACTGGCTGGCCGCTTGTGCCGGTGGTACTACTCCACCAGTCAATCAGCCACTGGCTGCCACGCTAACGGCGACCCCAACTCAGGTGAGTGCTGCTGGCTCGGTCAACCTGCTGGCAACCGTCACCGGTGGCACGGCCCCCTTTAGTTACACCTTCAGTGGCCCGGGCACCATCACCACCAGCGGCAACAGCGCTACCGTCACCGCCCTGACAGCGGGTCTGCAGACTTTCACCGTCACCGTGGCTGATGCCACCTCGCCCACTCCCCAGACCATCACCGCTACTACCAGCGTGAACGTCTCGGGGGCGGAAACGGCGCCCTTCGCCATCACCGGGGTGAGCACCGTCAGCTGCACCACCCTCAGCGCCGGGCAGCGGCAGATCAGCTTTGTGCCCCAGTACACAGGCCTGAGCGGACAGCCGGTCACCTTCTTGGTGCAGAACGAGCTAGCGCCAACAAACGCTGCGGGTCCTTACTCGCTCAACCTCTACACGGACAACCCGGTGATCACCCTCAGAGCCAGCCAAGCTGGAGCAGAAACCAGCTTCGCCTACAACTGGCTGGCCGTTTGTGCTACGCCTAACGCTCGTGTAGCGGCTAAAGAGGGAACCTTGCAAGTCAACCTGCTGGGTAACCCTTCAGCCAATGGTCAGGTTTCGGTTGAGGTTCGCGGTGCTGCCGATCAGGTATTGTACCTGCAACTCACGGACATGAGCGGTCGGATCATTGACACGCGTCAGGTTGAGCAAGCGGGTTCGGTTGAACGTCACACGTTCGACGTGAACCGTCAGCAACGTGGAATTCTGTTGCTACGCGCTACAACGCCTACCCAGGCACAAACAGTCAAAGTGATCAAAGCTGATTAATTTGAAGTACTTAGTAAACAGAAACGCCCGACCAAATTTGGTCGGGCGTTTCTGTTAGAAATGGGTTTAAACGCTACGCTGCTTGAGCTTACTCAGATAAACTTCAGCATTTGCGCGTTCGATTACATCTGCTCCAATACGCGTTCCATCGACACTTCCTGTCCAATTCGTGCCTTCAATTCGCTGATTGGAATACGTACCTGTTCGGTCGTATCACGATAGCGGATCGTTACGGTGTCATCTTCCAGTGTCTGGTAGTCAACGGCAATACAGAATGGCGTGCCAATTAGATCCTGACGGGTGTAACGTTTGCCGATAGCATCGCGCTCTTCGTATACAACCCGGAATTCCGACCGCAGGCTCTTCACGATTTGTTCTGCTTTTTCGGGCAGCCCTTCTTTCCGTACCAGCGGGAATACGGCAGCCTTGATTGGTGCCAGCGCTGGATGCAGTTTCAGGTACGTACGCTCTTTCTGCTGATCGCCTTCCCCAACGACTTCTTTCGTGAAGGCATTGCAGAAGACAGCCAGGAATAGCCGGTCAGCCCCAACCGACGTTTCGACTACGTAAGGAATGTAGTTTCCGTATGGTTTACCCGTTGCGGGGTCAACATCATTATCGAAGTACTGCTGTTTCTTGCGGCTCAGCTCCTGATGCGATTTCAGGTCAAAATCCGTCCGCGAGTGAATACCTTCCATCTCCCGGAAACCGAAGGGGAACTGATACTCAATGTCCACAGCGGCATTGGCGTAGTGAGCCAGTTTTTCATGGATGTGGAATTTCAACTTTTCGGCTGGAAGGCCCACCGCCTGGTGAAACTTCATCCGCGTGTCGCGCCAGCGTTCGTACCACTCCATCTCGGAACCGGGCCGTACGAAAAACTGCATTTCCATCTGTTCGAACTCCCGCATCCGGAACGTAAACTGCCGGGCTACGATTTCATTCCGGAACGCTTTACCAATCTGGGCAATACCAAATGGTACCTTCATACGACCGGTCTTCTGTACGTTCAAGAAGTTGACGAAAATACCCTGCGCCGTTTCCGGACGGAGGTAAATCAAGCTGGCGTCTTCCGCCACCGAACCCACCTGCGTCGAAAACATCAGGTTGAACTGACGCACTTCGGTCCAGTTGTCGGTACCCGAAACAGGGTCTTTGATTCCCTCGGCGATAATCAGGTTCCGTAACCCTTCCATATCATCGGCGCTCTGTAAGCGACCTAGTTCGTTACGTAACGCTTGGCCGCGTTCGGTGTCGCCCGCCAGTTCATATTGTTCGGCTTTGCCTTCAATCAGTTGATCAGCCCGGTAGCGTTTTTTCGAATCACGGTTGTCGATCATCGGGTCGTTGAACGAGTCAACGTGTCCCGACGCTTTCCACGTCAGCGGATGCATAAAGATCGACGCATCGATCCCAACGACATTATCGTTGAGCTGCGTCATCGCTTTCCACCACAGCGTTTTAAGGTTATTTTTCAGCTCGACGCCATTCTGACCGTAGTCGTATACAGCCTGTAGACCGTCATAGATTTCAGACGACGGGAACACAAAGCCGTATTCTTTGGCGTGGGAAATGATGTCCTGAAGAGAGGCTGCCGGAGTACCCGTAGCCGGTGTTTGAGTAGTATTCATACGTGAAGGCAAAAATACAATAGTGACCGGATTAACCGACACATCAGCAGGTTACTGGCCCCAGAAGTTACGCTGAGCGCCAAAGAAGCACGTATTAATACCCGCCGTAAAACTTCCGTAGCGCCCATTCGATGCTCACCAGGATCAGTACGACAAAGAATAACCACCGCCAGTTGATGATCTCGTTCATTTCTTCGGTGCTGCTCAGACGGGCAGGATGCGGTTTCGTCGTCAGACTGTTCACCAGGGCATCAAGGCGATCGGCACCGTAGAACTGGCCGCCTGTTTGCTGGGCCAGTTGGCGCAGTAAGCCATGGTCAGCCGTCGTGTTCAAGGCTTCAAGTTGAAGATCGCGTACGACAAACTGTCCAGATGCCTGTTCGGCTTTGCCACCGGCGCTTGCAGCAATACTGGCTTTGAATTGATACGCGCCCTGGGGCAAGCGGCTGATTTCAAAGCGACTATTCTCGGCGGTAGGGGTATAATTAAAATTACGAATGATGCCCCGCTCATCGGTAATGTCGAGCCGAACGGGTTTATCGTACAAACGCTCGTAAATATCGTTGTAGATTTCGGTTTCAAAGATTACCTTCTCCCCCGCCACAAATTCGTTCCGGATTGGATAAACCCGCAGCTTACGCCGGTCTTCTTTCACCGAGATCAGTTGAATGACTTTCTGAATAAGTTCGTCAACGACTTCCTGTTTTTCAGTCAGGGCGAATTCCTCCTGACGCCACGACCACAGTCCCTCTCCGGCCAATACCGCTGTTTTGCGGGGACTCGTTACGTTCAATGCCAGCAACGGTTTTGTCGTCCGAACGCTACCAATCTGCTGCCATAGTACAACTTCGCTTCCCGGCTGCACCCGAAATTCGCCGTACGGAGCTAGCATGGGCGGCAGTTTACTCAGTATCTCAAACCGGCTCGGGTCAAGATTAAGTTGCTTGAAGGAGGGATTCAATACGCCCGTCACCTTGTCGCTCTGGCCGGGCTGACCCGCAATTTGTATAACAGAGTTCGACGTATTGAACGGCCCCAGCGCCGACTGGTTGCCTAACACAAATAGCACAGGAGTATTTTTTGCCAGGTAGCGTTGTACCAAGGCGGTACTCATTCCGCTGTTGTCCGGAATCTGGTGCAGGATGATCAGATCATATACCTTCTCCGCAGGGGGCGTTTGATCGGAAGCACCAGTTATTGTTCGTACGTCGACTTCGTAGTTCTCGTTTTTCTCCAGAATACTACGTAACGCTTTTACGTCGGGGTGCGGGGCCAGCGCAAGCAGAAGCACCTTCTCTCGGCCGTCGATTACGTCCAGGTACACATCCTGGCGGTTATTCTGAGTGCTGAACTCACCCGGCTGCGGCAGGATTTCAACGACGTAGTGCTGAACACCTTTCTGCGTTGCCGTAGCCTGAAAAGTCAGTTGATTGAACGTATCGTTCTGCCCGAACCGAACTGATTGCCGACCTAGTTCTTTTCCGTTCTGACGCAGCACAACAGTAGCGTTACGTCCCTGAAAGCCGTTACTGATTATTTCCGCCTGTACCGGAAACTGGTTGCCCAGGTAGGCAATCCGGTTCGCGATGATGCCTTTCAGCTGAATATCTTTTTTTGGAATGGTGTCGCCCAGGCCAATTGTCTGCACCGCGAACGGGTATTGCCCAAACGTAGGTGATACACCCTGGTTGAAAATTCCATCGGAAACCAGGACAACGTCCGTTAAGTTGCGCCCTTCGTAATCCGACCGAATGCGGGATAAGAGCCCCGACAGATCGGTTGTTCGTTGGGTAAATGGGATCTGAGTTAAGTCGGTAGTACTTACTGAATCACCAAAATTACGTATGGCTACGTCCAGTCCTTTATCACTAAGCTTTTGCTGGAGTTGCTGCAGGTTTGTCAGCGCCCGGTTCAGGGCAGGACGTCCGGCAGCGGCTACGGATTCGGAATTATCAATCGCCAGCACCACCGTTGGCTTTTCGGTCAGCGTCTGGATACTGCGGATCAACGGATTCAACAGCAGAAAACAAAGCAGACTAACAACGACAAACCGAAGAGCTGCCAGCCAGTAGGCAGTACGTTTGTCAATACCGCCGACGGTATCTCCACTGCCGTTCGCCGACGACATGCCCGGCAACGGCAGTGGCTGATACATGACGTAGGCATAGAGCGCTCCGACCAGCAAACAAACCAGAATCCACCAGGGCGACGATTGAAAAATTATGTTCATGAAAAAGGGAGGAGGGAGGAGAGGGAGGAAGGCGGAAAGGGAAAGCAGCGGAATAGAAGATAAAGTAATTTCTTCAGCGCCTTTCTTCTTTACTCCCTCCTCCCCTTCCTCCTTTTTCTACGTTAACATCCCACCGTCTACCTGCAGCACCTGACCGGTGATGTAAGCCGACATGTCGGAGGCAAGGAAAACAGCGCAGTTAGCAACGTCTTCGGGCAGCCCGCCCCGCTTCATCGGGATCGACTGTTTCCATTCTTCGACGGCTTTTTCGTTGACTTCGCCGGTCATTTCAGTTTCAATAAAACCAGGCGCAATGGCATTTGAGCGAATATTACGCGACCCTAATTCCAGTGCTACCGACTTGGTAAAGCCAATAATACCGGCTTTCGACGCTGCGTAGTTGGCCTGACCGGCATTTCCCCGAATACCCACTACCGATGTCAGGTTAATAATCGACCCGACCCGGGCTTTCATCATTGGTTTCGTGGCTGCTTTCGTCAGGTTAAAGACCGACTTTAAATTAACGTTAATAACCGAATCCCATTGTTCTTCGGTCATCCGCATCAGCAGGCCATCTTTGGTAATACCAGCGTTATTGATCAAGACGTCCAGTTTACCAAAATCAGCAATGACCTGATTGATTAACTCTTCGGCTGCTTTATAGTCCGACGCATCTGACCGGTAGCCTTTGGCTTCGCCCCCAAACGACCGCAGTTCTTCTTCCAGTGCCTGACCTTTTTCAACGCTCGACAGATACGTAAAAGCTACTGTTGCGCCTTCCTGCGCAAATTTCAGGGCCATAGCCCGACCGATCCCCCGCGATGCGCCCGTTATCAGCGCCACTTTTCCTTTTAATAAATCCATTGTTAGCTTATTGTCGGGCACAAACAGCAGACCGACTATTAATAAAAACTAGAAGCGTCAAAAATAACGCTTTAGGGCTAAACGACAAGGTACGCGTTTCTTTTGCTTTCGCCCCGAAGCTGTGTTACTTTGTTGAAAACTAAGAACCTCACCATGCGCTTGCTGATCCTGCCTCTCCTCCTCTCGTTACTCTCGTCGGCTGTACACGCGCAGAAAGTACTGGCGCAGGATGACCATCGCCAGCCAAAGCCATTCATCACGGCGTATGAACAGAAAGCTGATTTTATTGAGGCCGATGTCTGGCTGCAAAACGGCAAACTTGTTGTGTCAACCACAAAGCCGCAGGACGGAATAGTAGCGCCTACTCTGGATTCGCTCTACCTGTCGCCCATCAAACAACTGTTTGCTCAGCATAGTGGATCTGTCAGTTCGGATCGGCGGTACACCTTTGGTCTGGTCCTCGACATAAAAGACAATCAGGAAGCAGTTCTCTCCACTCTAGTCGATCAATTGCAGCAAAATATTACGTTGTTCAACCGGAGTGCAAATCCCAGCGCCATTCAGATTATCATTACAGGCAACCGCCCCCGAATCGAATTACTACTCGACCAGTCGGCGCTCCTGCAATTCGATGGCCGTCCAAGTGAAATCTACGACGAAGAAACGTTGGGACGGGTTGCGATGATCAGTGATAACTTTGACTCGTATTCCCAGTGGAACGGCGAAGGCAAAATGCCCGATGCGGATCAGGACAAACTCAAACGAGTGCTCAAACGGGCCCACAGCTCCAACAAGCCCTTCCGGTTGTCGAATGTTCCTAACACGCCCGATGCCTGGAAGCAGTTAAAAAAACTGGGCGTCGATATAGTGGGCACCAACAAAATCGCGGAGCTTGCAAAGGATGTTAAGTAGAGATTTGGCTGAATCTGAACATTAGAAAATCTGCTTTGCGCCCGGAATCCGCACGATCAGGGCAGCAAGTACGAAGGAGCCAACCAGCGCCAGCGGGATAGCGATTATCAGTTTAACGAGCGGATCGAGTGGTAGGTCGGTCAGCAAAAGTGTTAGTAAAATGACAACGAGTGGGTGAAACACATAAACCCCAAATGCGTAGCGGGAACCCTTGTCCAGGCGGGTGCTTGTGTAGTTCCACCGCTGTTTTGCGATGTAGAGCAGGGCTACAATAATCGATATTCCCGTCAGTTGCTCCCAGATACTGTAGATCAGCGATTGAACGCTCCAGCCATCGCTCACACTGGCGGGAGTCAGTTTGACTGTTACAGCGACCACAAGCAGCAGTGGGAAAACAAGAAATGCCAGCGTCAGGGCAAGCCGACTAAAGAAACGCCCCTGCGCCCGCGATAGTTGGTCGAACCAGTTGTTTTGCTGCGCCAGTATTCCCACTCCAAATAGCGCAACGTATTGCGGAAAGTGCGCCAACTGGAAACCAAACGGCTCCCAGACCCAGCCAAGCGGGAACACAATTCGGACCAAAAAACTGATAAGTCCGAGCGCCAGCGCACTTAGCAGAATGGTTCCCGTTCCGGGGCATTGTAGGCGGAAACGTAGCGTAAACACTTGCCGCATCGCCACATACATCAGCGTAAACAGTAACAGAGCTTCCACAAACCACATGACGCCCGGCGAAATCCAGCCGTCGTAGCCATTCACAAACTGCCAGAACGTAACGTCATTGCCTTTTCCGTAGCGATACACCAGAAAATTCAAGATCGTCGCCAGCACGAATGAGTAAATCAGCAACGGAATCCCCAGTCGTTTCAGCCGATCAACCACGAACGTGACAGCTCCTTTCCGATCGTACGAAGGACCAACAAAATAGGCCGACAGCATGAAAAACATACCCATAAAAAAAGACTGATTAGTCGCCACAAATACCGTCATGACTAATCGGATCAGTTGATTATCCACCGGTTGCCTGAAATACCAGCCCCCCGGTGCCCCGTAGGCAATCATAGTATGATGCAGGACCACAAGACCTGTGAGCAATAGTTTAATGAGGTCGAGATAGTAAATCTTCTGCGACGGGATACTAGACTTTGTTTCGGAGGTCATAATCGGAGAGGAAGGCAACCATAAAACTATTCACGCAAGTAGCTGAATACCAAAAAAACTGACTCATTTAGCAAAAACTAGCCAGTTAATAATGATCTCTGATCACCTACGGCTGTAAGCAATACCCTGAAGAATGACGTGCAGTTCAGCCAGTTCCTCGGTAGTACCCTGCCCGGAGTCAAAATCGGCTAGGGCCCCATCCGGCAATATAAAACAGCCATAGACGGCCGTAAACTTTTCCCAGTTCTCAATTTTCACCAGAAAACCAGCGGGTCGAATCGCCTTCAATACGTCGCGCGAGCGTGTGTAACGGGGGTAACCAGTTAACGGTGGTACGGTATCGTTTCCATGTACGTAGTGCCATACCTGTGCGTCAATCCCGGCCATCTCGGCCTCATTCGCTGGATTCAGGGTCTCAATCAAGTCGATAATTGGCTGAGCGTCTGTCACTGTTTTCACAATTTTAACCGGGCAAATAAATCAGATTCACCTGCCTGGCCGTAAGGTATGTTCATTTTCAGTATTGTATTCGTTTTCGTTAGCATCCGGTTAAGACAAACCTGTCAATGAGCGATAAATCATTCGGTCAGTAGGTTAATTCATCGTTCGACTTTTGATAAATGTAGATTTGTCAATCGTCCCGATGGAAATTCCTCAAGTAAAAAAAGCGCCAGTCGTTTACGACGTAGCCATTGTAGGCTCAGGGGCGGGTGGTGGTATGGCGGCTTATATGCTGGCCAAGGCAGGTGCCAAGGTAGTCCTACTCGAAGCGGGCGGTTACTACGACCCTGCCGATCCGAAATACATCACCCAACTAAAATGGCCCTGGGAATCACCTCGTCGTGGAGCCGCGACCGAATTCCGCTCGGGTGGGGATTTTGATGCTGCCTGGGGTGGTTGGCAGATTGACGGAGAGCCTTACTCGGCAAAAGCCGGTACGGAATTTAACTGGTTTCGATCACGTATGCTGGGGGGACGTACGAACCATTGGGGACGTATTTCGATGCGCTTCGGTCCCGACGACTTCCGCCGACGTTCGCTGTCGGGTGTGGGCGACGACTGGCCTATCAGCTACGAAGATTTTAAACCTTACTATGACCGCGTCGACCGGCTTATTGGCTTATTTGGCTCCGTCGAGAACCTGCCCAACGAGCCGGACGGTATCTTTCTACCCCCACCTAAACCCAGGCTTCACGAGTTGATGCTACGTAAAGCTGGGTCACAGATTGGTATTCCAGTTATTCCTTCGCGATTGAGTATTCTCACAAAACCGATCAACAACGAGCGCGGTCAATGCTTTTATTGTCGCCAATGCAACCGGGGTTGCCAGGCTTACGCCGACTTTTCGGCCTCGTCAGTCCTGTGTATCCCTGCCGTTAAAACGGGCAACGTCACGCTCATCAATGGCGCGATGGCCCGTGAAATCCTGACCGATCCTAATACGGGACTAGCTACCGGCGTAAGCTATGTCGACAAGCAAAGCTTACAGGAGATTACGGTTCGGGCAAAAGCGGTTATGGTGGGAGCTAGCACCTGTGAATCTGCGCGTCTGCTGCTCAATTCCAAATCAGCCCGCTTTCCAAACGGACTGGCTAATGGCAGCGGAGTAATCGGCAAATACCTGAATGATTCAACGGGCGCCAATCGGTCGGCCTTTGTGCCTGCCCTGATGGATAGGAAGCGGTACAACGAGGATGGTGTAGGTGGGATGCACGTCTTTACGCCCTGGTGGCTGGACAACAAAAAACTGGACTTCCCGCGTGGCTACCACATCGAATACGGTGGAGGAATGACGATGCCCGGCTACGGCTACGGTGGAGGAATTGAAGCTCAAAATGGCACTATTCCCGATCGACAGGGTAAAATGAAGCCGGGCGGTGGTTACGGTGCTAGTCTGAAAGATGATTACCGGCGCTTCTACGGCGCTTACATCAGTATGGCAGGCCGGGGAGAACCCGTGCCCCTCGAAAGCAACTACTGCGAAATCGATCCGAATGGCGTCGATAAGTACGGCGTCCCGACGTTACGTTTCCATTACAAATGGTCAGACTACGAGGTGAAGCAGGCCAAGCACATGCAGGATACGTTTGAGGAAATCATTCACGCAATGGGTGGTATTCCGTTAGGCGCTAAACCCGGACCTGATACGGCTCATGGGTACGGCCTGGCAGCCCCCGGTCGCATCATCCACGAAGTCGGTACCGTGCGTATGGGCAATGATCCTAAAACGTCGGCCCTGAATAAGTACCAACAGGCACATGAGGTCAAGAATTTATTCGTCGTTGATGCGGCCCCATTCGTTTCTCAGGGCGATAAAAACGTAACGTGGACCATCCTGGCTGCGTCTATGCGTACCTCCGAGTATCTGATTGACCAGGTAAAACAGAAGAATATTTGACATTTGTAAGCTCTTTTTTAGTTAGCAAGCAAATCGTCTGTGTTGTACATTTAGGTATGGATACGAAGGAGTTCATTACTATTGATGCTGACATCTTAGGCGGTCAGCCCGTTTTTACGGGGACACGCGTTCCTGTAGAGTCGTTATTTGATTACTTAAAAGCAGGTGAATCGCTAGATGTTTTTTTGGAGGAATTTCCTACTGTCAAGAGAGAACAGGCGGTCGCTTTACTGGCTATATCTATTAAACTGCTAACCGCAAACAACATCGATCAGCTTTATGCGGCTGCTGCTTGACGAGAATTTACCCAAACGTCTGAAGCTTGATTTCACCGATCATGAAGTCTACACGGTTCGAGATAAAGGATGGAACGGAATAAAAAACGGTGAATTGCTCAAACGAATGCTGCCCAATGGTTTCGACGCTTTGCTCACTTTTGACAAAAACCTGCAGCACCAGCAGAACTTTGAGAAATATACGCTGACAGTATTTGTCCTGAATGCCGAAATCAACACTTACTCGGTTCTTACTAAGCTCTCGGACAGTGTAAATCAACATCTCTTGAGCAGTCATCTACCAATCGGGCCGATTGTCATTATGTAATACTGAGACTTTTCTTTTTTACGTCAAAAGACATGAGTCATTTTAAACATAAGTAGCTGCATAGCTTAGCTGTCGGCTACTTAAAACAGAAAAATAGCTAGCTTAAGCGCAGTATCACGTCCGATAGCAAGTACGACCCGACGGCTTCCTTATTTAGTAATGTGCATAAAAAAAGACCGGACGGAACCGTCCGGTCTTTTCATTTATCTATCGTATTCGGATTACTCCGTTACTTCTTCTTGCTTTTTCACCGTGATTGTCAGCGTCTCACCTTCACCACTGTAGTCAGCCTGAATTACATCGCCTTCCTTCAATTCCCCTTTCAGAATTTCTTCAGCAATGGGGTCTTCCAGATAGCGCTGAATGGCGCGGCTCAACGGACGGGCACCGTACTGCTGGTCATATCCTTTCTCTGACAGGAAGTCTTTCGCTTTCTCGGTCAGATCGACGGTGTAACCTAGGCTTGTCACGCGGCCAAGCAATTTGCCCAGCATGAGGTCGATGATTTTGTGGATGTCTTCGCGTTGCAACGAGTTGAACACAATCACATCGTCCAGACGGTTAAGGAACTCCGGCGAGAATGCTTTACGCAGCGCGCTCTGGATGGTGTTCTTCATAATCTCGTCCTGGCTTTCGCTCTTGCGGGTAGCAAAACCGATACCGGCTCCGAAATCTTTCAGGTCACGAACCCCGATATTCGACGTCATGATGATGATCGTATTTCGGAAGTCAACCCGGCGACCCAGACCGTCGGTCAGAATACCATCGTCAAGCACCTGCAACAAGATGTTGAATACATCCGGGTGAGCTTTCTCGATCTCATCCAACAGCACGACGCTGTATGGTTTCCGACGGATTTTCTCGGTGAGCTGACCACCTTCTTCGTAACCAACATAGCCCGGAGGAGCGCCGACCAGTCGGCTAACGCTGAATTTCTCCATGTACTCCGACATATCGATACGTACCAGCGCATCGTCTTTGTCGAACAAGTAGCTAGCCAGAACTTTCGCCAGCTCCGTTTTACCAACCCCCGTTGGACCAAGGAAAATAAACGAACCGATTGGCTTCTTCGGATCTTTCAGGCCTACCCGCGTCCGCTGGATGGCTTTCACTAGCTTGTCGATAGCAGCCTGCTGACCGATTACTTTACCTTTCAGTTCCTCGCCCATGTTGACGAGTTTTTTACCTTCATCGTTCGATACGCTCGTGACTGGAATACCTGTCATCATGGCTACGACTTCAGCTACGCTGTTTTCGTCCACCGTGTACCGACGTTTTTTGGTATCCTCTTCCCACGCCTGTTTAGCACGGTCAAGCTGATCGATCAGGCGTTTTTCCTTGTCGCGGAGCTGAGCAGCCTCTTCGTATTTCTGGCTCTTAACGACCTGGTTTTTCTCCTTCTTAATATTCTCAATCTGCTCTTCAAGCTTCAGAATATCTTCGGGAACGGTGATATTCGAGATGTGTACCCGAGCACCCACTTCGTCCATTACGTCAATCGCTTTATCGGGCAGGAAGCGGTCAGAGATATAACGCTCCGACAGTTTCACGGCTGCTTCGATAGCTTCCGGCGTGTAGTTAACGTGGTGGTGGTCTTCGTACTTATCCTTGATGTTGTTCAGGATCTCGATGGTTTCGTCAATCGACGTAGCATCAACCATGACCATTTGAAAACGACGGGCCAAGGCACCATCTTTCTCAATATACTGACGGTATTCGTCCAGCGTCGTGGCACCGATGCATTGAATGTCGCCACGGGCTAGTGCTGGCTTGAACATGTTCGAGGCATCCAGTGAGCCCGACGCGCCACCCGCACCAACGATGGTGTGCAGCTCATCAATGAACAGGATCACCTCCGGCGATTTTTCCAGCTCGTTCATCACGGCTTTCATCCGCTCTTCGAACTGACCCCGGTATTTTGTACCGGCTACCAGCGATGCCAGATCAAGAGTAACCACGCGTTTGCCAAACAGCACCCGCGATACCTTTTTCTGAACGATACGTAACGCCAGCCCTTCAGCAATAGCCGTCTTACCGACGCCCGGTTCGCCAATCAGGATTGGGTTATTTTTCTTACGACGGCTCAATACCTGAGCAACGCGCTCGATTTCTTTTTCACGACCAACAATTGGGTCCAGTTTACCGACTTCAGCCAGTTTGGTCAGGTCGCGGCCAAAGTTATCCAGCACGGGTGTCCGTGACTTTTCAGAACCTTTGGCTTCTTTGCCCGAACCGCTGCTGCCGCTACCGCCAAACATACCCCGGTCATTGTCATCATCATCGGTCTCGGGACCCATCACCGGACGACTTCCCGAGGATTGGTATTCCAGCATCTCTTTAATGACTTCGTAATTAACATTGAACTTATTCAGAATCTGCGTGGCGACATTGTCTTCATCGCGCAGAATCGATAACAGCAGATGCTCCGTGCCAATGAGTGGGCTTTTGAAAATTTTGGCTTCCAGATACGTAATTTTCAGCGTCTTTTCCGACTGACGGGTCAGTGGGATATTCGCCAGATTTTTTACGTTGTTGGTCGCCGTACCTTTCGTTGCCTGTTCAATAGTGACCCGAAGTTCGTCGAGCGAGATGCCGAGCTTTTTAAGCAGCCCGACGGCCACGCCCTCTCCTTCCCGGATCATGCCCAGTAGCAGATGTTCTGTACCGATGTAATCGTGGCCTAGGCGTAAGGCCTCCTCCCGACTCAGCGAGATTACTTCCTTAACGCGGTTTGAGAATTTTGCTTCCATTCGCTTTGGGTCTCCTAAGGTAAGCGTACTAATGGCTTAACGTAGAGTTTTAAGGATTTGTTCACTCCCGAAGGCCAGCCGTCAACACGTCCAACGCGGCCGGTCCCTGGCAGAACAACAGGTCTATAACACTCACATTGGCTACAAAATCAGGGCCAAAGTTTTGCTGATACGGCACCGGCGAATAGAATAAGGGCGATCCCTCTCTATTTCGGGAATTCAGCGCTGACCGGGCGTCAAATACGCCGACTTCAGGGCTTTTTACGTAGCAATCTGTCAGGTCAACTGGTGTTCGAATAGCCAGTAGTTTCAGACAAATTGTCAGCAATTCTTTATTAAGATCAAATAAAAACTCCCACTCCTTCTGGTAAACCGGCTCGAACTCTGGAGCATAGTACTCAAAGAACGGAGCCTTGCCATAAGCAGCCTGCAAGCTTCGCCAGTGACGAACGGACCAGGGCTGACTGTTGTCGATCCTTACCTCACGGATTGGATGGTGGTGTGTCCCCTGCTGTACCGGCACGGCCAGCGCGTCTACTTTGTGGGCTGTCACAATGTAACAGCGATTTCTGTAGCTTTGCTTCTGGTAATGTTCATGCGCTTCCAGC
Organism: Spirosoma pomorum; assembly: GCF_054776615.1. NCBI lineage: Bacteria > Pseudomonadati > Bacteroidota > Cytophagia > Cytophagales > Cytophagaceae > Spirosoma > Spirosoma pomorum. The sequence goes on from NZ_BAAHBP010000033.1 coordinate 107,114, forward strand.
CATACCCGATCGAACTTCAGAAAACCAGTTATAAAATCCAGATTGGGCAGGTAATGCAGGTCAATGAGTAACTCAGTTTGTTTTGGTTGCTGGTATTTTTCCAATAAAGACTAATTATATCAGCAACAAGTAACACAAAAAAGTAATACCAGAAACCGATTTTACAAATTTTTAATTGTTTGGGTAGAACGGGCAGAACTCCCCATTCGCTATGATCTCTGCTCATCTATTATCAGATGATATTTTTTCGATTGCTGTCACGGTTGCCGTTGACGGTGCTTTACGGTTTGTCGGATTTCTTGTATTTTTTGTTGCTTTACGTCGTTCGCTATCGGAAGCGGGTCGTCTTAGAAAATCTGCGTCTTTCATTCCCCGAAAAGTCTCCGGCCGATATCCAGCGCATCGCCCGTGGCTTCTATCGCAACCTGACCGACCTTATCGTTGAGACCATCAAGATGCCAGCTATGTCACCTGATGAACTCCGGAAACGGGTCCAGTTTACGAACGCCGACCTAGTAAAGCAGCACCTTCAGGCCGGTCAGGCGGTGGTAGGTATGGCATCGCACAGCAGTAACTGGGAGTGGGTTCCGTCGGGTTCGGTGCTGCACGGCATGCCAGCCGATAGTATCTACAAACCACTCAACAATCCATTTTTCGAGAAATTAATGCAGGAGATCCGGTCGGCGTTCGGGGCGGTACCCGTACCGATGCAAACGCTTCCCCGGCGCATGGCCGCGCAGAAAAACATACCCCGGATTATCGCGCTGGTTGCCGACCAGGTACCCGACGTACCAGAACAGGCCTTTTGGACCGATTTTCTGCATCACGATACCCCCTTCTACCCCGGCACTGAACGACTGGCCCGTAGTCGACAATTGCCTGTCTTTTACACACACATCAACCGGGTCCGACGGGGCTACTATCAGGTAACGTTCACGACTATCGGCCAGCCACCTTATACCGACTTACCCGAGGGAGTGATTCTGGAGCGATACCGCGATCTGTTGGAAGAAACCATCCGGGCTTATCCCTCTGACTGGCTCTGGTCGCACAAGCGCTGGAAACACTGGCGAGGCAAGTACCCTAGAATAGTCACTAAACTCAGTTAGTGAGCAGTTTAATGATCGAGGGCCCGGCTTACTAAGCCGGGCCCTCGATCATTAACTGTATCTCCAATTATTATAATGTGTCGCGCTTGGCAGCCCTCTCCGCTCGTTTAGCATCACGTTTGGTTTTCCATTCTTCCGATTTCTGGTCGATTTTGTCGCCGACTTTATCAGCTTCTTTGCTGATTGCTTGTCCTGCCTTTTTAGCATTACGTTTGGCGCCCCGACCGACTTCGGTGGCTGCGTCACCAACATTTTGACCAGCTTCCTTTAGGTCAGATTTGACACGGGCTTTCCGAGCAGTGGTATTGGTTGTGTCCTGTGCGTATGCGCCCGTTGCTAACAGAGCAACCAGAGCGAATGCATACAACGATTTGATTTTCATTTTTTTACGTGTTAGAACGAACGGATATCCTGCTTAACTGTCTTTATCAACAGCAGGGTGTACTCAGTATAAATAACTACGCTGAAGGCATTTTGTTTACACTAACTAACTGGTAATTAATCCTCTTAAATAAGTAGACTACAGTTTATCTTGTTAAGTATTTTGGGTGAACATTTATCCAATAGCCAACGTTTTCCAGGAGTCGGGTCCATCGGTTGACAAACTGCTTTTTCTGTACCTTTGTCTTTGTCAATTGGCCCGGCCAACTCTCGTATGCTCGATTCGCTGCTTACTCCATCTATATCGTCGGTGGTTCCTGATCCGTCGGTTCATTACACGCCCTCACTTACTCAGTACGTTCGTCGCAAAACCATTCCGGTATTTATTGGTGACGTGCCCATGGGCTCTGATTATCCGATCCGGGTTCAATCGATGACCACAGTCGATACCATGGACACGATGGGGTCGGTAGAGCAGTCTATCCGGATGATTGAAGCAGGTTGTGAATACATTCGGATCACCGCGCCCAGCGTGAAAGAAGCGCAGAACCTGGAAAACATTCGTCGGGAGTTACGCGCGCGAGGATATACCACGCCCCTTGTTGCGGATATTCACTTCACGCCTAACGCAGCGGAATTGGCCGCTCGGGTAGTAGAGAAAGTCAGGATCAATCCCGGCAATTACGCCGACCGCAAGCGGTTTGAGTACATTGATTATACCGAAGCAGCTTACGCGGCTGAGCTGGAGCGTATCCGGGAGAAATTTTTGCCCTTGGTCCGTATCTGTAAAGAACACGGTACGGCAATGCGGATTGGCACCAACCATGGTTCGCTATCGGATCGGATTCTGAGTCGTTACGGCGATACACCCGCCGGTATGGTTGAGTCGGCGCTGGAGTTTCTGCGCATCTGCGAAGATGAACAGTACTACAATATTGTCCTGTCAATGAAATCCAGCAACCCGCAAGTGATGGTACAGGCGTATCGGCTGCTGGTGCAACGGCTGGACGAAGAAGGGCTCAAACCTTATCCGCTCCACCTCGGCGTTACCGAAGCCGGGGAGGCCGAAGATGGCCGCATCAAATCGGCGTTGGGTATCGGCACGCTGCTTGAAGATGGTATTGGCGATACCGTTCGCGTATCGCTGACGGAAGAACCCGAGCGTGAAGCTCCCGTAGCACAGGCATTAATCGACCGTTACACAAACCGGGCCGCCGACAGCCAGCCCATGCCGTCGATCACAACCTATCCGATTAATCCGTTTCAGTATACGCGCCGGGCTACCCAGCCAGTGACGAACATTGGCGGACAGAACGTCCCTCGTGTCATCGCTGACTTCAGCCAGGTACCGGTTACCGAACACGACGTATTACAGCCCATTGGGCACTTTTACCTGCCCGTACCGGACAAATGGCGGATGAATGACCTCGGCGCAGATTACGTCTACACCGGATCTCAACCGGCGCAGTTCATGCTACCGAATGGTCTGAAAGAGATTCTGGATTATACCGTCTGGCAGTCAATCGCCAGCACGACGGCTAGTTATCCTCTGCTCACAGCTGACGAGTACCTGACAGCCAGGGCATCGTCACGACTTCTCCATGACCGTCTGAACGTAGTGCGGGTTTCCCTTACTGACTTATCGGATGACTTACTGGACGCGTTACGTAGTGACGTAACGATAGTACTGCTGATCATAACAACAAACGCCCACGCCATGCCGGAACTCCGGCGGCTTTGCGTTGAGCTCATCAATCAGGGAATTGATACGCCAGTCGTTATTCAGCGGAGTTACCCAGCCAGTCAGGCCGAAAATATCCCGCTATTTGCCGCTACCGACGCGGGTGGCTTATTGATCGATGGCTTAGGGGACGGCATCATGCTCTCATCGGCCAGTCAGCCTCATGCCGATGAACTAAAACGGCTGAACAACCTGGCGTTCGGTATTTTGCAGGCTGCCCGGACCCGTATCACTAAGACCGAATACATTTCCTGCCCCTCATGCGGCCGGACGCTATTCGATTTGCAGGAAACGACGGCTATGATCCGCCAGCGTACCGATCACCTTAAAGGCGTCAAGATTGGTATCATGGGCTGTATCGTAAACGGCCCCGGCGAAATGGCCGATGCTGACTATGGTTACGTGGGTATCGGACGTGACAAGATTGCGCTGTATCGGGGCCAGCAGGTCATTAAAAAGTCGGTACCAGCCGGTCGCGCCGTTGATGAATTGATCGAGTTAATTCGCGAAGACAGCCGGTGGATCGAGCCCGAAAAAATTGACCAAATCTGACGGATTCACGATTAAATTTTGTTCTTAATACAGGCAGGGCAATACCGCTCCTCCGACTTTTGTTGGTGCCTGTTACCCGACTACTATGAATCGTCTACTGGATTATTTCAAAATTGGTCCTGTGTTCGCCTATTTTCTGCGTGTTTTTCGTAAGCCAGACCCTAACGCGCCAACCAGTACCAACTTACGTATGATGCACGGTATCAATCGTATTTCGATCATCATGTTCCTGTTCTGCGTGTGCGTGATGATTTTCCGGGCCTGCACGCGCTAACTCAGGAAGCTTCATGAACGTAGAAGCGCTGCGCATCTATTGCCTGGCAAAGCCAAATGTTACTGAGTCGTTTCCTTTTGACGAAGTAACGCTGATTTTCAAGGTAGGCAATAAAATATTTGCCATGCTGGATACCGAAAGCAGACCTACCACGATGGCGCTCAAATGCGATTCGGAACGGGCGGTACAACTTCGGGAAGAATTTGATGCAGTCCAGCCGGGCTACCACATGAACAAGAAACACTGGAATACGATCACCGTTGATAGCAGTGTTAAGAGCCGGGATTTGCAGGACTGGATCGACCATTCCTACGAACTGGTATTCCAGAGTTTGCCCAAAGCAGTCCGAGCGCAATTATCTGAATAAAGTTGATTAGACTGTTGTAAATTCGCAGACGTGAGAAGCTGAACTGAATCATGGAAATTGCTGTATTAATTTTCCTGTTTGCTTTATACATGACGATCCGGTACTTCACCGTCGATCATGACACGCCCGCTGACAAAGATCGAAAGCGGTATAAAACAGGAATCGAGCTGGTCAATAACCGGACGTTTGTTGACGCGCATCAGTATTTCGACGACGTCATCAAGCAAGCCCCTAAATCGGCTATTGCCTATGCGTACCGCGGCAAGTGCCAACTCGCCCAGGGCAATTATCACTCTGCTATTTATGATCTGACGCAGGCCATCAGCCGTGATAATACGTTGGCCGAATGTTACCTTGACCGCGGCATCGCTTATTATACCCTGGAAGATTTTCAAAATGCATTCCGGGAGTTTGACAAAGCTGTCTGGCATTTCAGGGATATTAAACCCGACGCTTATCGCTGGCGGGCACTGGCTCGCATTCAGGTGTGCCAGCTTCCTCAGGCCGAAAACGACCTGCGACGGGCTATCGCGCTGGGCGACGAGAATTCATACCATATTTTGCTGCAACCGCCGTTTACCCGGCCTGTTTTTCAGGACCGGTAACGTAACAATATAAACGAAAGAAGCCCGATCCTAACCGGTCGGGCTTCTTTCGTTTATGTGCGTACGGTTATTTCAACTTACCCATTTGCTCGACGTTGCGCCGGGCACTGTTACCAACTCAGTGATTCGGGAGCCTGATTAAAAAGAGCGTCGAGGTCGGCATCTATCTTTGACAAAATATTAAGTCGATGGTATCGTTGCATTTCTTTCCAAACAGTTGGATGCCCTTTTTTCTGTAGCTGTTCGACCATATTATTTAATTGTATTTTCGGCGCATTTCTATCTCGGTGATGTACATATTCACGCAATCGAGCTTTGTAATCTCCATAAGCTTCTTGCCTAGCCTGACGTAAAAATTCTCTTTCTACGTGGTTAAGAGCGTGTTGGGAAATTGAAAAGTACTGGTAGTGGAGTCAACTTTGTATCGACCAAGATGCAATGTA